>DASUEN010000239.1:0-17760 GCA_036275055.1 Thermoanaerobaculia bacterium
GTGTGGGGGAATTTCGTCTGCGGCGAGCGCTACGGCGGGACGTTCGTGCGGATGCTGCCCACGCATCGCGAGAGCCTGGTGAACGTGGCGCGCGGCGCCGAGGTCGGCATCGTCCTGGAGGTCACCGCCGGTGGTGCGTGAACCCGGCCGGGGGCTTGCCAAGACGCAGGCGAAGGTTTATTCTCGAAGCAATCTGTTGAAGCCCTGAAACCCTTCCGGCGGCACCTCTGCCTGGCAAGGGGTGGTTCAGAAACTGGAAGGAGGGCATCATGCGCTCGCCGGGACGCCAGTTCTGCATCAGCGTCGTACTCACGGTTTCAAGCCTCGGCCGTGCCGCACAGGCGGAGACGACCTGCGGGCCTGCGAACACCGTGCACGCCTCGGTCGTGGCGCTGGACCAGGTGGTGATGGTCAACCGGCTCGGCGCGGTGCGGCCGAACGGCATGATCTACGCCCTTCAGGGCGACGTCGTGCCGGCCACGCCGGGGTCGTCCCTGAGCCCGGGCAACGTGATGCTGCGGCCTGGCAAGCGCCCGCGGCCCCTGGTGCTGCGGGTGAATCAGGGAGACTGTCTGGAGATTCAGTTCTGGAACCTGCTCAACCCGACGCCCGAAAACCCTCTCCAGCCTGTCACCCGCAACGCCTCCGTCCACGTCACCGGCATGCAGCTCGTCAACGGCATCGCCGGCGACGGCACTTACGCCGGCGCCAATCCGGCGCAGGGTGGCAACCTGAGCGGCGTCGTCGCGCCGGGCAATCACGCCGTCTACACGCTGTACGCCGAGGCCGAAGGCTCGTACCTGATGTACAGCACGCCCGCCGACTTCAACGGCTTCAATACCATGCAGCTCACCATGGGCCTGTTCGGCGCCGTCAACGTCGAGCCTCGGCGCTCCGAGTGGTATCGCAGCCAGGTGAGCCAGGCGGATTTCCAGGCCGCCAGCCGCTTCGTGCCGGCGGCCGGCGGCGCTCCCGCCCACTACGAGGTCCATTACGACGCCCGGGACGCCGGCGGCAAGCCCCTGCTGCGGATGCTCGATCCGGCGACGCGGACCATCGTTCACGGCGATCTGACCGCCGTCGTCACCGGCCCCGGCCACGGCGAGCTCGCCGCCGAGGACGTCGCGGGGCTCCCCCCCAATCCGGCGCTGCCCGACCGCCGGCAGCCGTTCCGCGAGATCACCGTCCACTACCACGAGTCGCAGGACCTGGTGCAGGCGTTTCCCTTCGTCTACTCGTCGCCCAACCAGGAGATCTCCGACAGCAATGCCGGTGAGGACGGCTTCGCGATCAATTACGGCGCCGCCGGCATCACGTCGGAGATCCTGGCGAACCGCTTCGGCGTCGGGCCGGCGCGGGACTGCGCGGACTGCAAGTTCGAGGAGTTCTTCCTCAACTCGTGGTCGGGCGGCGACCCGGCGATGATCGTCGACTTTCCGGCCAACCTGCCGTGCACCACCGCGCAGATGCTGGCGGAGGACCTGGCGTTCCAGGCGGATTCGGCGTCGCCGCCCGCCGCGCCCTGCGCTCCGGGTCCCTATCCCAAGGCGACGATGGCGTTCTTCCCCGACGATCCGTCGAACGTCTACCACACCTACCTGGGCGATCACGTGCAGTTCCGCATCCTGCACGCCGGCGCCGCCGTGCACCACGTCCATCACCATCACGCCCACCAGTGGCTGCACTCGCCGAAGAGCGACGAGAGCCATTATCTCGACAGCCAGGCGATCGGTCCGGGAGCGTCGTTCTCGCTGGACCTGGTCTACCACGGCAGCGGCAATCTGAACCTGACGGTGGGAGATTCGATCTTCCACTGCCATTTCTATCCTCACTTCGCCTCCGGCATGTGGGCCCTGTTCCGGGTGCACGACGTATTCGAGGCCGGCACGGAGCTCGACGCGGCCGGCCGGCCGAAGCCCGGGGCGCGCGCCTTGCCGGACGGCGAGATCACGACCGGCACGCCGATTCCCGCGGTGGTTCCCCTGCCCACCCGGGCCATGGCACCGCTACCGGCGCCGGTCAGGATCGTCAACGGCCAGGTACAGCTCGCCGGCGAAGGACACCCCGGCTATCCGTTCTTCGTTCCCGGCATGGCCGGCCGGCGCGCGCCGCATCCGCCGCTCGACTTCGCCACCGAGACCAAGGACGGCCAGGTGGAGCGATTGGACGGCGGCCTGCCGCGCCACCTCGTCCTGGGGGCCACGGTGCTCAACGAGCAGCACACGCCGACCGACTTCAGCAAGGACCTCGGCGCCATCACGGCCGTCGAGCTCCCCGAGAAGGGGACTCCCGCCGAGACCGCGGCCATGAGGTACTTCGGCCAGCGCCGGCACGCGAGCTTCACGCCGGCGGGCCAGCGCGCCGACTTCCTGGTCAACGGCCTGCCCCGCGGAGCGCAACCCGGTGCACCGTTCGCCGATCCGGGAGTGGACCTCGCGGGCGCGCCCGTGGGCGACCTCGAGCACGGCAAGCCCCGGCTCTACAAGGGAGTCAATCTGCAGATCGACGCGGTCTTCAACAAGAAGGGCTGGCACTACCCGCAGCAGCGCATGATGGCGTTGTGGTCCGACGTGCCGGACATCCTGAGCGGCCGGCAGGCGCCGGAGCCCCTGTTCTTCCGCGCCAACAGCCGGGAGCTCGTCGAGTACTGGCACTCCAACCTGGTGCCGGCCTACTACGAGCTGGACGACTTCCAGGTGCGCACGCCCACCGACGTCCTCGGCCAGCACATCCATTTGGTGAAGTTCGACGTCCTGGCCTCCGATGGCGCGGCCAACGGCTTCAACTACGAGGACGGCACCTTCAGCCCCGACGAGGTGAGGAGCCGCATCGCCGGCATCAACCAGGCCGGCGGGCTGTGGTCGTTCGACCGCCGGTCGCAGAAGACGCTGCTGGCCAAGCCCATCCAGGACTTCGGGGACGGTCCGCTGGGCCAGTGGGTAGGCGCGCAGGCCACCGTGCAGCGGTGGTACGTGGATCCGCTGTTCGACGCCAGGGAGCGCGACCGCACTTACATGACCGTGTTCACGCACGACCATTTCGGCCCCTCCACCCACCAGGAGGCAGGCCTCTACGGCGGCCTCCTGGTCGAGCCGCGTTGCTCGCGGTGGACGTCTCCCGACGGCAAGCAGGTCTATGGCTCGCGGGCCGACGGCGGGCCCACCGGATTCGCGGCCAACATCGTGCCCATGACCGATTCCTCGCCGGCCTGCCGGAGAGCGGAAAAAGTGGAAAGCTACCGCGAGTTCGCCCTGGTCTGGGGGGACTTGCAACTCGCCTATCAGCCCACCAGCAAGAGCCTGCCGGACTGCTACACCTATGGTGCCAACGGTCAGCTCGGCCAGACGCCGCAGAACACCCGCTGCGCCGCCGTGGCCTCCAACGCCGGCTACACGGGGTGGTCCGACCCGGCGAACGCCCTCAACTGCGTCGGCTGCAGCGTCGCGAGCGACGGCGCGGTCAGCGCTCCCTCGGTGGTGATGAACGGCGGCATGGGCCTCGCGGCCTCGCCGCCGACGCCGCGGCTGGTCAGCGACTTCGGCACCGGCACGTTTTCGCTCAACTATCGCAACGAGCCGTTACCGCTGCGGGTGGCACTCCCGGCCAACGGCGCGGCTCTCGATCCGGCGGCCGGACCGGAGGCGCTCGACCTTTCGCACGCCTTCCGCTCCATCCCGCGGTACGACGCGGCCATGAGCACCCAGCCCAAGCCCGGCAGCTTCCTGAATCCCCACTGCATCGGAGCCGACTGCCTGCGCTTCCCGGTGGACTGCCCGCTGGCGGCATCCGGAGGTCCCGCCAACGGCTGCGGCGTGCTGCCGGCTGATCCCTATACGCCGCTGCTGCGCGCTTATGAAAACGATCCAGTGCAGATCCGCGTCCTGGCCGGCGCGTTCACCTCCATGCACGATTTCACGCTGCACGGGCTCAAGTGGCTGTTCGAGCCCGAGTCACGGAATTCCGGCTATCGCAACAGCCAGTTGGTCATCCTCTCCGAGCACTACGAGATGCTGTTCCGCATGCCGAGCCTCGCCGGGGAGCGGCCGGCGGCGGACTATCTGTACAACCCCAGCGCCTCCTACGAGGGTCTGGTCAACGGCATCTGGGGGCTCCTGCGCTCCTATCGAGGCCCGGTGGAGAACCTCGCGCGGCTGCCGAACAATCAGAACGATCCGGTTTCCTCCGGCC
Source organism: Thermoanaerobaculia bacterium (assembly GCA_036275055.1). GTDB lineage: Bacteria > Acidobacteriota > Thermoanaerobaculia > Multivoradales > UBA5704 > DATARR01. Next base: position 4,189 of record DASUEN010000239.1, read on the forward strand.
CGGCGACGGGGCTCGTGCCGCCGGCGGGATCGAGCACGCAATGCACGCAGGGAGCTCCCTGTGTGCGCGAATTCCGGATCTCAGCGACCACGGTGCGGCAGGCGACGGGCGACGCCCGCGGCCTGCTCTACAACTCCCGGGGCGCGCTCACCGGCCAGGACGCGAACGGCAATCCGCAGTTCGGCGCCAACCCACTCCATGATCCGGACGCCCTGATCTACGTGCGCGACGAGGACCTCGACGCCCAGGGACGCCTGCGTCCGGGAGTGCCGCTGGAGCCGCTGGTGCTGCGCGCGGCGGCCGGGGACTGGCTCCGCGTCCGGCTGACCAACCGGTTCGATCCCTCCGACTGCGTCTTCACCCTCGGCCAATCGGCGGCGAAGCCGGCCGGCACGGCGCCGTACACCAATCCTTACTCGTCGGTCCTGATCCATCCCTCCGCCGCCGTCGGGCTCCATGCGCAGTTGGTGGCCTTCGACGTCACTCATGGCGACGGCGCCAACGTGGGCGTCAATCCGGTGCAGACCGTGGCGCCCGGGGACCCGCCGTGCTCCGGCTCGGCATTCCCCTGCCGCGACTACCTTTGGTACGCCGGCAACCTGGAGAGCTCCAGCGGCGCGCCGCAGGCGACGCCGGTGGAGCTCGGCACCGTCAACCTGACGCCCGCCGATCCGCTGCTGCACGTTTACCACGGGCTCTTCGGCGTGCTCGTCGTCGAGCCGCTCGGCGCCACCTGGCGGGAGGACACCGATTCGCGCGCCTCCGCCACTGTCTTCCCTCGCGACGGGGCGCCGTTCCGCGAGTTCGTCGTCGCCGCCCAGGACGACGTGAACATGGTCCTGAATGGCCATTCGCTCTACGCCGCGGGGAACAACCTCTCGGCTTTCAACTATCGCAGCGAGCCGTTCTTCTATCGCTTCGGAGCGCTGATGAACCCGGCCCTGGGCGCCTCCGCTCCGGCGGACTGGGGCCACCTCTCGCCGGGCGACCTCGCGGCCACCGGCGCCTTCCAGTTCACCGGGCTGGACACCACCCCGGCGGTCTCCAACACGCTGGTGGCGGGCGATCCGCAGACCCCGGTCTTCCGCGCGCCCGCCGGCATGCCGGTGCGCTTCCGCCTCGCCGATCCGGGCGGCATCGGCGACAACCAGCAGGTCTTCGAGCTCACCGGCCACGTCTGGGAAGAGGAGCCGTACACCCGCGATTCCACGGTGATCGGCCACAACCCGCTCTCCGAGGCCACGGGCGTGACGGGCGCCTACGGGCCGACCTCGCACTACGACGTCGTCCTCGCCGCGGCGGGAGGCGCCAACCGCGTGCCGGGCGACTACCTGTACCGCAGTTGGACGGCGAACCAGTACCAGGCCGGGCTGTGGGGGCTCTTCCGCGTCGGGCCGGCGGCCTGCTCGCCGGCGCCGGCCGGCTGCCCCGACACCGTCACCCTCGGCGCCGTCCAGGCGGGCGGCAGCGGCTTCACCGTCGCGGGCGTCAACACCGTGTCGCCGCAGACGCGGGCGTTCGCGCCGAGCGTGACCCTGTCCTACGGCAGCCCGGCCACCACGGCCCAGGTGCCGGTCGGGCCGGACGGGCGCTGGACCTACAGCGCTGCGGGGAGCGTGCCGCAGACCTTGACGGTGACCAGCGCCGGCGGCGGCATCGCTGTGTACGGCAGCGGCCCGCCGGCGGCGCCGCCGGCCGCGCATGCGCAAGCGGTCAAAAAGCGCCAGCGGTTCACCCGGCATTGAAGGATCGGATCGGCCGAGACATGCGACCGCCCAAGCGATGCCGGCTGAGCCTCCTCGCCGCCTGCGCGCTCTGCGCCGGGGCCGCGGCGGCGGCAACGAAAACGACGCGGGAAGGGATCACTGTCGAGCTCGTGGCCGAGCCGGCGGGCGGCCGTAGTGACCGCAGCGAGCTGCAAGCCGGGGGCGACGTCCGCTTCCGGTTCCACCTCGCCGACGGCGCGGGGCTGCCGATGACCGGCCTGCGCCCGGCCGCCTGGCTCGCCGCGCGCCAGCCCGGCCAGGTGCCCGACGCGCGGGCCTGCACCGGCAAGGCGGCCCGCTTCCTGGAGGGCGGCCTGACCGGCGGGCCGGCCCTCGACCTCAACGGCTCCTACGTGCTGACCATGAACGAGGACGCCAGCCTGGCGGTGGTGGATGCCCGCTTCGGCTTCGCCGGCTCGCAGCTCCTCGCCATGGTCTTCCTGGACAGCCCGGCCGAAGACTGGGCGCTGACGGGCGATGGCCGCCGCCTCTTCGTCTCGATGCCGGCGTCGTCCCGGGTGGCGGTGGTCGATGGCGTTTCCTGGCAGGTGTCGGCCCGGCTGTCGGCGCCGGGCCGGCCCGGCCGTATCGCACTGCAGCCCGACGAGGAACTGCTCTGGGTGACGTATGGCGGCGAGAAAGAGGATGGCGTCGCGGTCTTCGATCGCGCCTCCCTCGCCCTCGCCGCGCGCTTCCCGATCGGCGCGGGTCCGCACGAGATCGCCTTCAGCGACGACAGCCGGTTCGCCTTCGTCACCAACCGCCAAGCCGGCACGGTGTCGGTGATCTCTGTGGCGGCGCGGCGCAAGTTGGCCGAGCTGGCCACGGGGAGCCGGCCGGTGTCGGTCGCCTTCTCCGCCAAGGCGCGGCTGGCCTACGTCTCGCACCAGGGCGACGGCACCATCGCGGCGGTACCAGGAGAGAACCCGCGCGTGGTCGCCCGCATCACGGCCGAGCCCGGCCTCGGCTCGTTGCGCTTCGCGCCCGGCGGCCGTTTCGCTCTCGCCGTCAACCCCGAGCGAGGGCTATTGCACGTGCTCGACGCCGCCTCCAGCCGCGTGGTGCAGACCGGCGTCGTCCACGGCACCCCGGACCAGGTCACGTTCTCGGACACCCTGGCCTACCTCCGCCTGCGCGGCGATGCGACCGTGCTCATGGTGCCGCTGGCGCAGATCGGCGTTCCGGACGCGCCCATTCCGCTGGTGGACTTCCCCGGCGGCCAGCGTCCGCCCGCCGCGGGGACGCGCCCGAGCCCCGCCGATTCCATCGTGCAGGTGCCCGGCGGCAACGCCGTGCTGGTGGCCAATCCCGGGGACCGCGCGGTCTACTTCTACAAGGAAGGCATGGCCGCGCCGATGGGCCACTTCGAAAACTACGGCCACGAGCCGCGCGCCCTGATGATGGTCGACCGCAGTCTCGGCGAGCGGCCCGGCGGAGTGTACGAAACGGTCGGCCGGCTGCCGCGGGGGGGCGTCTACGACGTCGTGTTCTTCCTCGACGCTCCCCGGGTCGTCGAGTGCTTCGAGCTGGCCGTGGCGGCGGCACCCGGCGAGCCCGCGCCGCCGCGGCAGATCCTCGTGCGCGGGCTGGCGCCGGCCGCCGGCCTGCGCGCCCGGCAGAGCGGGCGCGTCCGTTTCGAAGTCCTCGACGCGGGCTCCCGCCAGCCGATCCCCGGCCTGCGCGATCTCACCACGCTGGTATTCCTGAGCCCCGGCACCTGGCAGCGGCGGCAGCCCGCCGCCGAGCCCGCGTCCGGCGTCTACGAGCTGGAGCTCACCCCTCCGGCCGCCGGGCTCTACTACGTCTACCTTCAATCCCCGTCCTTGGGATTGACGTTGAACAATTCGCATTCGCTCTCTTTCATCGTCAACGACCCCAACGAGGCAGATACCCGGAGGCGCTCCCCATGAGCAAGGCTCGCAACGCAGTCAAAGCCGCAGCAGCAGGGCCCGGCGACTCGCCGGAGATCGATCGCGAGATCGCCTATTGCATGATCCATCCCGGCGTGGGGATCGCGCGTTTCGGCAACAGTCCCGACGAGTACTTCCTCGGGCCGCGCACGCCCGGCGAGACGCCCTCTCCCGAAGGTGGCTTCAAAGACAGGATGGGTCGGATCAAGCGGCAAGGCGCCGAGTTCCGGATCTACGGCTACAACGCGGCCGGCGTCGCCGTCAAGGAGATCACCGCCGACGACGCGGACGTCACCTGGACCGTGCATCTCGCCAACCGCAAGGCCGAGTACGACATGTTCCTGGGCTCCTACTGGCAGAGCCAGTATCCGGAATTCTACGAGGTCAATCAGAACCAGACGCCGCCGCGCAACCAGGAGGTGACGGGCGAGGACCGCAAGCTGCTGATCATCGATCCCGGCCCGCGCTCGATCAGCGGCCGCCAGACGAAGGGGGTCCGCTTCGACGGCGGCACCATCGGCCCGCTCCCCTACACCGTGACCACTCCCGGGAAGCTGGACGACTCCAATCCGGAGGACGTCCAGGTCGACCCCGGCAATGCCGCGTGCCTGAAGGGGAGCCGCGTCGGCTATCTCAACACCCCCTACAAGCGACTCGGCAATGAACCGGCGGCGGGCTGCACTTGGATTCCCGGGGTGATGATCCCGCCGGTCGTGATGTCGCCCGAGCGGGAAGTGCAGCTCGGCGAGTTGCGCACCGACGATCAGGGCCGGCTCATCGTGCTCGGCGGCTTCGGCCAGTCCGGATCGCTGATCCCGAACAATCCGATCGGCTTTCTGAACCTCGAGAGCGTCAGCACCTACGCCAACAACGACTACTGGTACGACGACTCCTCCGACGGCCCGGTGAGCGCCACCGTGACGCTCAAGGACGGCGGCGAGATCCCGGTGAAGGACAAGGCGTGGGTGCTGGTGGCGCCGCCCAAATACGCGCCGTCGGCGCGCGTCCTCACCACGCTGTACGAGGTGGCGATGACGGCCTGGGAGCAGGGCGAGCCGCCGCCACCGGAGAAGCCGGTGTCCTTCACCCGCGACATCTACCCGGTGTTCGCCCGCCTGCAGCAGTACCACTGGCTGAACGCCACCGTCTACCGCGGCCATGGCACGGGCGCGGGCCAGGCCGGTGATTTCATCGTCGGCGGCGAGCCGCTACCGGAGCTGCGCGAGAAGGGCGAGGCCAACCGTTACGCGAAGCAGCACGTTTTCAAGCGGCTGCGCAAGCCGGACCTCCTCTCGCCCACCCCCGACGCCGCCGACACCCAGGAGACCTTGAAGTATGCCAACTACCAGTACATGCCACAGATGTCCGGCGACGGCGGCGAGCCGTTGACGCCGCCGGACATCGTGCCCGGCTCCACCTTCGGCCCCATCTATCCCACCTGGCTGACCCTCACCGCCCGCCGGTACGCCTGCTTCGAGCGCTGGGCGAACGATGACTACGAGGACGACTGGCAAGGCGTACCGCCGGTGCGCCCGCTGTGGGACTATCCGGTGGCGGAGCAGCCGGGGGTGCTCGATCACGGCGCGCTCGATCCCTGCGTCGGCGGCGCCTTCTATCCCGGCATCGAGATCACCTACATCGCCCGCGACAAGAGCACCTGGTCCGGACCCTGCCGGATCAACCAGGACTGGCTGCCCGGCTACGTCACCCGCCACATGGCGCTCCCCTGGCAGGCCGACTTCGCGGAGTGCAACACCAACTGGTGGCCGGCCGCGCGCCCGGACGACGTCGTCCCCGTGGAGCTTTACGAGCAGGTCCTGGCCACCTACGACCCGGCGGTCGACGGCCCGCTCGAAGGGGTGCTCGCCGACCGGGTGCCGTGGGCGCGCGGCCTGCCGCCACTGCCCACGCCGGTCCAGTTGGCGGCCAACGACGTCCCTCTCATCGACAATGCCATGGTGATCCACTGGAAGGATCTCGGCTTCATCGTGCCCAGGACCTACGGCGAGGGGCCCGACGCGCAGGTGGTCTACATCGAGACAGAGCGTTCACCGTACATCGACGTCACCGAGCGCGAGGCGTTCTACCTCCTGATGAACATCGTCAACTATCCGGAGTTCATCCCCACGGCGCACCAGATGGTGGAAAACTATCTGACGACGGCGCAGAGCAACGCCAACGCGATCGACCCGGATGAGCTCTTCGGGTATTTCGATTACACCCCGTGGGCGTTCAACACCCGTCTGCAGGCGATCTACGACAACTTCGTGCGCGACAACGAAAGCCCCGAGGTCTATGCGGACAACATCTCCCAGACGCGCGAGGACGTGATCTTCGAAAAGCTCCAGTTGGCGCCCTTCAACCAGCTCGACGGCGCCTGGCTGCGCCACGTCACACCCGACGGACCGCTCTCCTCCGTCAGCGAGCTGCTGGCCCGCATCCGCCAGGACGAGCTCGGCGACGGCGACGTGGCGCAGAACCACGCCAACGTCTACACCGACCTGCTCAAGAGCGTGAACATCTATCTGCCGGACCTCTACACCCGCGCCTACGCCTACGAGCCCCGGTTCCTCGATTCCGCCTTCACCCAGCCGGTCTTCCTGCTGGCCATCTCGCAGTTCAATGACGAGTTCTTCCCCGAGATCCTGGGCATGACGCTGGAGCTCGAATGGGGATCGGTGAGCCTCAAGACCACCGTGGACGAGCTCGAGGCGTTCGGCATCAATCCGCTCTACTACTCGCTGCACGTCGGCATCGACAACGCCTCGGTGGGGCATGGAGCCCTCGCCAAGGAGGCCGTCGAGATGTACCTGGACATCGTGCGGCAAAACGAGGGCGAAGCCGCCATGCAGGAAGTCTGGCGTCGGATCTGGACCGGGTACATCGCCTTCGCTACCTTGGGCACGCTGAACCAGGACGTCAGCAACTTCATCGCCTCGCCGCCCACCCTCACCGAACAGATGGTCAACATGATCCAGGGCAAGGCGCAGTATGCGAGCCTCATGCACGGCGACCAGATGCTGGGCGACACCCGCATCAACGACTGGTTCGAGGACCCCTCAGGGCTCCTGGTGCAGTTGCAGGACTCAGGGATCGTCATCCCTGGCCGGCCGGACATCAGCCCCATCTTCCAGCTCATGAGCTTCAACGGCCCGATGTTCCACGTCTTCACCGACGAGGAGCAAGCCCTGTGGCGGGACTGGATCCTGTCGCTGACCCTGCCTCAGCCGCCGGACGCTGCAGCCGCTCCCTACCTCAATATGCTCCAGGTGGTGGACGTCCTGCGCCAGCGACAGCAAGGCGTCACCGGCCACAACGTGTTGTTGATCGGACCCGACCCCGAGAAGGAGGGCGAGAAGATCACCCGCAGCATCCACTGGTGGTTCGATCTCGGCGACGACGTCTCCCCTGCGCAGCAGCAGCGGATGGACGACCTCCTGCTCGGCGCCATCTCGGACGAGGCCAACGGCTGGATCGTCAAGGGAAACCCCGCCGCCAGCCCGTTGATCACCTCGCTGGTGACCGGCGACGGCGAGATGGCGCAGGTGTTCCGGACGATCGCACCGGGTACCATCACGGAGCAGGCGCCGCTCGGGCTCACCTTCGAGAACATCATCGTGCAGTGGGTGCAGGCGGGCTGCCCGATCGGCGTGGCGCTGCAAGCGGCCCTGCCGGCGGCCTTCGCGGCCGCCGCGCGCAAGCCCCGGCGCAGGCCTCACCGCAAGCCCTACGGCATGGGTGTCGTGCACTGAGGTGACCGTGCCGCATCCTGGAGAGGCGGCTCCGGCCGGGCATCGCCCGTTCACGGTGGCGGTGCTCGGCGCGGGACCCGCCGGTTCCGTCGCCGCGGCGCAGCTCGCGCGCGCCGGCGTCGCCGTAGCCCTCGTCGGCCGTGCGGAGTCTCGTCCAAACGTCGGCGAGTGCCTGCCGCCCGGCATCCGCCCGTTGCTCGAACGCGCCGGCGTCTGGGAGGAGCTCCTCGGCGCCGGCCATCTCCCGGCCGCCGGCATCCGTTCCTATTGGGGCTCGGCGGAGCCGGCGGAGCGCGATTTCATCTTCAGCCCCTACGGCGCCGGCTGGCATCTCGACCGCGACCGTTTCGACGCGATGTTGCGCCACGCGGCCACCCAACGGGGCGCGTGCTGCGTCACCTGCCGTGGCTTGCGGGCCGCCGAGCGCACGCCGCGGGGCGGGTGGCGGCTCGCGCTGGGCGACGCGGTGATCGAGGCGCCCTTCGTCATCGACGCCACCGGCCGCGCCTCGGCGTTCGCGCGCCGGCAGGGCATCGGCCGGCTGTCGCTCGACCGGCTGACCGGAGTGGCCGGATGTTTCGAGATCCCCGCCGGCGGCGGTGAGGCCGAGGCCGTGCTGCTGGTGGAGGCGGTCGCGGACGGCTGGTGGTACTCGGCCCCCCTGCCGGCCCGCCGGCTGGCGGTGGTCTACATGACCGATGCGGCCCTGGTGCGCCGCGACGGTTCGAGCCAGATCGCGCGCTGGCGGTCGCGGCTCGCCGCGGCGGCCGAGACCCGGCGGCGCGTGGAAACGCTGGGCGCACGGCTGCAGGGCGTGCTCCGCGTCGTCGCCGCCGGCAGCTCCTTGCTGAGCCGGCCCGCGGGCGAGGGCTGGATGGCGGTGGGCGACGCGGCGGCGGCTTTCGACCCGCTCTCCTCGCAGGGACTGAGCGCCGCGGTCGCCGGCGGGCTGGCGGCGGCGGACGTCGCGCTCGCCTGGCTGGGCGGCGAGCGCGGCGCCCTGGAGGGTTACGTCGAGCGGACCCGGCGCGACTACGCCGGCTACCTGGCGCACCGCGACGCCTACTATCGCGCCGAGCGCCGCTGGGCCGATTCGCCCTTCTGGGCGGCGCGCCGGCAGCCCTGACGAGTCGATCGCTCCGGCCGTCCGCTCCAGACCCCACGACCGTCCTCTCCAGGGGTCCCCGCGTGCGCAATTTCCCTTGGAGGGGCGCGTTGGCATATCCTTTGCCCAATAGGGAAGTGACCGCGCTGGGAATCCCCAAATACGGGGGTCCCTTCACGTGCGGACACCAACACACGGCGAGGTAACTTCATGGCAACCACACGCAACGTACTCTTCGCCCTTCTCCTCCTGGGCGCCTGCGCCGGAGCGGCCTCCGCCCAGCTTTCGGTGGGCGCGGGGGTCCAGGTGGGGCCTCGGGGGCATGCCTCCGTGGACCTCGGCTTTTTCTACGACAGTCTCGCCCCCTATGGAAACTGGATCGAGCGCCCGAACCGCGGCTGGGTCTGGACGCCGCGCGACGTGTCCGCGAGCTGGCGTCCCTACCAGGCCGGCCACTGGGTGTGGAGCGACGAGGGGTGGACCTGGCTCTCCGACGAGCCCTATGGCTGGGCGACCTATCACTACGGCCGCTGGTATCAGGACCCTGAGATCGGCTGGGCCTGGGTCCCCGGCAACGACTGGGCTCCGGCCTGGGTCTCCTGGCAGGAAGGCAACGACTACGTCGGCTGGGCTCCACTCCCCCCCGGCGCCAACGTCAACGCCAGCAATACCCCCGGCCCTGGCTACGACAACGCTCCTGGCTACGACAACGGCCCCGGTTATGACAATCCGGCCCCTGACGATCCGGGCTACGACAATCCGGCGTACGACGACAACGCCGGTTACGATAGCGGTCCCGCCTACGACGACGGCGCCGGTTACGAGAGTGCCCCTGTCTACGGCGGCGGCTACGGCGATGACGGCGGGTATGGCTACGCCAACTACGCCTACGGGATCGCGCCCGCGGCGTACCTCTTCGTGCCGACGCGCGCCTTCCTCTCCGTGGACCTGTTCGACTTCTTCGTGCCGTGGGTGCGGGTGAGCTCGTTCTTCCGCTTCACCCACAACTGCACCAGCTACGGCTTCTACGGCGGCCGGTACTTCAACCGGGGCATCCCGTTCACGCACGTCCGCCGCTTCTACCGCGACGTGCCGCGCTTCCAGTTGGCCGGGCTCGACGGCTTCCGGGGCCGTGGCTACCAGGTGGACGGCAACCGCCTCGCGTTCTTCCGTCCGCAGGTGAATCGCGGCTGGCGGGGCTCTCCGCTCGACCGCGCCGGCGCCCGGCGCTCGGTGGTCAGCGCGAACCAGTTCCGCAACGACCATCCGGACCGCCAGCGGAGCTTCGCGCAGATGAACCGCCAGGACTTCGGGCGGAACAATCAGCGGGACAACCGGCAGGGCTACCCGTCCCGGCAGGCCCAGGGCGACCGCAACGCTCAGCGTTGGCAGGATCAGGCCAGCCGGCAGCGCTCGTTCGACAACGGACGGGGTCGTCAGGCCGACCGGCAGTGGCAGCAAAACGACGCTCAGCGGCGGCAGCAGAACGACAACACCCAGCGTTGGCAGCAGGATCGGGCCAACCGCCAGCGTTCGTACGACAACCAGCGCGCTCAGCCGCAGACTGGCTGGCAGCGCCGGTACAACGTCCAGCCGCAGCAGCGGCAACAGCAGCAATACCAACAGCGGCAGCAGTACCAGCCGCAGCGCCAGGCTCCGCCGCAGCGGCAGCAGTACCGCGGCGATGCCGGCCGGGGTCGAGCCAACCATGGCCAGAATGATCATGGCCACGGCAACGACCGCCGGCGGCACGGTGGCTAGACCCTACGGACGGCCTGAAAAAAGACGGGGGCTCTCCACCCCGAACGCGGAGAGCCCCCGGCCGGCCCAACCGGGGGGCACTTCTTGTGCTTCAGTTGTCAAAGAACGCTCTGAGCCGGTCGCGCCGAAATCCACGCCCCTCCTGCCGATCTCCAGATCCTCCAGACCGATCTCCAGGCCGCCCGGACCAAGGTCTGGACCCCCAGGACCTCGGAGCGAGTCCTCGAGACCTCGGTCCGGGCTGTCCTCAGCAAGCTTCCGGTCCTCCGCAGCGAGGTCTGGGCCTTCCGGACCAAGCTCTGGACCGTCCGGACCTCGGTGCGCATCCCTCAGACCTCGGTCGGGATCATCGAGAGCAAGGTCCGGACCCCGTGGAATCCGGCGCGGGCGACTCCTTCAGATACGATCCGAGCGGAATGAGAGCATGGAGATGCCAAATTGTCAACTCAGTAGCCATCAAAGCCTTGACGAGTCTATGAGGTCATGTTAGGTTGATTCTGCCGACCTGAGATTTCTTCATGGATCGACCCCTGGGATGTCGAGGTTGGCTGGCTCTTTGACAATCGATGCGATCAAACCCTGGGGGGCGGATGCGGGCCGCTCCCCGGGGTCCTACCTCTCCGGTAAGATCGGCGGATCATGAACGCTTCGGCTCTGGCTCTCGCGGCTTTGCTGGCCCAGGTCGATTCCCCTCCGGCGTCTGCGCCATCCTTCGGCGACACCCTCGTCGTCACTGCCTCGGGGAGCGCGGAGCGCCTGACCGATGCCGTCGCTCCGACCTCCGTCCTCACCCGCCAGGACCTGGAGCGCTCGCCCGGGCTGACGCTCGACGACCAGCTCCGGCAGATCCCCGGCTTCAGCCTGCTGCGGCGTTCGAGCAGCCTCGCCGCCCATCCCACCTCGCAGGGCGTCTCCCTGCGCGGCCTCGGGCCCAGCGGCGCCAGCCGCACGCTGGTGCTCTTCGACGGCGTGCCGCTCAACGATCCCTTCGGCGGCTGGGTCTATTGGAACCGGTTGCCGCTCTCCAGCCTCGAATCCGTCGAAGTGGCCCGCGGCGCCCTCTCGCAGCTCTACGGCAGCGCGGCCATGGGCGGGGCGATCCAGCTCCTGCCGCGCCCGCCGCGGCCTGGCACCCTGGAAGCGACGGCGCGCGGCGGCGATCACGGGACCGGCGACGCCGAGGCCTTCGCCTCCGATACCGCCGCCAATGGCGGCTGGGGCTACACCCTCTCCGGCCGCGCCTTCCGCGCCGACGGCTTCTTCGTCCTCTCGCCGGAGAACCGGGGCGCCGTGGACCGGCCGGCGACGGTCGACTTCGGTACCCTCTTCGGCCGCGCCGAATGGGGCCGCTACCACCTGGGGATCAACGCCTTCCGCGAAGAGCGGGGGAACGGCACGGCGCTGCAGGTCAACGACACCAGCCTGCAATCCGTCCAGGCCGGCTGGTCCGGCGAGCACTGGCAATGGGACGCCTTCGGCCAGACGCAAGGCTTCCGCAGCACCTTCTCGCGCATTCTGCCGAACCGGTCGCAGGAGTTTCTCACCGCGAAACAAGACTTCGAGACCACCGGTTTCGGCGCCTCGACCGCCTGGCGTTCCTCCGGGGGGCTGCTCGCCGGCGCCGACGTGCGTCGCGCCTCGTGGGACGTTCAGGACCAGACCCTCGGCGGCCTCTATGCGCAGCAGACCTTCGACGTCACGCCGCGGCTCGATCTCCTCGCGGGAGCGCGGCTCGACCTGTGGGCGAGCAGCAGCACGCGGACGAGCTTCAACCCCCGGCTCGGCGCCGCCTTCCGCGCCGCCGACGCCCTCACCGTCCGCGCTTCGGCCTACCGGGGATTCCGGGCGCCGACCCTCAACGAGCTCTACCGTCCCTTCCAGGTGGGCAACGTCGTGACCCTCGCCAATCCCAACCTGCGCCAGGAGACCCTGACGGGGGCCGAGATCGGCGCCGACTTCACGCCTTCGTCCGTCCTCTTCGCCCGCTTGAACGTCTTCCGCAACCGGATCGACGGCGCGGTGGGGAACGTCACCCTGGCGGTCACACCCCAGGGGATCACTCGCCAGCGGCAGAACCTGGACCGGGTGAACGCCGACGGCGTCGAGGCCGAGCTACGCCTGCGCCCAGGGTCGCAGGCGTCGCCATCGCGCTGGGAGCTCCAGGCCTCCTATCTCTACACCGATTCGCGCGTCGATCGCACCGGCCTGCGCGTGCCCCAGGTGCCGCTGAACCAGGGCTCCCTGGGCATCTCCTTCGCGGGGCCGGTCGCCGTTCTCTTCCAGGGGCGCTGGGCCGGCGAGCAGTTCGACGACGACCTCAATCAGCTCCCCTTGCGACGCTACGCCGTGGCCGATCTCTCCCTGCGCCGGCCGTTCGGCAACCGGTTGGACGTCTTCCTCTCCGCCGAGAACCTGTTCGACAGGAAGGTGGTCACCGGCCGGTCGCCGATCGAGACCCTGGGATCTCCCCGCCTCGTCCAGTTGGGAGTGAAGGTCCGGCGGTAGCGCCGGGCCCGCCCTGCCCCTCAACAAGACCCGAAGCGCACGACGTTACCAGGGCAGCACCGGTAGAACGTCGCGTCGTAAGGCTGAGTGCCACAGCAGGCGTTGTTGGACCCCTTGTTCGACAAGACCCCACCGCAGCAGATGCTGAAAGTGGTGTTGTAGGGGGTAGTGTTGCAGCAGGCATTGTTGGACCCCTTGTTCGACAAGACCCCACTGCAACAGATGCTGAAAGTGGTGTCGTAGGGGCGAGTGCCGCAGCAGGCATTGTTGGACCCCTTGGTCGACAAGACCCCATCGCAGCAGATGCTGAAAGTGGTGTCGTAGGGGGTAGTGTTGCAGCAGGCATTGTTGGACCCCTTGGTCGACAAGACCCCATTGCAGCAGATGCTGAAGGTGGTGTCGTAGGGGTGAGTGCCGCAACAGGCATTGTTGGATCCCTTGTTCGACAGGACCCCATTGCAGCAGATGCTGAAGGTCGGGTTGTAGGGCTGGCCGTTACACGTTTGTGCCGACCCTGTGGTGGAAAGCAGGACGAAGGCGACGAGATAGAGACAGGTGGAGAGCCCAAAACGCATGATGAACCTCCAATTCTGTGACCGTTGACCCGGACCGGTGGGAGAGGCTCGCGCACAGCCTTCCCGGCTATTCTCTAATGCTATACGTCGAAAGCCTTTGTTTGCAAGGTGCTTTCCTTCCCGCCGCGGTCCCCCGCCCAGGACCCTCATCCCCTGCCCCTTCTCCCGCCCCCTCGCCACCCCCCTCACCGGGAGAAG
>DASUEN010000240.1:0-37530 GCA_036275055.1 Thermoanaerobaculia bacterium
AGACGCAGGGCGGTTCCTGGATCGAGCGGCAGGAAGCGGGTGGAGAAGCGAAAGGGGATCGGCAGGCGCGCCAACGGATCGAGAAGACCGGGCGAGGTGGCAAGAGGAAGCAGAGCGAAGGAGAGGACCCGGATGGTCTGACCTCCCACCCGCGGCGCGATGCCGCCGTAGAGGTCCTGAGAGCCCAGGTAGTAGTCGAGGAGGTCGGGAACCGTCGGCACCGCGACCGAGTGCGTCAACCCGGTGAGGCAGGTGTGAAGGAGGGTCAAAAGCGCACGGTCGTCGAGGCGGGAGAGGCGCAGAGCGCCTCCCAGGTGGTCTTCGAGCTCGCTCAGCCGCCCCTCGAAGTAGGCAAGCGGCGTCTCCGCCTCTTGCCTGCCGGCAACGCCGTCGAAGAAGAACCCCTTGATCCGGGATCTCCCGGCGCTCGGGGGCGAGTAGGTGACGGTCAAAAAGAGCCGGGTCTCGAAGAGAGGCCGGGCCTCGTAAAGCGACCGGCGTTCCTGGTCGAGGAGGCGGGTGACAGGATCGGGAAACGCCCCCTCCTGGGGGTAGGCCGGAGCGTGGAGCCGCAGGGCGTCGGCATGAAGCCCCCAGCCATCGCCCAAGGTCAGGAGAGCACGATTCAGAAGCTCGGCTTGACTCACGAGCTCCTCGGCCGTAGCGGAGTCGAGGTCGGGCCCCGAGTAGCTCCATCCGGCGAGAAGCGAGCCGTCCTTGTTGAGGATCACCCCGGGAGCGACAAGGGTGAACCAGGCGAGGAGGTCCGGCAGGCCCTGGGGCCGGGAGGAGTGCTCGGAGAAGAGCATGACGTAGACCTAAAGCGGCCTCGGCAGAGGAGTTTCAGGGTGAGGCCGGGCGCAGTAGAACCGGCGGTAGCGGATGTGGCGCAGGTAGATCTTGGCGAGGTCCGAGTCGTATTTGGCAGCCCGTAGCAGTAGGGGATGGACGACGAGCGCCAGGGCGGCGAGGACTCCCAGGGTCAGCAGGTGAGGCCCTAAAGCCGCGAAGAAGGCCGCGGCCAGGAAGACCTCACCCAGCACCATCTCCCGCTCGGCGCCAGCCAAGAGGATGGGGCGCACGAGCGAGGCATGAAGAGGGATCTCGGGGAGGTCCCGTCGCTGGGCGCTCAAACCACGGCTCCCGTGAGCCCGAAGGTACTCAGGATCTGGGCTCCGAAGAAGAGGCAGGAGGCGGCGAAGAGGAGCTTGGAGAGGCTGCTTCCGCCCTCCTCATGGGTGCGGAAGGCCCACTTGTAGCCGGTGATCGCCATGGCGATCAAAGCGGCGGCCTTGGCGACGGGTCCGGTGAGGTTGTCGGCGAGAGTGCTGAAGCCTTGGTCCCAGGGCATTGAGGCGCCGCCCGTGGCGGCGAAGAGCGGTGAGGCGGCCAGCCAGAGGAGGACGAGACAGAGGGGAGCGAGGACGGGGGTGTTTCTGGGCATGAGATCTCCTTCAGCAGAGAGGGGTCAGGAGGTAGCCGGCTGATTGGGCGCCGTCGACGCGGACGATCTCCTGGACGCGGCGGGCGGTACCCCGGCCGCAAATGTGAACGACGTAGTCGACGGCCTGGGCGATCAGGGACCTGGCGGACTCGGTGCTGACGCCAGCCAGGGTGACGAGGAGCTCCAGCCGGGAGAGAGCCGCCGGAGCGGAGTCGGCATGGAGAGTGGCGATGCCGCCGCGGGTACCGGTGTTCCAGGCGAGCAGGAGGGAGAGGGCCTCCGGCCCCCGGACCTCCCCCAGGATGAGGCGGTCGGGGCGCAGGCGCAGCGAGGTGCGCACCAGGCTCGGGAGGTCCGCGGACTGGCAGGTCTGAAGGGGCACGACATGGAGGCCGGGAGCCTGGATCTCCGGCGTGTCTTCGAGAAGCAGGATGCGCTCCCGAGGATCGGAGATGGAGAGGAGGAGAGCGGTGGCGAGAGCAGTCTTGCCGCTACCGGTGCCGCCACAGAGGATGAGGTTGGCGTGGCGGTCCACGGCTTCGCGCAGAAGCGTCTCTTGCTCGGCGGTGACGACGCCTCGCGCGAGGAAATCCGCCTCGAGGTGGTAGATCCGGTGCTTCTTTCGTAGCGAGAGGATGGTGCCTTCGGGGGAGACCGGCTGGGCAACGGCCTCGAAGCGGGCGCCATGGAAGGGGAGGTTGGCCTCGAGGATGGGGGAATCGGGAGTGATGGCCTTGCCGTAGAAGGTGGCCACCGAGGCCGCGAGCGAGCGGACGCGCTCGGCTGGCAGGGTGGCAACCCGTCCCAGTCCCGAGGAGTGTCGGTCGAACCAGAGGGAGCCGTCGGGATTGACGAGGATCTCGACGACGTCCTCGTCGTCGACGCCGTCTCTCAGCTCGGGTCCGAGCTCGACTTCGAGCAGTCGTCGGAATCGATCCGCGTGGAGGTCGGCCTTGGAGGGGCTCACGGATGTTAGTCTACCGATGAGTAGACTAATGTGTCAAGTGTCCTCCACGCGTCAATCCTCCTCCAGAGCAGTTCCCGCTCTTCAGAGATACCGAACGCTTCGCAGTGGTCTAGGAAACCAGGCCGGGACCGGCCCAGGTTTGGCGTCGGAAGCCGCTCGCTGAGAGCGCCGCTTCCCGCGACGGCGGTCAACGCCCTGGCGGACCTCGTGGCCGTGGGCTTCGGGGTGGCCGAGATTCTCGCGGCGCTGCCCCGCCAGTCGTTGCCGGAGAGGACGGCGAGGCAGCTCGACGCCGAGCTTCTTCTCCTCGCCGAGGGGACTCCGCACGACGCCGCCCTCGACCGGCTTGGGCTCGAGATCACCGCTGCTTCCATCCGCGGCTCCCAGGCGCGGGCCACGGACGTCGAGGCAGCCCTTCGTGCCGACGCCGAGGCGCAGGAGGCGACGGACGGTGCGCTGAAAAAGACCCGACGCCTGCCGCCGGCTGGCAGGTGCCGCCCGCCCTGCGCCAGTTCGAGAGCTTCCGCAACCTGTGGCTGGCGCTGGGTGGGTCGTCCCTGCTCCTGGAGGTTGGCGCCTACGACGATGCCAACCACCTCACCGGGATCACGCAAGGCACGGCGGGGGTGGGTTTCGTCTATGACGCCGAGGGCCGCCGCACGGCGCTCAACCTGCCAGGCGGGATCTCCGCCGCCTACACCTACGACGCCGCGGGCCAACTCACGGGGATCGCCTACACGCGGGCCGGCGTGACGATCGGCGATCTCGCCTACCAATACGACGCGGCCGGCCGGCGCATCCGGGAGAGCGGGATCTTCGCGCAGCGCAGCATGCCCGGCGCCGTGGCGAGCGCCGCCTACAACGCGGCGAACCAGTTGACGTCGTGGGGTGGGGCGACCCTCGCCTACGACCTCAACGGCACCCTCACGAGCGACGGCAGCCGTACCTACACCTGGGATTCGCGCAACCGGCTGACGGCGATCGCGGGAGCCGCGTCCGCGAGCTTCGGCTACGACGCCTTCGGGCGCCGTAGCAGCGCCACCGTCTCGGGCGTGGCGACGAGCTACCTCTACGACGGCGGCAACGTCAGCCGGGAGCTCACCGGCGCGTCGGTCAAGGCGACGATCCTCGGCGGTCTCGGGCTCGACGAGATCTTCCAGCGGACCGACGCCGCGGGGGCGCGGACGTTCCTGACCGACCCCCTAGGCAGCGCACTGGCGCTGGCCGACAACACGGGCGCCGTGCGAACGTCGTACCTCTACACCCCCTACGGGGCCGCGACCGCGAGCGGCGACACGAGCAGCAACCCCTTCCAGTACACGAGTCGCGAGAATGACGGCACGGGCCTCTACTTCTATCGGGCGCGCTACTACAGCCCGGTCTTCAGCCGGTTCATCAGCGAAGACCCGATCGGGCTGGACGGCGGCTCGAACCCGTACGCCTACGTCTCGGGCGATCCGCTGGGCCTTACCGATCCCATGGGGGAGTGCCCGTGGTGCGCGGGAGCCGCCATCGGCGGGTTGCTCGACCTGGGCATGCAGCTCGCGTCCAATGGCTTCAACTTTCATTGTGTGAGCTGGGGAGAGGTTGCGCTATCGGCCGCGCTAGGTGCCGTGGGTGGCGAGTTTGGAGGCGCGCAGCGGGCGGGGACCGAGTTCTCGCACTGGATCCCCTCCCGTTACTTCAGGCCGAGCAGCCCATACTACAAACCCTGGCTACCGAGCTGGCTCAACGGTGAGCTGAACGGCAGTTATGTGAGCTCGGCCCGCCACTACTACCATGACCCCTTCCGGTTCCCGCGCGGCTGGCAGGAGCTGGGGGACAAGTGGCCCCTCTTGATGCAGCAACTCGATCGGATTCCTAACTGGATGAAGGGCGGAGGGGCTGGAGCAGGGGCTGGAGCGGCAGCCGGCGGCTCCGGATCCTGCGACTGCCACTAGACTGGAAGCGTGGGATTCGCTCGGCGACGAGAGGAGCGCCCCCCGCAGGCTTGACACCGGCCACCCCAAGCCATAGTGTCGCCCGCAGTCAAGCAACTGTGATTTGCGTGGAAGCGAAGAGATTGCGGATTCGTTCGGCACTTCTACTGCTCTGCGTGGTCCTGGGCGCTCCCGCGTTGTGGGGGCAGTCCGCGCCGCGCAAGATCGGCGAGCTCGAGCTGACCCTGGGGGGGCTCACCGCCACGGTCACCCCGGCGAATCCCGTCATCCCCAAGAACCTCCAGGGCGGCGTCCAGATCGTCGTCCAGTCGGGCGGCACGACGCTCACCGCCGCCCAACTCGCCACGTTCCTCGGCGGCCCCTTCCAGATCCAGGGCGTCTACTCCGGGCCCGGCCTGCCGCAGGCGGTGGACGTGCCGCAGGCGGGCGGCGCCGTTTCGTCCGATCCCCTCGTCCTGGTCCTGCCCGCGGTCACCGAGAGCGGCGACTACACGCTGAGCAACCTGCGTTTCGTGGTGGGCGGCAACCCGGTGCTCGACGTGACGCCCGGCACGCTTCCCGTCAAGGTGATCGACCAGGTGCTGGTGACCTCGGTGCAGACCCGCGCCCTCACCCTGGACGAGATCCAGGCCAAGGGGATCGTCCTCGACAGCAGCGACGTCCTCGGCTTCGACTTCACCGTCGGCCTCCAGCTCTCCTCCCAGGTGGTCAACATCACCTTTCCGGTGGTCTTCGACCGCCAGGGCGTGCCCATCCCGCAGCCCCTGGCGCCGCCGCCGGCGCCGCCGCGGCTCGACGTGCCCATCCCCGAGCTGCCGACGATCGTGCCGCTCCTGCTGCAGCGCGACGACGGCGGCGGCGAGCTGCCGCAGGTGCGGCTGCCGGGCGGGGGGATGGGGACCGTGCGCATCCCCAGCGTCCTCGTCATTCCGGGCAACGTCGGCTTCCTGAAGCAGTTCTTCTCGGCCCAGCTCTACGTCGCCAACGGCGCCCCCGGCGGCTCGAACCTGGTGGTCCACGACGTCACCGGCACGGTGGTGCTGCCGCCCGGCGCGGACCAGGTCTCGGGCACCGCCGACGACCCGTTGAGCCTGCCCAACACGGTGAACGGGCCGCAGCCCGCGACGCTCCCGGTCCTCGGCCTCGGGCCGGACGGCAAGCCGAGCGTCGACACCCTGAACCCCGGCGAGACCGGCCAGGCCGAGTTCCTCATCCGCGGCGAGAAGGAAGGGTTCCACACCGTCGACTTCAATATCCACGCGACCCTCGACGGCCTGGTCACCGGCCCGGTCGGCATCTCGGGCACCGCGAGCGGGGGAGTGCTGGTCCGCAATCCCTACTTCGACATGGCCTTCACGGTGCCGGGCATCGTGCGCAAGGGCGAGACGTTCAAGGTCTTCGCCACGGTGACCAACATCAGCCAGGCGCTGGCCAACCAGCTCACCGTCTCGCTCGATCAGGCGGCGACCTCCGGCGCCACGATCACCGGCGCCACGAGCCAGAGCACGCCGACGCTCAAGCCCGGCGACGCCAAGACCTTCGTCTTCCAGTTCACCAGCCAGCGCACGGGCAAGGTGGTCGCCTCCTACCTGCACTTCGACACCTCGGACGGCACGACGGGGCAGCTCCACTTCTCGCTCGGCGTCGACTCCCGCGGCGTGCCGCTGTCGCCCGACACCCTGTCGCTGCCGGCGGCGGTGGACAACCTGCCCGGCGACGTGGTCGAGGCCGCCATGCGCGTCCTCGGCCAGGGCTGGAGCGTCGCCAACGCGCCGGCCGGCACGCTGCCGGCGGGAGTGATCCGCACCAGCAAGACCGTGGTCACCCAGAAGGCGCTGGCGCTCGCCGAGGCGGGGCTGCGCCAGGGGCTCGGCCAGCCGGCCGGCGATGCCCTGCGCGACCTGGTGACCGACTTCTGGGGCGGCTCGCCGCTCGGTTCTTTCCTCGACCCCGGCTTCGACCAGTTGCTGCGCCAGAGCGACGCCGGGCACGACCTCGCCACGGTCCTCGGCGCCAACCTCACGGCCTCGATGCAGCAGGGCGGCGGCGCGATCTCCTACGAGCGCGCGGTCTCCGCGGTCGAGGCCTCGGGGCCGGACTTCCTGGCGCTCGCGGTGGGGAGCGGCGGGGGAGCGGCGCCGGTCGACGTCGCGCTCGCCGACGGCAATGGCAACGTCCTGGCGAGCACGGCCCCGGGCGGGGAGATCCCGGGCGGCGTGCTGCTGCCGCTGGGTTCCGGCGGCTCGGGCGGACCCTTCCTCGGCCTGGTGACGGCGCCGTCCACGCCGCCCTACACCCTGACCCTCACTGGCAGGAGCGCCGGTGCCGTCGATCTCTCCGTCACCCTGCCGCGCGGCGACGGCACCTTCCTCCGCGGTGCAGTGAGCGGGGTGACGGTGACGCCGGGAAGCCGCCTCCAACTGGCGATCGACGGCGACCTCAACCTCGCCGTCGACAGCAACGGCGACGGCACGGCCGACCTCACGGTGCCGCTGTCGAAGGAGTCGATCCAGGCGAGCGGGCCGCGGTTGATCTCGGCCAACGTCATCGGTCCCGAGACGCTCTCCCAGGCCGGCCCGTTCGGCTTCAACGTCGCGCTCCTCTTCGACCGCGTCGTGGACGCGGCGACGGCGGGCGACGTGCGCCACTACACGGTCCCCGCCAACGCCGTCCAGGCGGCCGGCCCGCAGCTCTCGGGGCGGCTGGTCTTCGCCAACCTGGCCCAACCCGAGGGACCCTACGTGCCGAGCTCGATCGCGGTCTCCGGGATCGCCGATTCGCGCGGCGTCACCGGTCCGGCGGCGAACGTCAACCTGGCGTCGCGCCTCCAGGACCCGGGGGCGGTCGTCAGCGGCCGCATCTTCAACGCCGACGGCACGCCGGTCTCCTCCGCGGTCGTCACCTACGTCAACTTCCCCTACGATCCGAACTGCTCGGACCCCGAGCGGGTCGCGGCCGGCATGGCCAGGACCCCGGTTGGCGCGGACGGCCGCTACCAGTTCCGCTTCGTGCGCCAGGACAACTGCGGCGCGCCGTTCTCGATCGCGACGACCGATCCGGCGACCGGGGCGCTGCGCCAGGTGAGCTCCTACGTCCGCATCGCCGGCCAGCAGATGGTGCTCGACATCGCTCTCTTCGGCCGCGGCTCGGTCGGCGGCACGGTGCGCGACCTTGCCGGCGTGCCCGTCCCCGGCGCCCAGGTGATCGCGGTCTCCGGCACCGATCCGCAGATCGGCGGCCAGACGACGACCGACGGCGACGGGCGCTACACGATCAACGGCATCACGGTCGGACCGGTCAACGTCTCGGCGGCCAAGGGCGTGAGCCTCGGCCACTCGGCCGGCCGCATCGACCGCGCCGGCACCACGGCGACGGTGGACGTGACGCTCGACGGCGGCAGCGTCAGCGCCCATGGGGTGGTGAGGAAGATCGAGAACGGCGTCGCCTCGACCGTTCCCGGCGCCGTCGTCATCTACTACTGGAAGGACGGCTTGGGCAACCGCACGGCGGTGGGCTCCGGGATCACCGGCGCCGACGGCTCCTATTCCCTGGCGAGCCTGCCGACCGGCCCGTACGACCTGGTGGCGGCGCTCAACACGCGCGACCTGGCGACGGTCTCCGGCGTCGCCGCGGCCGGCGACCACCTGGCGGTCGACGTAGCCATCGCCATCGGCACCAACTTCGGGACGGTCAACGGCCGGGTGATCCTGCCGGACGGCAGCCCGGCCGGCGGGGCTCTCGTCTCGCTCGAGCAGAACGGCGTGCTGACCGCCGCCGACGGCACGTTCTCGCTGCCCGGCATCCCCGTGCGCCCCTCGGTCGCGCAGACGCTCCACGCCCAGAGCCTGGACGGCCTGCGCAGCGGCCAGGCGACGGTCATCGTCGGCTCGCCCAACCAGGTGATCGACGGCGTCTCGATCGCCCTCTCCGGTCTGGGGACGGCGCAGTTCACCGTCCTCGATCCGGCCGGCCTACCGGTCGCGGGCCAGGAGGTGCGCCTCTATGGCGGCTTCTGCGTC
This sequence comes from Thermoanaerobaculia bacterium, assembly GCA_036275055.1. GTDB lineage: Bacteria > Acidobacteriota > Thermoanaerobaculia > Multivoradales > UBA5704 > DATARR01. The sequence continues at coordinate 8,371 of DASUEN010000240.1, forward strand.
GACGCCTGCGGCTGCCTGGCGGCGACCACCGACGCCAACGGCCAGGCGCGGTTCCCCGGGCTCGGCCTCGGCACGTTCACCGGCCGGGCCATCCGGGTGAGCGGCAGCTTCGTCGACCTCGCGATCGGCAACGCCACGGTCGCCTCCGACGGCACCACCGGCTTCGGCGTCCTCCAGCTCGCCGGCAGCGGCACGGTCACCGGCCTGGTGGTCGATCCCGGCGGCCAGCCGGTCCTCGGGGCCGACGTCTCCCTCTTCTCGAACGTCTTCGACGCCGACAACTGCATCCTCGGGACCAGCCTGTCGCAGCGGGTGCAGACCGACACGGCAGGCAAGTTCACCTTCCGCAACGTCAGCGTCGGCAGGGTGAGCGTCAGCGCCTCCCAGGCCTTCTTCCCCGGCGCCGTCGGGGCGCAGGGCGTGCTGCAGAAGAACGGCGACACGGTGGCCTTCAGCCTGAAGCTGGTCAACACGATCGCCGGCGTGCTCTCCGGCACCGTCTCGCTGCCCGACGGGGTGACCCCGGCCGGCTCGGGCGTGGAGGTCACCGCCAACGGGCCCCTGCCCGACGTCAAGGTCACGACCGACGCCAACGGCTTCTACCGCTTCGCCAAGATCTTCCCCGAGGGGCTCTACACCCTGACCGCGAGCGACCCGGTGACCGGCGGCGTGTTCCGTACCCAGGTCTACCTGCGGGCTGGGCAGGACGCGGCCGTGAACCTGCGCCTCAAGGGCACCGGCACGGTCAACGTCCACGTCGTGGACGGCGCCGGCCAGCCGGTTGCTAGCGCTTTCGTCAAGCTCCAGGAGACGGACTACCCGAACGAGTCGTTCGACGGCCCGATCGAGGATCCGGTCCAGGGCACGGTTGCCTTCGACGGCGTGTTCGAGGGCGGTCTCTCGGTGCAGGCGACCGACACCTTTGGCCGCGGCGGCCGCGCCTCGGCGGTGCTGCCGGCGGGCACGGAGGCGCTCGACGTCACCGTCCAACTGACGACGACGGGCAGCGTCGCGGGCCACTTCTTCGCAGCCGGCGGCGTGACGCCGATCCCCTTCGGCGTCGTGCAGCTGATCGCCGGCGGACGCATCGTCGGCCAAGCGACGACGGCCGGAAGCGGAGACGTGGGTTCTTACGCCTTCGACTTCGTGCCCGCCGGACCGGTGCGCCTCGAAGCGCAGGATCCGCTCACCGCCCACACCGGCATCGCCGTCGGGCTGATCGATCACCAGGGGCAGCTCCTCACCCTCGACGTCATCGCCCAGGGGATTGGCACCGTCCAGGGCCAGGTGACGAGCGACGGCGCGCCACAGCCGGGCGCCCACGTCTCGGTCGTCTCCGGCAGCTTCGCGGCCTCGACCTTCGCCGACTCGACCGGCAGCTACCGGATGACCGGAGTGCCCGAGGGGCGGATCGTCGTCACCGCCGACTTGGGCAACGGCTTCCTCTCCGGCACCAACGCCGCGAACCTCACGGGAGACGGCACCGTGCTGACGCTCGACGTCGCCCTGCGCGGCTCGGGCAGCGTTTCGGGTACGGTAGTTCGCGCCGACGGCGTCACCCCGGCGCCCATCTCGGCGCTCACCCTGGAGGTCGGCGGCACCGGCGGCGGCACGCTCTCGACGACCAGTGACGCGGCGGGGAGCTTCGCCTTCGCCCGCGTTCCGGCCGGCAGCGGCAGGCTCTCCGCCAGTGTCCTCGGCGACATCGACGTCGGCGCCACCACGGTGAACGTGCCGGTGGGCGGCACCGCCAACGTCACCCTGAGGCTCAACGGCACCGGCGCCCTCTCTGGCTTGGCCCTCGACTCGGCGGGCCGGCCGGTTGCCGGCACCATCCAGCTTGCCGGCACCGGGGCCTTCCCGTACTTCCTGACGCTCACCGCCGGCACTGACGGCAAGTTCGCCCTGCCGGCCGTCCTCGCCGGTCCGTTCAACGCCAGCCTGCGGGTGGCGAGCGGCGGCTTCACCCTCTTCGGCTCGACCTCCGGCACGATCGTCGCCGACCAGGTGAACGAGCTGACCGTGCAGGTGCAGCCGAGCGGCACGATCACCGGCCTCGTCCTGCGGCCGGACGGGCACACCCCGGCGGTGGGCGCCAACGTCACGATCCAGCTCGCCGCGGGCACGGTCATCGTCCAGGCGCAGAACGACGGCCGCTTCACCGCCACCGGCGTCCCCTTGGGCGCCTTCACGGTGCGGGTGAACGATCCACAGACCGGCGGCCTGGGCCTCGTCCAGGGGCAGACGCTGGCGGCCAACGGGCAGACGGTGGACGTCGGCACGATCACGCTCGACGCCAACGCGCTCGCCGTCCTCACGGTCGATCCGCCGGACGGCGCGGTCAACGTGGGCGTCCACCAGGGGGTCACCCTCACCTTCAGCGAGCCGCTCCAGGGGACGGGCGGCATCTTCGTCACCAACGGCGGCGGCACCGTGCCGGCGAACGTCCAGCTCGCGGGCGACGGCCGGACGGTCACCCTCGCGGGCACCTGGCCGGACTCCTCGACTTTGACCGTCAACGCCACCTCCGGAGTCGTGGACCTCTTCGGCCGGCCGCTCGTGCAGCCGCTCGCCAGCCGTTTCACCACCGTCGACCTGTCGCCGCCCGCCGTGGTCTCGATCGTCCCCGCCAAGGGCGCCCTCCAGGTCGATCCGGCCACGGCGGTCGTCGTCACCTTCAGCGAGCCGCTGTCGGGCACGGCTCCGTTCGCGAGCGTCATCACGGTTGCTACGACGGCCGGACCGGTCGCCGGCACCACGGCCTTGACGGCGCCCAACGCGCTGACCTTCACGCCGGCCGCGCCGCTCGCCGGCAACGCGCTCTACTCGGTGACCGTGAACGGCGCGACGGACGCGGCCGGGAACACCCAGACGGCCGCCTTCGTCAGCACCTTCTTCACCCCGGACACGGTGCCGCCCACCCTGCACCTGAACGCGCCGGCGGACGGCGCCGTCTTGAGCCAGGCGAAGCCGGCGATCTCGATCACCCTGGCCGACGCGCTCTCCGGCATCGATCCGGCGACCGCCGTGCTGGCGCTCGACGGCGTGCCCGTGGCCGCGACCCTCGCCGGCAACGTCCTGTCCTACACTCCGCCGGCCGCCCTCGCCGAGGGGAGCCACGCGATCGCGGCGAGCGTCAAGGACCGGGCGGGGAACTCAGGCGCGCTCTCGGCCTCGTTCGTCGTCGACACGGTGGCGCCGAGCGTCGCGGTGCTGACCGGCATCGCCGGCGGGCAGACCCTGAGCGGCAACGTCACGGTCTCGGCCACGGCCACGGACGCCGGCTCGGGTGTGGCGCGGATCGACGTGCGGGTGGACGGCGTGGTCAAGGCCGGACTGCCGGCGCCGGGCTTCTCGGGGGTGCTCGACACCACCCACATCGCCGACGGGCCGCACGCGTTCACCGTCCAGGCCGTGGACGCCGCCGGCAACGCCGGGCCGGAGAGCAGCGCGGTGCAGGCCTTCGTCGAGAACTCCAACCTCTCGGTCGCGATCACCTCGCCGGCCGCGAACGCGCCGTTCAAGAACCAGGTGACGGTGACCGCCACGGCCTCCGAGCCGGTGCAGAAGATCACCTTCACCCTGGGGACGCAGACCGTCACGGCCACCGCCGCGCCCTACCAGGGGACGCTCAGCCTGGCCGGCGTGCCCGACGGGCCGCAGACGATCACGGCGACGGCCACCGGCTTCGTGGGCGACACGGCCACCGCGACTGTGACGATCGTCGTGATGCAGACGCCGCCGCCCCCGCCGGTCGCGACCCTGAGCTTCGCCGAGCCGCCGAACAGCGGCCTGTCGCTGGTGCATGGCCTGCCGGGTGCGGTGCGGGGCGGCGTCACCGTCACCGTGACCCACGTGGTCTCCGGCGCCAAGGCCACGGCCGTGGCCGCGGCGGACGGCTCCTTCGCCACCAGCCTCCCGGCGGCGGTGGACGACACGCTCTCGCTCACCGCCACCGACGCGGTCGGCAACGTCAGCACGGCGACCCTCATCACCGTGCGCCGCACGCCGTCGCTGCCGCCGACCTCCGGCAGCACGTCGCTCCACTACGAGGGGACGTTGGCGGACCGGGTGGGCCTGACGGCGGGGAGCCTGGTGCCGGATGGCCAGAACGACGCCGTCTTCACGTTGAGCCTCACGATCGGCAGCGGCATCACGCGGACGATCTCCTTCATCGACCTCCAGGGCGGGTCGCTCCTGCGCAGCACGCGGGCCGGCAACCCGCCCCTGGGCGTCGCCGCGGACGCCGGCGCGCCGCTCCAGAACAACGCGAGCGGGCAGATCGCCTTCTCGATCACCGGCGGCGCCACTCTCACTCTCTTCGCCGGCGACGGCGGCTTCATCCAGCCGGGGGTGACCTACACGGCGACGGCGGTGTTCACCGACGGCGCCCGTTTCGTGGGCACCTTCACCATCGTGCCGCCGGCCGACCGTACCCTCGTCGCCCACTCGGCCACGATCAACGCCAACCCGGCCACGGTGGTGGTGAACGGCGCGACGCCGGGGACGACGACGCTGACGATCACCGACATCCGCGACATCGAGGGCACCCTGGTGCCCGACGGCGCGAAGGTCGCCCTCTCCGCCGTCAACATGGCCTCGCACGACCCGGCGGGCGGCACGATCAGCTCGGCGGGCGGTACTATCGTGGACGGCGATCCGGCGCCCAACAATGCCAGCTTCAAGGTCTTCACGATCTTCGGCGGCAGGGTGACGGCGACCTACTCGAGCTCCCCGGTGACGCCGGCGCCCATCCTCGGCGCCCTCGCCATCGTCCAGATGCAGGCGGCTGACGCCGACGGCAACATCCTGGGAACCGAGGCGGTGGCGACGCTCGATCTGAACCTCCGCGCCGGCACGGACCAAGCGATCGTGGGACCGGTGCCGCCGGTCCTCTATGCCGACGGAGCCGACCGCCGCAGCCACTTCACCATCCAGGTGCGGGACGCGGCGGGCAATCCGGCGCCGGACGGCACCTCGGTGATCGTTTCCGCCAACGACTGCGCGTCGCGGAATCCCCAGGGGTTCTGCATCTCGTCGGCCGGCGGTCTGATCGTCGGCGGGCAGGGCGCCGCGGCTGGCAGCATCTACCGCCTGTTCACGACCGCGGGCGGTCTGGTCCAAGGGGACTACTCGCCGAATGGAGTCAAGGCGGGAGACCTCCAGGTCAGGACGGCGGTGATCCAGGTCTTACCTGCGAACGTTGCGGGGAACGCCCTGTCATCGTCCGCCTTAGGGACCGCGACGATCTCGCTCGTGGGAGCGGGCTCGGTGGAGATGGACGCGATTCCGAGCTCGGTGCCTTATGTCTTCCCGGTGGTGCCGGTGCAGGTCTTCGTCCACCATGCTCACGACATCCGTGCCGGCTTGGTTCCGGATGGGAGCAACCTCATTCTTAGCGCCTTTGACTGTGCTACACGCGCCACGAGCGGCTTCTGCGTCGGCTCGATCGGCGGCACGGTCCTCGACGGCGCGCCCTCTCCGTCGGGCTCGATCTATCGCGTCTTCACTCTTGCTTCTGGGCAGACGACGGCGACCTATTCGACCCAGGGTGCCGGCGCTCCAGCAACCGGACAGACCAGAATCGCGAACTTCCAGGCTCTGATGGGAGACATCCAGGGGGCGATCCTCGACAGCACGGGGATCGGCGTCCTGCCTATCCAGGTCCTGGGACCGGCCAATGCGATCGGCTCAGCGGAGCCGCCCACTATCCTAGGAGACGGGGCATCGCACACCAGCACGGTAACTTTCATCTCGCTGCTGGATGCCGTCGGCAACCTCATACCGGACGGCTCGAAGGTCGTCGTCTCCGCGGCCGACTGTGCGGGCCGGGATGCCAACGGTTTCTGCATCGGTTCCGCGGGAGGGCAGATCCTCGACGGCACGGCCTCCCCCTCGGGCTCGTCCTATAAATTCCTCACGGTCCAGAGCGGGCAGGTGACGGCGACCTACGCGGACCAGAGCCAGACGGTGGTGCCGGGTCAGCTGCGCACGGCCAGGGTGATCCTCCTGCCCTCCGATGCGAACGGAGCGGTCCTCAGCTTCACCGCCCTGGGTTCCATACCTGTCAGCCTCGCCGCCCTGACATCGGCGGCCGGAACGGCCAGCCCGAGTGTGGTATTCGCGGACGGCACCGATCAGCGCACCACGATCACGCTCACCAACTTCAAGGACACCGCCGGCCAGCTCGTTCCGGATGGAACGATGATCGCGGTCAGCGCCGCGGACTGCTTCACGCGGAACGCGAGCGGTTTCTGCATCTCGTCGGCGGGAGGTCAGATCGTTGGTACGCACCAGGCACCCTTCTTCTCCGGGGCCCAACTCTTCACGATCACGAACGGCCAGGTCGTCCTGCAGTACTCGTCCCAGGGCGTCTCGGTTGCCACAGGGCAGCGGACCGCGACCGTCCAGGTCCAGGCGGTCACGCCGCAGGGCAACTCGCTCAGCTTCACTGCTTCCGTGGCCGCGGTGCCGGTCCAACTGCTGGCACCGGAGAGCGCCGCGGTGGCGGCCACGCCCGCGAACGTTTTTGTCGACGGGGCGGATCGGCGCTCGCAAGTGATCGTCAGCGGATTGGTGGATTCGGACGGGATCACGCCGGTGCCGGACGGCACCAAGGTCGGCCTGACCGTCGCCGACTGCGGGTCGCGCAATGTGAACGGCTTCTGCATCAGCTCGGCGGGAGGCGTTCTGCTCTCCGCCGGGACGACGCTCGGAGACGGCACCCCCTCTGCCAACGTTTCGAACGTCGATCTCTTCACCCTGGCGGGGGGACAGATCAACGCGGTGTACTCGTCGCTGGGACTCTTCGCCGGGGTCAACGAGACCAAGGAAGTCAACGTATCGGCGCTGCCGGCGAGCAGCAGCGGTAACGTCCTCAGCTTTACATCCTTCGGAGTGGGCTCAATTCAATTGCGTGGTATGACCTCGGCGACCGCCGCAGGGCCGGCGACGCTCTCCCTCTCCGGTCAGACGACCGGAACGGTCACCTTCTCGGGGATCAAGGATTCGGCCGGCAACACGGTCCCCGATGGCGCCAATGTCGCCGTGACCGTTGGGGACTGCGCGAGCCGGGACGTCAACGGGTTCTGCAACTTCTCGCGGGGCGGGACTCTCGTCGGCGGGTCGGCCTCGCCAACGGGTTCCCAGTTCAAGGTATTCACGGTGACTGGCGGCGCGGTGACCGTCACCTACTCGACGGCCGGCGCCTCTGTCGGCACGGTTAAGGTGCAGGCGCTCCCCGCGAAGGCGGACGGCACCGCGATCGGCGGCACCACCCTGGTGGGCGGCGTCTGGGTGATCAACGTCACGAACTGATTCGGGAGAGATCTTGGAAGAGATGCGCGAGATCGAGCGGCAGAAGAAGTGGAGAGGCGGGAGGGCGTGGTCCGGGGCGGCGGCGCTCCTCCTCGCCGCGCTCGCCCTCGCGGTCTCTCCGCTCGCCGCGGACGGCGACCACGGCTCGCGGATCTTCGGCCCCAAAGAGTACGTGCGCACCACCGGGGCGCCCAACACCTACACCGACACCTTCACGCTGCCCGGCTGGATCGTCGCTCCCTTCACGCTGCACGTTCAGAACGGCGACGACGACGGCCGGGAACGGGTCTCCTCGGCGACGATCCTGATCAACAGCAAGCAGGTGCTGGGCCCGTCGGACTTCAACCCCCACGTCGGCTCGCTCGACCGCCAGGTGACGCTCACCGCCCAGAACACCCTCAAGGTCACCCTGGCGAGCAGCCCGGGCTCGTTCCTGGTCCTGACCCTCAGCGGTGCGAGCGGCGATCACCAGGGTCCCACCGTCAAGATCGTGGCCCCCGCCGATGGCTCGGCGATCCGCACGGCGACGCCCTTCCTGGACGTCTCCTACGGCGATCCGGACAGCGAAAGGAGAGACGACAAGAGCGGTGGTAATGGGCACGGCCATGGCTCCGGCTGCGACTCGTCGACGCTCAAGATCACCCTGGACGGCGTCGACCGCACGAGCCTCTTCACCCGGCGCTCGGGCGACGCCACGGCGACCCTGCCGCAGAGCCTGGCCCTCGCCCCGGGGCTCCACACCCTTTTCGCCAGCCTCTCCGACCGGGCGGGCAACAGCTCGACGGCCACGTCCAGATTCACCGTCGACCTCGCAGCGCCGCAGATCGCCATCGTCGCGCCCACGGCCGGTTCCTATCTCGCCACCACGAAGCCTGCGATCCACGTCACTTACCAGGACAACATCGCGGTCGATCTCCAGAGCCTGCACATTCTGGTCAACGGCGTCGATCGGACCTCGCTTTTCGCGAAGACCTCGACCGGTGCCACCTGGACTCCCACCTCGTCGACGGCCCTGCCGCAGGGGGCGAACCAGATCACGGCGAAGATCGCCGACACGGCGGGCAACCTGGCCTCGACCTCCATCGCCTTCAACGTCGACCTGACCAAGCCGGTGCTCACCATCACCTCGCCGGCCGCGGGCTCCCACCAGGGCTCGTCGAGCGCGCCGGTCACCGTCACCTACCGCGACGATCAGGCCCTCGACCTCCCGACGCTCCAGGTCACGGTGGACGGCCACGCGGTGGCGATGACGGCGGGAGCTTCGAGCGCCACCGGAACGGCGACCGGCCTCGCGGGCGGCAGCCACACGCTCGCCGCGAGCGTCAAGGACAAGGCGGGCAATGCGGCCACGGCGACGGTGACGTTCGTCGTCGACACCGCGGCGCCGAGCATCAAAGTGGTGGCGCCGGCCCCGGGCGCGTTCGTCAGGACCGCCAGCCCGACGATCACCATCGACTACTCGGGGTCGGTCAACACGGCGACTTTCAAGGCCAGCCTGAACGGCGCCGACATCACGAGCCTCTTCACCGTGGGGGCGGGGGAGGCGACCGTCGACCTCGCGGGCAAGCGGACCCTGCCGGAAGGCCTCGCCACGGTCTCGGCGCAGATCGCGAGCCCCACGGGCGCCGTGGGCTCGACCACCAGCACCTTCACCGTCGACACGACGGCCCCCGCGGTCGCTATCACGGCGCCGGCCGGCACGGTCGGCACGGGGACCCCCGCGGCCACGGTCACCTATTCGGACGCCGGATCGGGGATCGACGTCACCGCCGTCCACATCCTCCTCGACGGCGCCGACGTGACGAGCCTCTTCGCCCTGACGGCGGGGAACGCCGTGGGCACTCTCACCCCGCGCCTCGCCGACGGTGCGCACACGCTCTCGGCGACGGTCGCCGACCGGGCGGGAAACGCCAGGACCGCTTCGGTCTCGTTCCAGGTCGACACCACCCCGCCCACGGCGGCGTTCACCGCGCCGGCCGACAACTCCTTTCTCAACGTCAAGGCACCCTCCATCGTCCTGACCTATGGCGATGGCACGGGCGCCGGGGTGACTCCGGCGAGCGTGCACATCTTCCTGACTCCGGACGGCGGCACGGAAACGGAGATCACCGGGTACTTCACCGTCGGCGCCCAGCAGGCGAGCGGCCAGATCCCTGCAGCGTCGCCGCTCGCGGACGGCACCTATCATCTCCGTGCGTCCCTAGCGGATCAGGCCGGCAACGCCGCCGCGGCACAGGCGAGCTTCGAGCTCGACACCGTGGCCCCCACCGATCAGATCGTCCAGCCCGCCTCGTCGAGCGTGCTCGCCACGAACACGCCGGCGATCCTCATCAGCTACCAGGACGATGCCAGCGGCGTCGATACCGCGAAGCTGGTCCTCAAGATCGACGGCGTCGACAAGAGCAGCCTCCTGGTCGCCTCCGACGGCCAGGCCACGGCGACCCTGGGCGCGGCGGACGCCCTGGCCGACGGACCGCACACGATCACGGTGACGGTCGTCGACCGGGCGGGGAACACCGCGCCGGTCGTACCCCAGAGCTTTACCGTCGATACGGTCGGGCCGACGATCCAGGCGGCCCCGGCGCCGCCGCCGAACGCCGCGGGCTGGAATTCCACCGATGTCACGGTGACCTTCACCTGTGCCGACTCGGGCTCCGGCGTCGCCGTGTGCCCGGCGCCGGTGACGGTCGCGACCGAAGGCGCCAATCAGGTCGTCTCCGGGAGCGCGACCGACGCGGCGGGGACCGCCGCCACGGCGAGCGTCACGCTCAACATCGACAAGACGCCGCCGACGATCACCGCCGCGGCGGCTCCAGCGCCCAACGCCGCCGGCTGGTATACCGGCCCGGTGACGGTGACCTTCACCTGCGCCGACGCGCTCTCCGGCGTCGCCAGTTGCCAGGCTCCGGTCACCGTCTCGACGGAGGGTGCGAGCCAGGTGGTCTCGGGGACCGTGACGGACAAGGCCGGCAACAGCGCCACGGCGAGCGTGACCGTCAACGTCGAGAGCCCGGGCTCGCCGCCCAGGATTACGGCCAGCGCCTCGCCAGCCGCCAACGCGGCGGGCTGGAACAACAGCGACGTCACGGTCACCTACGTTTGCACGCCGAGCGTCTCGCCGATCGCCCACTGCCCCGCGCCGCGAACCGTCTCCACCGAAGGCGCCGGGCAGGTGATCGCCGGCACGGTTCAGGACCAGGCGGGAAACCAGGCCACGGCGAGCGTCACGCTCAACATCGACAAGACGCCCCCGACGCTCACCCAGCTCGACGTCCCGTCCCAGCTCCCCCCGGGCGGCACGGGTACGGTCTCGGTCACGGCCACCGACAACCTCTCGCTCGCCGCCGTCGCCTTCCAGGTCGGCGGTACCACGGTCGCGACGGTCACCGCGCCGCCCTACCAGTTCGTCCTCACGGTGCCGCCGGGCGCCCGGAGTGGCGAAACGCTGACGGTCACCGCCGTGGCGACCGACGCGGCGGGCAACAGCGCCAGCGCGAGCCACGGCGTCACCGTCGCCTCGGCCGGCGTGGTGGTCGGCCAGGTGCTCGCCGACTCAACCGGCCTGCCGCTCCCGGGCGTCGTGGTCCAGGTGGTGGGCGGGGCGCAACAGGACATCACGGATGGCAACGGCCGCTACTCGCTCGCGGTCAGCGGCAGCCACCTCTTCCTCCAGATCGGGCGGCCGGCCGACCCCAACACGCAGACCCCCGCCCTGCTCCCCGTCGAGCGCGAGGTGATAGTCCAGCCCGGCGTCGGCACCGTCCCCGTGGACGCGCGCCTGACCGCCCTGGCCGCCGCGGTCTCGATCGACGCAGCCGGGGGCGCGCTGAGCGCCGGCGACCTGACCGTCGCCGTGCCGGCCGGCGCGGTGGGGGAGGCGACCGCCTTCCACCTCACCCGGCTCTCCGCGCAGGGGCTGCCGGCCCTCCTCCCCCTCGGTTGGTCGCCGGTCGCGGCCTTCGACCTGCGGGTGGACGCGGCGGCCGGGCCCACGGCGCCGCTCGGCGCGAGCTTCGCCGGGCTGCCGAAGAACCGGCCGCTGCAGCTCGTGACGTACAACCCCGGCCTCCACGCCTGGATCCTGGGGGCCGCCGACCTCTCGAGCGCCGACGGCACGCTCTCGGTGAGCCTCCCCGCGCTCGGCGGCTACGCGCTGATCGTCGCCGATGCCGTGACGCCGCCCCATCCGATCCCCGAAGCCGGCCAGCCCCTGGAAGGTCTCGGCATGATCGCCCTGCCGGCGGACGCCACGAGCGCCGGATCGCTCTCCCCGCCGAGCCTCTCGCCGGCCGGCGGTACCTCAATGGCGACCCTGACGGTCCAGTCCTCGGCTCCGCTCCCCTCGGGCACGGTGATCCAGGCGAACGTCACCGAGGTCTACACCCTGAACTCGGGCGAGCAGCTCTCCGAACCCGCCCGCGCCGAGGACCTCGTCCTCTATGGATTCCCGGCCCCCGCCGGCGCGACGCTCGCGGCGACCTTCCCGGTCACCCCGTCGCGCAGCTTCCAGGTGTCGGAGCTCCAGACCGGCAAGGTCCACCTCGACATCCTGGCCGGGCGCGAGAACGTGCGTGGGGAGACCGGGGGCAGCGGCGCGGTCGTCGTCCAGGAGGGGGACGCCACCCTCTCGGTCGCCGCCGGATCGCTCCCGGAGGACTCGGCGATCGACCTTACCGCCGAGCCGCTCGCGACCTTCCTGCCGGCGGGCAACGGCTTGACGCCGCTCTCCCAATACGAGATCGACTTCGGCGGCGAGGTGCTGGGCCTGCCGGCGCAGCTCGCGGCCGGCCTGGGGAGCGCCCAGCCCGGCGACACGCTCCTCCTGGCGCAGATCCAGCGCTTCGGCGGCGTCCCGCGGCTGGTGGTGGTGAGCCTCGCCCAGGTCACCGGCGGCCAGATCGTCACCCAGTCTTACCCGGGCCTGCCCGGCATCACCCGGGGAGGGGAGTACGTCTTCTACAAGTCGGCGGTGGCCCTGGGTTTCGTCGCCGGTCGTGTCTCGTCGAGCGGCGGACCGGTCGCCGCCCTGATCTCGACCGACGCGCTGCCCTTCGTGACGCTCTCGGACGCCACCGGCCGCTACACGATCCCGGCCGCCGCCGGCACCGCGAATCTCAAGGCCACGGTCCCCCAGACCGCGCTCCTGGCCACAGGTAGCGTGGCCGTGACCGCCGGGCAGACCGCGGCGCTCGACCTCACCCTCGCCGGCGCTGTGACCGCCGCCATCGTGAATCCGGCGGACGGCGCGCTGGGAGTCGACCCGAGCGCGCCGATCACGATCACCTCCGCCGACGCCCTGAATCCGGCGACGGTCAGCGCCGGCAACGTCCAACTCTTCCAGGCGGGGAGCTCGGGCAACCAGCCGGTCGCCGTCCGCTTCGTGCTGGCGCAGGGCAACCGACAGATCTCCGTCTTCCCGCTCGCCGCGCTGGCGGCCTCGACCCGGTACACGCTCCAGGTCACCGGCCTCGCCACCGCCGTGGGCGGCCTAGTGGCGGTGCCGTCCGTCACCTTCACCACGCGCTCGGTGACGCCGCCCAATTTCAACCCCGACGCCCTCGTCTTCGCCTTCCCCGACGCCGACGGCAACGTGGCGGTGAGCGCGCCGGCGGGCTCCTTCCCGCCGGGCACGCGGGTCCTGGTCGTCGACCAGACGAACGGCGTCGTCGTCTCGCTCACGGTGCGCAACGACGGCTCCGTCTCCGGCGAGCTGCCGGCGACGATCAACGACGTCCTGCTGGTCACCCTCACCGCGCCGGACGGCAGTGCCACCAGCTTCAACCGCAGCCAGTTCGTGGCGCCGGACGGCACAGTCGCGGTGGGCGCCAGCGGCGGCACCGTCACCGGCCCGGGCGGTGTCGAGCTGCGCATCCCCGAGGGCGCCCTCGACCACGGGGTGCGGCTCAAGATCGAGGCCTTCGGCCCCGAGCGCTTCCCCGAGCGGCCGGACGTGCCGAGCGGCAGCTTCGGCAGCGGCCTCAAGGTCAGCTCGCCGGACAAGCTGGCCTTCAAGAAGGAGCTCAAGCTCGCCTTCCCCAAGCCGGCCGACGCGCCGGACGGCAGCTTCTTCTACGTCTACCGTCGCCTCGCCACGGCGGACGGCAAGGTCGCCTTCGAGATCATCGACCACGCCTTCGTCGAGGGGCAGGGCGCCCAGGCCAAAGTGGTCACCGCCTCGGCGCCGTTCCCCGGCTTCATCACCGGCATGGGAGCGCTGGCGGCCAACCCGGCCACCGCCGGCCTCGCCTCCGCCCTGGAGGACAGCTACTTCTTCCTGGAGTGGTCCTTCGACCGGCTCCTGGTGGGGATCGCCTCGCAGGGGGTGGTCGTCGGCAAGGTGCGGCGCATCGTGCCTCCGGGCCCCGGCAAGACCGATCCGACCTACACGGGGATCGGCGGTGCCATGGTCTACCTCTCCGACGACGACCAGATCGGCGGGGGAGGCTCCATCCCGGGCGCGGTCGCCATCAGCCAGGCCGACGGCACCTTCTCCATCTGGGACCGCAAGCTGGGCGGAGGTACACGCAAGGTCACGGCGGTCGTGGGCAGTGAGAAGGTGGAGGCCACGGCCTTCGAGGTCGACGCGGCGCAACCGGACCCCGTGTTCTTCCCGAACGTCCAGATCTTCCAGTACTACCGGAACGTCGGCAAGGTGAACATCGCCTTCCCGTCGCTCACGCCGTCCCCGCCCGCGCCGCAGGTGGACATCCACCTGTTCACGCTCGACGCCGACGGCCTGCGCGTTCCCGCGCCGGGAGTCCTGCCGTCGGGAACCTCCCTGGTCGTCGCCTTCAAGTCGTCCTTGACCGTCACGGGCGCGACGATCGGTGGAGCGCCGCAGAGCGTCACCGCGCCGGATCTGCCGGACGACCCCCAGGACCCGCTGAAATTCGACTCCCGCGTCGTCGGGACCTACACGGTCGGCCCTCCCGGCGTCTATACGGTGGTTGCCACGGCGCTCCCGCCGCTCGGCGGGCCAGCGGTCACCTCGACCCGCAGCTTCCTCGCCGTGGCGGCGGGAGGCAACAACAGTAACCCCACCCCGGGAATCGCGCCGAAGGTCGTCCAGACCGCGCCGCTCGAGGGCTCCCAGGGCGTCTCCGTATCCATCTTCCCGCAGGTCACTTTCAGCGAGCCCGTGACCGGGCTGATGGGCAATGTCCGGCTGAGCGACTCTCGGGGGCTGTCGGCGGACATCCGGCTCATCGGCGTGCGGGCGGACGGCACCGTGGCGAACCCCGTGCAGGTCGGCGACGCCGTGACCGCCGTGACGGTCCAGCCGACCACGGGCCTGAAGTTCGGCGAGGTCTACACCCTGGTCCTGGGAACCAGCATCGCCGACCAGAACCAGCCGCCGCTGCCGCTCGCCCCGTTCACGCTCCACTTCACGACCTTCGGTCCGGAAGAGCTGGGAGGGACGGCGACGTTCTCCTCGACGCGGCCGATCATTCTCGGCCAGCGGGCCTACGTCGGGAAGTATGTCAACACCTCGCTGAGCGCCCTGGACATCGTCGACATCAGCAATCCGGCTACTCCGGTCGAGGTCGGCAGCCCCGCCTATTTCGTCGGCCGTGCGATCGACATTGCGGGAATGGACCGGTCGCCGGTGACCGGCGGCGCCCTCGTCGCGGTCGCCGCCGGCGTCGGCCCCCTGCCCCTGCCGTCGAACCTCTGGATCTACGACGTGTCGAACCCGGACGTGCCGAGCCGTGTGGCGGCGGTGAGCGCCACGACGAGCGCCGGGCAAGACGGAACGCTGCTGCGCATCGCGATGAAGGGCGGCTCGATCTACGCAAGCACCTTCCCCAAGGGAATCCAGGTGATCGACGTGCAGCAGGCGATGATCGACTACCAGGACCACGAGGGCATCGACTTCGGCCGGGCGATCACCACTGAAGGGCAGGGTTTCGCGACCGACGCGGTGGTGAACACCATTCCGCTGACCACGGGCCAGGGTAGCATCGCCACCATGTACGACCTGGAGGCCGGCGATTTCGCCACCGAGCCTCCCAATCCGGCCGATCCCACGGCGCCTGTGCCAACCGAGACGCTCGTCGTGGCGACAGGCCGGCTGCCGTTCGTGGTGGTCGATCCCTTGCAGTCCGGGCCAGGCGCCGTGCTCTATCCGCCGCGCGACAGCGGCGGGACGGGCTTGAGCACGGTGCCGCTCCAGAGCGCCGACGGGCGGTTCCAGCTCGAGCTCGGGCACGCCCTCGCCCTGGGCTCGCTCCAGCGGACCGACGCCGACGGCAATAGCAGCTCGCTGCCGGTCGCGCTCGTCGTCGGCACCGGCACGGTGGTGAGCGGGGGGAGCTCCGTTTCAGGGGCGACTCTCTTCGCCGTGGTCGACCTGACCGACCCACGGCACCCGGCACCGCTCGGCTTCCTGCAACTGTCCGACTTCGCCGGCGACGTCGTGCTGAAGGATTCCTTCGCCCTGGTGACCGTCGGGGGCAAGATCCGGCTGATCAGCCTGACGGATCCCGCCCACCCCTCCGATGCCGGCGAGATCACCGGCGCTTTCGGCGACCGTCTGGCGGTCTCCAGCTCCGGCATCGTGGTGACGGCGTCCGTGAACGGCACGGTCGGCGGTGTCCACACGGCCACTCTCGTCCCGGGCGTGTTTACCCAGTGCGACGCTCCCATTCTCGCCAAGCAGGTCTCGCCCGACTCCGCGTCGACTCCCGTCTTCGAGACCCTGGACGACGTGACCTGCGCGGTTCGCGTGATCCCCTCGAGCACTCCGGCCGGGAACGGCAGGTTCACGCTGACCCAGCAAAACCTGACGACCACCTCGAGCATCGATCTGCGGACCGGCGCGACCCGGGTGATCATTCCGGCCGGCCGGCAGATCACGGGCAACACCTTGAATGCACAGGCCACCGCGGTGGACACACGGACAGGCGAGCGCCTGCCGAGCTTCCAGCAGACTCTGGCCGTGGGGTCCATCCATCTCGTCCTGGATTCGAACAACGACACGAAGCTCGATGCCAAAGTCGATGACCCGGCGCGCAGGACGGGGAGCAAATTCTCTTTCTGGCAGGCTGATCCCGCCAACCTGGCCAAGCTCGACGGCCTGCTTGATTACGCGCCACTGCGCCTCTACGTGAATGGGCAGCCCAATCTGAAGGGTGGGAAAATCAAGCTGATTCTCGTGAATGACTCCACGTCTCCGACGACTTGGGTCCTCACCAAGAACATGGGTGTGCCCGACCACTCCGCGGACGTGGTGGCGCAGGCCAGGGAGAGGCTCTACATCACCGATAAAACGACCGCCGCCGCACAGTTGGCGCAGGTGGCGAGCGGCAACGCGGCCACCTGTGGGTCGGCGACCTCCACCTCCTTTGTCGACAAGCTCTGTGTTTCCGGTTTGTCCGGAGACATCGAGCTACCCGATCTGCAAGCCGGACAGATGTACGACCTGCTCCTCTCGTGCCGTCGACCGAACGATCCACTGAGCAATCCGCCGAACGTAGTGACGCTCAAGGTCGTCCTGGTCAAGAATGATCAATCCATGGTGGAGTTGGACAGCGTGCCCGTAGACATCCGGCCTCTCGAGCGCTGGATGAGCGTCTACACGGCAAGGTTTGGAACGGGTTTTGCGACTCCGCTCTCCAAGCTCATGCCGGAGCACGACTGGGCGGAAATTCCGGGAGAGGCAACGAAGCTGAACGTTCTTGTGCACGGCTACAACAACAGCGATCTGTCCGCGACGCAGGAGGTGTTCCCGAGCTTCTTCAAACGCCTCTACTGGGCCGAGCATCCCGTCATGCTGTCGCAGGGAAACGTGCACACGGTTGGGATCAGTTGGCCCGGCGACGTGAGTCTGCCCAACTGGCCTGACGATGAGTTCAGCGCTCTCGAATCGGGAGTTCCTGTCGCGAAGTTTTTCGATGAGCAGGCGAGGAAGGGGAGAGAGATCAGGATCCTGGCCCACAGCCTGGGTAACATGGTCGTCAACAGTGCGCTCATACGGAGCGAAGCCCAGGAAGCCCTGATCAGAGGGGCGATCAAGAAGTATGTGATGAACGATGCCGCAATTCCCTCGGAGGCTTTTGATCCGGGTTATCTTGATCAGGACCTGAGCAATCTTCTTGTCGGTTTGGCAATCCTCAAAGACGGGTTCTTCTGGAACGGTACGTGGGACGGGGTCTGGCAGGATCAGTGGCAGGCTATGCGGGACCAGGCTGATCCGATCTCGGCTCTTCAGCTCTTGCGGTGGAACAACACCGTGAACGATCCGAACTACCTGACCCAACCGCCACCTCAGTATGACCTCAGGTGGAGGCAACAGAGGCCGGCAGGTCTGATCCCGGACAGCGCCCCCATCACCAGCACACCGCAGCGGGGTTCCTGGCTCGGGCTGTTCTCTGGCAACCCGCGCCGAGTCACCATGTACAATTCCTTCAACAGCGGCGACCTGATCCTGGGCGGTGTGTGGATGACGGCGCAAGTGTTCGAAAAGCCAAACATCCTGACCGGCGTGTTCGGTCTGTTGCCGACCCTTGCTTCAATCGATATCGGCCAGAGCGACGGCCCCACCCTTCAGTTCTGGGCCAAGCTGCGGCACACGGACGGAGGACAGGAGATCCTCTGGGACAATGCCTGCATTACGCCGGCGACCTGCAGTCACTCGAACATCCTCCGCCAGTGGGCAGAGCTGGCCTATTGGTTCCCCTCAGTCAGCAAACCAGTGGGGAGCCTCGCCATCGACTCTCTGACGAATCTGAATTTTTCGTCCTATGCACCAAATATTGCTATTGTGCCCTCGCACTCCTATATGGGGTTCACTGATTACACCAAGGTATACGGAGCGTGGGTCGAAGTTCGGAAGGCTTTGCAGTGATTTCGCCGGAGACACTATGCGCGTTCAACTGAGGATGCCTGCGATCGTGGTTTTTTCTTTTTTCCTGGTCCTTGCCGGTGGCCTTGCGCGAGCGCAGCCCACCAGGACGTTCCGCGAAGCCGTTGGAAACGAGCGCGCAACCATCGTTGAATCTCTGCTGGCCGCTCTTTTCCCTGGCGCGGAAGTTCGGTGGGCATCGAATCTTGTTCTGCATGCCGCCGGGGGCGAGGACCGGTCCCTCGATCTCGCCGGCTTCACGTATCGAAAACGGTCCGAGGGAGGTTGGGAGGGCGCGACCGGTTTTGAGTTGGCAAGCGGCAAGGAGCAGTACATTTTCAACGCCAGCCGTTTCAGGGTCACGGGAGTCACGCATTTTCCGACAGCGTTTGTGGTCTTCCGGATCCAGCCGGATGGCCGCATCGGCGACTTCAGGAAATTCACTCTGGACAATTCCGATCCGGTGAGCCAGATCAAGGCTCTCGAGTTGAAAGAGTGGCTCGACGGCCATTGGCCGACGCTCAGGCTCCAGTACGTCTCCTACTACCAGCAGCCCGGAAGCTTTGTCGGCATTGAATGGCAGGCACTCTTTGACAGCGATGGAGGGAGGATCACCCAGCGGCTGCCGGCAGGGATCGTTCGGAACCTCAAGGACGGAACGGAAGAAGTTCATACCTTTGTCGCGGAGCGTGCCGACGCCTCTCACATGCATTTCATCGACTCCATCTCGAAGGCGACCGTCGATTACTCCTGTGGCGATCCTTGCGTGGTAGAGGGGCCCAAGCTTCTGCAGGCATGGACCCTCAGCCAGGCTCAGCCGCCTCATTAGCCTGCGCGCTTGCGCGTGGGAACACCTCGGCTCGGCACAGAACGCCACGCGTCGTTCCAGATTCGCCGGAACATCCTCGACCGACAGCTTGGCGCTCGTGACATTCCCGCCAGTCCGCCCGGCAACGTTTCTCCGCCGCCCGGCGTCGCGCCAGCTCCCGCGACATTGCCGCAGACTTGGGTCATCTCGCTGGAATCGCGGAGGACTCTTCCGTAGAGCCACGGACTTTGCCGCAGCTCGCGCCGAGCGCGTTCCAGATAAGCCGATGTTGCGGTGGAGCTCTTGGACACCGGCTTCCCTTCGCTCGAAAACGCAGCGGCGTTGAGCCAGGTTGCTGTGAGCTGCGGGAAGATGAGGCGACTCCGTATATCTTGCGGTAATTTTCCAAAAATTACAGCAGCATTTTGAAATACAGCAGCAACATTTGCAGATCTACAGCGGCATTTCAAGATGTTGCCGCAGACTTTTGAGATGTTGCCGCGAAATGGCACTGAGTTGCGGTGGATCTCCTGGTGTTGCTGCAAGATCTTCCTGTCTGCGGAGATTTCTTGCAAGGCTGCTTCGTTCTGCGGGGATGTCGTTGTTTTTTTATCGGATGCTGCGGCGAATTTATTCCACCTTGCTGTGGGGCTGCGCGATTACGGCAGCGTTGCTGGATGTTGCGGTGACTTGGTAGCATGCTGCGGCGAAAGATGGGAAGGCAACTGATTATCGCGCCATTTCCTTCGAGTCGACGGGATGTCGCTGTGTTCCGTCTGTATTTTGCTGTAAAAAATTGAGAGCCGCTGCGGAATGACTGGAGCCGCCGCAACATCCGGAGATGTTGCGGTGGCTCTCTGGATGTTGCTGTGAATCTGCGAAGGCTGCGGCAATTTGGGGCTCGCTCGGACAGAGGCTCGCCAGATCGCGGTGAGCTCGGCGGGCTTGTGCCCGCTTGGGCTTATGTGCTCGGGGTGACTGGAGAGCCGCGGCCAGATTCCGCGTGAGGTCGCCGGCTGGGATCTCTTTGCAGCCGCTGGCATTCTGCCCGGCCCAAAGCGGCGAGACATCACCGGCGTGTGCTCCAGCCCGGTCAAGCTCCTGTTCAGGTTCAATATGCTATAATGACATTGCAGCGAAGACCAAAGGATACTCGAAGACGGATCTCCATCCAGGCGCTTCACGCCGCCGGAGAGCGGCTCAGGAGGAACGGACATGAAGGCAAGATCGCTTGCGTTGGCTGTCCTGGCTCTGTTGCCGGCTCTGCTTGCCGCCGCTTGGGCGCAGCCAGCGTCCATGGTGTTGGACGTCGGGGATACCGCGGCCATCGAGTCGCCCCTCGGACTGCCGCAGGTGCAGTTCGGAGCAGGGTTCCCGGAGGGACTCCCGGTAGAGCTCGACGGCGCCCTCTACTTCCATGTCAACGATGGGATCCACGGCTATGAACTCTGGCGCTCCGACGGCACGGCCGCCGGCACCTTCATACTCTCGGACCTCTGCTCCGGGATCTGCTCGTCCGGGCCCCTCTGGCTCACGGCCTTTCAGCACAAGCTCTACTGGACCGCGTGCTCCTGGTGAGCGACGGCACGCGACAGGGGACGGGGACCGCTTTCGGCCTTGGATCGTCCACGGCCGGTCACTCGCTGGTGCCGATGGGCGTGGCCGGCGGCAGGCTCCTGTTCTCGGGGTTGTCCGTCGATGGCTCCAAAGGGGAGCTCTGGGCGACCGACGGCACCCCGGCCGGCACCGGACGTCTCCTGGTGTTCCCGCCCGGTCCCGGCAGTTCGTCCTTGCCGCGCCCTGCCTTGATTGGCCAGATCGGCGGTGCCCTGGTCTTCAGCACGGGAGACAAGACGGGCGGTGAGAAGCTCTGGGTGAGCAGCGGCACGGCGGCAGGCACTCTCCCCGTCTTCGCGGGGGCTCCGGGCTTCGACGTCCCGGGCCGCGGAGTCGTCGCCGGCGGCAAGCTCCTTTTCCAGGCGGCAAACCAGACGACGGGTCAAGCCTGGGTGAGCGACGGCACCCCGGCCGGCACCCGGCCGCTGCCCGGCGTTTCTTTTGACTCCGGGCTGACGGCCGACGGCACCGAGGCCTTTTTCGTCTCGAACGCGCCCGACTCCAACTGGGGGATCTGGAAGAGCGACGGCACGGTGGCGGGTACCACCTTTGTCGTGGCCGGCGACGGCGGCAGCGTTCTTCCGTACAGCATGACCGCCATCGGCGGCCGGCTTTTCTTCGGGCATTTCCTGGAGCTCTGGACGAGCGACGGCACGGCGGCGGGCACTCTCAAATTGGGTAGCTTCTCGAGCCGCGGGGAGGGGGCTTTTCTCGGCCGGTTCACAGCGTTTGGCAACCGGCTCGGCTTCATCGCCGACGACGGCGTGCACGGCCTTCAGCCTTGGGTGAGCGACGGCACCCCGGCCGGCACCCACCTCGTAGCAGAGCTTCATCCTGGGCCGGGTTTCGGATCGGGGCTGGGTACTCTGGGCGGCCGCTGGCTCTTCGACGCCCGCGACTCCCAGGGCTGGTTCCTCTGGTCGAGCGACGGCACGTCGGGCATCTCCCGAATCGCCGCGCTCGACGTCCAGACCTCTTTGGATCTCGTTCCGTGGGCCGACCTGGGTGGCAGTCTGCTTTTCCTCAACAGCACCGATCTCTCCAGACTGTCGTTCTGGCGGTCCGATGGCAGTGCCTCAGGGACTTTCCAGGTGGAGGAGCTCCCGCCTTTTTCCGGTATCCCCTTCCCGCTGGGCCGGGTCGGCAACCAGCTCCTCTTCTCTCTCAATCTAACTCTTTGGGCGACCGATGGCACCGGGGCCGGGACCCGGAAGGTTGGCTCCGGCCTGGAGGTTTTCGAGTTCGGGCAGGTGAAGCCCGGGGAGCCGGTCTTCCTGGTGGGGGATGGACCTGAGCAGGACGGCCTCTTCAAGATCGACGGCACCGACGCGGGGACCGTCTTCCTGCGCGGCTTCGACGCCAGCACCGGAATTCCGGTCCAGTTCGCCGCCGCCGGCAACCGGATGTTCCTGATCACCTCCAGGATCTCGAACCCGCCCGGATTGTGGACGAGCGATGGCACGGCCGCCGGCACGAAGCCGGTCGCCACCCGGCATCCTTTGAACAATCCCGTCCTCCGGGTCGGCCTGGGATCGCGCATCCTGTTCAGCGACGTGGATGCGGCCGGGCTCGAGCTCTGGGCGAGCGATGGCACGACCGCCGGCACCCGCCGGCTCAAACGGATCGCCGTTCCTGGCGCGCCAGTCCCCGGCGCACCCCTCTTTGGCGCCTTCGGAGTCCCTGAATTCTTCGTGGTCGCGGGCGGGCGGGTCTTCTTCGCGGGCGACGACGGCGTCCACGGGAGCGAGCTCTGGGCCACGGACGGCACGGCGGCCGGCACCGGCATGGTCGCCGATATCGCTCGGGGAGCCTCGGGGTCTTCGCTCCGCTCGCTCACCGCCGTGGGCCGGCGGGTCTTCTTCGTCGCCGACGACGGGATCCACGGCAGTGAGCTCTGGACGAGCGACGGCACGCGGGCCGGCACCCGCATGGTCGCCGATATCGTTCCCGGGGCCCGTTCTTCCTACCCGGCGAGCCTCGCCGCGGTCGACGGCCTCCTCCTGTTCGCGGCGGATGACGGGGTCCACGGCCTCGAGCCCTGGGTGAGCGACGGCACGCGGGCAGGAACCAGGATGCTGCAGGACGTCGCGCCGGGTCCGCTCCCTTCGAGCCCGCAGAGGTTCTTCGTCGCCGGCAGCGACGTTTATTTCCAGGCGAACGACGCCGTCCACGGTTTCGAGCTGTGGTCCGTGCCTCGGGAGGCGCTGCACCCGTAGGCCGTGAGGGGGGACTACGCGGCGCCCGCGGCCAGCTCCCGCGTGAGGTCGCCGGCGGGGATCTCCTTGCAGCCGCCCGCATTCTGCCCGGCCCAGAGCGGCGAGAAATCGCCGCTGCCCTGGTTTTCGGCCTTGGCCCGCAGGGGTGCGACGGCGGCGGAGGCCAGCGGAAAGTCGGGCGGGAGCGTGGAGAGGGGGGACGCAGATGGATTTCCAGGACTCGTTCGCGCTGGCTTGACCGCGAACCTGCTCCGCGAGGTCGAGAATACCGTTCTGGCGCGCTGCAGGGATCGGGTGTCGCCCCCTATCGTCCCCCTGGTAGAAGAGCTGCCGGCAGACGACTCCAGCCGGCGAGTCCTGGTTTTCCTCCAGCCTGCCACGGGTGCGGCGCACACTTTCCGGCGGGGACAAGAGGGGGCCAAGCACTACGTGCGGGTCAGCCGTTCGACGATCGAGGCTCGCAATGGCGTGCTGCGGGAACTCCTCGTCCGCAGAGGCGCATTGGAGCCTTGGGACCGGCGGCCGTGCACTGGCGCCACGACCAATGATCTCGACCTTCTCGCATTGCGCGATGCGCTTCAACGCATGGGAGTGTTCACGCCTGAGCGGGGAGTCGAGCCGTATCTCGCCGCCAGCGCGCAGATCACGCCGTTCGTACCCTCCCTCTGCATCGCCGAGCCGCTGACCGGCATCGTGCGCCCGCGCAACTACGCCCTACTGCTCTTCGGGCGGGAGCCGCAGAAGTTCGTGCCTGGCGCCTTCTCGATCTACTCGGCCTATCCAGGGCGCGACCGAACCGACCCGACAGCGAGGCTTCTCGAAATCGCCGGCACCCTGCTCGACCAGGCGAGACGATTACAGGAGATGCTCGACCTTGAGGCGGTCACCCTTTTCGACAAAACAGACCTGAGGACGCCCAACGTCGAGAAGTACCCGCGGCGGGCTCTCCAGGAGGCGATGGTCAACGTCCTGGCGCACCGGGACTACGAGCTGTTCGACCCGGCGCGATTCACCTCCTACCAGGATCGCATCGAGACTCATCTCTCCCGGGAAGCTTCTCACCGGCATGACGATCGAGGATCTCCGCAAGCGCAGGGTGACGCCGCTCTGGCGCAACCAGAGCCTCGCCTGGTTCCTCAGCCGGCTGCTCGCGCAGGCCGAAGGGCAAGGCATCCAGACGATTCGCCGCACGATGAAGGCGGCAGGTTGCCCGCCGCCCCGGTTCGAGGCCACAGAGGTCTCGGTGACCTGCATACTGCGGGCCCATCCACGAGCTCGCATGGTGAGCGCGCAGGCGAGGAAGATTTAAGATCGGGCGTGCCCGGCGTTTCGTCGGCCCTCCCCGGCGTCTTGCCGGGCACGCTTGGCGTCTTGTCGGGAGTGCCTTGCGTCTTGCCGGACGTGGCAGGTGAGACAAATGGCATGGCAGGCGTGAGACCGGGCGTGGCAGGCGTAACAAATGACATGGCAGGCGTGAGACCGGGCATGGCAGGCGGAACAAATGACATGGCAGGTGTGAGACCGGGCATGGCAGGCGGAACAAATGACGTGGCAGGCGTGAGACCGGGCATGGCAGGTGACGCGCCGGGCGTGCCCGGTGAAGCATCTGGCATGGCAGGTGACACGCCGGGCGTGCCCGATGTTGGGCCTGGCATGGCAGGTGAGAGACCTGGCATGGTAGGTGAGAGACCGGACGTGACAGGTGTTCAGTCAGCCAGAGACGCCAGCAGGACAAGGTGCCTCAGGCTCTTCAGCCTTTCTCAGCACAGAGGACCTTGCGAGAAGCGGCCTTCTCCGGGCTCGCTCAGTAGACGCAGGCGTCGAGAATGCTCAGCACTTCGTTCAGGACGGGAATGGGGATCTTCTCGATGTGCCGGGCTCCCCGAGACCGAAAGTCGATCGCCTTGACCTGCTCCACCATCACGAATCCAGTGACCGAGCTCTCTTCAGGCAGGGCGACGTGGAAGGGGATGTTTCTTTGTGTGTTGGTGATCGGACAGGCGATGGCCATGCCGGTCTGTTGATTGAAAAGATCGTTGCTGATCACCAGAGCCGGCCGCCGGCCCCTCTGCTCATGACCTGACTGGGGATCGAACGTCACCGCTATCAGGTCCCCTTTGGCGGGGGTGTAGGCTGCCATCCTGCTACCAGACCTCACGGCCCACTGGAGCGCCCCAATCCTCTTCGGACGGCTCGTAGTCCTCAGGCATTCGAGCGACGAGATCCTCGAGCCGATACCTGCCACGGATACGCTCGGAGGGCATGACGATGATCCGTCCTTGCTGGACGGTCACGTCCACCTCGTCGCCAATGGCAATGTTGGCCTCTTGCATGAGTCTCAAGGGAAACCGGATTCCCTGACTGTTACCCCACTTCTGCACCTTGGTTAGCATGACTCGCCTCCTCAAAGCCTCACGGACTAGTATATACAGGGCTAGCCCTACGGAGCAAGCCCGTTGGTATCTGCCGATGAGGCCGATGGTGCCAATGCCCCGCAAGACGCCCAGCAGCCAGAAGGTTGCCAAGGGCAAAGCGCGGGATGAGGGCCCATTCGCACGAGCCGATAGCCTGACTGTTCTCTCGCGCCTCGGGTCCCAATACTTGCCGCGTTTCGGACGCCGGGCTGCAAACCGCCGAGCGCATCCAGCCCGCAGCAGGAGTCACCGTTTCGTCGGTTGGACTTCCACGTCGGGCTGAGGCCCTCGCGGCGCAGGTGGCCGGCGGCTTCGTGGCTCAGGCCCGGATTGCCTGCTCGAACGGCAGCACGCGAGCGCCCTCCTGAGGGAGATCTCCCAGCAGGCCGAGGAGGTACCTCTCGACCAGCGCCGCGGCGCGGGCCAAGTCAGGTCCGTGGCGTTGGAGGTAGACCGTGCCGGTCATGGGCCTCCCTTGATGGCCCATGAGCTGGGCGCGGTGACGGACGCCGATCTGGACGGTGGTTTTGCGGAATCGGAGACAGACGAGAAGTCTTGCCCTTCTCCAGGATGTAGTAGCCGGCCTCGGAGGTGGCAGGCTTGCGGAAGGCGTCTTTGATGACAGCGGGATTGATCCGGGAGACCGGGAGATGGGCGAGGGTACGCGGTCCTCCTTGTTCGTCAGGTGGCCGTGCGCCGGCGGAGTGCTCCGTCGTGGACGGTGCTGAAGGAACTAACCAGAGCATGACCTGCTATAGTGTGCTGGGTTGCGGTGTTGATGAACTTCTTCTGCGGCGGCCACTCGGGCTTTCTGGTGGGAGCAGGGTCGTTCCAAAGTCACACTCCAGTCACACTGCGAGGTGAAAACCAGTGATAGCCGACGGTACCGGGTGACAATCGAGACTTGACCTAAGTTGTTGACCTGTTGTACGTTGAGTGTCATGGGTTGTCACCGGAGGTCAAGCTTTGAAACGTTTCCTAAACTCTTGGTTGAGCTGAGGCCGGCGTCATCTCGGTCGGCATGGCCCTCTATGGACAAATCGCCCAGTAACTCCCGCACAAAGCGCTCGTAGACCGCCGCCGCTTGCGCAAGCGAGGGGCCGTGGCGGTGAAGATAGACAGTGTCGGTGATTGGGCGTCCGCGGTGACCTAAGAGCTGCTCGGAGTGCTCGGTGGCAATGCCGGCTCGGACGTGATTGGTCCGAGCAGTATGGCGCCAAACCTTGGGTGGAGCGTCTTCTATCCCGGCTCTCTTCGCGATCCACTCCCAGGTCTCGTTCAGGCGGAAGAGTGGACGGCCGGCGATGCGCCCAGGAACCAAGAGGTGCTCCGATCCCTCGGGCCGGGGGATCGCCACAAGGAGCTCTGTGGAGTGGGGACCCAGATAGAGGAACCGACCCCTATTGGCTCCTCTCTGGCCCTTGGCTCGGGGGACCTCGATCCTGGGTATTGGCCCGCAGGGATCTTTGAGCCAGTCCAAGCGGCCCCAGAGCAGCTCCTCTCTATGACGACAGCCCGTGTAGATGGCAACCCGGAGAGCATGGAGAGCCGTCAGAGACGGCACGTGCCGACTCACCCGGGAGGAACGTGCCGCTAGCTCTTCAGCGTCCCGGACAACGGCACCGACCGCGGCGATCTCATGGTCCTCGAAGCATCGCTCTGCCGACTCGACGTCGTAGGTGTCGACGAAGTCGAAGGGGTTTCGGACCAGGTAACCCATCTTCCGTGCCCAGTTGAAGACGGCCTGACCTTGATGAAGGGCGTGGTTGGCTGCGTAGCGACCTTCCGTCGTGGGGCGCTCCACCTGAACCCGGCACGGGATCTCGGTCTTGATGGTCTTAACGACCTCGGTCGTTACCTCGAGGAGTCGCAGATCGCCGATCAGCGGGAGGAGATGGCGCTCCCACAGGTAGTCGTAGTGCTTCAAAGTCCGCGGGCTGCGCCTGGCCGATCGTGTGGTGACGTACTCCTCGCGGAAGGTGGCCCGGAGCTCGCGGACTGTCATCCGCCGACCCTCCCGGAGAGTGGGCTCCTCCTCTTCGTCCTCAAGCCTGCGGATCTGCTTGCGGACGTCCATGCGCAGGGATTCCAATTCCTCGACACCGATATCGGCCGGCACCACGGCCACCTTGACCCAGGTGGCACCTCGGTCGGCCCGGGTGCCGATCTGAACCTCCCGGCGGAGGACCCGGAGAGCGCAGCCTCGGACGGCGTCGCGGCCCTCCTCAAACAGGAAGTAGGGGCTTCCTTTGGCGAGATCGCCATAGGCTCGCCGGACAACCTCGGGAGTGATTCGGGGGATGCGGGGCATCAGGCGACCTCCTACTGGTGGCTTCGGGGTGTGGTGTAGGCTTCGCGCATGCAGCCCTCCCGCCCGTTGGAGAGGAGTATCCACCCCGGGGTTGTACGCAAGTTGTACGCGGAGCCGGTCGGAAAACGGGGATATCGGCGCCGGTTGGCGCCGGAGGATTTTGCCGGCAAGATGGGGAAAGCCAGCAACTACGCCGGTTTGCGTTTTATTTAGGTGAAAGAAAGAAAAACTCAAGACTATATGGGGTTCAGGGGGTCCCGGGTTCAAATCCCGGCGTCCCGACCAATTTCACCCTTAAATTTCAAAGAGTTAGCTCGGGTGGTCTGAGGGTCCGATTCGCCCCCGGTACTTTCGTTGCGCGGTTGCCTTGCTGCCGTGCCTCTCGGGCTGCTAGACCCTGCGGCCTTCCGGGTCACGGTGCTGGCGTTCGATCTCCTCTTCCGCCAGCAGCCTCAGCCAGTCCGACATCGTAAGGGGGAGCAGTCGGAACCTGAGTCGCTTGGGATATTCGGAGGCTCAGACCATGACCGATACCTTCCCTAGTCCGAAGGTCGCGCCTTTACCTACGTGGACGACCTCGACGGTGCGCAGCAGCGGGACGAATGGGGTGAGATCGCCTTCGAGCGTCACAGTGCCCACGAGGCCCCCGAGCTTCATCGTGGTTCCCTGACGTTGGCTGAAGCGCTCCCAGTCGTGCCAGGCGAGGTCCGCCGCGCCGATGTGGACGCTCTCCGCCCGGTCGAGCAACGGCCGAAAATTCCAATCGATCAGCGCTCCAGGCACGTGGAAGTGGGCAAGCTCGAGGATGCGCCGGAGCATGTTGAACGCCAGATCACGGAAGGTCGGCCGATCGCTCAGATGATCTCGCACCTTGATGCGCAGGGGCGTCTCGAAGCGTAGGCCCACGGCGCCGTCCGGCAGGGGAGCGATTTCGGGTGGGGCGGCCGTGATCCGTGCGCCGGAGAGCGGGGCGCCGGCCCGAAACACCTCGCGCGCGGCGCCGTCCGGCGAGAGGGCTTCAACCTGCTGGAGCCGGAAGCGGGCCCGCCGCGTCCCCAGACCGGCCTGGGCCATGCGCTCCACGGCGAGCACGGCGTAGGCCGCGAGCTCGGCGGCCTGGCCGAAGAGCAGGAGGTCGAAACGCAGGGTCTCGCCCGGCGCCAGCCGTCCTCCCTCGGCGAGCGGCTCAAACAGATATGGCCGCACGGCTTGGTCGATGCCGCGCAGGAACGGCGGCGGTTCGCCCTCGACATAGGGCTCGAAGATGCGGGTATAGACGCAGGCGTGTCGCAGACTGCAATCCGCACAAGCCTGCTCCGGCCCCATCACGCACACCATCCGGCGCAGCGCATGTCCGAACGCACCCCGCAGCATCGAGCCCAGGAACGGCGGCAACACCACCGGCTCCTCGGCGCTCACGGTCGCCCGCAGGCGAAGATAGGGAATCGCGGGGAGCATTGGGGAGCCAATCCCACTCTATCCTGATCTGGTCAATTCCGCCTCATGAAGAAACTCATCCTCGGCCTGGCTTTCGCACTGTTGTCGCAATCCCACGTCCTGATCTGGTCAATTCCGCCGACGTTTACCGCTGCCAAAGGCGCTGGCTGCAACTCCGAGAAGTCGCAATCCCGCCG
>DASUEN010000241.1:0-39990 GCA_036275055.1 Thermoanaerobaculia bacterium
CCTCCTGCGCCTCCACTTTGCTAAGCTCAATCACGGTCAACCTCCTTTCGCGTCTAGCCGCGCGATTACCCTGTTTGCAGGCCAGTATTCTGACACTGCGTCACAGGAGGTTGGCCTTCTCATCCCATCTCTCTCAAGAAAGGACCCCCTTTCTTCCGGCCATTGTCCGGCTCCCGGGCCGGTTGGGGCGCTACATTGGGGGGGCGCCGGTGGTGGTCGAGGGGGCGGTGAGGCCTTTCCAGTGGGGTTTCTGGTGAGGCAGGTGCACCACACTAGCTTCCGCTTGACAGCCCGCCATAGTCTTAGGGTAAGCTCGCCGCACGATGCGCGTACCGACCCAGCTCCGCTCCGCCGTTGCCGCCGATCTTTCGGCCGAGTGGGTTTGGCGTGCGCACCACCATTGCTCCCTGAGCTAGCCGGGTGCCGTCCCGGCCGCAAGGACCCGGGACGAGAGACCACCTGACGCCAGCGTGAACCTCCTTCCCGGCCGGAAGGAGGTTTTCGTTTTGGGGACGTTTTCAGGAGAACCGGGCCGGGCCACGCTGGTGGCGACGGTGACGGCGGTGCCCGAAGGGGGGCTGGAGAGCCTCGCCGCGGAGCTGGCCGGCGTCGAGTGGCTGGAGGTGCGGGGCGACCTGGTGGGCGACCTCGATCCTGACGCGCTCCGTTTTTTCCCCAGCAAGCTCCTCTACACCCTGCGCAGCCGCGCCGAGGGGGGCGCCTTCGACGGCTCGCCCGAACGGCGCGCGAAGCGGCTGATCGCGGCGGCGTCCCGCTACGACCTGGTGGATCTGGAGGCGGCGCGCGATCTCTCTCCCGAAGTCCTGAAGGCGGTGCCGGCCGAGCGCCGCGTCCTCTCCTGGCACGGCCCGGCGGCCGATCTCGACAGTCTCAAGGGCACCTTCGACCGCATGGCGGACTTTCCCGCCCTGCTCTACAAGCTGGTGCCCACGGCCAGCCAGCCGGGCGAGGAGCTGCCGGCGCTCCAGCTCCTGCGGGCCCTGGGCCGGCGGGACGTGATCGCCTTCTCGACCGGCGCGGGCGGCGCCTGGACGCGCTTCGTGGCCCCGCGGCTGGGAGCGCCGGTGATCTACGGCGCCCTGGGGGAGGTCCCCGGCGCGCCGGGCCAGCTCTCCATCGCGCGGCTCGCGACGGATTACGGCCTGCCGGATCTGCCGCCGGTTTCGGCGCTCTTCGGCATCGTCGGCCACCCCGTCTCCCATTCCCTGTCGCCCCGCATCCACAACTCGGCCTACAGCGCCCTGGGAGTCCCCGCGGCGTATCTCGCGTTCGACACGGAATCGTTCGGCGACTTCTGGCTGGAGGTGGTGGAGAGCGGCGTGCTGGAGGCGCTGGGCCTCCCTATCCGGGGGCTGTCGGTGACGACGCCGTTCAAGGAGGCCGCGCTCGCCGTGGCGGGAGCCGAGAGCCCCCTCGCGGGACTGATCGGCGCCGCCAATACGCTGGTGTGGAACCAGGGGGTGTGGGAGGCTGAGGCCACGGACCCGGACGGCGTCGTCCTCCCCCTGCGCGACCGCGGCATCGCCACCGAGGGGCTCGCAGCCGTGGTGGTGGGAGCGGGCGGCGCCGGACGGTCCGCGGCCGAGGGGCTCAAGAAGGCGGGGGCGGAGGTGACGATCGCCAACCGGGATCCCGAGCGCGGCCAGGCCGCGGCCGAGCGGCTGAAGGTGCCGTTCCTCCTCCTCTCCGAGCTCGATCCGTCGCGCTTCGATCTGCTGGTCAACGCCACCTCCCTGGGGCGCGGCGCGGACGATCCCCTTCCTTTTGACATCGCGCGCGTGCGGCCCGGCGCGGTGGTGATCGACCTCGTCTACCTGCTCGACCGGCCGACGCGGCTGCTCGCCGAGGCCGCAGCGCAGGGCGCGGTGGCGATCGACGGCCGCGAGGTGCTGATCGACCAGGCCCGCGCACAGTTCCGCCTGATGACGGGGCAGGAGCTCCCTCTGGACCTCGCCCGCCGGGCGGCGGGGCTGGAGGGTGCGTCATGAGGGTCTCCGCCGCCCTCCCCACCGGGGTCGCCGCCCTGCTCTTCGAGAGCGCCCGCCGCCGCCGCGACGCCGAGGAGGGGCTGGTTGGCAAGCTGCGGGGAGCGGGCTATTCGGAGGTCATCCTCCCCATCCTCGACTACCTGGAGCCGTACGACTCGCTGCTGACGCCGGCCTCGCGGGGGGAGCTCTACCGCTTCGTGGACCGCGACGGCGAGCTTCTCGCTTTGCGGGCGGACTTCACGCCCATGTTGGCG
This sequence comes from Thermoanaerobaculia bacterium, assembly GCA_036275055.1. GTDB lineage: Bacteria > Acidobacteriota > Thermoanaerobaculia > Multivoradales > UBA5704 > DATARR01. The sequence goes on from DASUEN010000241.1 coordinate 2,264, forward strand.
CGCCTCCTGGCTCCGCGCATCGAATCCCTGGAGCTTCCCCTCCGCCTCTATTACCGGGGGGACGTGGTGCGCTACCAGGAGGAGCGGGCGGGGCGGGCGCGGGAGTTCTATCAGCTCGGCGCCGAGCTTTTGGGGCTGCCGGGGGAGGAGGCGGAGCGGGAGGTGTTGCGCCTCTTCCTGGAGCTGGCATCGGCGGTGGGCGGCGGCGCGCTCCAGGTGGTGCTGGGCTTCGCGGGCGCCCTCGATCAATTGCTGTTGACGGCGGAGGCGGCCGATCCCGCGGCCCTGGCGGCGGCGGTGGCGCGGCGCGAGCGGGGAGAGGTCCGCCGCGCCTGCCCCAAGCTGCTGGCGGTGGTGGAGCACGGCGTGCCGGAGCGGCCGGAAGACCTGGGAGACGAGGCCGCGGGCCGCCTGCGCCGCCTCGCGGAGCTGCGCGGCGAGCTGGCTGCCGCCTTCCCCCAGGCGCAGTTGACCATCGATCTCGCCGAGTTCGCCTGCAACAGCCTGGACCCCCGCCTATCCACCGGGGTGGCCGAAGGGGAGCGCCCCTACTACGACGGCGTCGTCTTCCATGCCTACGCCGGCCCGGCGGCCCTGCCGGTGGGGGGCGGAGGGCGCTACGACCGGCTGTTCCGCACCCTGGGGGCGGAGGTGCCGGCGGTGGGCTTCGCCGTCAGCCTGGAGCGGCTGCTGGAAGCGGGGCTCGTAAAGGAACGATCCGCGGAGGAGCGGCCGTGATCCGGCTGGCGCTCCCCAAGGGGCGGAACCTGGAGGCGGCGCTCGCGGCCTTCCGCGCCGCCGGCATCCCCCTCGACGGCGTGGGCAATGGGCGCAGCCTCCTCTGGCGCCTGCCCGAGGAGGGGATCGAGATCCTCTCGCTCAAGGACTGGGACCTGCCGCTCTACGTGAGCCATGGCGTCGCCGACTGCGGCATCGTGGGGAGCGACGTGCTGGAGGAGGTGGACGGTGACCTGCTGGTGCCGGTGCGCCTTTTGGCCGGCCGCAGCCGCATGTCGCTCATCGGCCGCGAGCCGGCCCTTCCTGCCGCCGGGACGCAGGTGCGCCTCGCCACCAAGTACCCGGGTACGGCGCGGCGCCTGGTGGCCGGCCGTGCCTGGGGGGCGGAGATCCTCAAGCTCTCGGGCTCGATCGAGCTCGCCGCCGTGCTGCGCCTGGCCGAGCTGGCGCTCGACATCGTGCAGACCGGCCGCACCCTGGCCGAGAACAACCTGGTAGAGATCGAGACGGTGGCCGAGGTCGCCCCCTGCCTGGTGGTGAACCGCGCCTCGTACCAACGCCACCGGGCGCGTCTCAACGACTGGATCGGCCGCCTGGAAGCGGCGGAGGTGGTCTCGTGAGCAGTACTCTCGACGTCGTCAAGTCCCGCTCCCGCGCCGGCCGGCGCGCTCTCGACCTCCTGGTTCGCCGCGGCGGATCCGTGCTGGACGCGAAGACTCTGCGCAAGGCGGAGAAGATCGTGGCGGCGGTCCGCGAGCAGGGCGACCGCGCCCTTCTCGACTACGCCCGCCGGCTCGACGGTGCCGCGGCGGAGTCAGCGGCCGATCTCGCTCTGAAGGCTGCGCCGGCGGACTCGGACGCCGCCCTCCTCCCCGCCGGCTTCGCCGAGGCCCTGGAGCGGGCGATCGTCGCGGTCGAGCGCTACCACCTGCCGCAGGTGCGCTCCGGCTACCGGCTGACGGAGGAGGGGGTGGAGCTGGAGGAGCGGGTGACCCCTCTGCGCCGGGTGGGGATCTACGTCCCGGGCGGCCGAGCCAGCTACCCTTCGACGGTGGTGATGACCGTGGTCCCCGCGCAGGTGGCGGGAGTGCGGGAGATTGCCGTCGCCACCCCGCCCGGCTCCTACCGCGCGAACGCGCCCCTGCGTTTCACCCTCGCCCGCCTGGGCATCACCGAGGTGTGGGGGATGGGGGGGGCCCACGCCGTGGCGGCCTTCGCCTATGGCACCGAGACGGTGCGCCGGGTGGACAAGATCGTGGGGCCGGGCAACGCCTGGGTGACGGCGGCCAAGAAGATCGTCACCGGCGACGTGGGGATCGATGGCATCGCCGGCCCCAGCGAGGTGGTGATCGTGGCCGACGGCTCGGCCGATCCCGGCGACGTGGCCGCAGATCTCCTGGCCCAGGCCGAGCACGATCCCCAGGCGGCGGCGGTGCTGGTGACGCCGGACGCGAAGCTCGCGAAGCGGGTGGCAGCGGAGGTGGAGCGCCAGCTCGCGGCGTTGTCCACCGCGGGAACGGCACGGGCCTCGCTGGAAAATTTTGGCGCCGCCCTGGTGGTGGAGGACATGGCCGAGGCGCTGGAGCTGGTGGAGCGGATCGCGCCGGAGCACCTGCAGCTCGTGGGACCGGAGGCGGAGGCCCTGGGCTCGCAGGTGGTGGTGGCCGGAGCGATCTTCCTCGGCGGCGCGACGCCGGAGGTCTTCGGCGACTACGTGGCCGGCCCCAGCCACGTCCTCCCCACCTGCGGCAGCGCCCGCTTCGCCTCAGGCCTAGGCGTCGAGGACTTCCTGCGCCGCAGCCACACCCTGCGTTTCTCGGCGGGAGCGGCGAGCCATCGCGCCGCAGCGGCGGCCACTTTGGCGGACGCCGAGGGGCTCCCCGCCCATGCGGCGTCCGCCCGGAGGCGCCTCAAATGAGCGCAATGAGCGCAGGGAGGGACCCGGCGCTCTTCGTCCGCCCCGAGTTGCGGGCGCTGTCGCGGTACCACCTCGATTTGACCCCCTGCCGCCACAAGCTCGACCAGAACGAGGTGCCGTGGGACCTGCCGCGCCGCTTCAAGCAGCGGATGGTGGAGCGTCTGCTGGCTGCGGACTGGGCCCGCTATCCCGATTTCCATGCCGACGAGCTGCGCCGCGACCTCGGCCGGCTGCACGGCCATCCGGACGACGGGGTGCTGGTGGGGAACGGCTCGAACGAGCTGCTGTCCGTGGCGCTGACGGCGGTTGTCCCCCCCGGCGGCGAGGTCCTGGGGGCCGAGCCGGGCTTCGGGCTCTACCGCAGCTTCGTACTGAAGGCCGCGGGCACCCCTAAGTTCCTGCCGCCCCGCGATGATCTGCGCCTGCCGGCGGACGAGCTGGAGGCGGAGGTCGAGAGAGATCCCCGCCGCCCCTTGATCCTCTGCACGCCGAACAATCCCACCGGGGACGCTTTGCCGCCGGAGCGCGTGGAGCGCCTACTGGAGCGCCTGGAAGCGCCGCTTCTGCTCGACAACGCCTATGGAGAGTTCTGCCGTTTCGATTACCGGTCGCTCCTGCCGAAGTATCCCCACCTCGTGCTGTTCCGCACGTTCTCGAAGGCGTGGTCGCTCGCGGGGTTGCGCCTCGGCTATCTGCTGGCCGATCCGCGGCTGGTGGCGGAGCTGCTCAAGGTGAAGCTGCCGTACAACGTGGGGCATCCCGGGGTGATCGCTGGCCGCGTGGCGCTGGAAGCGGAGGGGGAGGCCCGCAAGCGGGTGGAGATTCTCATCGCCCGCCGGGCGCAGTGGGCCGCGATGCTGGAATCCGCGGGGCTGGAGGTGTTTCCTTCCGAGGCCAACTTCCTCCTGGTGCGTTGCGGCTCGCCGGAGCGGGCGAAGGTGGTCCGCGAAACGCTGGAGGCGCGGAGCATCCGGGTACGGGACGTGGGCGGGTATCCGGGGCTCGCGGGGTGCCTGCGGGTGTCGGTGGGGACGGGGGGGGCGTTGCGGGCGGTGGGAGCAACCCTCGCCTCCTCGGATTTCCCCCACCCAAGACCCTCATCACCCCGGCCCTCTTCTCCCGCCCCCTCGCCACCCCCCTCACCGGGAGAAGAGGGAGAACAGCCTGCGGGGCGCACCGGTCGCGTCGAACGCACGACTGGCGAGACGCGGATCCGTCTCTCCCTCAACCTGGACGGCGGCGCGCGGCGGATCGAGGTTCCCAACGGCTTTTTCGGCCACATGCTGAACGCGCTCGCCACCCACTCGGGGGCCGGGCTCGATTTGGAGGCCCGGGGGGACACGCACGTGGACCTCCATCACACGGTGGAGGACGTGGGGATCGCCTGGGGCGAGGCGCTGGCGGCGGCGCTTGGGCGACGCAAGGGGATCGTGCGCTTTGCCCATGCCTATGCGCCGCTCGACGAGGCCCTGGCGCGGGCCGTGGTGGACCTCTCCGGCCGCGGCTCGTTCCACTACTCGGCGCCGCGCGACCTCGCCGCCTCCTGGGTGACGGCGGATTTTCCCCTCACCCTGGTGGCCGACTTCTTCCAGGCCCTGGCGGATCGCGGCCGGCTCACCCTTCACCTGGAGATCCTCGCCGCCAGGAACGGCCACCATGCCGCCGAGGCCGCCTTCAAGGCGGCGGCTCTCGCCCTGCGCCAGGCCATGGCCTTGCGCACCGGCGCCGGCGAGGTGCCGAGCACCAAGGGGACGCTCTCCTCATGAGCGAGAGGAGCGAGGCGGTGATCGTCGACGCCGGGGTCGGCAACCTGGGCAACCTCGCCCGCGCCGTGGCGCACGTGGGGGGCGAGGCGGTGATCACGGCCGATCCGGAGCGGGTGGCGGCGGCCCGCTGCCTCCTCCTTCCCGGCGTCGGCGCCTTCGCTCCCCCGCGCGAGGCGGTGCGCGGCGCCGTGGAGGAGGCCCTGCACACCGCGCTGTCGCGGGGCGCCTGGCTGCTTGGCATCTGCGTGGGCTTCCAGATCCTGTTCGACGAAGGGGAGGAGTTCGGCATCATGGACGGCCTGGGCCTGCTGCCCGGCCGCGTCACCCGCCTGCCGGCGACCGTCCCCGTCCCCCACATCGGCTGGAACCGGTTGCACGACGTGGCCGATCACCCCCTCCTCGCCGGTCTCAGCGAGGCGGACGGCCGGGGGCGCTGGGTCTACTTCGTCCATAGCTACGCTCCCGAGGACGTGCCCGCGGCGGTGCAGCTCGCCCGCTGCACGCACGGCCGCGCCTTCCCGGCGGTCGCCGGCCGGGAGCGGGTCCTGGGGACGCAGTTCCACCCGGAGCGCAGCGGCGCGGCCGGTCTTCGCCTCTTGTCCAACTTCTTGGAGATGGCCCATGGAGCTGATCCCCGCGATTGACCTGCGGCATGGCCGCGCCGTCCGCCTGCGCCAGGGGGACGACGCCCGTGCCACGGTCTACGGCGACGACCCGCAAGCCGTGCTGGCCGCCTATGCCCGTGCCGGCGTCGTCCGCGTCCACGTGGTGGATCTGGACGCCGCCCTGGGCGAGCCGCCCCAGCACGAGCTGATCGCCCGCATGGCGGAGGTCGCGGCCAAGGAAAAGATCAAGGTTCAGCTCGGCGGCGGCCTGCGCGACCGCGCGGCGATCGACTGGGCCCTGGCGGCCGGGTGCGAGCGGGCGGTGATCGGCTCTCTGGTGGCCCGCGACACCGAAGCCTTCCGCGCTCTGGCCCTGGAGCGGCCGGGGCGGCTCGTTCCGGCGCTCGACGTGGAGCGCGGCGAGGTGCGGATCGCCGGCTGGAAGGAGGGAGCCCGCCACACTCTGGGCGAGATCTGCGGCCGGCTCATGGGTCTCCCATGTCCTGCCATCCTGGTGACCGACGTGGAGCGGGACGGCATGATGACCGGTCCCAACCTCGATCTCGCCCGCCGGGCCGGCCGGGCCACGGGGATTCCGGTGCTCGTCTCGGGCGGCGTTCACTCGCTCGCGGACCTCGAAGCCGCGCGCCTCGTCCCCGAGGCCGGCGGCGTCATCGTGGGAAGGGCGCTCTACGAGGGGGCTTTCACCGTCGAGGAGGCGCTCGCGGCATGCGGCTGAATCCCGATCCCGCTTCCGCGGCTCCCTCCGGGCTCGCCCGGCGGGTCATCCCCTGCCTCGACGTGCGCGCCGGCCGGGTGGTCAAGGGCATCCGCTTCCAGGACCTCGCCGACCAGGGCGACCCGGCGGAATCGGCCCTGCGCTACGCCGAACAGGGAGCGGACGAGATCGTCTTCCTCGACATCACCGCCGCTCCCGAGGAGCGCGACACGGACGTCGAGTGGGTGCGGCGCACGGCCGAGCAGGTCTTCATCCCCTTGACCGTGGGCGGCGGCGTGCGCAGCGGGGAGGACGCGCGGCGCCTCCTGCGCTCCGGCGCCGACAAGGTGGGGATCAACTCCGCCGCAGTCGAGCGCCCCGCCCTGGTGGGGGAGCTGGCCCACCGCTTCGGCAGCCAGTGCGTGGTCCTCTCGGTCGACGCGCGGCGGCGGGAGACCTGCGGCTGGGAGGTGGTGACCCGTGGCGGCCGGCTCGCCACGGGGCGCGATGCCCTGGCCTGGATTCGCGAAGGGGTGGAGCGCGGCGCCGGCGAGGTGCTGCTGACCAGCATCGACCGCGACGGCACTCAAGGGGGGTACGACCTGGACCTCCTCGCCCAGGTGAGCGGTGCCGTCCCGGTGCCGGTGATCGCCTCCGGGGGCGCGGGCACGCCCGAGCATCTGGTGGCGGCGCTCGCGGCCGGCGCCGCCGCCGTGCTCGCCGCGTCCATCTTCCACCAGGGGACATGGACGGTGGATGGCGTCAAGCGGGCCATCGCCGCGGCCGGGTTCCCGGTGCGCGAGGAGGAGAGCCGATGAGGATCGATCCCGCCGCCCTTCGTTATGACGACAGGGGCTTGATCCCCGTCGTCGTACAGGACGTCAATTCGGGCGCCGTGCTGATGCAGGCTTTCGCCAATCGCGAGGCGGTCGAGCTGACGCTCGCGACCGGCGAGGCCCACTTCTGGAGCCGCTCCCGCCAGGCCCTGTGGCGCAAGGGGGAGACCTCGGGCAACGTGCTCCGGGTGTTGGAGGTGACGGCGGACTGCGATGCCGACTCCCTGCTGGTGCGCGCAATCCCCGCCGGCCCCGCCTGCCATCGCGGCACCCGCACCTGCTTCGAGCCCAACCCCGCCCGGCTGGAGCTGGGGTGGCTGGCGGCGGTCATCGCCGCGCGGCGGGGCGCCGATCCCGAGACGAGCTACACGGCGCAGCTCCTCGCCCACGGCGTCGAGCGGATCGCCCAGAAGGTGGGGGAGGAAGGAGTCGAGACGGCGCTCGCCGCGGTCGCGGCCGCTTTCGCCGCCTCGAAGGGAACTGAAGAAGCAGCGGGGACGCGGCGCAAAGCCCTGATCGGTGAGGCCGCGGACCTCCTCTATCACCTGCTCGTGCTGTTCGAGGCGAGCGGCATCGACCCCTCCGAAGTGGGGGAAGAGCTTTTACGGCGCCACGGTTTGGGCCGCTCGGCGCACTCATAGGAAGAAGCGCGACTCATTTCTTGTATTTTTGATTTGGAGGATTGCCTTTCATGTCATCGTCTACCGCTTCGCGCCGGCCGCGCCGTGCCGTCCCCCACGTCCGGGAGTTCCTGGCCGATAGCCTGACGCCTTTGGCCGTCTACCGGCGGCTCTCCTCCCTCTCGCCCTACCGCTTCCTGCTGGAGAGCGTCACCGGCGGCGAGCGGGTCTCCCGCTTCAGCTTCCTGGGAGCGGCGCCGCGGGCCATCTACCGCCTCTATCCCGACCGCCTGGAAGTGGAGCGCGGCGGCAAGCGGGAGGACCTTCCCGGCGAGCCGCTCGCGGCGCTGCGCGCGGTGGTGCAGGAGATCGGCGGCGAGCCGGGGCCCATCCCGTTCACCGGCGGGCTCGTGGGCTATTGGGGGTACGACCTCTTCCGCATGGTCGAGCGCCTGCCGAACCGCCCCCCCGATCCCTTCGGCCTGCCGGTCGCCGTCCTCGCCCGCTTCGACACCCTGGTGGTCTTCGACCACGCCCGCCAGCGGGTGCTCGCCGTGGCCAACGAGGTCGAGGGCGAGCTCGACGTGGCGGACGCCGAGCGCCAGCTCGCCCGCCTGTCGCGGCTGCTGACCAAGGAGTCCGGGAGCGGCGGCGTTGCCATGCCGGGGTACGCCGTCAAGCCCGTCACCACCGACCCTCCGAGCTTGAGTAGCGAGGAGTTCCGCCAGGCCGTGGTCAAGGCCAAGGAGCACATCGCGGCCGGCGACATCTTCCAGGTGGTGCTCGCCCGGCGCTGGAAGGTGCCGCGGCGCATCGAGCCCCTGGCCCTCTACCGCGCGCTGCGCATGGTGAACCCGAGCCCCTACATGGTGCTCTTCGAGGTCCCCGAGGTGTCGCTGGTGGGGGCCTCGCCCGAGCTTCTGGTCAAGAAGCAAGGGCGCCACAGCGAGACCCGCCCCATCGCCGGCACCCGCCCGCGCGGCATGGACGCCGAGGGCGACAAGCGGCTCGCCGACGACCTGATGGCCGATCCCAAGGAGCGGGCCGAGCACCTGATGCTGGTGGATCTCGGCCGCAACGACCTCGGCCGGGTGGCGGCGCCGGGGACGGTGCGGGTGCCGACCTTCATGGAGGTGGAGAACTACAGCCACGTGATGCACCTGGTCTCCAGCGTCGAGGCGGAGCTCGCGACCGGCCGCGACGGGCTCGACGCCCTCCTCTCCTGCTTCCCGGCCGGCACCGTCTCGGGGGCGCCGAAGATCCGCGCCATGGAGATCATCGACGACCTCGAGCCGGAGGCCCGCGGCCCCTATGCCGGCGCCGTGGGCTACCTCTCCTACACGGGAGACCTCGATACCTGCATCGCCATCCGGACCCTGGTGGTGCAGGAGGACGAAACGTCGGTGACCGCCGGAGCCGGTATCGTGGCCGATTCCGATCCGGCCAGCGAAGAGAAGGAAACGGAGAACAAAGCGGCGGCGCTCCTCACCGCGGTGGCGCTGGCCGAGGAGCTGGAGGAGACCCTATGATCCTGATGATCGACAATTACGACTCCTTCACCTACAACCTCGTCCAGATGCTGGAGGCGGCGGGGGTGGAGGTGGCCGTGCTGCGCAACGACGCCGAGAGCGTGAAGTCCCTGCTGGCGAGAGAGCCGGAGGGGATCGTGCTCTCCCCCGGCCCCGGCCGCCCCGAGGACGCCGGCGTCTGCCTCGACCTCATCCGCAGCCGGGCCAACGTTCCCCTGCTGGGGGTCTGCCTCGGCCACCAAGCCTTGGGCGTCGCTTTCGGCGCCACGGTGGACCGCGCCCCCCGGCTCATGCACGGCAAGACCTCGCCCGTGCGCCACGGCGACGAGGGGATCTTCGCCGGCCTCCCCAACCCGTTCCAGGCCACCCGCTACCACAGCCTGGAGGTCAAGGAGGGCACGCTGCCGCCGGAGCTGCTGCCGCTCGCCTGGGCCGACGACGGCACGCTGATGGGGATGCGCCACCGCGACCTGCCGTTCTGGGGCGTGCAGTTCCATCCCGAATCGGTGCTCACCAGCGCCGGGCCGCGCCTCTTGGCCAACTTCCTCACCCTGTGCCGGCAGCCGGAGCTGGTGGAGGCGCTCGGTGGCCATTGACGCCCGCCAGGCGCTGCTGCGCGTCACGGCGGGCGATCACCTGACGCGGGAGGAGACCGAGGAGCTCTTCGGCCAGCTCATGGACGGCCAGGTGAGCGAGACGATGAAAGCCGCGCTCCTCGTGGCCCTGCGCATGAAGGGGGAGGCGGTGGCCGAGATCTCCGGTGCCGCCGCGGCCATGCGGCGGCGCTCGATCCCCATCCCCCACCAACGGCAGGGGCTGGTGGACACCTGCGGCACGGGGGGCGACGGGCGGGGCACCTTCAACATCTCGACCGCCGCGGCCCTGGTGGCGGCGGCGGCCGGAGTGCCGGTGGCGAAGCACGGCAACCGCTCGGTTTCCAGCCGCTCCGGCAGCGCCGACGTGCTGGCCGCCCTGGGGGTGAAGATCGAGATCGATCCCGAGACCGCCGGCCGCACGCTCGACGCCGTGGGCATCACCTTCCTGTTCGCGCCGCTCCTCCACCCCGCCATGCGCGAGGTGATGCCGGTGCGCCGCGAGCTGGGGATGCGCACCATCTTCAACGTCCTGGGGCCGCTGACCAATCCGGCCGGCGCCCGCCGCCAGCTCATGGGGGTGTACACGGAGAGCCTGGTGGAGCCCATCGGCCACGTGCTGCGCGACCTCGGGGCGGAGCACGCCATGGTGGTGCACGGCGACGGGCTGGACGAGATCACCACCACGGGGCGCACCCACGTCGCCGAGGTGAAGGACGGCGAGGTGCGGACCTACGACCTGGAGCCAGAGCGCTTCGGCCTGCGCCGCGCCGGTCTGGAGGAGCTCGCCGGCGGCACGCCGGAAGAGAATGCCGCCGCCGTGCGCCGCGTCTTCACCGGCGAGGACCGCGGCGCCTTGGCCGACGTCACCGCCCTGAACGCCGGGGCGGCCCTCTACGTCAGCGGCATCGCTCCCACCCTCGAAGAGGGGGTCGAGCGCTCCCGCGACGCCCTGGCCTCGGGCGCCGCGGCGGGGAAGCTCGAAGAGCTGCGGAGCTTCGCGGGATGAACGCTCCCGACATCCTGCTGCGTATCACCGCCCGCCGCCGCGAGCGCATCGCCGGTGAAGGCGGCGCCGCCGACTGGGCCGAAGGCGCGCCGCGCACGCCCGGCGACAATGCCTTCCTGGCCGCGCTCCAAGGGCGCCCGCGATCCGCTCCCCCGGCGATCGTTGCGGAGGTGAAGATGGGCTCGCCCCGCCTCGGCTCCCTCCACGGCCGGGTGGACCCTTTGGCCCAGGCCAGGGCCTACGCCGAAAACGGCGCCGCCTGTCTCTCGGTGGTGGTGGAGCCCGACTTCTTCCATGGCGGCTACGAGCTGCGCGCCGCCTGCCGGGAGGCCTCGGGCCTGCCGGCCATCGCCAAGGACTTCATCGTTGATCCCGTTCAGCTCCGCTGGGCGCGGGACGCGGGCGCCGACGCCATCCTCCTGATTGCCGCCCTCTACGAGCCGGCGGAGATGGCGCGCTACGCCCGCCTGGCGCGGGGGCTCGGGCTCGTCCCCCTGGTCGAGACGCACGACGCCGACGACATCGCCAAGCTGGGCGGCGAGCCGTGGGAGATGGTGGGGATCAACAACCGCAACCTGCGGACCTTCGACGTCGACCTGCAGAATTCGATCTCCCTCCTGGCCGGCCTTCCCACGGAGGCGGTGAAGGTGGCGGAGAGCGGCATCCGCGACGCGCTCGACGTGCTCCTGCTGCGCGAGAGCGGCTTCGACGCCTTTCTCATCGGCGAGACGCTCCTCCTCGCCGCGGACCCCGCGGCCAAGCTGCGCGAGCTTCTGGGGCCGGAGGGCTGAGATGGCGGTCAAGGTCAAGGTGTGCGGCATCACCGATCCCGCCGACGCGCTGGCGGCGGTGGAAGCGGGCGCGGATTACCTGGGGTTGAACTTCTACCGGCCGAGCCCGCGGTACGTCGAGCCCGCCCGGGCGCGCGAGATCGCCGAGGCCGTGCGCGGCCGGGTGTCCCTCGTCGGGGTGTTCGTCGACTCCCCCCGCGCCGAGGTGGAAGCGGTGGCCGGCGCGGTGGGGCTCGACCTCCTCCAGTTCCATGGCTCCGAAGGGCCCGGCTTCGTGGCCCCGTTCGCCGGGCGGGCGGTCAAGGCGTTTCGCACCGGCGCCCTGCCGGGTGCTGAGGAGCTGGCGGCCTGGGAGGGAGTGTGGGGAATCCTGATCGACGCTCCTCACGCGACGCTCTACGGCGGTACGGGCGAGGCCTGGGACTATGAGAAGCTGGCTGGGGCGGCGGGGGGCGGCCGGCGGCTGTTCCTCGCCGGCGGCTTGGGGCCGGGCAATGCGCGGCAGGCGATCGCGGCCGCCCGCCCTTACGCCATCGACGTCTGCTCGCGGGTGGAGTCCCGCCCCGGGAGGAAGGATCTCGAGCTGCTGCGGCGGCTCTTTCAGGAGGTGAGGCATGGCGAGACCCAAACCCCTCCCTGACCCGGAGGGTTACTTCGGCCCCTATGGCGGCCGCTTCGTTCCCGAGACGCTGATGGCGCCGGTGGCCGAGCTGGCCCAGGCCTACGACAAGGCCCAGCGCTCCCGGGCCTTCCGGCGCGAGCTGACGGCCCTGCTCAACGACTTCGCCGGCCGCCCGACGCCGCTCTACTTCGCCGAGCGGCTGTCGGAGGAGCTGGGCGGTGCCCGCATCTTCCTGAAGCGCGAAGACCTGCTGCACACCGGCGCGCACAAGATCAACAACGCCCTCGGCCAGTGCCTGCTCACCAAGCTGATGGAAAAGGAGCGGGTGATCGCCGAGACCGGCGCCGGCCAGCACGGGGTGGCGACGGCCACCGCCGCCGCCGCCCTGGGGCTCACCTGCACCGTCTACATGGGCAGCGAGGACATGCGCCGCCAGCGCCTGAACGTCGACCGCATGCGCCTCCTGGGCGCCGAAGTGGTGCCGGTCGACGCCGGGAGCTGCACGCTGAAAGACGCCATCAACGAGGCGATGCGCGACTGGGTCACCAACGTCCGCACCACCCACTACGTCCTCGGATCGGTGCTGGGTCCGGACCCCTTCCCCCGCATGGTGCGCGACTTCCACCGCGTCATCGGCGACGAGGCCCGCCTCCAGCTCAAGCGGCAGACGGGGACCGAGTCGCCCGACCTCGCCGTGGCCTGCGTCGGCGGCGGCAGCAACTCGATCGGCCTCTTCACCGCTTTCCTCGCCGACACCCGGGTGCGGCTCATCGGCGTCGAGGCCGGGGGGCGGGGGCCGGGGCGGGGCGAGCATGCCGCCCGCTTCGGCGGCGGCGGCCTGGGCGTCCTCCACGGGACCCGCACCTTCGTCCTTCAGGACGAAGAGGGGCAGATCTCCAACACCCACTCCGTTTCGGCGGGGCTCGACTACCCGGCCATCGGCCCGGAGCACGTCTGGCTCCACGACGCCGGCCGGGTGGAGTACTCCTCGGCGACCGACGCCGAGGCGATCGCCGGCTTCCACCTCCTGGCCCGCACGGAGGGGATCCTGCCGGCCCTGGAGTCGTCGCACGCCATCGCCGAGGTGGTGAAGCGCGCGCCGCGCCTGTCGCGCCAGCGGATCGTCCTCGTCAACCTCTCGGGGCGGGGCGACAAGGACGTCGAATCGGTCATCGCCTACGACCGCGAGCACCGGGAGGATGGCGAAGAGGCAAAGGTGGAGTCTTTCGCGGCCGCGGCCGCGCGGAGGGGACGATGAGCGCCATCGACGAAGTCTTCCAGAGCTGCGCCCAAGAGGGGCGGGCTGCCTTCATTCCTTTCATCATGGCGGGCGATCCCGACCTCGGGGCCACCGCCGCCTGCCTGGAGGCGCTCGCCGCCGGCGGCGCCGACGTCATCGAGCTGGGCGTGCCGTTCTCCGACCCGATCGCCGACGGACCGGTGAACCAGCGGGCGGCCGTGCGCGCCCTCGCTGCCGGCACCAAGCTCTCGGCCATCCTGCAGCTCGTAGCCCGGCAGCGCGACAAGCTGGGGATCCCCATCGTCCTCTTCACCTACTTCAACCCCATCCACGCCCGCGGAGTGGAGCGCTTCGCCGAGCAGGCCGCGGCCTCGGGGGTGGACGGCGTGCTCTGCGTCGACCTGCCGCCGGAGGAGGGGGAGCGGGAGCTGATCCCGGCCCTGCGCGAGCAGGGGGTGGACAGCATCTACCTCCTCGCCCCCACCAGCACCCGGGAGCGGGTGAGCACGGTGGGCGCGGCCTCCTCGGGGTTCGTCTACTACGTGTCGCGGACGGGCGTCACGGGCGAGCGCGCCGCCCTTCCCTCCGACCTGGTGCGCGACGTCAAGAAGCTCCGGAAGCGGCTCGACATGCCCGTCGCCGTGGGCTTCGGCCTCTCGACGCCGGAGCAAGTGGAGGCGGTGGGGTCGATCGCCGACGGCGTCGTGGTGGGGAGCGCCCTGGTGCGCCTCATGGAGGAGAAGGGGAGCGATCCGGAGCTCCCGGCGCTCCTCGAAGACCGGGTTCGCGACCTGTCGGCGCCCTTGCGGCACCGCGCCGAAAGACGGCGGGCATGAGCGAGCGCCGGCAGGAAGAGCGCGCCATCGCGGCTCTCGTCCACGGCCGCTACCTGCTGGACGTGCCGGCCGAGCCGGCCGGGTGCCCGCTGGTGGTGGGCTTCCACGGCTACGGCGAGAACGCCGGCCTCCACCTGGAGCAGCTCCGCCGCCTCCCTGGCGCCGGCCGCTGGGTGCTCTGTGCCATTCAGGCGCTCCACCCGTTCTACAACCGCGCGGGGGAGGTCATCGCGAGCTGGATGACGCGCGAGCAGCGGGAGCACGCCATCGAGGACAACCTGCGCTACGCGGCCGCCGTGGTGGCCGCGGTGAAGCGCGAGCTTCCCGTCTCCGAGCGGCTGGCCTACCTCGGCTTCTCCCAGGGGGCGGCGATGGCCTACCGGGCGGCGGCCGGCTCGGGGCACGCCTGCCAGGGAGTCGTGGTGCTGGGGGGGGACGTGCCGCCGGAGCTCGAGCCCCGCGACCTCTCCCGCTTTCCCCCCGTCCTCCTCGGGCGGGGCTCCAGCGAGGAGTGGTACGACGCCGCCAAGATGGAGCACGACGTGGAGCTGCTGAGGGGAAAGGGGATCGACGTCCGCCCCTGCGTCTTCGAAGGCGGCCACGAGTGGACGAACGAGTTCCGGGCCGAGGCCGGCCGCTTCCTCGAAGAAGTGTTCCGGCCAGCTTCCTAGCACAGGGCAAAAGAAAGGGCGCCCGGCTCGCGCCAAGCGCCCTCTGGGGAAGCTCTTGCGAGCGGAAGGTACGTCTTTACTTGCCAGCCGGCGGCGTGGTGGCCGTATCGCTGGTCGCGGGCGCCATCGTGTCGGTGCTGGCCGGCGGCGTCGTTTCGGTGGTCATCGTGGTGGTGGAGGTCTCCATCGTGGTGGTGGTCTCCGTGGTGGCGGCCGGAGTCTCCTCGGGGGTCTCCTCCTTGTCCTTGCAGCCGGCGAACGGGACCAGCAGGAGGGCCAGCAGGCACAGAAGCGAGAGGTGAACGGACAGCTTCTTCATTGTGTTTTCTCCCTTGTTAAATGGAACTGATGTAAGACGACAGGGCGACGCTCAACGGTTGCCGCCCACTTTGACCCGGTTGATGACCCTTCCTCTCATTGTTTCGACCTGTCGATTTCGTGCGATCCGCGGCGTTCATTCTCATGCGTACAGAGTCGCTTTGAAGCAGAATTTGTGCCACGGTCTCCTGTTCAAGTCTCGCAATGAGTTTCGGACGACGGGGGAGTATACAACCTCCCGTCCGGCTCCTCAAGAGGGAACCCGCGTCTCGTCCTCGTGGCGGTCAACACCCCAGGTCCTCCCCTACGACTCCCGGTAGGTGTTGAGGCGATTGTACAGGGTCTTGAGGCTGACACCCAAGATGTCGGCCGTCTGGCGCTTGTTGCCGCCGTGCGCTTCGAGGGTGGCCATGATGAGCCGGCGCTCCACCTCCTCGATCGAAGTGCCCACCTGGAAGCTCAGGCTGCGGATGCTGCCGAAGTCCCCCCCCACCTCCCGCGGCAGGCAGCGGGGGGAGATCTCGTGGTCGGCCATGATGAAGGCGCGGTGGACGACGTTCTTGAGCTCGCGCACGTTGCCCGGCCAGGAGTGGGTGCGCAGGCGGTCGAGCGACTCCTCGGTGAACACCTTGCCGGTGCCCTGGCGCTCGTTGAGCTGGCCCAGGAAGTAGTTGGCGAGGAGCTGCACGTCCTCGCCGCGCTCGCGCAGGGGGGGCATCTGGATGGGGAAGACCTGCAGGCGGTAGAGGAGGTCCTCGCGCATCTTCCCCTCGTTGACCGCCTTCTGCGGGTCGCGGTTGGTGGCGGCGATGACCCGCACGTCCACCTCGGCCGCCTGGTCGCCGACGATGCGCACCACCTGGCCGGTCTCCAGCACCCGCAGGAGCTTCACCTGCAGCTCGATGGGCATCTCGGTGATCTCGTCGAGGAACAGGGTGCCCATGTGCGCGCGCTCGAAGTACCCCTTGTGCCGCCGCGCCGCGCCGGTGAAGCTGCCGCGCTCGTGGCCGAAGAGCTCGCTCTCGATGAGGGTGGGGGAGATGGCGCCGCAGTTGAGCGGCAGGAACGGGGCCTTGGCGCGCCGCGACAGCATGTGGAGCGTCTGCGCCGCGAGGTCCTTGCCGGTGCCGCTCTCGCCCACCAGGAAGACCGAGGCGTCGGTGGGGGCCACCCGGTTGAGCATCTCGTACAGCCCCTGCATGGGTGGCGAGGCGCCGAGGAGCAGACCCAGGCGCCCGACCTCCTGGGTCTCGGTGGTCTGTGCCTGCGCCGCCGCCGCTGGCTGGACGCTCGCCACGTTGGCGAGGATGCTCTTCAGCCGCCCGATGTCCAGGGGCTTGGTGAGGTAGTCGCTGGCGCCCAGGCGCAACGCCTGGACGGCGCTCTCGACGTCGGCGTGCCCGGTCATCAGCACTACCTCGGTGGAGGCGCCGAGCTCCAGGTCCTTGAGCAGGTCGATGCCGCTGCCGTCCGGCAGGTAGAGGTCGACCAGTGCCACGTCCGGCGTGCGGTGGCTCACCTGGACACGGGCGTCGCGCAGCGTGCAGGCCGTATTGGTGGTGAACCCCTGCCCCTCGATCAGCTCGGCGAGCGCAGAGAGGAAATTGGGGTCGTCATCGACCGCAAGAGCATGTGGCATGGTCCTCGTTACTCCTTGTGCGCGAGCTGTGGGTTGCTGGCGGTCGCCAATTCTACCTCATATGCCTGCATCGCCCCCGCCGCGGAGACTCCCGCGGGTCCCAGGGCGCGGACCTCGCCGCCATGGGCGGCGAGGATCGAGCGGGCCACCCAGAGCTGGGCCACGGCGCCCTCGGAAGAGAGGCGGAGGCCGAATCCCGGGGCTGGCGCCGCGCTCGCCTCGGCGGCCGCGGCCGGGCTCTCCGGACCCGCGGCGCCGTGCAGCCGCAGCCGGGCATGCCCATCCTCCTGCTCCAGGCTGACGTACAGGGTCCCCTGCTTCGGCACTCCGGCCAGCGCCGCCAGGGAGAGGTGGAGGAGCGCCTGGCGCAGGAGGAAGCGATTCCCTTCCAGCATCACCGGCTCCGGCGGCAGCTCCGCCTCCACCCGCGCCTGCTGCTTGCGGGCCGGCCCCACCAGCAGGACCGCCAACTCGCCGGCGAGCTCCTTCAGGTCCAGCGTCTCCTGCCGGTCCCCCCGCGGCGAGATGTGGGCGAGGAAGATCTCCAGCTCCCGGTGAAGCCGGGTGAGCTCCTCCTTGAGGACGTTGACGTAGCGCAGCAGCTTCTCCCGGCTCCCCGGGTCCGCCGCCCGCCCCGAGGCGATGGTCTCCTTCAAGATCTCCAGGTTGAAGACCATGGCGTTGATCGGCGCCCTGAGGTCGTGCGCCACGGCGGGGGAGATCTGGGCCACGGAACGCATCTGCGAGGTCAGGCGCAGGTCCGTGGCGAGCCCCGCGAGGGTCCCCAGGTTCTGGATGAGGAGCACACCGCCCCCCTCCGGATCGCGGCGCAGGTCGAACAATAGGTGCCGTAGCGGGGCCTCGGCGGAGCCCTCCGCGCCTTCCGGTCCGGTGGCTCCGGCCACCGGCAGGTCGAGGGCAGCCTGGGGAGCTCCCTCCTCGGCGCCGCTCCAGCGCAAGCCCGCGTTTTCCAGCCGCCCCTTGAGCGTGGGCCACAGGCGTTCCAGCTCGAAGCCGTCCTCGCACCCCAGAAGCGCCAGGGCGCGCGGGTCCGCGAAGCGCACGCCGGCGTCGGCGGCGAGGAGGACGACGCCCGGCCCGAGGGCGCCCGCGAGCTCGTCGTGGGGCGTTCCAGGGCGCGGGGTGTCAGCAGGCTCAGGGGGCATCAAGGGTTCTCCAATCGCGTTCTCCAACCGCCGAGGGCGCTTCGAATGTGGCGCGTAGTTATAAGGGGTGGCCCGCCCCGACGCAAGCGGCGAGGACGACGGCTCCACTCCCTTGCGCCGGGGCCGGTAGGCAGAAAAACACGAAAGAAGTCGCCGCCGGACGCGAGGTACCCAAAACTGCAGGTTGCATGCCACTGGGCTTGGAGCCTCGGGCATGGCCGATGCAGGAGGGGAATGCGCCCCGGGATGGGCGAAACGCAGGGATCGAGCCCAGCGGATAGGGTCCGCTCCGGTAGGCCCTGGTAATTTTTGCAATCAATCCGGACCCGGCCGGCAAAAGGGAGCCATGACTGCCACCTTGCAGAAGATCGACCTCGATGAGAGCGACGAGCTCGACAGGGGATTGACCGTCGCCGTGTTCGTGGACCCGGCCGAGAGCGCCCGGGCTGCCGGCCTGCGCTACGTTTCGGACGACGAGCCCGGCATCCGCCGCAAGAGGAGCGGCAAGGGGTTCACCTACAAGGATCCGCAGGGGAAGACGGTGAAGGACCCCAAGGTGATCGAGCGGGTGAAGAAGCTCGTGATCCCGCCGGCCTGGACGGACGTCTGGATCTGCCCGCGGGCCAACGGCCACCTCCAGGCCACCGGGCGCGATGCCCGAGGGAGGAAGCAGTACCGCTATCACCCCGACTGGCGAAGCGTGCGCGACGAGACCAAGTTCGGCCGCATGATCGCCTTCGGCGAGGCGCTGCCGAAGATCCGCGAGCGGGTGGATCAGGACCTTTCGTTGCGCGGCCTGCCGCGGGAGAAGGTGCTCGCCGTGGTGGTAGCCCTCCTGGAGACGACGCTCATCCGGGTGGGCAATCCCGAGTACGTCAAGCAGAACAACTCCTTCGGCCTCACCACCCTGCGCAACCGGCACGTCGGCGTCTCGGGCTCGACCCTGCGTTTCGAGTTCCGCGGCAAAAGCGGCCAGGAGCACTCGGTGGAGGTGCAAGACCGCCGCCTCGCCCGCATCGTCAAGCAGGTGCGCGACCTCCCCGGGCAGCGGCTCTTCCAGTACCTGGACGAAGCGGGAGAGCGCCAGAGCGTCAGCTCCGAGGACGTCAACGACTACCTTCGCGCCACCACGGGCGAGGAGTTCAGCGCCAAGGACTTCCGCACCTGGGGCGGCACGGTGCTCGCCCTCTCGGCGCTCTTGGAGCTCGGTCCCTGCGAGTCGGAGAAGGAGGCGAACCACGCCGTCGTGGAGGCGGTCAAGCGGGTCTCGTCCTCGCTCGGCAACCGGCCGGCGATCTGCCGCAAGTTCTACGTTCATCCTTTGGTGATCGAAGCGTACCTTGCCGGGAGCCTGGGCCCGGCCGTGGAGACCGCGGACGTGTTGGGGGACGGCGAAGACCCTACGGGCTTGCGGCGGATGGAGGCGCAGGTGCTGGGGCTTTTGAAGTCCGCCGGCCCACCCGCCGCGCCGCGGTAAACACCTTTCCGCCCAGCGACACCAGCCGTCCCTCGGGACCCAGGGATTTGAGGACCGGCGCGTTCAGCTCGGGCGTGCCGACGTCCTTGCCCATTTCCAGATGGCGGCCTTGGGGATCGATCTCGAAAAGGTCCCCTTCGTTCGAGACGACGTGGGCGCGGCCCGCGGCACGGAAGGCCAGGCAGGGGCTGGTCTTGCTGCAACGCAGGGTCCCGAAGGTGGTGACGTACTGCGGGTCCTCCCCGCGCAGCTTGAACCGGGATTCGGCGCCGTGCAGCTCCTCGGCCTCCGGACGGAGATGAACGGCACGCTCGTCCTCCAAAGTGACCGAGATGACCTGGAGGCGGCCGCTCTCGTCGAGGACGGAGCGGGTGATCTCCCGGCCGCTCTTGCCGTCGAAGACGCGAATCAGGTGATAGGCGTCCAGCCGGCGCTCCTTCTCGCAGCGTGTGGGAGACCAGTTCACGATCCGCAGGATCTCGTAACGCAGGGTCTGCTTGTGAACCCCTTCCCGGACGGCCGCCGCCTCCTTGGGCAGCGAACCGGCTGGGGTCTCCTTGAGGAGCAGCGGCAGCTCGTAGAGGTAGTCCTCCATGATCTCCGCCTTGCTCTTGGGGAACGGCCGGGGGAGATAGAGCGGACCCCCCGGCTTCGCCGCGCGCAGAGCCGCTTCCTGGGAAGCCCAGCTCTGCACCACCTCCGGCGGGCAGCCCACGAGGTTCCAGGCACCCGACGGGGCGGCGAGGAGCAGGACGGCGGCGGCAAAGGCGGGCGTCTTCATGAGATCCAGGTGTACCCCGAGCGCTGATATCTTTCATCGCGACCGAAAGGAGGCGATCCGCATGGACGACCAAACGTTCCTGGGCTTGCGCACGGCCATCTATACCGTTCCCGATCTGGAGCGGGCCAAGGCCTGGTACAGCGCGCTCTTCGGCGCAAAACCCTACTTCGACGAGCCATTCTACGTCGGCTTCAACGTCGGCGGCTTCGAGCTCGGGCTCAACCCGGACACTTCGAAGGCGCCCCCCGGCCCCGGAGGGACGGTGGCCTACTGGGGAGTCAAGGATGCCGAAGCGGCCTTTCGCCATGCCCTGCAGAATGGCGCCGGGGTGCACGAGGGCTTGCAGGAGGTGGGCGAAGGGATCAAAGTCGCCACGGTGACCGACCCCTTCGGCAACCTCCTGGGGATCATCGAGAACCCGCACTTCAAGCTCGAAGGGCCCGGGCCGGTGCCGGCGGAGGGGTGAGGCGGCCGGAGGGGAGGCTGGGAGAAGAGGGCCGGGGGAAGCTTGTCCCCTACCGCCGCCCCCCCGCCCGCTTCCTTGCCTTGACCGGCGGCGGCAGCACTCCCTTCAGGTACTCCCCGGTGTGGCTGTCCGGCGCGGCGGCCACCTCCTCCGGAGTCCCCACCGCGAGCAGCCTTCCACCCCCGGCACCGCCCTCGGGGCCGAGATCGATCACCCAGTCCGCCGTCTTGATGACGTCCAGGTTGTGCTCGATCACCACCACGGTATTGCCCAGCTCCACCAGGCGGTGGAGGAGCTTCAGGAGCTTGCCCACGTCGTCGAAATGGAGCCCCGTGGTGGGCTCGTCCAGCAGGTACATCGTCCGCCCCGTCGAGCGCTTGCACAGCTCGCGGGCGAGCTTCACCCGCTGCGCCTCGCCGCCGGAGAGCGTCGTCGCCGGCTGGCCGAGGCGGATGTAGCCCAAGCCCACCTCGCACAGCGTCTCCAAAATGCGCTCGATCGACGGGATGTTCTTGAACAGCTCGTACCCTTGCTCCACCGGCAGGTCCAGGATCTCGGCGATGTTCAACCCCTTGTACTTCACCATCAGCGTCTCGCGGTCGTAGCGCTTGCCGCCGCAGACCTCGCAGGTGACGTAGATGTCCGGCAGGAAGTGCATCTCGATTTTGATCTGCCCGTCCCCCTTGCACGCCTCGCACCGCCCGCCCGGCACGTTGAAGCTGAAGCGTCCCGGCCCGTATCCCCGCATCCGCGCCTCCGGCGTCATCGCCATCAGGTTGCGGATGGGATTGAAAACGTTCGTATACGTCGCCGGGTTCGACCGCGGCGTGCGGCCGATGGGGCTCTGATCGATCGCGATCACCTTGTCGAGCTGCTCCAGCCCCACGATCCGCTCGTGCTCGCCCGGCTTGTCCGAGGCGCGATAGAAATGCCGCGCCAGCGACTTGTAAAGGATTTCGTTGACCAGCGTGCTCTTCCCCGATCCCGAGACGCCGGTGACCACCGTGAAGCAGCCGATGGGAATCTCCACGTCCAGCCCCTGGAGGTTGTTCTCCCGCGCGCCTTCGATGGTGAGCACGCCCCGCCCCTCCCGCCGCTCGGGCGGCACCGGCACCTCCAGCTTTCCCGTGAGGTACTGGCCGGTGAGCGATTGCGGGGATTTCTCGATCTGCTGCGGCGTACCTTGGGCCACCACCTCGCCGCCGTGCACGCCGGCTCCGGGCCCGAGATCGATCACCCAGTCCGCGGCGCGGATCGTCTCCTCGTCGTGCTCCACCACCAGCACCGAATTGCCGAGGTCGCGCATCCCCTGGAGCGTCGCGAGCAGGCGGGCGTTGTCGCGCTGGTGGAGGCCGATCGAGGGCTCGTCCAGCACGTAGAGCACGCCCATCAGCTTGCTGCCGATCTGTGTCGCCAGGCGGATGCGCTGGCTCTCGCCTCCCGAGAGCGTCCCGGAAGACCGGTCGAGCGTCAGGTACCCCACCCCCACGTCGTCGAGGAACGACAGCCG
The DNA here is from genome assembly GCA_036275055.1 of Thermoanaerobaculia bacterium. Classification (GTDB taxonomy): domain Bacteria; phylum Acidobacteriota; class Thermoanaerobaculia; order Multivoradales; family UBA5704; genus DATARR01. The sequence goes on from DASUEN010000241.1 coordinate 24,113, forward strand.
GTCCTGGATCTCCGTCACCACCTTCTCGGCGATGGCCCGTTCCCGCTTGTCGAGCGCGACGTCCCCCATCCACTCCCGCAGGTCCGCCACCGCGAGGCGGGAGAGCTCGTCGATCGCCCGTCCCTTGAGCTTCACCGCCAGCGCCTCCGGCCGCAGCCGCCGCCCCTGGCAGGTGGGGCAGGGGTGGACGGACATGTACTTCTCGATCTCGGCGCGGATCGAAACCGAGTCCGTCTCCTTGTAGCGCCGGTCGAGCATGGGGATCACCCCCTCGAACTTCCCCGTCCACGAGTAGCTCGACTTCTTCCCCGAGAGGTTGAACGAGATCTCCTGATCGCCGCTGCCGTGGAGGATCACCCGCTTGGCCTCGGCCGGCAGCTTCTTCCACGGCGTCGAGAGCGAGAACCCCATGGCCTTCGAGAGCGTGTCCACCATCTTGAGCCGCCACGACTTCGATCCTTCGGGCCAGGGCGCCACGGCACCGGCGAGGATCGAGCGGTCCGGGTCCGGCACCACCTTCTCGGGATCGACGCCCATCAGCGTCCCCAGCCCCGAGCACGTGGGGCAGGCGCCGTAGGGGCTGTTGAACGAGAAGAGGCGGGGCGTGATCTCCGTCAGGCTCGTGCCGCACTCCACGCACGAATAGCTCTGCGAGAGCGTCTCCTCGGCGGCGCCCTCGGGAGCGAAGACCACTAGGCCCCCCGCCACCTTGAGCGCCGTCTCGATCGAGTCCGAAAGCCGCTTCTCGATGCCGGTTTTGACGACGATGCGATCGATGACGATGTCGATCGAGTGCTTCTTCTGCTTGTCGAGGTTGGGCGGCTCGCCCGAGAGCTCCACCATCTCGCCGTCGATGCGGGCGCGCAGGAACCCTTCGCGGGCCATCTGGCCGAGCTGCTTCTTGTACTCCCCCTTCTTGCCGCGGACGTAGGGGGCATAGAGCACCAGCCGGCTCCCTTCGGGCAGCTCCATGGCGCGGTCCACCATCTGCTGCACCGTCTGCGGGCGGATCGTCTGGCCGCAGTTGGGGCAGTGGGGGACGCCGATCGAGGCGAAGAGGAGCCGCATGTAGTCGTGGATCTCGGTGACCGTGCCCACCGTGGAGCGCGGGTTCTTCGAGACCGACTTCTGCTCGATGGAGATGGCGGGGGAGAGGCCGTCGATCGAGTCCACGTCCGGCTTCTCCATCTGCTGGAGGAACTGGCGGGCATAGGACGACAGCGACTCGACGTACCGCCGCTGCCCCTCGGCAAACAGCGTGTCGAAGGCGAGAGACGACTTGCCGGACCCCGAAACGCCGGTGATGACCACCAGCCGATTGCGGGGGATCTCGAGAGAGACGTTCTTGAGGTTGTGCTCGCGCGCACCGCGCACGGAGATCGTATCCATGGGACCGGTCATCCTAACAGACAGGGGAAGGGGGGACCGAAGTTGGTCCCGCCGGCATGCAAACACGACACGCGGGGGGAGAATTCCCGGCCCGGGGACGCCGTGTCCTGCTATGATGAGGGCTCTCGGAAGGAACTACCCAGGATGAGGCCCGAAAAAGGCGGAGGCGAGCCAGCCGGCGAGCTGATCCTCTACCAGACGGAGGACGGGCAGAGCCGGATTGAGTGCCGCTTCGACCGGGGCTCGCTCTGGCTGACTCAAACGCAGTTGGCCGAGCTGTACCAGACGTCGATTCCGAACATCGTTCAGCATATCCGAAACATCCTGAGGGAGGGGGAAGTCGATCCCTCGGCAACTACTAAGAATTACTTAATAGTTCGTCGGGAGGGTGACCGTGAGGTCCGCCGGACGGTCAAGCACTACAGCCTGGAGATGATCCTGGCCGTCGGCTACCGAGTGCGTTCGGAGCGCGGCACGGTCTTTCGCCAGTGGGCGACGGCTCGGCTCTCGGAGTTTCTGGTCAAGGGATTCGTCCTCGACGACCAAAGGCTCAAGAGTCCACCGGGCCCCGGCGTCCCCGACTACTTCGACGAGCTTCTCGCCCGCATCCGGGACATCCGCTCGTCGGAGAAAGTCTTCTACCGGAAGGTCCTCGATATTTACGCGACGAGCATCGACTACGACCCAGCCCACGAAGCCTCGCAGCGGTTTTTTGCGACAGTGCAGAACAAGATGCACTGGGCGATCCACGGGCAGACAGCCGCTGAGGTCGTGGTTCGCCGGGCCGACGCGGCGAAGCCGAACATGGGACTTACCTCCTGGGCCGGTACAGTGCCGCGAAGCCAAGATGCAGTGATCGCGAAGAACTACCTGACCGCCGACGAGCTCGAAAGGCTGAACCGGATCGTCACCGCCTATCTCGAATTCGCAGAGCTCCAGGCGCTCTCGAGAAAGCCGATGTACATGGCGCAATGGATCGCGAAACTGGACGACTTCCTGCGGCTGTCCGAGCACGAGATCCTGACTCACGCCGGGACCGTGTCGCATGAAGCCGCGCTCGCCAAGGCGAACGAGGAGTACGAGAAGTTCCGCACCCATAGGGCCGCTTTGCCTTCCAGAGCCGAGCGAGACTTCGAGAACGCCATCAAGAAGCTGCCTGGCCCCAAGCCAACCAGTCAGGCGACCTGAGCCATGTTCCACCCAGAGCAGCGGAAGCCTTCGCGGACCATCTGCCCGAGCTCACCTGCCTCTCTCCCTGCCCCTGATCCCCCTCCCCGGAAAGAGGAACCGGCTGGGGCGGGGTCTGGCTGGTCTCCTCGTCCTTGTTGTCCCTGCTGTCCTTGATGTCCCTTCTTGCTAGGATTCCGCAAGGAGGCTCTGATGACGAAGTCCACCCTCCCCGTCAAGTACCAGACGACCGTTCCCAAGGAGGTCCGGGAGAAGCTGCATGCCGGTCCCGGTGACGTCCTGCAGCGGGAAGTTGTGGGGGATCACGCACGGGTCACCGTGGCTCCTCCGGACTTCGAGAGTCTTCAAGGGAGGTTCAAGATAGGCCCCGGCGACCCGGTTGAGGATGTCCGCAGAGCGCGAGACCTCATGGGTACCGAGGAGCTATGAAGGAAATCCTCGTCGACACCAATGTGGTGGTCTCCTTCCTAACCGAGAGGCAATCAGAATGAGCTCGCACCTCACCGTCAGCGAGGCCGCTCGCAACTTCTCCGAGTACATTGACCGCGTGGTCCGGCGCGGCGAGCATTTCGTCCTCGTACAGGACCGTGAAGCCGTCGCCGAGCTGCGGCCTTTGACGCCCGGGCGACGGCTCCGGGACCTTCCGGAGCTTCTGGCGTCCCTCCCCCACTTGTCGCCCGAGGACTTGGCCAGCTTCGAGGCCGATCTCGAAGAAGCCCGAAATGAGCTCGGCCATCTCCTGATCCAGACTCCATGGGAGTCCTGATCGACTCGACCGTCCTCATCGTCGCGCAGACTCTTGGTCAGGGGCGCACACACAGCAACTTGCCAGGGGAAGGGGGGGACCGAAGTCGGTCCCGCCGAAAGGCAAACAGGGCATGGATGGAGGGAACTCCCGGGAGACGGCCAAGATCCTTATCCCAGTGCCCCGCCTGTCAGCAAGTCGCAGTACCGCCATCCTCTCCGCGAGCCCGTAGGGCGGCAGATTTGTAGCCCAGGCCGTAAGCCCTGGGCGAGGGGCGAACGCCCCTCGAGTGGCGAATCTGCCAATCTGACATTGCTCGTCAGGGGGACACAGAGGGCCGTCGCGATACGGCTTTGGTTGAAGCGATCAGTCTGAACGATGATAACAGGGCGCCGGAAACCTGGTTCGGAGCCGACAGGCTCGGGCAAGTCAGCCCACCAGACTTCTCCTTGGTGGATCACCACTCGACACGCCGGAGCACGTCTTGCGCGGTCTCGGTCACGAAGCGGTCTTCGGGCTCTGCTACCGAATCCCAGACGGCGTTGAGCCGCTCAGTGATGGTATCCGGGTTGCGGCGGGCCAGATACTCAACCAACGCTTCGGTACAGAGCTGGTTCAGAGTCTTCTCCAACCGCTCGGCGAGGAGCTCAGCGTCCTGAAAGACCGTATCGGGAACAGAGATCGAGGTCGTCATGTGCAAAGTATAACCCAAGCCGACATCCCCGCGACGCTCCTCTTCCCTCCCGCGAGGAAGTTCCATGACCGCGCGAGTTTTCGTTGACACCAACGTCTTGGTCTACCACCGGCTGTTCGGGCCAACGGCCAGGGACAACTTAGCCCAGCCCAACGGGCTGGGTTACGGACACGATCCCACGTCATGAGCCCCAACGGGGCGGGATATATTGGCCGGCTCAATCCCAGACATAACGTTCATCATAGGCGATCTGATAGCGCCGACAAAGCTCGCATGGGGCCGTCTGTCTGGCAAACAATCTGCGGCTGCTCGGGCCAACGACCAGGAACCCGGCCGTAACTCAGGATCTCTCATGGGGCCAACTACTGAGGTCTTCAATGCCAAGGCATCACCCCGTCGGCTGTGCAGCCCGGCCGCGGAGGCACGTTTCGGAGACTTATACGACACAGCGAATAAGTTTGACGAAAAGACTGAAGTGATGTAGGGTCAATCCAACCTCAAGAGTCCAAGAGATTAGCTCGATGAGGGCCACAGGCTATGGATGCTCTTAGAGGGCATAGAAGCGCCGCTATGGCTGCCTGACGGGGCGGGCATTAGTGTAGCCGAATCATAGATTGGGTGGGAAGCAGGCGGAGAGAGGATTGAATGAGAACAGAATTCATGCCGAATCAGGATGCCGGCTCCGCCGCCTCTAGGTCAATGAGTGACAAGGAGCGGGCGGACGCCGTTCTTGCTCTTATTAAAACGGCTTACGAGCGCCACTCACATCCAATCTCGTTCGCCGCTGCTACCGAGGCTAGTTAACTTAGGTTTACGTTATGAGTTGGAAGCGGAATAGGAAGAGCCCGGAAAGAGGCGAAGAGCAACCGCAGCTCGTAGGCGACGCTGTGGGCTCAGAGATCGGTAGCCGAATGTCTGTGTTATCGACGGGCCGTGGGAGTAATAGAACGTGGCTACTTCAAAAACAATACGAGGAGATAAACACAAACTTTCGCACTGCATGGGATCTGTACATAAAATTCTACACAGTATTTCTTACCTTCAATGTGGCTGCTCTGGCGGCTTTGTTCAGCAACAACTTTGCGTTGGCAGAGAAGTCTAAATGGCTTGTTATCGGTGCATTCGTGTTGCAGGATCTTCTTTGTGCAGCAACCAGCGGTCTAATGGCGAAATTCTCCCAGCACTCCGCCGAGAAGCTTGAGCAGGCACGTACGGAGTTGCTGAAAGACAGTGCGGAACATGGCGATGGTATCCACGCCGGTTCTTTGCCGATTAATCTGGGTCGTTGGGCAGGGTGGGCGAATTGTGGGGCGATGTTGGCGATGGTGGTCTTGTGGTTTGGCGCGAGTTTGATGAAGTCAGGCACACACTGAAGGCGAGTGGCAAATCCGGTCCCTGCAGCGGACGGCTGGCGCCGCATGCTGAGGGGTAGCAGCGTTGGGCGCAGGGAGGACAATTGTCGGAGGTGAAATATGGAAGAGGCTGACAGGCAAAGGGCGGCAGCCGCGGTCCGTGAGAGGATGCTCGATTCCTTCGCGCCAACCTATCTTACACTCATTAGCATTCTGCAAGGCTCATTGCTGGGTTATTTATTCTACGTAGCTGACCAATTCTTCGGCGCCTGGAAAGATCAGCCACTAGCAATTTTGGGTCTCGCCAGGATTTTGTTCATCGGTTCGGCATTAATTGTAAATATCGCAACTTGGAATGAGTATCGCATGGGCTCCACTACTTTCGTTTGGATTCCTCGCTTGCCAGACACTCTAGTGCCTTTCGGTCTCTCCCTTGTTCAATTTTCTTTGATCAGGACTATTCTCCTCCACCCCAAATACTGGTTCCTGTCGATGGCCGTATTCTGGGCTGTCGCAGCTTTTGGATTCTGGCATATGTATTATAGGGCCGGTCGAGAGATTGAAATTAATGGAGCTGCACTGAAAGCTCTCGCGACCTACAGGCGCAGCAACCCTCTCCTTTGCGGAGCATGTTCAACTGCCAACCTACTGTTCTCGGCGCTACTTTGGAACCTGCATTTGGACAAGCATCAACCCTCGGCCCTTCTGTTGATGCTGGCGGCAGTATCAGTAGTGTTCTTGCTTTCGGTGTTCATTAGGGGAGAGTTGAGTTGGAGCCGTGTCATCCAATTCTCTCGGGGAGAGGTACGCGTTGGAACTAGCCGTGCTTCAAGAGTGAAGCCTGACACATGTGAAACAGACGCCTAACGCCGGCCTCAACCGGGCAGGAACCGCGCTTCGCACGGTCTTGCCGGTTAGACCCGCAGTGCTGCAGCCAGAGCTACCGACATGCAGGCCCAAGACGAGGCTGTTGAGTTCTTCGCACGCCCTGGCATTGCAGCGTCGCGGCGCCAGTGGGCCCTTGGCGATACGGTCATGCTTCCGAGCAAGCTCCAAGAGCCGGGACCGTCCAGGATAGCTGTCTACAGTTTTGTCGCTTGGCTTTTGCCCGACGGCAATGGCTGGGACAGTCTTACACTTGGTACGAATGCGGGAGTGCCGTCGCGGTTACCGTTCGCTCCATGAAGAGTGTGCTGCTGCACGCCGACTCCTTGAGCTTCAGGACTGCCGCGATACTTGCCCGGATTGCAGTGGCGAACGTGAGATCACCTTTGAAGAGCAGAAGCGATTGGGGCGCCTTTTCTGGCATGCCTCTACTGTGTTTGCCACGCTTGCTGCGCGAAGCTCGATTCAGACGGCGCCGGGTCGCGTCCGAGAGAACTTCGAGCTGTCGCGTTGGAGCGAGATGGAAGCTGGGTTGCAAAGATGCGAGGTACATCGGTCTCATAAATGATCACGAAGAAAGTTGACCACATGCGCGGCATAGCCGGCAGGATCGTAGGCAAGGAAGTCCTGATGCCGCGGGCCCTCAACGATCCAGAGTTGCTTGGGCTCGGCTGCTGCCTTGAAGAGCTCTTCTGATTCAGCCAGCGTGGTGTGCTCGTCCCGAGAGCCGGCGACCACGAGGACCGGTGAGCCAAGGTGGCCGATGGAGCGTATCGGTTCGAGGTCAGCGGCAGAGACGTGAAGCCGCGAAGGAAGCTGAGCCAGCAGGAGAGGCGCGAGCACCGGCGCAAGCGGGCCGAGTCGAAGGCGTATACGATTCTCAACCGCGCGAGACACTCGCGGATAGACGGCCTCGAGCACCACGGCGTCATAGCCGGAAGGCTGGGGGCCGAGCAGCACGGAGGCGCCGCCGAGCGAACAGCCAATCACCCCGATCCGCCGTGCAGGCGCCGTACGCCGGAGCCAATCGACGGCAGCGCGAGCATCCGTGGACTCGCGCCAGCCGAAGGTGATGGCCTCACCTGGAGTCTCGCCGTGGCCCTGGAGATCGATCAGGAGGACGGAGAAACCGCTATGGGCGAGTAGCCGGGCGCGCGAGAGCATGGCCAGGCGGTCCACACGAACCGGGTGAAGCAGAAGAACGGCGGCCGACCTGGGTCCCTGATCGAGCCACCATCCAGCGACAGCATGGCCACGCCCCGGAACGGCAACGACGCGGGTGGGAAAGTCCGCTGGCAAGGCAACGCTGTGGTTGACCGGCTCGACGAGCTGATTTCCGAGCCACCACGAGGCCGCGCCCACACCGAGCGCTCCGCAAGCGAGAACGAGGAGGGCGCGTCTTCCAATGCGGCCCAGGCCGCCAAATCCGTGAAACGTCATTCGGGTCCGGGCATCATGATGCTCCTGCCAAACACTGTCAAGGTGAACCAGGACCGCGCTCGTCCTTCGGCGCCGAGATCCGACGGAAGCCGTTACGCAACGCTCGCGGGCGATCGGCGCAGCGGTGCACCGGCTGGGCCTCAGCGACTTGGGGGCTCGTATGTCCACCTGGAAGGCACCGTCTGTGGGACAATCCCGGCTAGGGGAGAGCCCGGACCGTCTGGGCAACCTTGCAAGGAGAGCTCACGAATCCATGGCGACCGAAGACCCCGTTCCGGCAAGCGCACTGCCCATCGCCATTCACGATCTCCTGTATTACCGGGGGGTCGAGGCAGCCCGCATCGAGCTCAAGAGCGGCTGGAACGAGGGCCCGACTGCTCAGCAGGTGCTGGAAACGATCTGCGCATTTGCCAATGACTACTACAACGTCAACGGCGGCTACATCGTCCTCGGCGTGGAGGAGCGCGACGGTGTCGCCCAACTCCCCCCCAAGGGATTGGACCCTTCGCTGCTGGAACGGATCCAGCGCTGGATTCGGGGCAACTGCCAACGAATGGACCCGGTCTACCAGCCTGTCCTGTCCCACGAGGTGATCGAGGGCAGCCACCTGCTGGTGGTCTGGGCCCCCGCCAGCCTCAACCGTCCTCACAGCCTGCCCGGAGAACGATCCGGCGATCGCCGCTTCTGGATTCGCCTCGGCGCTGAGACCGTGGAAGCGAGGGGGTCCGTGCTGACGGAGCTTCTTCAGATGGCACGTTGGGTTCCCTTCGACGATCAACCTGCCCCGAGCTTGGGCATCTACGACCTGCGCTCCACTCTGGTCCGAGAATTCCTCCGCGAGGTGGGAAGCGCTCTCGTCGAAGAGCCCGACGATCGGGAGATGTACCGCGCCCTGCGGCTGGTGTACCGCATGAACGGGCACGAGGTGCCGCGCAACGTCGCTCTCCTTTTTTTCAGCGACGATCTGGAACGGCTCTTCCCCGGCGCTCGGATCGACGTCGTCCGCTTTCAGGACGATGCGGGTGGCGACGTCCTCGAGGAGCGAATCTTCCGGGGGCCGCTCCATCGCCAGGTGCGCGACTGTCTCGGCTACCTCCGCAATTTGATGGGGCAGTTCGTGCGCAAGCATCCCGACCGTCCGGAGGCTTCGACATGGGCCGCCTATCCGTTGGCGGCGATCGAGGAGGCGGTGGTCAACGGAGTCCATCACCGCGATTACCGGATCAACGAGCCGACCAAAGTGTACCTCTATCCCAACGAGATGGTCGTGACCAGCTATCCTGGTCCGGTGCCTGGATTGAAACTCGAGGATTTCGCTCCCGGCAGGCGCATTCCCCAAGTCCCGGCCCGCAACCGCCGAATCGGCGAGCTGCTCAAGGAGCTGAAGCTCGCCGAGACGCGCAGCACCGGAGTGCCAAAGATCTTCCAAGCCATGGGGGCCAACGGCTCGCCGGAGCCCCGCTTCGAATTCGACGAAGGGCGCACGTACTTCACCGTCGTCCTGCCGATCCATCCCGAGGAGAAGGCGGGCTGATTCCCTAACGCGCCCTGCCGCCTCGGCTCATCCAGGCTTTCATAGCGCACCTTCTATTTTAGTGAGGCGTGCTCTCCGCAGAGAGAGCATTCGTCGTTCACCCGGCGCCGTTGAGTAGCTCGGCCCGAAGTGAAAGCTTTTCTAGAAAAGGAGAAACCATGTCGAAGGATCCCGTCGCAGCAGCTTTCCCCTGTCGAGGGGGAAGGGTGGCGATCCGAGCCGGCCTCGCGCTGGCTCTGCTCGCCGCAGTCAGTGGGATCGCCGCGGAGGCCGCCGCGGCTCCCGTGGCCAAACCGGTGAAAGACCTCACCCGCTCCGCCGAATACATCTTCCGCGGCACGGTGCAGAAGACCGGCGCCGCCAATCTCTCGATCGTGGAATCCGATGCCAGGACCGCGGTCGTCCGGGTGGACGAAGTCCTCAAGATGAGCGGCACGCTCGACGACTTCGCCGGCCAGGAAGTCACCGTCTTCCTGAACGAGGCCCTCCAAGCCGGGGATCAGCGCGTCTTTTTCACCCAGGTCCGGCTCCTCGGCGAATCGCTGGGAGTCCAGGAAGTAGGGCGCGCGGCCGGCTCGGTGGCCGATCTCAAGGCACAGGTGGGAAGCGCCGAAAGCGAGCTTCTCCGCGACAGCTTGTCAGCGCGGCTGGCAGGAGCCGACCTTGCCGTCTCCGGACGCGTGCTGAGCCTCCGGGCCACTGAGGCCGCACCGCAGAACGGCCCGGTCACCGAGCACGATCCGCAGTGGTGGGAGGCGGTGATCGAAATCAACTCCGTCCTCAAGGGGCAGGTCACCGGGAAGACGGTCGCCATCTGGTATCCGGGCAGCGCCGACGTCCTGTGGGCCGCGGTTCCCAAACCGAGAGTGGGCCAGGAAGGGACCTGGCTGCTGCACCGGACGGTTCCGGAAGGCGGCGCCGCGGTCTTTGCCGTCGCCGATGCCCAGGACCTGCTCTCCGCCGGCGAGGCGAAGGTTGCGGCAGGAATGGTGCGGCCATGACGAAACGACAGGTGAGGAGCAAAACCATGCGAAAGATGATCGAAACCCTGCTCGCCGTCACCCTCGTGGCGGCGGGATTCCTGATCCTGGGAGCACAGGAGGCGCGCGCCATCGACGTCTGCGGCAACGGGATCTGTGCCACCACCGCGGTCCCTCCCGAAACCTGCGCGACCTGCCCGGCGGACTGCGGCCCCTGCCCTCAGGTCATCGTCGTCAACATGATTCCCTTCGCGCAGAGCGCCGAGACCGGCCAGGACAGCGAGCCGAACCTTTCGGTCAATCCGAACAACCCACAACAGATCGCCGGATCAGCGTTCACCCTCAACCCCACAGGCGCCACCACCACGGCGCCGATCTACGTCTCCACCAACGGCGGCACCACCTGGACGATGAACAACATCGTGCCGAGCGGCAACGGCATGACCGGCGACATCACCTTGCGTTTCGGGGGCACCACCAACTTCCTTTACACCGGAATCCTGCGCGGCGGCTCCGGCCTCACCCTCAACATCCTGCGCACCTCCAATTTCACCGCGGCGACCCTGATGACCCTGCTGAGCAGCCGCGGCAACGTGGACCAGCCGTTCGTCCAGGCGGCCACCTTCACGGGCGCCGACCGGGTGTACGTGGGCAACAACGATTTCAATGCGGCGGCTGGCAGGACGGCGACGGTAGATCGCACGCTCAGCGGCACGGCAGCTTCTCCTGCATTCACCTCGCTGCGGATCGAAACCCGCAACACCTGCAGCCAGGACGGGCCTCCGATCCGCCCGGCCATCCATGCGGACGGCACGGTCTACGGGATTTTCTACCGCTTCCGTGCGCCTTCCTGCGCGTCGCCGTTCACCACCGACGTGGTGGTGGTGCGCGATGACAACGGGTAACGAAACGTGAGGAGCCAAGCCATGCGAAAGATGATCGAGACTCTGCTCCCCGCAATCTTCCTGGTGGCGGCCTTCCTGGCCTTGGGAGCCCAGGCGGCGCGCGCCATCGACGTCTGCGGCAACGGGATTTGTGCTACCACCGCGGTCCCTCCCGAAACCTGCTCGTCCTGTCCGGCGGACTGCGGCCCCTGCCCGCCCCCGGCGGATTTCTCCTCCTTGACCGATCCCAGCGACGGCCTGCCCGGGCGGATCGTGGTGTCGGGCGTCTCCGTGCCGTTCGAAAACTTCAGTCACAACAACTTCGGTCAGGAGCGCTTCGTCAGCTCGAACCTCAGCATCGCGGTGGACCCCACCACCAGCTCGCGGGTGTACATTGCCTGGGCGGACTTGCCGGGAGGCGTCGGGCCTTACACGCTTCACGTGCGGCGCTCGGACAACCGCGGCGTCACCTGGACGGCGAGCGACCTGATCACGATCAGCAACGCCACCAATCCGGCCCTGGCGGTGAACAGCGTGGGCAAGGTGGCCTTCCTCTATCAGCTCAACACGCCGGTCGGCGCGGCACTGGCCAACCAGCGCTGGGAGACCCACGTCCGCCGCTCAGTGAACCAGGGTTCCACGTGGGACGACCTGATCCTCGCCAACACTCCGGCGGCCGTGCCGACGGTGACCTTCATCCCCTACCTCGGAGACTACGCCTACATCCAGGCGATCGGAAAGAATTTCTACGGCATTTTCTCAGCCAGCAACGTCCCGGACCTGGCCAACTTCCCGCAGGGCGTCACCTACCAACGCAGCGCCAACTTTACCAGCCATCAGCTCTTCCGCACCGACGGCGTGACCCCGGTGGCCGCCTCGATCGATCCGTTCTTCTTCAAGCTCACCGAGCCGTAAGGAGGTGACGGCGTTCAGGGCGGCCGGCGGGGCCGGCCGCCCGGTCTTGCTTCTCAGGGCTCGCCCTCTGCCGTGTCCTGGTATAATGAGGGCTCGGCTGGTGGATCCGCTGGATCGAAGCCCGGACTCGATGCTATCCTCCACTTGGAGGCAAATCCGAATGAGCTCGCACCTTACTGTTAGCGAAGCAGCTCGCAACTTCTCCGAGTACATCGACCGCGTGGTCCGGCGCGGTGAGCATTTCGTCCTCATGCAGGACCGCGAAGCCGTCGCCGAGCTGCGCCCGGTGACGCCCGGGCGGCGGCTTCGGGATCTTCCGGAGCTTCTGGCCTCTCTTCCCCACCTGTCGCCCGAGGACCTGGCCAGCTTCGAGGCCGATCTCGAAGAAGCTCGAAACGAGCTCGGCCACATCCCGATCCAGACTCCATGGGAGTCCTGATCGACTCGACCGTCCTCATCGAGCACGAGCGAGGACGCCTCGATCTTACCGAGAAGTTGGCTCGGCATGAGGACGAGGAGTTCTTTATCTCCGTGATCACCGCCAGCGAGATACTGCACGGTGTGCACCGGGCTCGGGACTCCAAGATTCGGACACAAAGATCAGCTCTGGCCGAGGCAGTCCTGGAACGTTTTCCCATCCTCCAGGCCGATTTGGCTACCGCCCGAATCCACGCTCGAGTTTGGGCCGAACTGGCCTCAGCGGGACTCCTCATCGGCCCTCACGATCTTTGGATCGCTGCGACTGCCATCGCCCATGGCTTGACTCTGGTGACCGCGAACCTTCGAGAGTTCAGGCGGGTTCCTGGGCTCAACGTCGAGAAATGGTAGTAGCTGCCCAGGCCTTGCCGCGCAGAACGCCGCGTATCTTGGCCTACCAACGGCTGTTCGGGCCAACGGCCAGGGACAATTTAGCCCAGCCCAACGGGCTGGGTTACGGACACGATCACAATTCATGAGCCCCAACGGGGCGGGATATATTGGCCGACTCAATCCCGGACAGAACGCCCCGTAACCCGACTGCCAATGAAACTGGGATAAAGCCGTTCCTTGGTCTTGATCCATGGGTTGCAAAAGATGCGAGTTCCATTGATCTCATAGATGATCCTGGAGAAAGGTGACCACATGCGCGGCATAGCCGGCAGGATCGTAGGCAAGGAAGTCCTGGTGCCGCGCGCCCTCAACGATCCAGAGCTGTTTGGGCTGTGCCGCTGCATTGAAAAGCTCTTCTGATTCAGCCAGCGTGGTGTGCTCGTCGCGAGAGCCAGCGACCACGAGGACCGGTGAGCCAAGCCGGCCGATGGAGCGTATCGGCTCGAGGTCGGCGGCGGAGACGTGAAGCCGCGAAGGAAGCTGAGCCAGCAGGAGAGGCGCGAGCAGCGGCGCAAGCGGGCCGAGTCGAAGGCGTATACGATTCTCAACCGCGCGAGACACTCGCGGATAGACGGCCTCGAGCACCACCGCGTCATAGCCGGAAGGCTGGGGGCCGAGCAGCACGGAGGCGCCGCCGAGCGAACAACCGATCACCCCGATCCGCCGTGCAGGCGCCGTATGCCGGAGCCAATCGAAAGCCGCGCGAGCGTCCGTGGACTCGCGCCAGCCGAAGGTGATCGCCTCACCAGGAGTCTCACCGTGGCCCTGGAGATCGATCAGGAGGACGGAGAAGCCCCTGTGGGCGAGCAGCCGGGCGCGCGAGAGCATGGCCAGGCGGTCCGCACGAACCGGATGAAGCAGAAGAACGGCGGGGGACCCGGGTCCCTGATCGAGCCACCATCCCGCGACCGCATGGCCGCGCCCCGGAACGACGACGACGCGGGCGGGAAAATCCGCTGGCAAGGAAACTCTGTGGTTGACCGGCTTGACGATCTGATTTCCGATCCACCACGAGCCCGCGCCCACACCGAGCGCTCCGCAAGCGAGAACAAGGAGAGCTCGTCTTCCAATGCGGCCCAGGCCGCCAAATCCGTGGAACGTCATTCGGGTCCGGACCTCGCCGTATGAGTTACGTAACACTCAGGCCGACAGCTATCTTTCCCCTGCCGAAGCGCCGGCTGAACAGCATTTCCTGCACCTTCAAGAAGGGAGCCCTTTCCCCTCCTCCCATTTCGGGCGGAGCGGTAGCTTCCCATGGAGGTGCGTATGTCTCGACGAAACCGAGGGTGGAGCGCCGTCCTGATCCTTTCCGTGGTGCTCATGGCAGCGCCGGCAGGGGCCGCACAGCAGCGAAGGGCGCAGCCGGCCAGGGACGGTTGGACCTGGCTGCCGCAGCTCTGGCACGCCGTGGTCGAGCGGGTCGTCCCCCTGGCGTGGAAGGACCAACTCGGGCCGGGGATGGACCCCAATGGGCTCCCGTCGAAGCCGGATCCCCAGGGTGGCCCAACGACATCCTGGCCCGCGCCGGGGTCGTGCCCCCTCGCCCTTGCACTTTTGTGTTATCCTATATAGAGTCGCTATAAAAACTGAGGATTTGGCCGTGACCTGCTCTTTGAGAGGCTGCACCCGGCAAATTCTTGAGGAGCAGAATTGAGACTCTGGACTACACTTCTCTGCTTTGTGGTGCTCTATGGACCGGCGCTTCCGGTTTTTGGTCAGGAGGCGGCTGGAGAGCAAGAGGTCACGGCTAGGATCAAGTCGCTCGATGAGGAACGCAATCGGCTAAACGAGCGTCTCCAGGCAATCGAAGCCGAGCTCCGCACGCTTCGAGCAAAGCGGTCCCCAGCCGAGCAGGGACCGAAGCTCGAGATCGAAGGGGATATCGCGGAGGAGGAGGTCCTCCAAGCTCCTTACGACTATGCCACCTCCGTAATAGTCCAGGGAAAGCCCTGGGTCCTCGCTCCTGGCAAGAGGCTCACTGTGGTGGGGGGCGTATCGAGTGTCATCGATGGATACTGGCGGGTTCGGGAGGGTGACAGGACCGGGTACGTCAAAGATACACTTTTGAAGCTCTACTATGATGGCGCTGAAGTCTCTATTCTGGACCGGAAGGACGTGCTCAAGAGCCTGGCCCTGAAGACGCGCGACGAGCTAGCGGCGGCACTTCAGGGCAAGCGATTGGTGGTCTTCGGGGTTTTCCCGGATGGCCCGAACAGCGCTGGTGGATCGGGGGCGAAGATCGTTTATCGCTATCTCGACACCAGGAAGATCGTCAAATATCTGTACTTTACCGTGACGCCCTTCAACTCCGTCGGCGATCAGGTGATAGACCGGATCTCACATCGGTCTCAAGCTTACGGTGACCGGACCTCTGGAAGCCGCACCTCTCGACAAGAAAGAGTTTCACGAGGAATCTTTCTGGGATACGATCTGGTACAACAATGCGCTCTCCTGCCTGCGGCTCGACAAGATCGACATCCAATACATGGACGGAAGTAGGGAGACTTTCTCCGCCAAGAAACTCCAGGATGCGATCTTTCCAGAGTTCCGGAATAGCTGCAGGCTCGGTCGGCCATAGGGCTGCCGGCAATTTAGCGAGCCAGCGCGGTCGGGCGGGAAGTCCGCTGACGCCGAGCGTCTGTTTCAAGAGACTCGGAAAAGCTTCCGCCTCTGCCCTCAAACTTCCCGCGGCGCCAAGAACCTTGCCGCCCGCCCGGGAGGTTTCTCCGCGCTCCGGAGAGCAGGGAACGCCATCTTCCCTCCTTTCCCAGCCACGGGAGAGGAGGGAACGTCACATTCCCTCCTTTTCGCGTCCTCGAAAGAGGAGGGAAGGCCATCTTCCCTCCTTTCTTCGTCACCGGGAAAGCAGGGAAGGCGACCTTCCCTCCTGTTCTCGCCGCAGGGAAAGCAGGGAACGTGGCGTTCCCTCCTTTTCGCGTCGTCGGAACAGGAGGGAACGCCGCCTTCCCTCTTCTCCCACGCGTGGGAAAGGAGGGAAAGCC
>DASUEN010000242.1:0-6087 GCA_036275055.1 Thermoanaerobaculia bacterium
GTCCTGATCCGGGAATTGACCAGATCAGGACGGTGGGATTGTGACTTTCTTCAAGTCGCTTGAGAAGTGCGACGGGAGCTGATTCCTCGGTCGGAATTGACCAGATCAGGACGGTCGAGGGAGAACCTCCCCGGGCGTCACGAAACCGAGCGCGCCGCGCTTCTTCCTGAAGGCGGCGCCGGACGAGATTCCCCCGTTACCGTTCCCCTTTCCGGGCGAAGCGGAGAGGAGGGAACGTCATCTTCCCTCCTTTCCCGGCGGCAGGAAAGGAGGGAACGCCGCGTTCCCTCTTCTCCCGCGTGTGGGAAAGGAGGGAAAGCCTCCTTCCCTCCAGTTCTCACGACGCGAACAGGAGGGAACGCTACGTTCCCTGCTCTCCCTGCGGCGAGAAAAGGAGGGAAGGTCGCGTTCCCTCCTTTTCCGATGATGAGGAAAGGAGGGAAGGTGACGTTCCCTCCTCTTCCATGCGTGGGAGAACAGGGAAGGCGACGTTCCCTCCTGTTCCGGCGACGTGAAAAGGAGGGAAAGCCTCGTTCCCTCCTCTCCCACGGCCGGGAGAGCAGGGAACGTCACGTTCCCTCCTTTTCCGGGCGCGGAAACGTCGGATGTCTCTCCGCTTATCCTTTTCGGATGACGACGAGAGGAGGGAAGGTCACGTTTCCTCCTCTCCCGTGGCTGGGAAAGGAGGGAAGACGACGTTCCCTCCTCTCCGGAGGGCGGAGAAACATCCCACGGCTCCCTCGAAGCTTCTGGGCGCCGCGAAGGGTTTGGCGGCGGAGCCAGAACCCAAGCCAGTGGGGCGAGATGTGTTTCTCGCCGCCGTTCAGATTGGCGCATTACCGGGATCTGCGCATCCGAGGGATCTGACTCACCAGTGAGCGCCTAACCTCGGGCGTTTCTGGCGGTGTCCCTTGCAAGTCCCACAAGCTGGGCTGGAGAAGATCGTCAGATTCCTCCGGCAGCTTCAGGAGCGACCGCCGCCGAAACTCCGGGTCGCGGAAGTACTGAAAGCGCTGCGTCGTCCTCGCCCAGCCGCAAAACCTCATCCGCTCGGCAGCAGCGGCAGGGCCGCCAGGGGAGAGAACGCCGCGGGGACCATGAAGCCGGGCAGCGTGAAGCGGATCAGCGGCAGGTGATCGCTTTCGCTCTCCCCGGCAGCAGGTCCGTCGTGTCCGATTCCGCGAAGCGGGCGGTGAATCGATGCGGCCGGCCGTCTTTCAGGGCGGCCGGGAGGGGCCAGGCAAATCCATGGCGGCCATCGCCCTGGTTCGCGAGGTCGGGCCGGAACCGGTCGGCGGGGACCGTCTCGCGATAGACGCCGTCGACGAGAATGTCCACGCTGATCGGCGTGCTCGGGAACACCGGATCCCACGCCCAGCCGCGGACCGCCGTGCAGTCGGTGGCCTCCAGCTTGCCTTGGAACGCGCAACTGCTGGCCGGACCGCCGAAGCTCGGCGGCAGGATCGCTCCCGCTTCGGCCCAGTAGTACAGGTACCAGCGTCCGAGCTGTACGTTCGCCATCTCCGCATAGCTCCGGCCGTCTGAGATCTGGGCCACCACCACGGAAGGCTCGACGATCGTCCGGCTGGCGTCCTTCAGGAATGCGGCGTCGCGCACGTAGTAACTCCAGAGGGGGGCCTCGGGATGGGAGGGCGCCGGCCAGGCCCGGCCGGTGGGCTTCCAGGCCAGCCCGATCTCGTCGGGTCCCCCCTCGGAGCTCCACTCGACGATGAAGCTGCCGCCGTCGAGCTTCTCGGTCAGCAGCAGCATTCTGCCGTCCTGGGTGCGCGCGATATCGGAGATGAAAAACGGCGCCGCGGTGAGCCCCTCGAAGCGGATACAGCCGTCGGGAGCCGAGCTGTTCACGGACAGGTCCGGAGCGACGCGATGTCGCACATACCCGGAAACGCACGCGGGATAGTTGCCGTCCTGGTGATAGAGATAGATGTCGCCGTTGGGATGCAAGGTCAGGACCGGATCGAAGCCGCTGCCGTCGCCGGGACAGCTTGCAATCTGCCGGCAGGCCGGTGCGATCGGCTGCACCCAGGCATTGCTGACCTGCGAAGGAGAGGCGCGCGTCACCAGGTCCGTGAGGTCGAGCCGGCTCGCGCGATCCCGGTCCGGCTTGTGGAAGGGCAGGAACGTGGTGGTCAGCGCGATCCGCCACCTGCCTTCATAGAAGAGCGCCGACGGAAAGCCGATCTCGGCCTCCTTGCGGCTCGGCGTACGAGAGAAGTCGTTGGTGGCCCAGAGCCCGTGGAACCGTGGCGCCGCGAACCTGCCGGCGGCGGGATAGCTCAGCGAGAAGAGACCCTCCCAATGCCCCACGCAGCACCGTCCGGCACCGACCAGGAGGGTGACGTCACCGTTCGGGAGCTGGATCGGCTCCGGCCCCTGGAGATAGTTCAGGGTATCGCGAGTGTAGCGAGGAGGGACGCAGGTGGGACGCGTCTTGATGAAGCCCGTCGTGCCGGCAAATGTGCCGGCCTCTCCGAAGACGCTCGTCACCTCTTGCGCGAAGGCCGCGCTCGACAGCGCTGCCGCCAGCAACAACGAACTGATTCGTGTCCAATGCATGATGCTCAAGATGCTAGCCCACCCAAGCGAACGCCGTCCACCGTGAAGACGCTGCGCGGGCTACGAGGGGCTAAGCGTCTGCCGCCCTGCGGGCTCAGCGCGGCAGCGTCACCGTAAACCTCCGCCCCCCGGCCGCTCCGGTTCGCGGCCTCGATCCGCCTGCCGTGCGCCAGGCGCCGCTTGTCCCCCTCCGGCAGGAGGGCGAGGGCCACCATGACGCGCGTCAGCGGGCTGCGCAACTCGTGGCTGACGTCGAGGAGGAGCTGATCGCGGGCGCGGAGCATCTCCGAGATCCGGCCCACCATCTGGTTGAAAGCCTGGCCCAGCGCGCCGAACTCGTCCCGCGTCCGGCTCGGCACGGCGACGTCGAGCTCGCCTTCGCTCAGCCGCGTGACCCCCTCGTGGAGCGCCCGCAGGGGCCGTGGCGAGCGGCGCAGGACGAGGTAGGCGAGGAGGACGATCAGCGCCATGACGACGTGGAGCACCCACAGGAGGTGCGAGTGCGCCCGGCGCATCCTGCGGCCGAGGTCCCCCAGCCGTCGCCCCTGGTTGTCGTCGTCGAGGCCGGCTAGGGCGATACGGCTCGCCTCATTCGTCTCAGTGGGTGGGACGACGTCTTCGACGAGATACTGCCGGTGCCGGACCTGCACGATGTCGCCGGGCTTGGGCCGGGTGCCGTTGGCGGGTTTGGCGAAAGCAGGGGGCCCGGGTGGAGCGGCGGTCTCGCCGCTCCCGGCCGACCGTGGCGAGGCGCGACTTGGTCAGCAGATCGAGAACGCTGCGTGGGCTGGGTATGGACACGGGCACAATCCTACCCCGGGGCTCGGTTGCACGGATGCACAGCCTGAGCTTCAGGAATCACGCAGTACGTTGGGCAAGATGTATGCCGCTGGCCTCACTTTTACAGATTGATTGTATTACCGGGCTCTGCGCATCCGAGGGATCTGACTCGCCAGTGAGCGCCTAACCTCGGGCATTTCTGGCGGCGTCCCTTGCAAGTCCCACAAGTTGGGCTGGAGAAGATTGTCGGCCGAGATCGTGCGAGCGGTCTCCGGCATGTTGGGAGTGAAGGCCACCCGGTAATGGCAGCTCGGGCTGATCGACTCGTCCTGGCCATAGAGGCCCCGGAGCTGCGCCAAGTCCTGAACCACCAGAAGGCTGGAGACGCCATAGCCCGCGAGATAGCCAAGGTTCTGCTGCAGGGCGGGAAGCCTCCCTAGGGCGGGAAACTCGTCGAGCAGCAGGAGGGCGCGGTGCCCCGGCGGCTTGGTGCGGCCATCCTCGAACTCCATGTTTTCGACCAGCCGGCGAGTGAGCTGATTGATCAATAGGCGGACAAGCGGGCGGGTGCGGGACAGATCGCTCGGCGGAACCACCAGGTACAAAGAGATGGGGACAGGGCCTTCGACCAGGTCGCGCAAGGCGAAGTCCGAGGCCGAGGTGGCGCGAGCGACCAAGGGGTCGAGGTAGAGCTGAAGGCAGGTCGAGGCGGTAGAGATGACGCCGGAGAGCTCCTCGTCGGCCTTGTCGAGCATGCTCTGGGCGATCGTGGCAATCGCGGGATGGGGCTTCTTGCCCAAGTGGGGCGTATCCCGGATCTTTGTGAGCGTGACGCGGATTCCCGAGCCCGGCTTAGCGAGGAGACGCGCGCAGGAGGAGAGAGTTTTCTCCTCCTCCGTGTAGAGGACATGGAGGATCAGCCCGGTTAAGAGAGCATGGGCGGTCAGATGCCAATGGTCGGGCTTTCGGTCCCCTGCGGGGTCGACCAGGATGTCGGCGACGTTCTGAGCGTCGCGCATCTCGAAGTCGCCCGGGCGTATCTCCGCCAGGGGGTTGTAGCGCGCGCTGTCGGCGCGGGTGGGATCGAAGCGGAAGACGAGCTGGCCGAACTCGGTGCCCCGAAAGCCCGAGGTGAGGTGGAAGTTCTCGCCCTTGATGTCGTGGACCACGACCGAGCCCCGGAAGCTCAAGAGCGTGGGGATGACGAGACCCACGCCCTTGCCGCTTCGGGGAGGTGCGGAGACCAAGACGTTGCGGTCCTCCTTGACGACGAGCGGGAGGAGCCGGTTCCCTTGAGGCCAGACGGCGAGGAAGATGCCGTCCGGCCCGGCGCAGCCGAGCTGGCGCTGAAGCTCGGTCCAGGCCACCGGCTCCGGCTGCTGGCGTTTGAGCGCCCGCAAGGCGCGCCAGGTCAGGTAGACGTAGATGTCCATCGCAAAGGGACTCTGCAGCTCCTTCAACGTATTGAGGTCGACCGGCACGGGCTTGTGAGCGACGAGCCGGAAGAACTCCTCACTCAGGCGCAGGTAGAGGGGCCCGGTGCGCGAGCTTTCGCCGTCCCAGGGAAAGACGTGCTCCGAGGCGAGCTGGTAACCGCGTCCGGCGTAGACCCGGTCCTCCTTGGGGGGAAGGCCGCGCTTCCGGGTGGTGTCCCAGGTCACCTTGACCGTCAGGTGAACGAGCCGGATAAGCTGCTTTTTGACCTGGGTCAGGTAGCCGTTGGCGCCGCCGGTAGGCGGCACGCCAAGCTGCCAGCAGAAGTCGCTGAACGAGGAGCCGAGGATGAGCTCTGGGGTCTTCTCGCGCACGGCCTGGGTGGTCAACCGGGCGAGGATCAGCCGGGGGATGCGCCCGTAGGGCAGGCCCACGTCGCGCGGTGCCAGGAGATGGAGCTTGAAGCTCTCGATGCCGAAGGAGCGTTGGAACTCGTTGTCGTCGGGCCGCGAGTGGGGAAGCGAGCCCAGGACGAAGACGCGGGCGAACCAGCCGACGAGAGGCTCGGCGCCCTCGTCCTCTTCGAGGAAGAGCCCCTGGCGCAGGGCCTTGGCCAGCGTCATCGTCATTCGTGGGTGAACGCCTGCTTCCTGCGCTCCTCGATCAGGGCCTCGAGATAGGCGAGGTCCTCCTCCGTGATCCAGTGGGTCTCGACGAAGTGCCGGAACTGACGCCTCAAGGCGTCGCGGCGCGAGACCAGGGGGAGGTAGACGAGGGCGGGCCGTCCCCTGGGCGGGGTGGGTCCGGTGACCGAGCGCAGAAAGCCTTTCTCGACGAGCCGGGCGAGCAGGATGCCGACGGTCTTGGGAGAGAGGTCCCGCTGATAGCGGGAGCGCAGGTGCTCGGAGACCTCGATCGGATTGGCGGACCGCAGGTCCCAGATGCAGCTCAGCAACAGCCAGTCGGCCTCGGAGGCTTCCGGCAGCGGCGCCCGGCTTTTGGGGCTCATCGGCGAGGGGCTCGCAAGAGGTTCACGGTCGGGCATTGTATCGTGCCGGGCGAGCGTTCTCAGAGGCTACGCCGGGGTAGAATCGGCGACGGATGCGGTGGGCCGGCGGGTTAGAGAGCGGCGACTTCGAGCGCCTTAGCCCTCTCGTCTCAGAGGCTGTGAAGGAATCGCAGATCAGGGGTTAAGTTCGTAAGGGTGCAGGAGCCTCGGCGAGCCCGAGTTGCGGCGGGGGCGGTGAACGGATGGCGGCTTGGACGCGGCCGGAACCTCAGAGAGGGGCGAGACAG
>DASUEN010000243.1:0-9962 GCA_036275055.1 Thermoanaerobaculia bacterium
CGCAGCCCCCCCTCCGCGAGGCCGGCGGCCATGGTGTCCATGAAGGGCGAATCCATGGGCGCGCCGGCGCCATGGGTGAGGATGATCGTCGGGCCCTTGGGGCCCTCGAGGAGGAAGTGGGGCTTCGCCATGGCCGGCCATTGTATGCGGAGATTGACACGCCGCGAACCCCCGGTTTAGCCTCGCGTCCACTGGTAACCGATTCACCGAAGCCCGAGAGCATCCATCTTGATTCCGACCGCCAAACAGTTGGAGGAGATCGCCGCGCTTCGCGAGGGGAGCCTGCCGGCGGTGCCCTTCGCGCCCCTCCTCCTCGCCCACGCCCAGCAGCGCCACACCCTGGTGCTGGAGGTGCGGCGGCGGCAGGTATGGAAGCGCATCCTGCTGGAAAACGGGGTGCCGGTGGATTGCCGCTCCAACCTGGCGCACGAGACCCTGGGGCGCTACATGGTGCTCGAAGGGCGCCTCTCGGAGGAGGAGTTCCAGGCCGCGCTGTCGAAGTCCGCCACCCGCGGCGTGCCCATGGGGGAGGTGCTGCTGGAGGGCGAGCAAGTGACGGCCGTCGACCTCTTCCGCCTCTTGCAGCAGAACCTGGCCAAGAAGCTCCTCGACCTCTTCACCTGGAACGAGGGGGAGTTCCGCCGCCTGGAGGAGCCCCCGGGCGCGGGGTCGTCGCTCAAGGTGAAGGTGCCGCAGCTCATCCTCACCGGCGTCACCAAGTTCGCGCCCCAGGAGGAGGTGGACATGGCCGTGGGGCCGCTGGTCGCCACCCGCCTGGCGCTCAATCCCCGCCCCCCGTTCCCCTTGGAAGAGCTCCGCCTCCATCCGCGCCAGGCCCAGCTCGCCGAGGCCCTGCGCCCCGGGCGGCGGATGGGGGAGCTCGCCGAGGCCACCGGGCTGCCGGTGGACGAGATCACCCGCCTCCTCTACGCCCTCTCCATCCTCGGCGTGGTGGTGGCCGCCGACAGCGTGCCCAAGGAGCTTCTCGGCTCGGCGCCCCCGCTGCGGCCGGCAGCGGCCACGGGAGCGATTCCCCTGCCGTCTCTGGAGACGCTGAGCAAGGCGGAGAAGCCGCCGGCGCCGGCACCGGCGGCAACGGCGGCCCCGGCGCCCGAGGTGCGAGCCGTGGCCACGGTGCCGCCGCTGGAGCTGGAGCGCCGGCGCAACGAGATCATGCAGGCCTACCTCTCCTACCGCCGGCAGGACGCCTTCGACCTGCTGGGGGTGCCGGAGGAGGCCACGGCGGAGGCGATCGACGAGAGGTTCGTCGGCTATTGCCGCCGCTTCGCGCCGTGGACCCTCGACCACCCGGAGCTGGCAGCCATGGCCGAGCGGGCGCGCGACCTCTTCCTTGCGGGAGCCCGGGCCTACGGGGAGCTGGCGGACCGCGAGCAGCGCAGCACCCTCCTCTTCCGCCGCAAGACGTTGCGCGAGGAGCGGGCGAAGAAGCCCGCGGCGAGCTTCGCCATCAAGACCGACCTGCTCGACTCCGAGGCCCAGTACAAGCGGGGCAAGGCGCTGCTCGAAGCGGGCAAGCCGCGCGAGGCCCTGGTGCAACTGGAGTTCGCCGCCGACTGCGATCCCCAGAACGGCGTCTACGCCGCCGAGGCGGCCTGGTGCCGGTACCTGATCTCCAGCGCCCAGGCCAGCCGTTCCCTGCGCGAGCTGGCCGAGGCCCTGCGGCGCGATCCCAACTGCGGCCTCGCGGCTTTCTATGCCGGGGAGATCCACCGCCAGCTCGGCGCGCCCGACGAAGCCGAGCCCTACCTGCGGCGGGCGATCAAGCTGATGAGCCCCGACCGCCGCCCCATCGACGCCCTGAAGGCCCTTTCGGTCGAGCGCAAACGCTGACTTGTCCCGCCCCGGCGATGGCCCGGCACCACCTACCTAGAGGAGAGGGAACGGCTGTGTTAGCATTCCCGGCCCGTAGCAAACGTCGGCCCGGCCGGAGACTCCGGCGTTCGAGGGCCACCATCCCGAGCCAAAAGAGGAGGGGACGTGAAACAAGGTGAAGTCCTGATGAAAGAGAGGGAGCGCAAAAAGATCTCCGTCGAAGACATGGCAGAGAAGCTCGGCGTCACCCCCGAGAGATACCGTGACATCGAGGCCGGCAACTCGCCGGTGGAGCGCTGGGGTCCGTCGATCCGCGAGCTGGCGGTGGCGCTCAACGTGCCCACCAGCCGCATGTTCGCGCCCTCCGGCAAATCGGTGGACACCCGCCCCGGCCAGGCCGCCGAGCTGATCAAGAAGCACCGCGAAACCCGCCAGCTCACCCCCGAGCAGGTGGTCGAGAAGACCGGCATCTCCGCCGAGGAGTACGCGGCGATCGAAGGCGGCACCTCGGAGATCGAGGAATACGGCCCGCTGTTCCTGCGCTTCGCCGAGACGATCGAGCAGCCGGTGTTCAACCTCTTCCACCCCTTCGGCCTGCCGTTCGAGAAGCTCACCCTGGACGATTACAAGTAGAGGGCGGCGCGCCGTTCCGGGCGGGGGCGTGCCCCCCGCCCAAGACCCTCATCACCCCGGCCCTCTTCTCCCAGCCTCCCCCCCGACCACCGGGAGAAGAGGGAGAACAGCCGCGCTGTCAACGCCTGTCAATCCTGATCCACCGCGCCAACGTGTCCGTAGAGACGTTCCCAGCCCGCCCGCGATACCACTGCACTTCACGGTAACGGCGGGACGTCTCTTGCCGAGGCGGCCCTGGCCGCTCGTCGAAGCCATCGCTGAGTCGCAATCCCACCGTACTGATCTGGGCAATTCCGACGGCCGCCTTCGCACGCCTAGGCAGCACCGGCAAAGGCGAGCTCGGCAGCCTTTGGCACCTCGATCGGGACGAAAAATCCAGCGGGGAAAAGATAGTCTTCGCCGAACTCGTCCACGATTCGGAGCATGCCATGGGCCTCCGCCTCGGGATCGCTGAGGGCTCGATACACAGTTCGAACCTGGAGCGAAGCGGCATAGCCTCGGTTCTTGATACAGAGAAAATAGGAGCGCCTGTTTTCACTCATGGCGGCTACCTCAGGAATCGCTTGACCTTGACGTCTTGTCTCCCCCGGCCATGCGCCTCGAACCAGTGTACTTCAGCACGCATCACAACTCCATCGGGAAGGCGAACGATCGCGATGCCTTTGAGTTTGCGCCAATTGCCCGCCGCAGTGATCCTGTGGCGTCCAACCTCGGTGTCCTTGCTGTCCCCTGGAGCGCCCCGCCCAAGACCCTCACCCCTGCCCCTCTCCCGACCACCCCATCCCCCTCCCCGGGAGAGGGGTACCCGGTTGGAGCGGTCTGGCTGTGGCTCAGCCCAGAATGGGCGGCAGCAGACCGGTGGATCTGGGCAGGCAACCCGCGAGCCAATAACGGGAGCCCGTAGGGCGGCAGGCCGTAGCCCAGGGTGTGAACCCTGGGTGGGCGGGGGCGTCCGACGGAGGCGTTGCCCCTCGCCCAGGCGCCCCCCATTACCCAGGGCTCACGGCCTGGGCTACGGTCTGCCGCCCTACGGGCTCCCGGCGTGGACGGCGGCGCGGCGACTTGTTGCCAGGAATCCCACCGTACTGATCTGGGCAGAGACACGGCAGGCCGGGAAAAGGGGGACCCGAGGGGTCCCCCCATCTACGCCGCCCTACCCCACCGTCTCGTCGAGGATCGCCCCCGCCCGCTCCAGCGCCACCTGGCCGGCTCCTTCCAAGAGGAAGGCGAGGGAAACGGGCTCCCTCACCAGCCCCGCGGCCACGTTCAAGCCCTCCAGCAGCGCCTCGTCGAAGAGGGCAAGGTAGCCCACCGGCTCGGTGCTGCCGGGCTCCAGCACGGCGAAGCCCTTGGGATCACTCTCCTTCGCCAGGAGGTAAGCGCCATCGCGCCCCGTGCCGGGGAGCACCGCCGCCGCCAACAGGGCCAGCCAGCGCTCGGTGAAGACCGCCGTGGGGTGCGACTCCCGGAGTAGGCTCTCGCCCTGGCGGAAGAGGCCGAAGCCCCCCTCCAACTCCTCGACGTGCCAAGGGCCGGCCACGTCGGCCTCGCCCGCCACCGGCGGCTCGTCGCGCTCGCCGAGGCGCTTCAGGAATGCGCGGGTGAATGCGTTGCGGATAGAATGAGGATAGCTGCGCATAGGACTGATCTCCTTTGCGTGGTTAGGTCCGGTGATGAGTGCCACCTCACGCCGGGCCGTTTTGGGTGCGGCCGGGCCATCCGGCCGATGGTGGGAACGTATAACAGAGCCGGGCGGAAATCAAGCGGTCCAGCGTTCGATTTCTTCGCTTGTGGGAAGCTGGGCCCCGAATGCGAGATCCCTTTCCCTGCTCCCACCCTCGCGAATTGTGCTGCAAACTTCGCGAATTCCGGCCTGGGTTCGCGAATTCTGCTGCAAAACTCGCGAGCCCCGGTCCGGGGCCCGCGAAGCGCGAGCCGGGGCCCGCATTGCCCAGTCCGGGGCTCACGAATTCTCGTGAAAAATTCGCGAATTTTGCTGCGAACTTCGCGAAGTTTGCAGCAGGGCAAGCGAATTTCGCAGCAAACTTCGCGAGTTTTGCAGCAGGGAAAGGGACCCCGGAGACGCGGCAGGGGATCTCGCTGACAAAACCGGCTGGCGCGGTCTCGCAGTTCGTCCCTGTTGTCCCTGGCGTCCCTTGCGTCCCTTCTTTCCGTTCAGCCTGTGGTAGAAATCGGGCTTTCCAGGGGGAGTGCTTCGCCCATGATGAAATCTCTCAGCCTTGCCGCACTGCTCGCCGTCACCACGGCATGGTCTGCCGCCGCCGCGCCCGCGGTGGACCCGGCTTTGTTCAAATCCTTGAAGTGGCGGGAGGTCGGCCCGTACCGCGGCGGCCGGGTGGCGGCCGTCACCGGGGTGCCGGGGGACCGCAACACCTATTACTTCGGGGGCACCGGCGGCGGGGTGTGGAAGACCACCGACGGCGGGCGCACCTGGAAGAACGTCTCCGACGGCACCTTCGGCGGCTCGATCGGCGCCGTCGCCGTTTCGGAGTGGGACCCCAACGTCGTCTATGCCGGAGGCGGCGAGGTCACCGTGCGGGGGAACGTCTCGCACGGCGAAGGAGTGTGGAAGTCCACCGACGCGGGGAAGACCTGGAAGCCCTCCGGCCTCGCCGATTCGCGGCACATCCCGCGCATCCGCATCCATCCCAAGAATCCGGACCTGGTTTACGCCGCCGTCCTCGGCCACCTCTTCGGCCCCAACGAGATGCGCGGCGTCTATCGCTCGAAGGACGGCGGCGGCCACTGGGAGCGCGTGCTCTACGTGAGCGACAAGGCCGGCGCCGTCGACCTCGCCATGGACCCCGTCAATCCGCGGGTGCTCTATGCCTCGCTGTGGAACGTGCGCCGCACCCCCTACAGCCTGGAGAGCGGCGGCCCCGGCTCCGGCCTCTGGAAGTCGACGGACGGCGGCGACACCTGGACCGAGCTTTCGGGCAACCCCGGCTTCCCCAAGGGGACGCTGGGGATCATCGGCGTCACCGTCTCGCCCTCCAATCCGGAGAACGTCTACGCCATCGTCGAGGCCAAGGAGGGGGGCGTCTACCGCTCGCGCGACGGCGGCAAGACCTGGAAGAAGACCAGCGGCGACAGCGACTTGCGCCAGCGCGCCTGGTACTACACGCGCATCTTCGCCGACCCCAAGGACGAGGAGGTGGTCTACGTCCCCAACGTCCAGTTCCACCGCTCCAAGGACGGCGGCCGCACCTTCACCACCCTCCGCACGCCCCACGGCGACAACCACGACCTGTGGATCGCGCCCGAGGACCCGCAGCGGATGATCGAGTCGAACGACGGCGGCGTCAACGTCTCGACCGACGGCGGCACCACCTGGACGCCGCAGACCAACCAGCCCACGGCACAGTTCTACCGCGTCTCGACGGACACCCACTTCCCCTACCGCATCCTCGGGGCGCAGCAGGACAACTCGGCGGTGCGCATCCTGTCGCGGGGGAGCGGCGGCGGCATCGGCATCGGCTCCTGGAACGCCACGGCCGGCGGCGAGAGCGGCTACATCGTGGCCGATCCCAAGGACTCCGACGTGGTCTTCGGCGGCTCCTACGGCGGCCTGCTCGTGCGCCTCAACCACGCGACCGGCGAGGAGCGCGACGTCAATCCGTGGCCGGACAACCCCATGGGAGCCGCGGCCGGCGACATCCAGTACCGCTTCCAGTGGAACTTCCCCATTCTCTTCTCGCCCAACGATCCGAGCACCCTCTATTCCGCGGCCCAGGTGCTGTTCAAGAGCACGGACGCGGGGCAGAGCTGGACGGCCATCTCCGGCGACCTGACGCGCAACGACAAGTCGCGCCTCGGCTCTTCCGGCGGCCCGATCACCAAGGACAACACCAGCGTCGAGTACTACGGCACGATCTTCGCCGTGGCCGAATCCCCCCTGGAGCCGGGGACGATCTGGGCCGGCTCGGACGACGGCCTCGTCCACCTCACCCGTGACGGCGGCAAGACCTGGAAGAACGTCACCCCCAAGGGGCTGCCGGAGTGGATCCAAATCAACGCCATCGATGCCAGCCCTTTCGACAAGGGCGGCGCCTACGTGGCGGCGACGATGTACAAGTCCGACGACTTCCACCCCTACCTCTACAAGACGACCGACTACGGCGCCACCTGGACGCGGATCGACGCCGGCATCGACCCCTCCCACTTCACCCGCGTCGTGCGGGCTGACCCGGCCCGCCGTGGCCTGCTCTACGCCGGCACGGAGCGGGAGCTCTACGTCTCCTTCGACGACGGCGCCCACTGGCAGTCGCTGCAGCTCAACCTGCCCATCGTGCCGATCACCGACCTGACGGTGAAGGACGGCGACCTCGTGGCCTCCACGCAAGGGAGGGGCTTCTGGGTGCTGGACGACCTGGCGCCCCTGCGCGAGCTTGCCGGCAAGAAGGATCTCGGCGGGGCCAAGGCCTATCTCTACCCGCTGGCGCCCGCCTTCCGGCTGAGCTCCGCCTTCACCTTCGGGCCCCAGCAGGGGGTCGGTACCAATCCTCCGACCGGCGCCATTGTCGACTACTACCTCAAGGAGGCGCCGCCGGCGCGCGAGGCCGGCAAGGTCAAGCTGGAGATCCTCACCGCGGACGGCAAGGTGATCCAGACCTTCGTGGGCAAGCCGGCCGAGGAGGGTAAGGACCCCAAGGACAAGAAGGACGGCAAGGACAAGAAGGAGACCCAGCCGGCGCCACCCACCGCCCAGGGCAAGGAGCCGCGCCCGGACAAAGGCCAGGAGGCGGAGAAGGAGGAAAAAGAGGAGAAGGAAGAGGCTGAGCCCGGCGAGGAGGAGCAGCCGAAGATTCCCACCGAGGCCGGGCACAACCGCTTCGTCTGGGACCTGCGCTGGCCCTCGGCCGGCAAGTTCCCCGGCATGATCCTGTGGAGCGGCGACCTGGTGCGCCCCCTGGCCGTGCCGGGCCGCTACCAGGCCCGCCTCACCGCGGGCGGCGAGACCTTCACCCAGAGCTTCGAGGTCCGCAAGGATCCCCGCTCGGCCTCCACCCAGGCGGACCTGGAAGCCCAGCTCCAGTTCCAGCAGGAGGTCCACGACAAGATCGGCGAGACCCACGACGCCATCCGCCGCATCCGCGACGTGCGCGCCCAGCTCAAGGACCTGGAGAAGCGCCTGGCCAAGGACGACGCCCAGAAGCCGGTGGTGGCCGCGGCCAAGGAGGTCGACAAGAAGATGACCGAGGTCGAGGAGGCTCTCTACCAGACGAAGAACCGCAGCGAGGAGGACCCGCTCAACTTCCCCATCAAGCTCAACGACAAGCTCAACTCGGTGGCCGACTCGGCCTCCCTGGGCGACTATCGCCCCACGGCCCAGGCGGTGGCGGTGAAGACGGCGCTCACCGCGGCCATCGACGCCCAGCTCGCCAAGCTGCGCCAGGTCTGGGAGACCGACCTCGCCCAACTGAACGCGCTGGCGAAAGAAAAGAGCGTTCCGGCGGTGATCCTTCCCCCACCTCGGCTAAAATGAATCGCCAGGCGGACTGGCGCCGTGCCGGTCCGCCTTCATCCGGCCAACTCCATTGACCTCGGGCAACGACACACAAGAAACCCAATGACCGTCATCACCAGATCCATCCCGACCTATTCGTTGAGCGGCTGGGACCTTTCCGAGCTGCTTCCGGAGCCCAGCGAGGCCGTCTTCGCCGCCCATCTCGCCGACCTCGAAGCGGCGGCGATCGCCTTCGAGGGCCGGCGCGACAGCCTCCACCCCCAGATGGACCCGCGGGAGCTCTTCGCCATCCTGCGCCAGTACGAGGACCTGATCAACCGCATCCAGGTGATCTCCGGCTACGCCTCGCTCTGGTTCTACTCCGACACCGGCAGCCAGGAGGCGCTCACCTTCCGCAACCGCGTGCGGCAGGCGAGCACGGCGGCGAGCAACCGCATCCTCTTCTTCACCCTCTGGTGGCGCAGCCTGCCGGACGACGAGGCCTGGCGCCTCCTGCCCAGCGAATCCGAGCACGGCGACTACCGGCACTACCTCCAGGACCTGCGCCGCTTCAAGCCGTTCACCCTCGACGAGAAGTCCGAGCAGATCATCAACACCAAGGACGAGAACGGCATCGGCGCCGTCATGACCCTCTACTCCATGCTCACCAATCGCCTGGAGTTCAACCTCGAAGTGGACGGCGAGACCAAGCGCCTGACCCGCGACGAGCTGATGAGCCACGCCTTCTCCCCGCACGCCGACCGGCGGGCCGCGGCCTACCAGGAGCTCTACCGCGTCTACGCCCAGGAGGCCGGCATCCTGGGGCAGATCTACGTCAACCGCGTGCGCGACTGGTACGACGAGCAGGTGGGCGTGCGCGGCTACTCCTCCCCCATCGCCGTGCGCAACCTGGACAACGACATCCCCGACCGCGCCGTCGAGGTGCTGCTGGAGGTGTCGCGGGAGAACGCTCCCCTCTTCCAGCGCTACTTCCGCCTCAAGGCGGGGTGGCTGGGGCTCCCCCGCCTGCGCCGCTACGACGTCTACGCGCCGCTCGCCACCTCCGACCGCAAGATCGAGTACTCGCACGCCGTGCGCTCGGTGCTGGAGACCTTCGAGGACTTCCACCCGGGCTTCGCCTCCCACGCCGAGAAGGTGTTCGCCGAGAACCACCTCGACAGCGAGATCCGGCGCGGCAAGCGGGGGGGCGCCTTCTGCTTCACCGTCCTCCCCCGCTACACGCCGTGGGTGCTGGTCAACTTCGCCGGCCGGGTGCGCGACGTGGCCACCCTGGCGCACGAGCTCGGCCATGCCATCCACAGCATGCTGGCCAGCGGCCACGCGAGCCTCACCCAGCACGCCTCGCTGCCGCTCGCCGAGACGGCCTCGGTCTTCGGCGAGATGCTGATGACCGACCGCCTGCTGCGCGAGGAGCACGACCCGCTGGCCCGCCGCGAGCTGCTGGCGGCGGCGGTGGACGACGTCTACGCCACGGTGCTGCGGCAGGCCTACTTCGTCCTCTTCGAGATCGAGGCCCACGCCGCCATCCGCGACGGCCGCTCCATGGAGGAGCTGTCGGACCTCTACATGGCCAAGCTCTCCGAGCAGTTCGGCGACAGCGTCGAGGTGGCGCCGGAGTTCCGCTACGAGTGGCTCTCCATCCCGCACATCTACCAGACGCCGTTCTATTGCTATGCCTACAGCTTCGGCCAGCTCCTGGTGCTCGCCCTCTACCGGCGCTTCCAGGAGGAAGGCGAAGCCTTCAAGCCCGGCTACCTGCGCCTCCTCTCCTACGGCGGCTCGGCCCGGCCCGAGCACATCCTCGCCGAAGTCGGCATCGACGTCACCGACCGCTCCTTCTGGCAAGGGGGGTTCGACCTGGTGCGCGAGCGGATCGACGAGTTGGAGGGGATGGGGCTGTAGGGGGGCTGTCGGAAGTGCGGACCGCCCCGGCGTGACGTCGAGCGGCCTCGTGGACGGGACCGTTGTCCGCCGCTTCGAGGCCCTCACTCCCCCAGCCCCTCTCTCC
>DASUEN010000244.1:0-40571 GCA_036275055.1 Thermoanaerobaculia bacterium
GACGGCCCGGACCGCGGCAAGGTCGAGCAGTATTGCCGCGAGCACCACATCTGCGGCGCCATCACCTTCGTCGGCAGCTTCCCGCTGGTGGAGGAGGTGCTGGTGGGAGCCGACCTCTTCCTCCTCCCCTCCGAGTCCGAGTCGTTCGGCCTCGCCGCCCTGGAAGCCCTCTCCTGCGAGGTGCCGGTGATCGCCTCCGACGCTGGCGGCCTCCCCGAGGTGGTGGACGACGGTGTCACCGGCTTCCTCCTGCCGGTAGGGGACGTGGACGGCATGGCCGCCGCGGCCCTGCGCCTCTTGGGTGATGACGACTTGCGGCGGCGTTTCGCCGCGGCGGCCCGGCGTCAGGCGGTGGAACGCTTCAGCCAGGACGCCGTGGTGGGGCGCTATCGCGACCTCTACCAGCGGGTGACGGGGCTGCCCTGAGTCGCATAGGCGCTAACTTGCCTCCGAACGCTCCCCCACCCGAGGACCCTCACCCCTGCCCCTCTCCCGACCACCCCATCCCCCTCCCCGGGAGAGGGGATCCAACCAAACCGTTTTGGCTGTTGGGCGGGGGCTCCCTCTTCTCCCGGTGAGGGGGCGGGAGAAGAGGGCCGGGGTGATGAGGGTCTTGGGTGGGGGCGCCTGATGGCCGCCTATCGCGCCCCTGCCGGCGAGTCCTCGGGCGAGATCCGGGAGAAGGGCTCGCGTTTCCTCGCCGTGGTGAGCCCGGCGGCGGACGAGGCGGCAGCCAAGGCGGTCCTCGCCGCCCTGGCCCGCCAGTACCCGGACGCCACCCATCACTGCTGGGCCTGGCGCCTCGGGGAGCCTCCCCGGGAGCGCAGCGCCGACGCCGGCGAGCCGGCCGGCACCGCCGGAGTGCCCATCCTGCAAGTCCTGCGCGGTGCCGGCCTATCGGACGTCCTCGCCGTCGTCATCCGCTGGTTCGGTGGCACCAAGCTGGGCAAGGGAGGGCTGGCGCGGGCCTACTCAGCGGCCACGCGGGAGGCGGTGCGGGAGCTGCCGGCCGTCCTCCGCGTGCCCACCGTCCTCGTCGCCGTCGAGGCGCCCTACGAGAAGGTGGGCGCCGTCAAGCGGCTGCTCCACTCGCCCGAGGTGGAGTTGGAGCGCGAGGAGTACGGCGCCGCAGCGCGGCTGGTGCTGCGGGTACACGAGGAGCGGCTCGGCGAGCTGCGCGAGGCGCTGGCCGGGCTGGGAATCGCGGCGGGGATCTAATCCAGAGGCCACCAGTAGAACACCAGGTCGCGGGGAACCTGGCGCGCCCCCGTCTGGGATTCGACAGTGAAATGGCGCCCGTCCCAGCCGTCCTCGATGGCGTGGACGATGCCGGCCGCCCAGCCATCCTGGGCATCGGGCTCTTCGTAGGCGATGAGGAAGCCGAGCTCCGGCGAGCCCGTGGGCGTCTCGACCGGCGGCAGCGGCGGCTTCGAATCGAGCGGCAGGGTGGGATGCGCAAGGTGCTTGGGACGCGGAGCCGTTCTTTGGAGATCGTGCATGAACCGTGAGTCCCTCGCGGCGGCCGGGGGGTTCTATGCAAGGCGGACCTGAGCGCGTTTCTCGAAAGTGCATCTCCGCGCGCTGCCAGGGGCTGAAGACCCTGGCTACCAACGGTAGTCCCTGCGGGACCCAGAAAATCGGAACCGCGGTCCCGTAGGGACTACCGTTGGTAGCCAGGGATTTCAATCCC
The DNA here is from genome assembly GCA_036275055.1 of Thermoanaerobaculia bacterium. Lineage (GTDB taxonomy): Bacteria > Acidobacteriota > Thermoanaerobaculia > Multivoradales > UBA5704 > DATARR01. The sequence goes on from DASUEN010000244.1 coordinate 1,691, forward strand.
TGGCTTCAGCGGAGCCGCTGACGACTCCTTGCGCGACAACCTCTAATACCACCGCCCTCCCCGCCCGTCAGTAGAGCGAAAGGAGATTCACCATGAAGAAAGTCATCCGTCTCGCCCTGCTGCTCGGCCTCGCCTTCCTCGCCTCCTGGGGCTCGGCTCCCAAGAACGCCTACGCACTGCCGCTCTGCGACGGCTTCGACGGCCGCGCCTGCACCGTGCCTGGCAAGACCATCCCGTGCCTCTGGCGTCAGGGAGGCGGCGGGGGGTGCATTTGCGACCGCGTCGAGCACATCTGGGAGTGCTAGACCTGGCCTGACCGTCCCGGTCAGCGACGTCCACCCGCCATCCGCGCCGCCTCCGGCAGGCGGCGCAGCTTGTACATGCTCCAGATGCCGAAGGCCGGCCCGAGGGCCAGGAGCATGAAGGCCCGCTCCCAGCCCAGGAGGTCCCGCAGCGGCGGAATGATCCGCAGCGTCACCGTGGTGAGCAGAAAGCCGAGGCTCGTCTGCACGGTGAGGGCCGTACCCACGTAGCGCGGATCGGCCAGCTCGGAAACCGCGGCGCTGAACTGCGCGCTGTCCGCCACCACCGCGAAGCCCCAGATCAGACAGAGGACCGTCAGCACCGCAGGACGGTGGAAGACGAAGCCGGCCGCGAGCGCGCAGGCGCCCGAGGCGGCGAGGCTCACGATGGTGATGCGCGTGCGCCCCAGCCGGTCCGCGAGCTTGCCGGCGAGGAGGCTCCCCAACCCGCCGGCCGCGATGGCGGCGGCGCCCGCGAGCCGCGCGGCGCGGGCGCTCCACCCCGCCTCCTGATAGCTCGCGAGCAGGCAGAGCGGAACCCAGGCCCACATGGCGTAAAGCTCCCACATGTGGCCGAGATAGCCGAAGTTGGCGAGCCGCGCCGGCCGCTCCCCCAGCACGCGCCCCGCCGCCCGCCAGTCGAACGGCGGCGATTTGCCGAGGTAGGGCCCGGGCTTCACCAGGAAGCCGCCGAGGAGCGCCGCCGCCAGGGCTCCCCCGGAGGTCAGCAGGAGCACGCTGCGCCAGGGAGGCATGCCGCTGGGCGAGGCGTTCAGCAGGTGAGGCACGGCGGTGCCGAGGGTGATGGCGCCCACCAGCAGGCCGATGCCGAGGCCGCGGTCCTCCACGCACCAGGAGGCCACGAGCTTCATCCCGGGCGGGTAGACGCCGGCCAGGGCGAAGCCGGTGAGGAACCGGCAGGCGAGAGCCGGGCCCGGGCCGAGATCGAGGAGCGGGATGGCGGCGTTGAACGCCGCGGCGGCGAGTGCGCTCATCGCCAGCAGGCGCTGGGCGGGCCAGCGGTCGGAGAGGGTGAGGATGGAGCTCAGCAAGGCGCCGGCCACGAAACCGATCTGCACGCTGGTGGTGAGCCACGACTGGAGGGCGCCCGAAAGCTTCCACTCCACCGTGAGCTGCGGCACCACCGCCGACGCCGAGAACCAGACGGACATGCCGAGCAGAGACGCCAGGGCGAGGAGCGAGACGTTCTGCCATTTGCCCGATGTTCCGCGCAACCGCGGCGGGCGCCGGTCCAGGGATGCCATGCGGAAGCGCTTAGTCCCGTCGCTCGGTGGGGCTCTTCTCGCCCGGCCCAGGGAGCGGCGGCGAGTCGCCACCGCGGGCCTCGGCCGCCAGCAGATCGTCGAGGCCGCCGTAGCGGTAGATGGTGGGCGCGCCGTTCTGGAACAGGCCGCCGGTGTCCGCCGTGGGGCCGTAGGTCGAATACAGGCTCCGCCCCAGCAGGCGCAGGTAGGCGGTGAGCTGCCCGCGGTGGTGGGCGGAGTGGGCGATCCGCCGCGTCATCACCCAGGCGCGGGAGCGCTCGACGTCGAAGAAGCGGGTGGCGCCCTCGAACCAGTCGTCCTCCATTCCCCGCAGACGTTCGAGGCGTTTTCCCGAGGCCTCGGCGTATTTCCGCAGGAAGGCGAGGCGGGTCTCCTCGGCGGGGAGCGGCGGCTCGCCGAGGTCGATCCCCAGCATGTTCTTCATCCAGGTGTCTTCGCTGACGCACTGATGCACCATGTGCTCGTGCGGCGTCCGCGCCCGGGGCTCCGGGCGGAAACGGAGGTCCTCGTCCCGAAATTGCGACCAGACGGAGAGGGTCTTCAGACGCTCGGTGTCGTAGGTCTCGAGGAGGAAGCCGTAGCGGGACATGACCCCGAGAGGGTATCACCGGATCAATCCGGCAGCTTCGCCTTCCACGCGCCGCGCCCATGAGTGAAGGCGAAGAGGTAGAGGGAGGCGCCCGGCCCGGAGCCGGAGGGCGCGAGGACCAGCGACTCGGTGACCACGCTGGCGAAGCCCGCGGCCTCGGCCGCCCAGGTGGCGCCGCCGTCGAGAGAGACGAAGACGCCCAGGTCCGTCCCCACGTAGAGCCGCTGCGGATGGCGCGGATCGATGACCAGGCAGTGGACGGGGAGGTCCGGCAGCGCAGTGGCAGCGGGGTTCGCGGGGCCGGAGCCGTCGAGGCCCTTCCAGGTGGTGCCGCCATCCACGCTCTTCCAGACGTGGGCGCCGCCGAAGGTGGCATACGTCGCGTAGACGAGGTCCGGGGTCTGCGGATCGAAAGTGAGCGAGGAGACGAAGCCGTCCCGTGGGCGCACCGCCGGCCAGGACGTGGTGGGAGAGGCGTCCAGGGCGGAATCGTTGCGCACGATCAGCCCCTGGCTGGTGCCGGCGAGGACGCGCCGGCCGTCGTGCGGCGAAACGGCGATGGCGCTCACCAGGTCGAGGGCATTGGCGCCCAGCGCCGGCGAGGCCCGCCGCCAGTGGACGGCGCCGTCGCCGGTGGTCCACAGCGAGTCGCCGCCGAGCCAGAGGCGCTGGGGATCTCCTGGATCGAGGACGAACGGCGCGATGTAGGGGAAGAAGCTGCCGCCGATCCCCTCCGCGGCCGAGGCGAAGGTCTTGCCTCCGTCCGTCGATTTGACGAAGGAAAGGTGGTCCGATTCCGCGTAGACGACCTGGGGATTGGTGGGATCGATCGCCACGGTGCCGCCGTCGCGCCCCAGCACCTGCTGCCAGCGTTCGGGACCCGCGGCGTCGCCGCCCGAGATCGTGCCGAGGTCCTGGGCGCCGCCGATGTAGGCCCGGCCGCCGGGGAAGACGGCGCCGCTGTAGAACTGGGTGACGCCGTAGCCGTGGTCGAGGCTCGTCCACCGCACGGCCGTGCCCGCGGGATCGCAGGGCGCCGCGGCGTCCCGGTTCACGGCGGCGCGGGCATTGGCGGTGCGGTAGATGCCGCCGTCGCCCGCCACCAGCAGCGTCTGGTTGCGTTTGCCGTCGTACTGGGGGTGGAAGACGAGGGCGTGCTGGTCCGCATGGGCGAAGCCCGCTCCCTCCCACCAGTAGTTGGCCAGCCCCCAGGTGCGCCCGCCGTCGTCGGAGCGGAAAAGGTCAACTCCTCCTGCCCACACCCGCTCCGGGTCCAGCGGGTCCACCGCGATGACGTTGTCGTACCACCCCCGCCCGCTCCATTCGTTGCCGAAGGGCGAGCCGCAATCGTGCTGAAACGCGAAGTGCGTGCTGGAGAGGAGTACCGTATCGAGGGCCACCGGGTCGGTGTTGCGTACCTGCGCCACCCAACTGCCGGCGCCACCGCCCGTGGTGGAGCGGAAGACGGCGAGGAGCCCCTGCGAGTAGTGGCCGTCCGGGCCGGGGAGGTTGCTGGCCGCCAGGGCATAGATCACGTTGGGATCGGAAGGTGCGATGGCGAGCGACGTCCTCCCCATGCCCGGCTCCTGCAACACCGCCACCCACGGCCCGTCCTTCTGGCCCTGCACGGTCTGGTAGACGGTGGCCTGCTGCATCGTGCCGCAGGCGGCGAAGACCACGTCGTCCGTCCCCGCGCTGCGCAGCGCCAGGTCCAGGCAGCCGCCTTGGACGTCTGGATCGAGCACGCGCTCCCAGGAGGCCCCGGCGTTCCGTGACCGCCAGACCCCCGTGCCCGTCGCGGCGTAGACCGTGCGGCTGCGGGCGCTGACCAGCAGGCGGTTGACGGCGAAGAAATCCGCCGTCGCGGTGGCCGGCAGTTGGCGCCAGTGGCGGCCGGCGTCAGCCGTCTTGAAGATGCCGGCGCCGCGCACGGCGTCGATGTTGAGGAAGCCCTCGCCCGTGCCCGCGTAGAGCACCTTCCGGTTATTGGGATCGATGGCGAGCGCGGCCACCGCCAGGCTCGGCATCAGGTCGTCGAGCGGGGTCCAGCTCGCGCCGCCGTTCACCGTCTTCCACACTCCGCCGTCCACGCCGGCGGCATAGAGCGTTTTGGGATCGGCGGGATCGAAGAGCAGCGCCCGCGTCCGCCCGCCGAGGTTTCCCGGACCGAGGGACTTCCAGGCCAGGGCCTGGCGGGGCATGCGGCGGACCTGCTCCCGCGCCGCCAGGTAGCGCCCGGCGAGCGAGAGCGGTTCGGCTCCTTTCACCGCCGGGAGTCGGCGCGCCAGGAACCACGCCTGGGCCGCTCCCGGATCGTCGCCGCCGGGCTCCTCCGCTTCCTGCGCAGAGGCCGGGACGGTGCCGAGGATCGTCAGTACGAAGAGGAGGAGGGCGAGCCGGGGCCTGTTCGTATCATGGGCCCCGGCGGTCCGGAGGCGTCCGTGCTGGACTAGTTCACCCACCGGTCGATCAACCGGTTCACGACGCTCTTGGGGTAACTGCGGGTGGGCGACGGCAGGTCCTTGAGGAGCTTTTCGACCTGCGGCATGGCGTCGTCCGCCGAGGTAACGGGGTTGGCCAGCCACTTCACCTCCTGCCGGCGGCCCACGACCACCAGGGCGGGCGCGGCCGGCTGCCCTTCCTCGGCGGGAGTGACGCCATAGGCGGCGGAGAAGTTGCGGTCGTCGTGGAGCAGGGGGAAGGTGAGCTTGCGCTGCACCTGGAGGCGCTTCAGCTCGTCCAGCTTGGCCGGCGAGACGGCCAGCACCTTGGCCGCGAGCTTGCGTAGCGGCTCCTGCCAGCGGTTGAGGGCGTCGAGGTCGCGCTGCACCCGCTCGTTCGCCGGATCGGCGAAGAAGTAGACCACCAGGGCGGTGCGCACCACCTCGTCCTTCAGCATCAGGAGGGCGTCCTCGGTGGAGCTCAAGTCGAAGTTCGGGGCAACGTCGCCGATGGAGATCGGACCGGGCATGCTCAATCGCCTCCTTGACAGGGAAGACTCAGGAACCGAAGAACGGCCAGCGCTTCGCGAAGTCGAAATACAATACCATGAACATCAGTAAGAGGATCATGACGAAGCCGACCTGGCTGATGATCTCCTTGAAGCGCATCGACAGGTCGCGCCGGATGACCCCTTCGACCGACAGGATGAAGATCTGCCCGCCGTCGAGGATGGGGATGGGCATCAGGTTCATGATCGCGATACTGAGGCTGATGAAGCCCATCAGTTGGAGGAGCTCCTTGAATCCGCGGCGGGCCGCGTCGCCGCTCTGGGCGGCGATTTCGAGCGGGCCGGCGAAGGCGCTCTTGGCGGACATCTCGCGGCTGAAGACCTTGCCCAGGATGCTGGCGGTGTCCTTTACGATCTGGACGTTGTAGCGGACGCTCTCCACGAAAGCCCGGGCCGGACCGTAGCGCTGGTAGAAGCCGATCTGCACACCGATCTTGCCGGAGCCTCCTTCCTTGCGGGGCACCACGGGCAAGACGACCGGCCGGCCGTCGCGTACCACCTGGACCTGGACCTGCTGGCCTGCCCGCCCCGAGATGGCATCGACGAACGCCTTACTGTCCAGGATGGGGCGGCCGTCCACGCCGCGGATCTCGTCACCGGGGCGGAATCCGGCCGCGGCGGCGGGTGCGCCATTGATGACCCGAATGACCTGCGGCCGGAAGCTGGCCAGCAGGCCGGCTAAGTCGCCAACGTCGTAGCGCGGCACGCGGCGCGGCGTGACCACCGCGTCCAAAGTGCCCTGGCCACGCCGGACGGTCAGCGGGACTGGCTTGTCGGGCGAGGCCAAGAGGGTCAGCGCCACCGCATTCCAATCCTCGACGGCCTCGCCCTTGACCTTGAGGATGAGGTCGCCCCGCTGCAGCCCAGCCTGAGCCGCCGACGTACCCGCTTCGACGCCGCCGATGACGGGCGGCGTGTCCGGTAGGCTCGGCACCTCGATCCCCACCATGAACAGGCCGGCGATCAGCACGATCGCCAGCACCACGTTCATCGCCGGACCGGCGAGATAGACGAGAACCCGCTGCCAGCGCGGCTTGTTGAGGAACTCGCGGGGGTCGTCCGAGACCTCGTCCGGGTTCTCCCCCCCCAGCCGCACGTAGCCGCCCAGGGGGACGAGCGACACCCGGTACTCCGTTTCGCCGCGGCGGAACCCCCAGATCTTGCGGCCGAAACCGACCGAGAAAGTCAGGACGCGGACGCCGAAGGCCTTGGCCACCATCAGGTGACCGGCCTCATGGACGATGATGATCACGCCCAAGGCGAAGCCGAAGGCGAGGATGTTGGTGAGGACGTCGGTGAGATGGCTCATAGTCATTGCGCCCAGGAGTCGAGGGCTGGTCCGCGATTATACCGGAACGGGAAGAACGCCTGGCAGATTCCCGGGGGGCCCTCTGCCTCTTCGTCGCCTCCTGCAAGACCCTCATCACCCCGGCCCTCTTCTCCCGACCCCCTCCACCCCCTCACCGGGAGAAGAGGGAGAACAGCCAGGCCGCCCCAGCCGGGTTCCCCTCTCCCGGGGAGGGGGATGGGGCGGTCGGGAGAGGGGCAGGGGTGAGGGTCTTGGGCGGGGGAGTTCTCTGAGCCCGCCGCCACCTCCATCCGGAGGCGCTGCGGGTGACGGTGAGGCTGTCGGAGGCGTGAAGAGGCGTCTGGGATGCGGGCTCGGAACAAAGAGCAGCGCCAGTGAGACATTAGAGAACCCTCGTGGCACATCGCGGCGTGCCGAGGAAGGCGGGAGGAGCGCTTCGCAATGTGCCACGAGCGTTCCACAATGTGCCAAGAGTGCACCGCAATGTGCCAAGAGCACGGCGCTATGTGCCCTGAGCATGTCGCAATGTCCCACCAGGACCTCGGGGCTGGGGAGAGGCGCTGAGGTCTCCGGGTGGAGCGTTGCGTAATGTCCCATCGCCGCTCTCGAAGCGAGGACAGGCGCTATCCCTTCGCTTCGGGGGAGGCCGAAAGCTTGCGATAGGACCGTCAGCCGCTTTCCTCGGCCCTCCACCGCCACTCCGAAAATGTCGAAGATCAGCTCCCGCAGCCGCCCAGAGCTGCCTCCCAGGGCCTGAACCTCCGTCCGGGTGCACAGCCTCCAGCAACTCGACCCCGGCGCGCAGACGCTCGTCGAGCTCGCGCTTGCGCTGAATGTACTCGGTTTGTCTCATGAGACAAAGATTGGAACAAATGGGGGAGCCCCAAGAGCTTACCGCTCCGTACGTCCGCCCTCCCGGAATGCATATCCTGGCCGGCTAATGTAGTCGTAGGCCAAGCAGGAGCTGGCATAGGCCCGGCGGGCCTCGCCTGGCTGAAGCGCCAGGCTCTTCTATGCTCCTGGTCTACCCGATTCTATGGGGCGAAGACGGGTCCTCCCATCAACCCGGCCATCTCCCCCCAGCCTTCCCCGGCCGCCGAGAGAAGAGGGAGAACAGCAAGACCGCCCCAGACGCGTGGGTCGAGTCGAATAGTCTCCCCGAGCCAGCAGGAGTATGATTCTCAGTGTGATTGGCTAGGAGCTTAGATCATGCCGAATTGCCCGTGTCACAGTGACTCTTCCCTCGAAAATCGTCCACGCAATCGATCGCGAGGAGCTCAACCGAAGCCGCTTCGTGCTCAAGGCGGTCACGCATGAGCTTGATCGACGTCGAGCCGTGCAGCTCAGACAGCCGCTCAGCCATCCTCACCCGGAAAGTCTCGAAATGGCCGACGTCGGTTTCACCAATTGGGCCGAGGCGCTCCCCGATGACGCTGCGGACCTCATCGCTCCGGGTGCTGGCGAAGAGGTTCGATGGACGGCGGGCCGCGGATGGGTGGGTACGGACGAGTGCAACCCGGGAGGGGAATCATCGTCGTGCTCTCCCGGCGCGCAGCCACTCGTCGAGCTCGCGCTCCCGGTGGAGGCACTAGGCTCTGATGCCTGCCATGCTAGGCTAGTATCGCTCGGCGCCGAGCGGAGCGTGGTAGTCGCGTCGACAAAGGTCGGTCGAGCGAACGGAAAGGATTACCGATGAGCGTAACACCGCGAGGGATGAGTATACAGGAGGCGTATCGCGAATTTCGCGACGGTAACTTTCTGGTGAACAGGCGCTATCAGCGCAAACTTGTCTGGAGCGTCGAAGAGAAACAGAAGCTCGCCGACTCTATCCTCCAAGGATATCCGATTCCACTGCTTCTCTTGGCGTATACCCTTCGCGAAGATGGAAGCAAGAGTTTTGAAATCCTCGATGGCATGCAGAGGCTAAACGCGATATTCTCCTTCATTGAGAACGCGTTCCCCGTAAATGGCAAGTTCTTTGACGTGGCGCAGCTTGCGCGCGCGCGAGCGCTGGCCGCGGAAGGACTGATCCCGAAACTCCTTGACGGTACCGAACTCTTAACCGCGGATGAATGCGCTCGCTTTCTTGAGTATACGCTCGCCGTGACGGAATTCCCGGCAAACAACGAGCAATCCGTTACCGAAGTCTTCGGGCGAATCAACGCTTATGGGCGACAGCTCAGCGACCAAGAACGTCGCCAAGCCGGTGTTGTAACCCCGTTCGCTAACGTTGTCCGTGAACTCTCCGCAGAGATCCGCGGCGACGTTTCAAGTGAGTCACTCGACCTTGCTCAAATGCCAGAGATTAGCGTAGATGTCGGCGGCGCGATGCCGTCATACCGAATCAAGGCCGACGACACATTTTGGTGCAAGCAGGGAGTGCTCCGACGAAATCAACTTCGAGAGAGCGAGGATGAGCAGTTGGTCGCAGATCTGGCTATCTCTATTTTGCAGGAGCGGCCATTCGCGTTCTCCGGAAGTGCCCTGGACGCCGTTTACGATCAGGCCACCCCAGAGCACCTCGAGATCAACGCTCAACTCGCAACGTACGGCGGCACGCGCCTGAAGCATGAGATCGTTTCAACCATTGCAATTATCCGTGATGTAATCGAGAGCGTTGATAATTCTAACGCAGCATTTCGGCGCATCGTCAGCCCTGGAAGCCCGAATCCAGCGAAAACCGCCTTCTTTGCGGTGTTTATGGCATTTTTTGATCTCTGCGTTCGATGCCGCCGTAGTCCTACCAAAAAAGCGGAGATCGTAAAATCACTTACGGGCGTTCACGACAAGCTAAACATCGCAGCCGGCCAGATTCGGAGCGAACCTCGGCAGCAGAATATCAATACTGTGAAGGGTCTAATTCAAGACTCCTTTGAAGAGAAGGACCCGCCTGCGCTGAGCCATGGCGCTGGGGCTGCGATTGCTTTTGAGAATGCTCTTAGGCGTTCGCGGATTGAGACGAGTGCCTTTGAGTGCAAGCAAGGCATTCTGCGACTTGATGAGTCGCGTGCTCGCGACATCAGCCTACTCGACAGAATCGTCAACACGCTCTGCGGAATCGCGAATATCGGACCCACGTCTAACGGTGCAGTGTTCATTGGCGTTGTCGATAAACTGGCCGACAAGGAGCGCGTCGAACGCCTTTACCACATGTCGGCCGCACACGTCGGAGAACGCTATTGTGTGGGGGTCGACCGCGAGGCATCCGCACTGGGCGTAAGTCTCGATACCTACCATCGCGACATTGTACGCCACATTGGGAACTCAAAACTTAGCGAGCCTCTGAAAACATCCATCTTGAGCAAGATCGATTGCATCGTGTATCGAGGGATGTCTGTGATTTGTATCTGGGTTGACTCACAGAAAGTGCTTTCGGACGTGGGCGATGTTGTGTATGCCCGCAGAGGTTCGGAAACTGTCAAGGTGGAAGGTCTGAAGCAAACGCGTGCGCTAATGGCAGTGTTTGCGGGACATGAGCCAGCAAAAGGTGCCACCTGAAGTCCCACCCGGAAAGGGGCCGGAAAGGGTAGAGTCGGCGGCGGGCGCGGTGGCTGTAGGTCGAGGGAGTTGCTGTTGCGACCGGCCGTGGAAAGCCACGCTGATCGGTGGTGACGGGCTGCCCCGTGACGGGATCCGGAAAGGAGCCCGGGTCTTTTTGGGGTCTTTTTTGGAATCCTGGGTTGCTGAGCGGCTTGTTCGGGAGTCGGGCCTTCAAACTTGGCTCTGTCAGGCTCAGAAATAGACGTTCCGGCGTTGAAGCGGGCACACCTCCCCCAGGCAAAAGAGCCAAGGTCTTTTTTGGAATCCTGGGCTGCTGAGCGGCTTGTTCGGGAGTCGGGCCATCAAATTTGGCTCTGTCAGTCTCAGAAATAGACGTTCCGCAAAGGAGCCAAGGTCTTTTTGGGAATCCTGGGTTGCTGAGTGGCTTGTTCGGCAGTCGGGCCTTCAAACTTGGCTCTGCAAGTCTCAGAAATAGACGTTCCGGCGTTGAAGCGGGCACACCTCCCCCAAGCGAGCGAATCCGCTCGAAGGAGTGGCCCTCAGCCGGGCGGTGAGGCTGTCAAAGAGCGGCGGCAATGCCGCTTATCCGGCCACGAAAGGCAAGGCCGGCGGGAAGCTGCCCATGGGGAAGGACGCGTTGCGGTCGCCGCTTCTCAACTTCTCGGACGCCTCCCGAAAGGCGCTGACGAAGGCAACGTAGATTTCATAGAACGCCTTCCGTGCGGCCTTGGTGGCGGCGTGGACCCTCGGTGCCGGAGAGCGGGCGAGGGAAGCGGGGCGATGTTGCGGATCGCGCGACAAGATGACCTCGGCGCCGGTGTGCTCTCGGGTGCGCGCAGCTTCGGCCTCGATGGACTCGACCATCTCCGCAATGCGGGCTCGATAGACCTCGGGCGACAGGTGAGCCCAGCAAGGGATCGCGGAGAGGGTGACCGTTTCAAGGGTCGCGTAGCGCATCCGTCCGAAGTCTTCGCCGCGGAGACGGGCGGCGAATTCCAGGGTGCGATCGAACCAGTGACCCACGAGAGGCGTACCGTCGATCAAGGCTCCCGCACAGTGCGCAAAGGAGCCAAGGTCTTTTGGGGAATCCTGGGTTGCTGAGTGGCTTGTTCGGCAGTCGGGCCTTCAAACTTGGCTCTGCAAGTCTCAGAAATAGACGTTCCGGCGTTGAAGCGGGCACACCTCCCCCAAGCGAGCGAATCCGCTCGAAAGAGTGGCCCTCTCAGGCGGGCGGTGAGGCTGTCAAAGAGCGGCGGCAATGCCGCCTATCCAGCCACGAAGGGCAGAGCCGGCGGGAAGCTGCCCATGGGGAAGGGCGCGTTGCGGTCGCCGCTTCTCAGCTTCTCGGACGCTTCCCGAAAGGCGCTGACGAAGGCAGCGTAGATTTCATAGAACGCCTTCCGTGCGGCCTTGGTGGCGGCGTGGACCCTCGGTGCCGGAGAGCGGGCAAGGGAAGCGGGGCGATGTTGCGGATCGCGCGACAAGATGATCTCGGCGCCGAGCACGGAGGCGCCAGTGTGCTCTCGGGTGCGCGCAGCTTCGGCCTCAATAGACTTGACCATCTCCGCAATGCGGGCTCGATAGACCTCGGGCGACAGGTGAGCCCAGCAAGGGATCGAGGAGAGGGTGACCGTTTCAAGGGTCGCGTAGCGCATCCGTCCGAAGTCTTCGCCGCGGAGACGGGCGGCGAATTCCAGGGTGCGATCGAACCAGTGACCCACGAGAGGCGTACCGTCGATCAAGGCTCCCGCACAGTGCACGCCCGGCCACTGGCTGACCCGTTCGACAAGTCCCTCCTTAACAGACTGTGAAAGTACGTACCGCAGTCTCTCGATCTGGGCGGCCTCTTCGTCGGTGACCACGGTCATCTCGTAGCGCCGGTCGAAGACGGGTCCTCGCCAGCCGGTCAGACGGTTGACCTCCCTGGCGAGCTTCGACTTCGTGTATCGCATGAAGTCGGAGGCTTCTTTCGCAGAGTCGACGACCAGGAGCAGATGCACATGGCTGGACAGCACCGAAAAAGCCGAAATCGTGGTCTCGTAGCGTCTTTGGGCTCGTCCGAGGATGCCAAGGACGATGTCGTTGAGCAGGGGACCGGGGCGGAGCAGGAAGCGCCCCTGGACGGTGCGGCAGGTGATGGAGATGAGGGTCCGGGCATGAGGGACGAAGCGAAGTTTTCTGGGCATGCCTACTAAAGACGTAAAAACCGGCGCGCGTCTTACAACTTTCTTCGATAGACATAACCACAGCCGATGGCTACGCCGGTGAAGGCGCTGATTTAGGCGTCAAGTAGCCGAAATCAATCCTCTCCCTCGGAAGCGCCAGGCTCTTCTACCACTTGGGAGAGCACCGAAAAAGCCGAAATCGTGGTCTCGTAGCGTCTCTGGGCTCGTCCGAGGATGCCAAGGACGATGTCGTTGAGCAAGGGAGCAGGCCGGAGCAAGAAGCGCCCCTGGACGGTGCGGCAGGTGATAGAGATGAGGGTCCGGGTGTGAGGGACGAAGCGAAGTTTTCTAGCCATGCCTACTAAAGACGTAAAAACCGGCTCGCGTCTTACAACTTTCTTCGATAGGCATAACCACAGCCGATGGCTATGCCAGTGAAGGCGCTGATTTAGGCGTCAAGTAAACACCGCGCCTGGTCGTTTCCCAGAGGATGTCTCCAAAGTCGTAGAGGATGACGCCTGCGTCGCCAGGGATTGAAATCCCAGGCTACCGACGCTTGTCCCATCCGGGACTGCAATTTCGTTTCTGTGTCCCGCAGGGACTACCGTGGGTAGCCAGGTGATTTCATCCCTGGCGACGTAGGCCGCGCTGAGACCACCATCGAACCGGCTGACGCCAATCTGGCGCGTTCACCGTAATTCAGCCGATCAGTCCGCCCGGAGGGCGGTAGGTCCCCAGCCCAAGGCGCGAGCCCTGGGTGGACGGCATTGCTCTCGATTCCCGCCCTGCCAAGGGCGCCCTTGGCAGGGCGAATTGACGAGACCGGGTGCCCGCCTACCCAGGGCTTCCGCCGGCTGACGCCAGCTCCCGCCCTGGGCTGGGGGCCTATCGCCCTCCGGGCTCGGGTTTGTGGCCTGTGGAGGATGTTGGTGTTCCGACTAGCGAGCAAGCTAGGCGTGCCGTTCCATTTCTGGAACGGATACGATCTCCAAAGGGTCCAGAAATGGAGCACCGGGCGTCGCCTCTAGCAGGACATCACCTATTTTCAAAGACTTACAGCTCTTCTTCCACTGGGCTCCAGAATTGCTGAACCTCCGTTTCTTAGTCGATTAAACCGGACTGGATCCAAAGGAGATTCACCATGAAGAAGCAGAAACGGGTACTCAAGCTCAGTAGAGAAACGCTCCGCAGGCTGAACGAACGCAGCTTGGGCGCCGCTCATGGCGGCGCCAGCATAGCGTGCACAATCAATTGCCCCTCCGGGACAGTTTGCTCTTGTCCTGGCCTAACCATAGGCTGCACCGAGACCTGCCACACAGTAAGTGAGTTTCCGGGTTGTACTGGTTTTTGTAGTAATAACTGTTAGCTTGGCTGGGCTCGCAGCGCGCTTTAGTCGTAGAGGATGACGCCTGCGTGGTAGGCCGCGAACAGAAAGGGATACGCCCCTGCGCGGTGGTGAGCGCACCCGAGGTTGTCGCCGAGCAGCGCTACCCACTCGTGTGCGTCGTGCCAATCACGGGCACGCCTGGGGAAAGGAGCACTCTACCCTCGGCTCAAGCCGGGTGCGAGGCCTCATGAAAACGTCCTTCGCTCGAGGAAATGAGCGGCGCATCGCGAAGGCGTTCGCCGAAACTTGAACCGACGCCCCCCACGCCCGCTGAAGTGAGGCCACATCGTCACGATGGACACTCATATCGGCTCGTTGGACGCACACATCGTCACGATGGACACTCACATCGGGCCGATGGACGTGTCACTTCAGCCGATGGACACACACATCGGGCCGATGGACGCTCACATCGCGCCGATGGGCACGGCACTTTAGCCGTTGGACCGACACATCGGGCCGATGGACGTGTCCATCGAGCCGATGTGAGTGTCCATCGCGGAAAAGTGTGTGTCCATCGGGACGATGGAAGCGTCCATTCCGCGGATGGGCCTGTCCATCGTGGAAAGGTACGTGTCCATCGAGCCGATGTGTATGTCCATCGCGCCGATGGACCTGTCCATCGTGAGAAAGTGTGTGTCCATTGCGGAAAAGTGCGTGTCCATCGAGTGCGGCTCTCCTTCACTCCAAGCCCCTGAGAAGAAGAGACTTCCCGCCCGTTCGTCCTCTCGCCTGGAATACACAGGACCGTCGTAAGCGCCTCGCTGGTCGCTTATTCGACTGAGGCCGACTTGAGCCCACCTGGAAAGGCGGCGACTACGGGTGATACGTCGAAAACTCATCGCTGGAATCATGCCGCCTTCAACTTGAAGTCGACGTGCACGGCATCGAATGGAAACACGATACGCCCATCCTCCGTTCGTGAGAGGATGCCGACCTTCAGCAAGGCGTGAACGTCGCCATGTACCGACTTCACGTCGCGCGCCACGCGCCGGGCGGCTTCGCGGATCGTTACCGGCCCAGCGCCGGTCAGGGCGTTCAACAATTCCCACCGTTTGCCGGTGAGCACCTTGAAGAGCAGGGTCGGAGACTCGAAGCTGATGCGCGGTGAAGACCCTTTGCCGGTCTTCCAAGCCTGCACGAAATCGGTGAGAGTATCCGCCAGCGGGCGCACGTCAAGCGTTACGGTTCTCATCGCGCCACCTCGTCACATCGTGAAAGAAATCGGTCACCAGCCGTTCGACAGTCGAAAAAGCATAGGCCACTTCCTGAGCGCCGATATGCTTGTGGTCACGGCACCCCCGCAAAGTCAGCGCCTATGGCCCCCTACCGCGGCACCACCTCAGCCTGCATCAACCACAGGCCGAAGAGGAGCACGGGGGCGGCGAAGAGCATGGCGTCCATGCGGTCGAGCAGGCCACCGTGGCCGGGCAGGACGGACCCTGAGTCCTTGACCCCCGCGCCGCGCTTGATCATCGACTCCACCAGGTCGCCGATCTGGGCCGCCACCGCCGTGGCGGCCGAGACCGCCAGGATGCGGGGGTCGATCCGGTCCAGCCGGAACCAACACCACACCGCCGCCGCCACCAGGGCCACCCCGAAGCTCGCGGCGGCCCCTTCCCAGCTCTTCTTGGGGCTGATCACCGGTGCCAGCTTGTGGCGGCCGAAACGCGAGCCCACGTAGTAGGCTGCCGTGTCCCCCAGCCAGACGATGGCCAGCAGCAGGAAGACCACCCAGGGATCCTTCCGCAGCAGGTGGAGGCTGGCGATGGGGAGGGCGAAGTAGGGGATGCCGAAGCTCAGGATGCCGATCGCGGGAAGGGTCTCCTCCAGCGGCGTACGGCTGAACAGCAGCAGCGCGCCCAACACCACGGAGATCACCAGCGGCCCGGAGAGGAGAAGCAGGCGCATCTGGGGGACCGGGGCGCCGTCCGAGAGGGCGATCGAGATCGCGTAGGCCGCCACCGGCACGAAGATCAGCAGGAGGAAGAGCGGCGCCCGCGGCGCCCGGGGGCGAACGATCTGCAAATACTCGAACGCCGCCCAGTCGATGATCACCGCCACCAGCGCGAACCACACCCAGTGCGGGAGGAGGAACAGCGCCGCCAAAGCGATGGGCGCAGCGATGACGGCGGTCAGGAATCGCTTCATCGGTCCGGCTTCGCTGGCGGAGTCAAGAATCAACCCGGAAGCCGGCCCGAGGCGAAGAGCTCCTCTTCCGCCGTCTCGGGCTGCTGGACGCCGCCGTAGCGGCGCTCGCGGCGTTGGAAGTCGAGGATCGCCTCGTAGAGGTCGCGGCGGCGGAAGTCGGGCCAGAGCGTGTTGGTGACCCAGATCTCCGCGTAGGCGATTTGCCAGAGGAGGAAGTTCGAGACGCGCATCTCGCCCGAGGTGCGGATCAGGAGGTCGGGGTCGGCCTGGCCCGAGGTGTAGAGGTAGCGGCCCAGGGTCTCCTCGTCGATGTCGGCCCGCTTGCCCGCCGCCCAATCGGCGACGATGCGGCGGCAGGCGTCCACGATCTCGCACCGTCCCGAGTAGTTGAGGGCGATGTTGAAGCTCATCCCCCGGCAGTGGCGGGTGGCGTCGACCGTGGCCTGGAGCTCGCGCACCACCGACGGATCGAGCTCCTCCCAGCGGCCGAGGACGTTGAAGCGGATGTCGTTTTCGGCCAGCGCCTCCCGCTCGCGGCGGACGTATTCCTTGAGCAGGTTCATCAGCGTCCACACCTCGAAACGCGGGCGCTTCCAGTTCTCCACCGAGAAGGCGTAGAGGGTGAGGACCTCGAGGCCGAGCCGCGCCCCCGTCTCCACCGTCTCGCGCACCGAGGCGACTCCCGCCCGGTGCCCCTCCACCCGGGGAAGGTTACGCCCCTTGGCCCAGCGGCCGTTGCCGTCCATGATGATGGCCACGTGCCGCGGCAGACGATCGAGGTCGATCCGGCGAACGAGGAGCTCTTCGGGGGTTCCCGGGTCGGCGAGTTTGGACAGGTCGGCCATGACTGAAGGTCCCTAAATTATCACAGGCGGTGCCGGATCGCCTTCGGCGCGCCACTCCGGCGGATAGAACACCCGCTCCAGCACCAGCCCATGCGCGAGCGCCGATGGACCCGCCGCCCCCCGTGGTCCGCCTGCCAGGAGCTGGTGGAAGCTCGCGGGGGACCTCCTGCCGGTGCCGACTTCCAGCAGCGTTCCCACCAAAGCACGAACCATGCCGCGCAGGAACCCCTCGCCCACCACCCGGAAGCGCAGCTCCTCCCCCTCCTCTTCCCAGCGCGCGGCAACGATACGCCGGAACGGTTGTCCATGGGAGCCCCCGGCGAGGGCGAAGGCCGAGAAATCGTGCCTTCCTGGCAGGTTCTCCGTGGCCTGCGCCATCTTTTCGAGGTCGACCGGCCCGGGAAGCCGCACCACGAAGGGGGAATCCAAGGGCGAGAGCACGGCCGCCCGGCTCAGGCGGTAGACGTACTCCTTCCCCCAGGCGTGCTTGCGGGCGTGAAAGCCGGGAAACATGGTCGCGGCAGCGAGGATCCGCACGTCCTCCGGGAGGTAGCGGTTGCCGCCATGGACCAGCCCGCGCTCGGGGAACGGCTCCGCCAGCTCCAGATGGGCCGCCTGGCCGCGGGCATGCACCCCTGCGTCCGTGCGGCTGGCTCCCACGATCCGCACCGGCCGGCCGAGCAGCCGCTCCAGCCCCTCCTCCACAACCTGCTGCACCGCGAGGGCGTTCTCCTGTCGCTGCCATCCCGCATAGGCGGCACCGCGATAGGAGAGGGTGAGGCGGTAGGTGAGCATCAGGGGGTGCCCCCCTCAGAGCGCCCCCGCCCAAGACCCTCACCCCTGCCCCTCTCCCGCCCCCTCGCCACCCCCCTCACCGGGAGAGGGGTCCCGGTTGAAGCGATCTCCCTGGTTTCCCTCGTCCTTGTTGTCCTTGCTGTCCCTGTCGTCCTTTCTTGCTGTTCTCCCTCTTCTCCCGGTGAGGGGGGTGGCGAGGGGGCGGGAGAAGAGGGCCGGGGTGATGAGGGTCTTGGGGGGCGGGCCACGATCACCAGCACCCCAAACGGCCCCCAAATCCCCGCCCAAACCCAAGGCCACAGCGGCACCCCCGCGAACTGGGGAATATACGAAAGGAGGATCAGCGCCGAGAGGGCGAGCCAGGGGACGTTGCGGCGCAGGGCGGCCCAGGGGAGCACCCAGAGGAGGTACCAGGGATAGACCGTGGCCGAAAGTAGGAGGAGCGCCCCGAAGAGGCGGCCGGTGCCGGCCACCGGATCGCGCTGCCGTAGCGAGGCGAGGACGGCCGCGGCCATGCCTCCCGCGAGCAGGAGCTTGGCGAGGAGTTGGGGGTAGAGATAAGGATAGAGGAAGTTGACCCCCTCCCAGTTGCGCGACCACTCCTTGTAGAGGTCGAGCCCGTGCTTGAGGGCCGGGGCGGCGCCGGCGTGGTCCAACACTCGCCAGAGCGGCTCGAAGAGGGGGCCGTCGAACTCCCAGGTGACGCCGTAGGTCACGAGCCCCGGGGGTATGCCGCGGCTGGCGGCGACCACCGGCGCCACGGCGAGAGCTACCAGGCCGCCAGCCATCCCCAGGAACCGCCACGGCCGCCCTCCCTGGCGCGCCCACATCGGGAAAGCCGCGAGCGGCACCAGCTTGGCGAGCGCTCCTGCCGCCGCCCAGGCCGCAGTTGCCGCCGTCTTGCGGCTGAGGACGCAAAGGACCGCCCCCACCACCGCCGCCACTCCCAGGGCGTCGACGTGCCCCATGCCCGCAACCTCCAGGATCACCAGGGGGTTCCAGGCGTACCATACCGTCCGTCCTGGAGGGACGCCGAGCCGGCGGGCCACGGCGAGGAGGAGCCAGCAGGCGAGAAGATCGGCTCCCGTGACCATTGCTTTCCACCCGGCGAGCGGAAACGGCAGCCGACTCGCTATACTGAAGACGGCGACGGAGAGAGGCGGGTACACTGTGGGTACCGTGGTATGAGGAAGCCGCCGCCACGTTTCGTCGCGGAGAAGGGTAAGCTGGCTGGCCGCCGGTGGCAGCACGTAGGGGTTGAAGCCGGCCGCCGCCACCTTGCCATCCCAGAGATAGCGTTGCACGTCGTCGGATAGACTCGGCGGCAGGGGGAGCAGCGGGAGGCGGAGAAGCAGAGCTGCCAGAAGAATGGCTTTGCTGGAGATGGCCGCCGCTGCTTCCAGCCGCCGCGCCGCCCACAGGAGCCCGAGGAACGCGGCCCCGAGGAGGGTCAGCGTCAACACCAGATGATGAGCGAGATCGAAGACGAAAAGCAGACCGGCGTGAACCGCCAGGAGCGGCAGCGAGACGGCGAGAGGTCCCAGACCCCGCCGGTCGCGCCCGGCCGTTGACGATGCGCTTTCCGTGGGTGCCGGCCCTGCTGGCAATCTATTACTCCGTCCTGGCCGTGCTCTCCTTCTACGGCCTGCACCGGCTATGGATGGTGATGCTGTACCTGCGGACCCGCAAGCGCCTGGCCCGGATGCCGGAGCCGCCCTCGGATCCCCAAAGCTGGCCCGTGGTCACCGTGCAGTTGCCACTCTACAACGAGATGTACGTGGCCGAGCGGCTGATCGACGCCGTCTGCGCCATCGACTATCCGGCCGGCCGCCTGGAGATCCAGGTGCTCGACGACTCCACCGACGAGACGACGGAGATCGTCGCCCGCGTCGTCGCCGCCCACCGCGAAAAGGGCGTGGACGTCCACCACATCCACCGCACCGACCGCACGGGGTTCAAAGCCGGCGCCCTGGTGGGCGGGCTGGCGCAGGCGCGCGGCGAGCTCCTCGCCATCTTCGACGCCGACTTCGTGCCGAACCCGGACTTCCTGCGCCGCGCCGTCCCCTTCTTCGCCGACCCCGGCCTCGGCATGGTGCAGGGGAGGTGGGCCCACATCAACCGCTCCTACTCGTTGCTCACCCGGGTCGAGGCCATCCTGCTCGACGGGCACTTCATGATCGAGCACCGGGCGAGGAACCGCACCGGGTGTTTCTTCAACTTCAACGGCACGGCCGGCATCTGGCGCCGGGAGGCCATCGAGAGCTCCGGCGGCTGGGAGCACGACACCCTGACCGAGGACCTCGACCTCTCCTACCGTGCCCAGCTCAAGGGGTGGCGCTTCCTCTACCTGCCGGAGCTGACCGTCCCCTCCGAGCTGCCGGTCGACGCCAGCGGCTTCAAGAGCCAGCAGTACCGGTGGGCCAAGGGGGCCGTCCAGACCGGCCGCAAGCTGATCGGGCAGGTCATCGCGGCTCCGCTCCCCCTGCGCATCAAGCTGGAGGCCCTGATCCATCTCACCAACAACGTCAGCTACCCGTTGATGGTGGTGCTCGCCGCGCTCATCTTCCCGGCCATGGTGTTGCGCCGCGGCACCTCGACCGAGATGCTGCTGCTGGTCGACCTGCCGATGTTCCTTTCGGCGACGGCTTCCGTCCTCACCTTCTACCTGATGAGCCAGGTGGCGGCCGGCCCGGGATGGAGCAAGGAGATCCGCTTCCTGCCGGCGCTCATGGCGGTGGGGATCGGTCTCTCGCTCAACAACGCGCGGGCGGTGATGTCCGGCTTCTTCCACGACGGCGGCACCTTCCACCGCACCCCCAAATATCGCATCGAGGCCCGGGGGCAGAGCTGGTTGACCAAGAGCTACCGGGCCGGCAGCGATCCCACCCGGGGAGCCGAAGCCCTCTTCACCCTCTACTTCCTGGGCGTCACGATCTACGCCTTCAAGGCCGGGATGTGGATGTCGATCCCCTTCCTCTACCTCTTCGTCCAGGGCTTCGGCTACATGGCGGTCTTGAGCTACCTGCCGTCCTTGCGCGAATGGTGGACGCGGATGCGGCAACGGCCGGCCGCCGAAGCCGGGGCAGGTTGAAGTTTTCTCCCGCCGCGGTCCATGGCGGCTAAAATAGGCCGATGGCCCTACCCGAGTGGCGTTCCAGCCCCCAGGTGACGTTGCGGCCTGCGGCGCCGCGGGACGCCGATCTCCTGCGTCAGTGGCGTTCCGAAGCGAGCGTGCGGCGCTTCCAGCCGCTCAACGAGCTGCCCACGGCCCAGCTCCGGGCCGACGTCGCCAGCCAGCGCATGGCCGACCTCTACCGGGGGCGGGGCGAGAAGTTCCAGTGGATCGTTCAGGTGGACGCTCAGCCTGCCGGCTGGATCACCCTGGTGGTGAGCAACTGGGAGCACGGCTTGGCCGAGGTGGGCTATGCCCTCTCGACCGTCTACCAGAGCCGGGGGGTGATGAGCGGCGCCCTGGCCATCCTGCTCGACGACGTCTACCACAACACCCTGCTCGAGCGGATCGAAGCCCGCTGCGCGGTGGAGAACGTCGCCTCCCAGCGGGTGCTGGAGAAGAGCGGCTTCGAGCGCGAGGGCCGGCTGCGAGGCTACTTCAAGCTCCGCGGCCGGCGCATGGACAACTACCTCTACTCCCTCTTGAGGGAGGACTACCTCGCCCAGCGGGAGGGGCCGGGCTAGGTCGGGTCAAACCTTCAATACCGGACCGAGGCCACGTTGGCCCGCGACCGGAAGCGGTCCGACTGCACCATGCCCGAGACCACGTCGCCGATCTGCCCTTGGTTCAAGCGGCGCAGGTCGGACTCGTACTGCTGGCGGTCCACCCGGTCCGCGCTCAGACCCAGGAGATTCTGGTAGAGCGCGCTCAGCCGCTCCTCGTTGTTCGTGCTCTGGGGAATCTGGAACCGGCTCTCTTTACTGTTGGCGATCCCCACGGCGGCCTGCACCAGCGCGTCGTATCCACCGCGCTCGATCGAGTCCACCGTACCCTGGGCTCCCGGATCAGGGTCGCGCAGCAGAATGGCGCGGTAGAGCATGCGGGTCAGCTCCTGCGCCCGGGCGCTGCCGGAGAGCGAACCGACACTCTCAGGAGTCGCGGCACCCGGAACCACTTGGATGTAGATGGTGCCGCTGCGCAGATTGGCCGGCACGCGGTCATCCTGCACCTGGTAGCCGACCGCCTGGCCGCGATTGCCCTTGGCGTTGCCCACCTGGACGTCGGCGGTGCCATTCTCGGGGCGGGTGCGGGTGAAGCGCAGACCGCCCTGCGACTGGTCGCTGAAGGTCGCGGCTGGATAGACCGGCGGCCGGTTGCCAGAGGGAACGGCGGCCAGGATCAGCCGCACCTGACTCCCCGCGGGCACGGAGATGGTCCCACCCGGTTCGACGGAGCCGATATCCTGCTGAGTGCTCAGGTCTCGGACTACGACCTGTACCCTGGAGATCGGCGGCCAGGACTTTGCAGGCTGGGCCTCAGCCTGCCGGAAGGCGAGCGGGCAGAGCAGAGCCGCCGCGGCGAGAACGGCCGGCAGTAGAGCTCGATTGGTTGGTTTCATGGAAGGTTACCTCTCTAGGTTTCGCCGGCAGGGGATTTTCCGGCGCCTGCCGGACCCTGCCGTGTCACTCGAAGAGAGGGAGCAAGAAGGGTGCCACGAAGGGCACCCGCGGCCTAGTACCGCTCGCGGTCACGCATGCGGGAGCGGAAACGGTCGGAGCGCACGATGTCCCGCACCACGTCGGCAATCCGGCCGTCGCGGAGCCGGTGGAGGTCGCGGTCCCAGGTGGACCGGTCCACGGCCTCCGGAGCGAGGTCCAGGAGGTTGCGGTAGAGGGAGATCAGCCGCCGTTCGTGGGTGACCTTGCCGTTCTCGTAGATGCGGATGCGACTCTCGTCGCTGTCGGCGATCCCCTCGGCCGCCCGTACCAGGGCGTCGTAGCCTCCCTCGTCGATCGAGCGCACGGTGCCGGCCGCTCCAGGATCGGGATCGCGCAGGAGGATGGCCTGATAGAGCATCCGCGTCAGCCGTGCCCCGCGCGACCTGTCGCCATATCCGCCGTCATGGCCATCGTGGCCCTCATGACCCTCGTGGTCGCCGTAACCGCCGCCCTCGTGCGAGCCGGAGCCGCGGACCACGCGGACGTAGAACGTCCCCCGCCGCATTTCGCCGGGGACCCGCTCATCGGTGATGAGGAAGTTGATCGCCTCCCGCTCGCCGGTGGCCTGAGAGAGATCGAGGTCCGCCGCGCCGTTCTCGGCGTTCGAGCGGCTGATGCCGGCCCCTCCCCGCTTGGGGTCGGAGTAGGTGGTGATGGGATAGATCGTCTTGCCGCTGGAGTAGAAGGCCGACATGATGATCCGCACCGGCCCTCCGCGCGGCACGTCCACCGTCCCCCCGGGCTCGACGCTCGCGATGTCCTGGTGGGAGCCGATGTCCTTGATCACGATCTGCAGCCGGTTCACCCGCCCTTGGGCAAAGGCCGCGGAGCAGGCCAGGATCAGGGCGAGGGAGAGTAGGGCGCTACGTCTTCCGAAGCTCATTTCGGGTCCTTTCGAGCGGGCGTTGGACAACCCTGGGATGCTACACCATCGTCACCCCGGCGCGGTGACCTGGCGTTCCAGTCCGCCGAGAAATTGAGTAAGCTCAATACATCTATCGAGGGAACACCCTCAAGGAGGACATCATGTCGAAGAGAACCATGGCGCCGCTGTTCCTCGGTCTGTTTCTCGCCGCGGCGGGGATCGCCCAGGCGGGTTCCCTGCCGATCTTCTGCAACCTCGACTACTACGTTTCCACCCAGAGCGGGGCGCTCTCGGCTTCGCCGCGGGCTCGGGTCTGCCCGGTGAAGGTGAGCTTCTCGGACGGCGTCGGCGTCACGGGGCGCACTTACGCCTGCACCATCCCGGCCGGCCAGTTCAGTTGCTCGGTGACCGTCGACCCCCAGGCTTCCGGCGTCCCCGCGACCTTCACTGCCCAGTCGGCCTACACCGCCCTCCTGCACTCGTCCACCGAGGAGAACAACGGCTGCGTCTACGACCTAGGCTATCCCTCGGCCCAAATCAACGTCATGATGGGGACCCAGGTGATCGTCCTCCATCGGTTCGACTGCTCGCAGCGGCCGTAACGGGGGCGGCGCGCCTCGGATTTCGCTCCGCCTTGAACGTGGGAGGGGCCGGGGCGTGCCGTCTCTTGAGGTCTTCATTCCGCGCGAGCGCGAGGTGGTATCATTTGAGGAATGAAGGCTAAGATCCGGACCATCAAGAGAACGCCGACGGGCAAGTTCTCCCGAGAAACGGTGCGCACACTCGTCAAGGCCGTTCACGTCCTCGAGACCGAGCCGGATGGATGGGAGGTCCGTACTCTCGGCGTAAAGGGTGATTCCAAGCGATTTGCAGCCAAGACTCCTGCGATCGAGTACGCGTTTCAACTCAAGGGTCACGGCAAGGTGATCGTTCACCAGCGCGAACCCAAAAAGGTGACTGTCGCCAGCGCCAGAAGAGCCGGCAATCGCTTGACCATCAAAGAAACCGAGTTCCGCTAGTCAATGGCCGCTCCTTCCGGATACGATGACAGTGTTTTTATAAACTGTCCCTTTACACCGGACTATCAAGGTATCTTCCGCTCCCTTGTCTTCGCGGTCGCGGATTGCGGCTTCGTGCCACGTAGCGCTCTTGAAAAGAGTGATTCTGGTGAGACGAGAATCGAGAAGCTCTATCGCATCATTCGCGAGTGCCGTTACGGTCTCCACGATATCTCGGTGACAGAGTCCGATCCCATCAATAACCTCCCCCGCTTCAACATGCCCCTTGAGCTTGGGATCTTCCTCGGGGCAAGAGAGTTCGGGTCCCGGGTTCACCGAGACAAGGGCTGCCTAATCCTCGACCGCGAGCGATTCCGGTATCAGATTTTCTGTTCTGATCTTTCAGGGCAAGACCCCAAGGTGCACAACGGGATGCCATCCGACGCCGTGAAGTGCGTTCGCAACTGGCTGCGCGCCGAGAGACCAGGGGTACGTCCCCCCAGCGGCGAGCGCATGTGGCAGCGCTTCGAGAAGTTTACGACCGTCCTTCCCGTGATCTGCGATGGCCTGTTACTCGAGCCCGATTCGCCGGAGTTCCACGACCTTACGACCGTAATCGAAGAGTGGCTTCGCGACAATCCGCGTTAATACTTGTCGACAAACCGCTCCTCAACGCCCGTTATCGTCGTAGATCTCCTCCCGGCGGAACGTCGAGTTGGCAGGCCAGCCCGGCCAGTCGAAAACCTTCAGGCGGAGAGGAGCCTTGGAGGCACTCCCAGAGGGTGTAGAGCCCGCAGACTCCTCAAGTATGAGCGTGGCCCTGTAATCGCCGGGAAGGATGTCCTCCGGGACACAAGTCATCACTCGAAGCTCGCCGCCGGGAGCGACGGTAGCCTTAATCTCGAACGTTCTCACCAGTAAAGACTATATCACAACTCTGTACCATGCAAGAGCCCTGCAGCCCTACACCAATCCGCGCCACCCTATGATTGCCCTTCGTTCCTATTGATTCAAGGAGGTCAATCAGCTCTTAGTTAGTTAGGGCTCGTCACAGAATAACTGTGCCCGTTCTTGCCCCAGCCCCGAAGGGTCGGCAGCGTAGAGCCTGGGGCGTGAGCCCCAGGTAGCGGATTTCCCAATTCCTGTTGAAAGCCCTGAAGGGGCGACAGCAGCCCCTGGGATACGGCCTTCTGTCGCCCCTTCGGGGCTTTGGGAGTTTGTGGTGGGTCCCTTACCTGGGGCTCACGCCCCAGGCTCTACGCTGCCGACCCTTCGGGGCTAAAACCGGGGGCTGTCACCAGTTATTCTGTGACGAGCCCTTATCGCGCTCGGGGTGGCGAGAGTAGGCAATCTCAGCTCCCAAGGACCCGCTGCCTTAATACAACCAGAGGAACTCTATATCGCAGATCCCACTGCACGGCTGAAATCAAGCAGAAATTGCTCGGCTGGTTCTTTTGGCTCGACTGCCTTGAAATAAGCTCTATTCATCAGTTTGGGAGCTTCCGGATGATCTGTTGCGTGAATCATATAGTACATGACTCTTGAACTTCCCTTGCGTTCGTAAATCGGCCAAGGCGTGACAAAAACATAACCTAGCCGCTCCTGCAGGCGATTCGAAAACAGTTTAGCGCGATCAATATGAGGCATTCCCTTAAGTTGGCACCAATCGGTGCCACCCCACCAATCATCTAACACCGCAAGGTCTTTCTGGGCGGCGAGAGCTCGATCCAGCCAGCCATTTGACAGAAAGTAGAATAACTCAATTTTATACTTATCGGTTTTGTAGCGCGCCAAAGCTTCGACTGTAGACCAATGGCACTCGAAGGTGCGCTGATCCAGAAGGCAGAAGGCCGCCTCCTTCTTGCTAAAGACGCCTTCGCCTAGAAGCTGGTGAATGCTCTCGTTGAAATCTCCTGCGATAACATGAATATCTCTCTTATTTTCTTTCCGCGTTCTAGCTGGCTGAGAGTCCGCGAGTTGCTGAATTCTGACAATCTGCTTCGGATCCTTCTCGAAGAGATAAAAGTGCTTCAGCCATCGTGGCTCACTCTCGAGAACAAGCTTAGCGGACCACATATCGGGTATCTCTGCTTCCTGTGGCCCCGCAAACCCGTCAATGTAGGTTCCGTGTTTGGTGACCAAGACGAAATAATACAGGTACCGCTCGATCAATCTCGCCTTGTTTTCAGTCCAAACGGGCGACTTGAGTCGGCGTAAGGGCAAACCAAAGCGTGGCACTTCAGGAACTTCGTCGAAGAGTTGTAACTGATTGTTGCTGATCACTGAGCCTCCGTTCCGTCAAATAACGGAAAGTCATCCCAAAATCTTCCGTCCAAATCGCGACCTGCGATTGATTTGCTCATGCGTTCGAAGTGCATGTCTCCCTGAACCTGAATCTTAGCAAAATCTTGGGTAGGTGTCTCGACTGGGCGCCAATTGCCCCACTGCTTGAAGTGAAACGCAATTCCGGCCTCTATGCATTGATCTCGCAGACTCCTGACCCAGAAGGGGTGCATTGGACGCGCGCCGTGTCCACTCTCGCCTCCAGCAATCACCCAGTGAAGTTTTTGCCTCAGAGAAGCCTGGCTTGTTGGCAGATTTTTCTCTGCATATACAAGGTCTTCCTTCCTTATGAGCCAATCCGAAATGTCGATTGGACCAAGAAGCGGCTCACAAGACAAGAATCGCACGGCCGCCGGCAAATTTAGTAGAACGGGAACGCGTCTATCAGCCCACTCTTGATCTTCCACTGTGGTTCCGAGCCAGACGTTTCTGGGCCATCTATCCCTCCACGGCACCATCGCAGAGGCGTTCTCAGGCCTTTTGGTCAACAACAACCAGTCCAGCCAAGGTGTCTCACCTATTAGCATCCAAAGGCGAAGTCGCCAGGAATCAAGATCTCTTCTATTCTCGAACACGTCCGCCATAGATGCACAGAAGACGCGGCGCCTCTCGCAAGTCTTCTCCGCTTCGCTGTTCCAAAGCAAGGGTTGGCGCCAGTGGTTTTCACCAAAGAAACGCCTTTCAGCACTTACTCCCCAGACCCGTGCGCCCACCCGCTTTGACCAGGTCTCGGCATAGCAGTGCTTGCAGGCAGGAGAGACTTTTACACACCCCCACCAAGGGTTGAAGGTATGATGGGTCCACTCAATTCCAGAATTCTTTCCCATATTTCCCCAAGCGATCCTCTCTTTACGGTACTATCTGACCGGAAATACCAAACGATTAGCGAAGTCACTTAGGATCACAACCCAATCCGCCCCACCCGCACGATCGGCCCTTCCGCTTCATCCGGGTCCCGCAGGTCGATCGTGCCCTGGATCGCCCAGAGGTTGTCCCCCTGGGGATCCAACAAGGTATGGGCCACGTCCCAGGTGCGGTCCCCGGTCTTCTGGATGTGGGTCCACTGGTGACGGCGGGCTTCGGGGGTGAAGAGGAGCTCGCCGTATTCCTCGAAGAAAGGCGCCAGGGTCTTCTCGAAGCGCTCGGCGTCCCACTGGGTCTGGGGATCGTCCGGGTCCTGCTTGACGAGGGTAGCCGCCTCTTCCCAGTCTTTGAGCGAGAGGGCGCGGACGAGGAGGTGCATCTCCGCACGGATGCGCGCGGCGAAGGTCTTGGGATCGGCCAGCAGCTCCTGGAGCCAGAGGATCTCGCGCGCCGTCTCCCGGTGCTTCGTCCGCACCAGGATCTCCGGATGGAGCAGCCCTTCCCACTCTTCGAGGAGGCTCGAGTCGGTCGTCTCCACCAGGGCGCGGAAGAAGCCCAGGGCATCCCACACGCCTTCGGTTTTCGCCGGCTCGGGGACGGTCTGGTCCAGCGTCTTGTAGAGCTGCGAGAGGTAGCGCAGGAGCACCCCCTCGCTGCGCTGGAGGCTGTAGCGCTTGACGTAGTCCGCGAAGCTCATGTACCCCTCGAAGAGCTCGCGGCCGATCGACTTCGGCTTGATGTCCTCGCCGCCCACCCACGGGTGCTTCCCCCGAAAGTTGTTGAAAGTGCCGTAGATGAAGTCGGAGAGCGGCTTGGGATGCGTGACCTCCGCCAGCCGCTCCATCCGCTCGTCATACTCCATCCCCTCCGCCTTGAGCTGGGCGACCAGCTCTCCCTTGAGCTTGTCCACCTGTTTGCGCAGCACGGCCTCCGGGTTCTCCAGGATCGACTCCACCAGGGTGATGAGGTCGGGGACGTAGGTCTCGGACTCCGGGCTCAGCGATCCGATCGTCTCCACCAGGTAGAGCGAGAGGGCCTGGTGGAGGGAGAAGTCCCACTGGAGGTCGTCCGCCACCACGGCCCAGAGGTAGCTCGTGCGGGTGTCCCGCCGCATGCGGATGATTCCCGAGCGGTAGAGCGAGCGGACGAGGACGGCGGCCGTGGTCAGAAGGCGGGTCTTGGAGCCCTCCTCCTCGTGGCAGCGGCGGATGATGTCACGCAGCGAGTCGAAATTGCGCAGATTGGGGTCGTCGAGCTCGGCGTCCCGCTGGAGGAGGTTGAGCACCATGCCGTGGCTGATCCGGAAACGGGACTTCAGGGTCTCCGGCGGCCGGGTACGGAGCTTCTCGAAGGTGTCCTCGTTCCAGGAGACCTCCCCCTTGGCCGGACCGGTGACCTTCTTCTTGCCGCCGCTCCTCTCGCTCTTCCGCTTCTCGATGATGTGCTCGGGCGCCTGGGCGACGACGCTCCCCTGTGTGTCGAACCCCTTGCGGCCGGCACGGCCGGAGATCTGCTTGAAGTCGCGCACGGAGAGGATGGACACCTTCTGGCCGCCGAACTTGGCGAGCTTGGTGAAGAGGACGGTGCGGATGGGGATGTTCACGCCCACCCCCAGCGTGTCCGTGCCGGAGATGACCTTCAGCAGCCCCTGCTGCGAGAGTTGCTCGACGAGCAGGCGGTATTTGGGAAGCAGGCCCGCGTGATGGACGCCGATGCCGAAGGAAATGAAGCGTTTGCACTCCTTGCCGTAGGGGGTGTCGAAGCGGAAGCCGCCCACGGCGTCGCGGATCTTCTCGCGCTCCTCGCGGGTGGAGATCTGCATGCTGGTGAGCGACTGGGCCAGCTCGGCGCACTCGCGCTGGGTGAAGTTGACGATGTAGATGGGCGCCTTGCCGGCCTTGACGAGCCCCTCGATGGTCTCGTGAAGCGGGGTCTCCCGGTACTCGAAGTCGAGGGGAACGGGGCGCTGCTCCGAGCTGACGAGGGCTGCCTCGAACCCCGTGCGCTCCACGATGTGCTCCTGGATGGCGGAAACGTCGCCCAGCGTGGCGGACATGAGGAGGAAGCGGGTGTACGGCAGGGTGATGAGGGGGATCTGCCAGGCGACTCCCCGCTCGGGGTCCGAGTAGTAATGGAACTCGTCCATCACCACGTAGGGGGCGTCGAGCCGCTCCCCCTCGCGCAGGGCGCGGTTGGCCAGCACCTCCGCCGTGCAGCAGATGATGGGCGCGTCCGGGTTGATCGAGGCGTCGCCCGTCATCATGCCGACGTTCTCGGGGCCGAAATCGTCGCAGAGGGAGAAGAACTTCTCCGAGGCCAGGGCCTTGATGGGGCTGGTATAGAAGGACGTCTTCCCCTCGCACAGCGCCTTGAAGTGAAGCCCGAGGGCGACCAGCGACTTGCCGGAGCCGGTGGGGGTGTTGAGGATGACGTGCTTGCCGGCCATGATCTCCAGCAGCGCCTCCTCCTGGGCCGGATAGAGCTCGAATCCCGCCTCCGCCGCCCAGTCCACGAACAGGTCGAGGATCGTGTCGGCATCGCGGGTGCCGTCCGGGGGAACCCGCCCGAAGAGCGAAGGGCGCGAGCGGGGAGGCTCGGTCGGGGGCGGGGGGGTGGGGAGGGAGATTGCGGGTTCGGCCATGGCAGGGTGATTGTGGCACGGGTGGGGGGCGAGGGGACGCCACTTGTCGCACGGAAGGGATACGAGGAGATGCCACCTCCGCCCGGCGATGAATCGCCGGGCTAGGAACAGCGCCCCCTGAAGGGGACTTTCCCTGAGAAGGGGACTTCGCAAGCCGGATTCATCCGGCGTCGTTCCTAGCCCCGGCATTTATGCCCGGGCGAAGGTGCGGAATGCGTATAGTATTGGCGTATGGAGATACCCCCGACCTTCGCTGAGATCCTGGAAGCCGCAGACAAGTTGTCCTTGGACGAGCAGACGGAGTTGATCGAGTTGTTCCGCCATCGGGCCGTTGAACGCCGGCGAGACGTCCTCGCCGGAGAGATTCAGCAGGCCCGGCAAGAATTCGAAGCCGGGCGGTGCTACCCCACGTCTCCGGAGAAGATACTCGAAGACCTTCTAGCCGAATGGGCAGAAGAAGCTGAGAGGCGAGCCCAGGCGATGGAGGACGGGAGCGAACCGGAGATCCCGGCCGAGGGAGTCTTTGCGCGGGTGTGCGCCTCCCTTCGATGAGGAGGGTCTGCCAAGGAGTCAGGTGGCCAGGGCGTAGCGGTAGAAGAGCCTGGCGCTTGGTGGGCTGACCTTCGTGCTTGTCCTCGATTCGGGTGGAGTCACCCGTCTGGCCGAGCGGTCTCAGCAAGCGGCAGCGCTGATCCTGGCGTTTCGCGAAGAGGATCTATGGCCGCCCCTTGTTCCCTCCATCGTGCTCGTCGAGTGTTTGCAAGGGCATCCTGGCCGCGACGCTCTCGCGAACCGGTTTCTCAAGACGTGCGACATCGTAGAGGAGATCGCCGAGCCGCTGGCACGGCGAGCTGCGCTGTTGCGGAAGCTGGCGCGTCGAGGCTCCGCGGTCGATGCACTCGTCGTCGCCTTGGCGGAGCCGTGCTCACCTCAGACCTGGGCGATGGTGGAAGTTGAGCATCGACCCACACTACAAAGGCTGAGTCGGGGATCACCACTCATGCCGCCAACGTCGGATGATTGAGACGCCGGGCCGCATATTGCAGACAAGCAGCGATGTCGTCCGGTTCCAAGTAGGGATAGGCCCCGAGGATCTCGCTCGGGCTCTGCCCCCCCACCAGAAGATCTAGAACGTCGGTCACCCTGATCCGCATGCCGCGAATACAGGGGCGGCCACCGCACTGGTTCGGGTTGATCGTGATCCGGTCGAGCAGGTCATCCATCCGTCGCCTCCTCAAGGGGAGGGTACCAAAGCATCGGGCATTCTTACAACGCGGGGTCCGAGGTGTCAGGCGATTCGGCGCCGGGACGCCGCTCACCCCGGCTGTCCTTCTCATAGATCTCTTCCCGCCTGGGATAAGGCGGCCCTCCGAGGGATATCCCCGCCCGCATCCGGCTGAGTAGCCCATCGCGGGCGCCATCCGGGGGAACCGCTCGAAGAGCGACGGGCGCGAGCGGGACGGCTCGCCATCTTCGGTCCGTGAAGGGCTGCTTGACACCGTAGGATATCACGGCCATACTTTGGTATGAAGCCGGTAGGAGAACCATCATGCCCAATGCTGTGAAAGTTGCAATCAGCCTGCCTCCAACGATTCTCGATTCAGTGGAGAAAGAACGGCGTAAGCGAGGAGAGAGCCGCAGCGAGTTCTTCCGGCAAGCTGTTCAGGTATTCCTGCGTGACTTGCAGAAGCGCAAGGACGTGGAGCGTTACGTTCAAGGCTACATCGAGCACCCGGAGCACGCCGAAGAAGTAGACGCGATCCGCTCGGCGAGCTATGCGGCTCTAGCCGAGGAGCCCTGGGATTGAGGCGCTGTGAGGTCTGGTGGGCAGATCTCCCGCCACCGGCCGGTCGACGTCCGGTCGTCCTTCTCTCACGCGACGAAGCATATACCGTCCGGGCCCAAGTGACGGTGGCGCCCGTTACGACCAGCCGCCGTCGCATCCCTGTCGAGGTCGATCTCGGACCTGAGGATGGGCTTCCCAAGAGGTGCGTCGTCAATCTCGACTCAATTGTCACAATACCGAAATCACACCTCGACCAGTGTATCGCTCTTCTCCGCCCGGAGAAGGTCAAGCAGATCGAAGCGGCGCTTCGCTTCGCCTTTGGCATGAGCGAATGATCACCCTGAGGCGAACGATCAATCGCCTCACCGGCAGTCCATCAAGATCTGATCCTAAACTTCATCCAAGATCTTGGCCCGGCGCTCTCGATACTCCTGCTCATCGATGGCACCACTGTCAAAGAGGGCTTTGAGTCGATCGAGACGCTGTTCGAGTGATTGAGCAGTTGTCGCTATTGCGACGGCTTCCTCCTGCGGGAAATAGCCGGCCCCGGCAGAGGCAGCGCCTATATCGTTTGAGAGAGCCACCTCATCGAAAAGGGTCACTCCCTTCCGATCTCGCGTGAGATTCGAATAATGGCGACCCCACTTAAGTGCGTTCTGGCGGAACTCTGGATTAGCGGGTTGTTGTTTAAGAAGCTCCAGAGCATTTTTGTATCCGGTAAATGCCTCCTCCAGTTGCTTGTTGATTCGCCTGAGGTTAGCAAAGTATGCGGCGACGATCGCGGCGAGAATTGCAAGAAGAAATAGTGGCACGACGACACAGGCTACGGACATACCATCCATTCTTCATCCTCCTTCCATACAGAGCCCAACGCCACCAGAAGACGCTGGCGCTCTCCGACTCCTCAAGCTGCAGAAATTCGTTGTAATTGGAAACGAGTTCATGAAGATTCCGATTTTATTCGGGAGGTCATGGCCGCAACCGCGCAAGCGTCCCAGGGGGCCGAAGGGGCGAGGCGGAGAGGGCGGGTTCGGCGGTGGTAACATTCATCTCGCCTCCCACGCCTAAGAGGCTGTTAGAGGGCGCTCTTTCCCCATCGTTTTCGCGCTGGGCACTACCGCCCCGCGCCGACAGAGGAGAAGAGCATGAAGAGGAAGCAGAAGATCGCCAGGCTGAAGATCGCTCGGGAAACCTTGGCGAGGCTGGAGGAAGAGCCCCTCCAGGAGGCCGTCGGCGGGCTGACACCGGCCTGTACGGCGCTCTGTACCAACCGCGCATCGATCTGTGGCACTTGCTGCCAGACCAGTTGCTTCTGACGCTCGCCGTCTAGACTCCATCAAGCTTTCCCGCCGGCTGGGATGTTCTCCAGCCGGCCGGGAAGGCCGCAGCGGAACCCCGGGCGGCCTTCCACTTCGGCCTCGACCGTCAGGGGCAGGTGGCGAAGGCGGAGCTGTCCAGGATGGGCAGGAACGCCTGACCCTGGGGGTTGTTGTACGTTCTGACCGTCCCGGTCTGGGTGTCGGTGACGGTGAGCACTGCGTGCACGTCCGTCAAGCCGGCGGCGTAAATCCAGTACCGGCTATTGAAGCTGCAGGCGTTCAGTGCCTTGATCACCACTTCGATGTTGGCCGAGTTGAAGAACCATAGATAACCGGTCTCGTCCGTGAGCTTGACGACCTTCGCCTGGCCGATCTGACCGTCGGTGGTATTGAAGGTCGCCTCAACCTTGAAGCGGTTGTTGTTGAGGCACATGACGGTCGCGCTAGGCGTGCAGGTCGACGGAGTGGGCGTCGGGTCGAGACGGATGCCCAGAACCCGCGGCGGTGGGAAGCCGGCGAACGTAACCTGTGTATTATCCCAGGAGGCCCCGCTGTTGACGCTGTCGTAGCTGCTGTGCAGCGCCGACGTCCCTCGGCTGTCGCCGCAAATCCCGATGTTGCCTCCAGGCCAGCGAAAGCCGACGTAGACGCTCGTGTGGGGCAGCGTGATTCCGGAGCCGGAGAAGTCGATCGAGTAGAACTGGGGAGTTGCAACGGGAATGGCGCTCGCCGTCGCGCTCACGGAGCCCAGGAAAGTTCCGGGCTGTCCTCCGGGGCCATCGTCGTCATAGACGACGGCATCGAAGCTCATACTCGGGGGAGCGGCGGCATTCGACCGGGAAAAGCACCCGCAGACCTGATCGAGGCGGGTGGTTCCAGCGGGCAGGTCGAACTTCATCACCATCGTGGCATCGCCTGGATGGCCGCTTCCAATGACGTAGCCGGCGGTGAAAGTGCCGGTGTCGTAGACCACTCCCTGGCTGCACTGGACGCTTGCCGCCCGCAGCTCCTTGGGGATCTCGATGATGCCCGGTTCGGGTCTCTGCGCCGTGCACGGTACGGCAAGACTCACGAAAAGTAGCGCGTTGACACAACACCTCTTGAGCATGAGCGTTCTCCTGGCCCGTCAGGGCAAGCGAAATTTCCAATCCGGTGTCCCTGAGGATAGCTCACTCACGGTGTGCGACGACCTTCGCGGGTCGTCGAAGCGCCAGGACGCCTTCCTGGAGTGAGCGAAGAAGGACCACGGCGTAGCTGCCGGCCAGCGCAAGGGTAGTGTCTCCGGCGGGACGGAGTCTCTTTCCGGAAAGGGATCAGGCGATTCGGAGGCAGCCCGTTCCAGCCCTTTCGAGACACCTTCTACTGTAGGGGAGCGCGCATAGTGCGCCGCTCCGCTGCTCGAACAGGAGGAAACATGGTCTCGAATCCCCGCTTCTACAGGCTCTTCCCGCTCCTCATCGGGCTCTTCCTGCTCCTCGTCTCCACGGCATGGGCGCAACTACCGGTCATGCCGAAGTGCGAGGTCGCAGGCCCGGCCTGCAGTGCGGAGACCCCCGCCGTGCAACAAGCCTCCTCCGTGACGCTGGAAGACATCCTCGCGGACCTCCGCTCTCCGTCTCCCATCCACAACGCCATTATTGGGCCGTGCTGCACCGGCGGTGCCTCGAAGTGCCCGAAGGTCACCGGCTTCAACGTGGTGGGCTGCGGCGCCAACTGCGGCACGGGAAGCCTCGCCTGCCTCTATCTGCACAAATGACGTGATACGCCAGAAGCTCGCGTCCTCCCCAAGGGAAGACGCGAGCTCCTGAAGCCCCAATCCCTCCAGCCAAAACGTGCCTCCGGACAAAGGTCGCGGCGTTGAAGAGAGGCGGCGAGAACATCCGGAGTGCTATCACTTCACGCTTGCTTCTGCTAGCGAAAAGTGCTAGCATTCAGCCTTGTGCGGACTAAGCACCGAAAGACGCTTCAAGCAATCTTCGCTCGGCCAACCTCGCCGGCAGTTGTCTTCTCTGACATCGAAGCGCTGGTGGTTGCTTTAGGCGGCTCGGTCACGGAACGCGAAGGTTCGCGAGTCAAGATCACACTACAGAGTGAGCATTGGTACTGTCACCGCCCTCACCCGGGCAAAGAGGCCAAGCGCTATCAGGTCGAAGAAGCTCGTGAATTGTTGGAACGTGTGGGGGTCAAGCCATGAACACCATGAATCATAAAGGGTACACCGCCCGAATCGAGCTCGACGAGCGCGACAACATCTTTGTCGGCCGCGTTCTCGGGCTGCACACCATGATCAGCTTTCATGGTGAAACGGTGAAAGAGTTGCGTGCCGCGTTCGTGACGGCCATCGAAGATTTCTTGCGCGATTGTAAGGAACAGGGGGTCCGCCCCGAGAAGCCAGCGTCTGGCAAGCTCATGCTGCGAGTACCACCGGAGGTGCACGGTGCAGCCTTGGTTGCAGCTCAGGCTGCCGGCAAGAGCCTCAATCAATGGGCAGCCGATGTGCTCGAAGAAGCCACACAGGGTCCGGGTTGATGAGGCGCCGCCAGTCATCAATCGAGTCGATCGTCGAAGCTCTGTAACGGGCGCCTCGCGTATCTCCAGATACGGCCCATATCTGGAGACAACGCCCCATTGTCCCGGGACATGACCCGTTGTCCCGGGATATGCGCCATGTCCGTGGATATGAGGCGTTGTCTGGAGATACGCTCCATATCCATAGATGATGAGCCGTTGTCTGGAGATATGGCTCATATCCACAGATACAAGCCGTTGTCTGGGGACATACGCCATATCCGCCGGCAATGACCTGTGATCCGCGGATATGGGCGGTATCTGGGGATATGGGCCGTTTCTCCGGATATGAGCCATTGCCTCCGGATATGGAGCGCCTCCTGTACTCTGTCCCCATGTCAGCCCAGGCGGACTCAACCTACCACAACGCCGCGACTCCGCTCTAATCCAGCTCTTCCCGCATACTAAAAACAAACGGGGCGCCGCCCGAAGGCAGCGCCCCATGTCGGTCCTGCCGAATCAACCCGCCTCAGTGCTTGCCGGCCGCTTCGACCGGGATCCGCATGCCGTAGAACGAGCGCCAGACGAAGACGGTCGAGATCACGAAGAACACCGCGGCGAGGCTCACCCGCAGCGTCGGCTCCATGCCGACCGCCAGCTCCACGGCCAGCAGGCCGAAGAGAGTGGTGAACTTGATGATCGGGTTCATGGCCACCGAGGAGGTGTCCTTGAACGGATCGCCCACCGTGTCACCCACCACCGTGGCGGCGTGAAGCGGCGTACCCTTCTCGTGCAGCTCGACCTCGACGATCTTCTTGGCGTTGTCCCAGGCGCCGCCGGCGTTGGCCATGAAGATCGCCTGGTTGAGACCGAAGACGGCGATCGAGATCAGGTAGCCGATGAAGAAGTACGGCTCCAGGCAGGCGAAGGCCAGGGTGCTGAAGAACACCGTCAGGAAGATGTTGAACATCCCCTTCTGGGCATAGGTGGTGCAGATCGCCACCACCCGCTTGCTGTCCTCGATCGAGGCCTTCTCGGCTCCCGCTTCCAGCCGGATGTTCTTCTTGATGAACTCGACGGCGCGATAGGCGCCGGTGGAAACCGCCTGGCAGGAGGCGCCGCTGAACCAGTAGATCACGGCGCCGCCGGTGATCAGGCCGAGCAGGAACGGCGGATGGAGGATCGAGAGGTACTTGACGAGATCGGGCTTCAGGCCCTGGGTGAGCACCACGATGATGGAGAAGATCAGCGTCGTCGCACCCACCACGGCGGTGCCGATGAGCACCGGCTTGGCCGTGGCCTTGAAGGTGTTGCCGGCGCCGTCGTTGGCCTCCAGATGGTGCTTGGCGCGGTCGAAGTCCGGCGTGAAGCCGTAGTCCTTCTGGATCTCCTGGCTGATGCCCGGCAGGGTCTCGATGGTCGAAAGCTCGAAGACCGACTGCGCGTTGTCCGTCACCGGACCGTAGGAATCGACGGCGATGGTCACCGGCCCCATGCCGAGGAAGCCGAAGGCCACGAGGCCGAAGGCGAAGACGGCGGGGGCGATCATCAGACCGGCACCGAGGGTGGTGCTGACGCCGTAGCCCGCGCCCATCAGTGCGACGATCGTCAGCCCCAGCCAGTAGGCGCTGAAGTCGCCCGCGATCAGGCCGGCGAGGATGTTGAGCGAAGCGCCGCCCTCGCGGGAGGCGGTCACCACCTCCTTGACGTGGCCGGACTCCGTCGAGGTGAAGACCTTGACGAACTCGGGGATCAGCGCGCCGGCCAGGGTGCCGCAGGAGATGATCGTGGACAGCTTCCACCACAGGGTGGGGTCGCCGTTGAGGTTCGGGATCATCAGGTAGGAGATGCCGTAGGTGACGGCGACCGACAGCACCGAGGTCAGCCAGACCAACGAGGTCAGCGGCGCCTCGAAGTTCATGGTGTCCGCGTTGCCGTAGCGTCCCTTGGCGATCGTCTCGTTGATCAGGTAGGAGACGCCGCTGGTGACGATCATCATGATGCGCATGACGAAGATCCACACCAGGAGGTCGACCTGCACCGTCTGGTTGCTGACCGCGAGCAGGATGAAGGTGATCAGCGCCACGCCGGTGACGCCGTAGGTCTCGAAGCCGTCCGCCGTGGGACCCACCGAGTCGCCGGCGTTGTCGCCCACGCAGTCGGCAATGACGCCGGGGTTGCGGACGTCGTCCTCCTTGATGTTGAAGACGATCTTCATCAGGTCGGAGCCGATGTCGGCGATCTTGGTGAAGATGCCGCCCGCGATACGCAGGGCCGCCGCGCCCAGCGACTCGCCGATGGCGAAGCCGATGAAGCAGGGGCCGGCGTAGTCTTTCGGCACGAAGAGGAGGATGCCGAGCATGAGCACCAGCTCGACGCTGATCAGCAGCATGCCGATCGAGATGCCGGCCTTGAGCGGAATGGCGTAGGTCGGGAACGGCTTGCCGCGCAGGCTGGCGAAGGCCGAGCGCGAGTTGGCGAAGGTGTTGACCCGGATGCCGAACCAGGCGACGCCGTAGCTGCCGGCGATGCCGATCAGGCTGAAGAGCAGGATGGTGATCACCTTCGCCAGGTCGAAGCCGCGCAGCGTGTAGAAGTAGACGAAGATCACGATGCCGATGAACACCTCGAGCAGCAGGATGAACTTGCCCTGGGTGACCAGGTAGGTCTTGCAGGTCTCGAAGATCAGCTCGGAGATCTCGCGCATCGAGCGGTGGACGGGCATGTTCTTGAGCTGGACGTACATCACCAGCCCGAAGAGGAGCCCCAGGACGCAGACGGCGATACCGCCGAGGAGCAGGGAGTGCCCGTTGATGCCGAAGAACGACTGGCTCGCGAGGTCGGGCAGCAGCAGGTCGGCCTCGCTCGCCGAAGCGGGCGCCACGCCGAACAGGGCGAGCAGCGCCGCGAGGGCGAGCAGCAGGCGTCCGCGGCGGGGCGGAGCGGTCCGGTCAAGGACGGTGTGCTTGGACATGTTTCCTCCAGATCCCATGGAATCGATACGGACTACGAGCTTTCAATCAGCGCGAGCCAGGGGAATCCAAGGCCCGGCGGGCCGGGCCGGATCTCCGCTCCGCGCTGACAGGGTAGACTCAAGGTCGTCCTCTCGCCGGTCCCGCGAGGCAACCCCGCGATACAGGTGTTCCAGCGGCTCCGGCGAGCAGATCCGCGGGAAGGTATCACAACTGCGGCTCTACCCGGAAAGCCGGCGCACCTCAGAGCGCCCCCGCCCAAGACCCTCATCACCCCGGCCCTCTTCTCCCGCCCCCTCGCCTCCCCCCTCACCGGGAGAAGAGGGAGAACAGCCAGAAAGGACATAAAGGACGGTAAGGACAACAAGGACGAGGGAGTTAGGCAAGACCGCCCCAGCCGGGACCCCTCTCCCGGGGAGGGGGATAAGGGGGTCGGGAGAGGGGCTGGGGTGAGGGTCTCGGGCGGGGGAAAGTCCGGCTGGGAGAAGCCGCCACGGTACTGAGAGGCTGTTCTCCCTCTTCTCCCGGTCGGGGGGAGGGCGATGGGAGAAGAGGCCCGGGGTGATGAGGGTCT
>DASUEN010000245.1:0-30710 GCA_036275055.1 Thermoanaerobaculia bacterium
CCCGGTGAGGGGGGAGGCGAGGGGGCGGGAGAAGGGGCAGGGGATGAGGGTCTTGGGGGGCGGCGGAAACGGTCCGTCCCACGACATCGCTCGACGTCATGTCGAGTTCTCAGGAAGCAAGCGCGTCACGGAGCTGAGAGATCATCTTAGAAGAGAGCGAGCCCAAAGGCTGGTCCTCCTCGCCGGTACGGGCCTCGGAATCGCGGTCCATGCAGAACCAGTCAAAGGTGCCATTAGGAGCCACCTCGATCTCGAAGTGATGCCGTCCGTTGTCCCAAGACATGGCGAATCGGTCGTTCTCCAAAGCGCCTGCAGCAGGTGGCTTCAGAGGGAGACCAAGCCTCGTCTCGAGGAGCTTCCACAAAGCGCGGATCTCCTTCGCCCGCTCCGGAGACAAAGGACCGTCAGGAGCACCCAACCGCCCCAGGTATCCTTCCCATAAGCCCTTGTCGGCTGCGACCTCCAGCATCTCGGTACGGCTTGGCATGGTCCGCTGCTGCCTCCCAGAGGCCCCCCCAACTGTCCGTTTTTCAATACGACTGTAGCACTCCCCCATCCAGTCTCAGGATGCGGGTGCAACGCTGGGCGATCTCGGGATTGTGGGTGACGAGGATGCCGGTCGTGCGGTGGCGGGCCTGGAGGTCGAGGAGGAGCTGGAAGACGGCGTCGCCGCTCGCCGGGTCGAGGTTCCCGGTGGGTTCGTCCGCGAGCAGCAGGGGGGGCTCCAGGGAGAGCGCGCGGCAGAGAGCCACCCGCTGCCGCTCGCCGCCGGAGAGCTGATTGGGGAAGTGATCCAGCCGCTCCGCGAGCCCCACCTCCTCCAGCAGCCGGCGGGAGCTCGCCAGCACCTGCCGCGGCTCGATCCCCGCGATCCGCCCGGGAAGCATCACGTTTTCGAGCGCCGTAAAGTCCGGAAGGAGCTGGTGGAACTGGAAGACGAAGCCGATGGTGCGATTGCGGAAGGCAGCGATCCTCGCTCCCGAGAGGGCCGCGAGCGGCTGGCCCCCGACGACCACGGTCCCCCCATCCGGCCGGTCGAGCGCGCCCAGCAGGTGGAGCAGCGTCGACTTGCCCGACCCGGAAGGCCCCACGATGGCCACCATCTCCCCCGGCTCCACGGCAAGGTCGATCCCGCGCAGCACCTCCACCCGCCGGACACCGTCCTGGTAGGTCTTGGTGACCCCGTTGGCGCGAACGGTGACGCTCATCGCCGCAGCGCCTCCACCGGATCGAGCGCCGCCGCCCGCTGCGCCGCGTAGAGCGAGGAGGCGAGCGCCAGCCCCAGGGTGAGCAGCAGCACCACGATCAGGTCCGGCGCCTCCACACGGAAGGGGACGTAGTCGAGGAAGTAAACCCGCCCGGGCACCGGCACCAGCCGGTAGTGATCCAGCACCCACGAGCCCCCCACCCCCAGGATGGTTCCGACGAGCAACCCCAACCCCGCCACCAGCCCTCCCAGCAGCACGAAGGCCTGGCGCAGCGCCGCCGGAGTCGCGCCCAGCGTTCCCAGCATGCCGATCTCCGGCCGCTTGCTGGAGATGATGAGCGCCAGATCCGCCACCAGCGCCAGCGAGGCCACCAGCACGATCAGGGAGACGGAGACGAACATCATCAGCTTCTCGAGGCGGAGGGCGAAGAGCAGCGGCCGGTTCAAGTCCTTCCAGGTGCGCACCGCGCTCCCCTTGGGGAGTGCCGCCGGCAGCCGGCCGGCCACGTCCAAGGCGGCGTCGAGGTCCATGGCCTCCACGTCCAGCCGGCGGTCGGCGGTACCCAGGAGGCTCTCGGCCACACTCCGCGGCAGCGCGGCGCGCTCCCGCTCCTCCTGGGTGCGCCCGCTCTCGTAGGTGCCGGCCAGGGAGATGCTACGGACCCGCGGCTGCGGCCCCAGAGGCGTCAGCGTCGGCTTGGGCGAGACCACTTCCAGCACCTTCCCGGGGCGCAGCCCCCAGCGGGCGGCGAGCGATTTCGGCAGGTAGAGTCCCGCCCGCTTCCCCACCGCTCCCGGAAAGGAACGGGGCACCTCGCCGTCGAAGCCCACCAACTCCACCGGCTGCACCTTCCCCTGGTCCACCACCCAGCCTCCCCCGCGCACCTGGATCTGGGCCTGCGTCACCCCCGCCACCCGGCGCACGGCGTCGCGCGCCCCCTCGGCATCGGCATTGGGGGGAAGCTCCACCTCGATCTGCGGCGTGCGGCCCAGGAGCTCCCCGCGCAGGGCGGACTGAAACCCCGAGATCACCGCCAGCGACAGGATGAGCGCCGTCACCCCCAAAGCCAGCCCGCCCGCGGCCACCAGAGAGAGGAAGCTCGCGAAGGCGTCCCGCCGCGTGCTGCGCAGGTAACGCAAGGCGATCACCGCCGGAAACGGCAGCCGGCGCAGGAGGAGGGACGTCACGTTAGCCGCCCACCTCCGCCTCGGGCCGCATCAGCGGGAACAGGATCACGTCGCGGATCGACTGCCGGTCGCTCATCAGCATCGTCAGGCGGTCGATGCCGATGCCGATGCCCGCAGCGGGAGGCATCGCGTGCTCCAGGGCGCGCACGTAGTCCGCGTCATAGAGGTGGGCCTCCACGTCGCCCCCCAGCTCCCGCGCCTCCACCTGCTGGCGGAAACGCTCGGCCTGCACGTCCGGATCGTTCAGCTCGGAAAAGCCGTTGGCGATCTCGGAGCCCGCGATGTAGAGCTCGAAGCGCTCGGTGAAGCGGGGATCGTCCGGCCGCTGCTTGGCGAGCGGGGAGACGTCCGTGGGATGGTCGGTGATGAACGTGGGGTTCCTGAGGTGCTCCTCCACCGTGTGCTCGAAGAGGCCCATGAGCAGGTGACCGTACGTGCCGCCATGCGGAATCTCCAGCCCCCGCTCCCCCAGCACCGTGAACACCGACTCCGCCGTCTCCAGACTCTCCGCGGGCACACCCGCGAAGTGGGTGATGGCCTCGCGCATGGTGTAGCGCGCCCACGGCCGGGCCAGCTCCACCGGCTGCCCTTCCCAGGTGATCTGCTCCTTCCCCTGAAGGCGGCGGGCCGTCTCGCCGAGGCCGGTGAGCAGCTCCTCGGTCAGGTCAATCATCTGCTGGTAGTCCGCATAGGCCCAGTAGAACTCCAGCATGGTGAACTCGGGATTGTGCCGGGTGGAGATCCCCTCGTTCCTGAAGTTCCGGTTGATCTCGTACACCCGGGGGATCCCCCCCACCAGCAGCCGCTTCAGGAAAAGCTCGGGCGCGATGCGCAGATACAGCTCCAGGTCCAGGGCGTTGTGGTGGGTCTTGAACGGCCGCGCCGCGGCCCCGCCCGGGATCACCTGCATCATCGGCGTCTCGACCTCCAGGAAGCCGCGCGCGTCGAGGAACTCGCGGATCCCCTTGACCAGCGCCGCCCGCACCTCGAACACCTGGCGCGACTCCTCGTTGGTGGCGAGGTCGAGATAGCGCTGGCGGTAGCGGGTCTCGACGTCGGCGAGCCCGTGCCACTTCTCCGGCAGCGGGCGCAGCGCCTTGGAGAGGAGGGTGAGCCCCTCCACCATCAGCGACAGCTCCCCCGTGCGGGTGCGGATCAGCTTCCCCTCGGCACCGACCACGTCGCCCAGGTCGAGGTTGTCGAGC
The DNA here is from genome assembly GCA_036275055.1 of Thermoanaerobaculia bacterium. Lineage (GTDB taxonomy): Bacteria > Acidobacteriota > Thermoanaerobaculia > Multivoradales > UBA5704 > DATARR01. The sequence goes on from DASUEN010000245.1 coordinate 3,601, forward strand.
ACCAGGCGCCCGGCCTCGGAGAGGTTCGCCTGGCGGATGAAGAGCTGGAGCTTCCCTTTACCGTCGTGGATATCGGCGAAAGTGATCTTGCCTTGGCCGCGGATGGAGCGCACCCGGCCGGGCACGCGCAGCCGCAGGTCCGCGGCCTCCAGCTCCTCGGCCGTCTTCTCGCCGTGGGCGGCCCGGATGCCGGTGGGCTCCAGGTCCCACTCATACCGGTGGGGATAGGGCGCGATTCCCGCGTCCACCAGCCGCTGGCGCTTGTCGCGCCGGTTCTGAATCTGATCGTCGAGCTCGGACATGTCCTGGGATTCCCCTCCACTCTTCCCTGCCGGCGGCATGGGAGGGGATAGACTATCCGAGAACGGCGACGAGGTTGAAGGAGGAGGCGCGGCCAGTCCCCCTTGGACCGGCCGCGAGCGGGCTGCCTATTGCGTCTATTCGTGGTTCGATCCTACTGAGCGCAGTGGACGAAGTCGCACTTACACCTGGAGAAGCAACCAGGAGGGCCGTTGCAAATCAAGCTGCCGGAACAGGGAAAGCAAACGTCCGTGCAATCTCCGGTGCACCAGTCCGGCGGGCAACCGGGACAAGCCGGAGAGCACAAGGTGGTCATACCATCGCAAGTGACGTGTCCTCGCTCCACGTTGCAGTTGCGGTCCGCGGCCGAGCAACTGGAGACGCTGGTGTTGCTACTGCAAGTTATGGTGACGCCCCCGCCACAGTTCGCCGTGGCCGTGCAAAGCGACTTCGGTGTGATGCCCGGCCGCTTGGCTGCGGGCTGCGGGGCCGGAGTGCCCACCGAGGCTCCGGCGAGAGAGGCGAGGAAGGCTTGATCCGCATCGCTCAGCACCGGATTCGCCGCCGCCATGGATGGAGACAGGAAGAGGCCGAGAGCTGCTGCCACTGAGAGCCCCAAGAGCGTCTTCTTCATGATGATCTCCTTTCGCTAAGGGAAGATTGTTCGTAGAACCAGCACTTCCATAATTATAGGTGTCGATCAGGTGCTGTGACGAGCCGGGTGGATCCAGGAAGGCAGGCTCGCAGGACACCAACGGGAGCCCGTAGGGCGGCAGACTCGTAGCCCAGGGTGTGAACCCTGGGTGGGCGGGGGCCTCCCGAGGGGTGTCGCCCCCCTCGCCCAGGGCTTACGGCCTGGGCTAGAAATCTGCTGCCCTACGGGCTCCCGGAGAGGACGGCGGCGCGACGACTTGCTGCCGAGCCCGCGAGAGGCGTTCTTGCTGTTCGTCCTTGGTGTCCTTGCTGTCCTTGCTGTCCTTTTCTTTTCCGTTAGGACCGGGATCTTGGGCGGAGGAAAGCCCGGCCCGGGAAGAGGGCCGGGCTGAGCAACGTCCCCTACTCCACCGTCTCGTCCAGGATCGCTCCCGCCCGCTCGAGCGCCACCTGGCCGGCTCCTTCCAGGAGGAAGGCGAGGCAGACGGGCTCCCTCACCAGCCCCGCGGCCACGTTCAAGCCCTCCAGCAGCGCCTCGTCGAAGAGGGCAAGGTAGCCCACCGGCTCTGTGCTGCCGGGCTCCATCACGGCGAAGCCTTGGGGATCGCTCTCCTTCGCCAGGAGGTAGGCGCCATCGCGCCCCGTGCCGGGGAGCACCGCCGCCGCCAGCAGGGCCAGCCAGCGCTCGCCGAAGACCGCCGTGGGCCGCGACTGCCGGCTGAGGCTCTCGCCCTGGCGGAAGAGGCCGAAGCCCCCTTCCACCTCCTCGACGTGCCAGGGGCCGGCCACGTCGGCCTCCCCCGCCACCGGCGGCTCGTCGCGCTCGGCGAGGCGCTTCAGGAAAGCGCGGGTGAATGCGTTGCGGATAGAATGAGGATAGCTGCGCATAGGACTCGTCTCCTTTGCGTGGTTAGGTCCGGTGCTGAGCTCCCACTCACGCCGGGCCGTTTTGGGTGCGGCCGGGCAATCCGGCCGATGGTCGAAAGCTATAACAGAGGCGGGCGGAAATCAAGCGGTCCAGCGCTCGATTTCTTCGCTTGCGGGAAGCCGGGCCCGGGATGCGAGATCCCTTTCCCCGCTCCCGGGAAAGCGAGCGCCGTCGAGCGGGAAAGGAATCGCGGCTTGGGGCTCGCGAACCCTCGACGCGGGACGGCGAGCTGCGCTTCCACCCTCGCGAATTGTGCTGCAAACTTCGCGAATTCCGGCCTGGATTCGCGAATTCTGCTGCAAAACTCGCGAGTTACGGTCCGGGGCTCGCGAAGCGCGGGCCGGGGCCCGTGTTCCCCGGACCGGGGCTCACGAATTCTCGTGAAAATTCGCGAGTTTTACTGCAAACTTCGCGAGTTTTGCAGCAGGGCTCGCGAATTTCGCAACAAACTTCGCGAGTTTTGCAGCAGAAAATGGGAGCCCGGAGCCAGGGCAGGGATCTCGCTGACAAAGATGGGGGAGGAGAGCCCCCACCGCTCCAGGTCCGGAGCGGTGGGAGGCACGGCGGAGGGCAGACTGGAGACTCGCTAGATGCAGTTGGTGTTGAAGAGACAGCGGCAGCGGTAGGGGTTGCACTGGAAGGACTTGACCGCGCAGGGACTGCAGTTATCCGCACACTGCTGAGCCAGAGCGTCGCAGTCGATGGGGCACGGGGCGCACGGAGTGGTGACGCCGTCGCAGGTGACGTGCCCCGGCTCTCCCACCCCACAGTTGCCGTCCGCGGCCGAGCAACTGGTGACGCTGTTGTTGCCGCTGCACGTGACGGTGCCGCCGTTCCAGCAGTTCGCGGTGGCGTTGCAAAGGGACTTCGGACCGATGTGCGGCCGCTTGGCCGCGTCCACCGGGGCCGGCGTCCCCAAGGGTGCGGCGAGGGAGGCCAGGAAAGCCTGATCCGCGACACTCAGCACCGGCGCGGCCTGCGGCGGACTCGCCACCGCCATCGCTGGAGACAGGAGGAAGCCGAGAGCTGCCAGGGACAACGAAAGTCCAACAAGCATCTTCTTCATGACGATCTCCTTAGGGCAGAGGTTTCCTAGATCGGGCAAGTGCTGTACTGGCACTCGCAGTCGTCGCTGCACGAACCGTAGTTGCACGTATAGCTGTAGGAACAGGGATAGCACGAGGCGGCGCAACGGTCCTCGTGGCTGCAGAAATCCCCCGGGCAGCAGGAACCGGGGCACGAAGAGTAGTAGCCGTCGCAGATGACATACCCCACGATGCCCCAGGAGCAGTTGCCATCCACCGCCGTGCAGCTCGTGGAGCTGCTATTGCCCTGGCAACTGACGGTGCCACCAAAGGCGCAGTTGGCCGTGGCGTTGCACAGCGCCTTGTTCCAGTGGTTGGCTGGATGCTTGGGCCCGTGCGCCGCGGCCGGTACGGCCAGGGAGGCAAGGAAGGCGCTCAGCGCCGGCGCATTGGGTGGCGGACCCGCCGCCGCCATGGCTGGAGACATGAGGAAGCCGAGAATGGCCAGGGCCAGAGAGACACCAACGACCATCTTCTTCATGACAGATCTCCTTTCTTGAATCGCGGAGCCGCCGCGCAATTCCTACTGTGGAAACGCGGCCGGCCCCCGATGAGCCGGCCGCGGGCTGCCTCAAAGCTGCAAACAGTTGCCGATGACCTTGCAGTGACAGCTCGAGGTGCAAGTCGTGAGGTTGCAACTGGAGATGGCGATGCAAGGAGAGCAGATGTCTACGCAGTTGGCCCGCTCATCGGTACAGTTCAAGTCGCAGGGACAGACGGGGCACGAGGTGGTGACGCCGTCGCAGGTCACGGATCCTCTCTGGTGCACGGAACAATTGCTGTCCGTAGCCGAGCAGCTCGTGGTGCTGTTGTTGCCCGAGCAACTGACGGTGGTGCCATTCCAGCAATGCGCCGAGGCCGTGCAGAGCGCCTTCTGATCGATGGCCGGCCGCTTGGCTGCAAGCTCCGGGGCCGGAGGCCCCACCTCGGCAAGGGAAGAAAGGAAGGCTTGATCCGCGACGTTCACCGGCGCGGCCTGGGGCGGACTGGCCGCCGCCATTGCAGGAGACAGGAGGAGGCCGAGAGCGGCTACTTCCAGAGCGAGCCCTAACAGCGTCTTCTTCACGAGGATCTCCTTTCGCTAAGGGAAGCTTGTTCGTAGAACCAGCACTTCCATAGGTATAGGTGCCGATCAGGTGCTGTGGCGAGCCCCTCCCTGCCATCGCTGCTACGATACGCAGCCATGGAAGACGACAACGACCCGCGGGAAGACCTGGAAGGGCTCGTCCACCGCTCCCTCGACGAGAGCCCGGACGGCCTGGAGGCCCTGATCGAGCAGCACAAGTCCGCCGTCGAGCGGTTCGACCTCCTGGACTGGCCCCGGCCCGAGGTGGCGGTGGTCTCCGGCTCCGGCCTCGGGGTGGACCTGGGCGAGCGGACCCGCGGCCCGGTGCAGCTCGAATTCCTCCTCCCCTTCCCCGTCCATCCCGTCGAGGGGCACATGCACGCCGTCGAGATGTTCGAGCCCGTGCCGGGGCGCCACGTCCTCTACTACCGGGGAAGGCTCCACTCCTACCAGGGATACAGCGCCAACGACACGGTCTTCCCCATCCGCCTCGCCGCCCTGCTGGGAGCCAAGGTGCTGGTGATGACCAATGCCACCGGCGGCCTCCAGCCTCACCACCGCGCGGGCGACCTCGTGCTCATCCGCGACCACGTGAACCTAACGGGCCTGAACCCCCTCCGCGGCCAGCTCCCTCCGGAGTGGGGCCCCCGCTTCCCGGACATGACCGCCGCCTACGACCCGCGCCTCCGCGCCTTGGCGCTCCGGCTGGCCTCCGAGCTCGGCGTTCCCTTGAGCGAAGGGGTCTACATGGGGCTCGCCGGACCCAGCTACGAGACCCCGGCCGAAGTGCGGATGCTCCAGACCCTGGGCGGCGACGTGGCCGGCATGTCCACCGTCCTGGAGATCCTCGCCGCCCATCCCATGGGAATGCGCTGCCTTTGCATCTCCATGGTGAGCAACCCCGGAGCGGGCCTCACCGACGAGCCGGTGAAGCACGAGGACGTCCTCGCCGCGGGGCAGGCGGCGGCGGAAAAAGTTCGCCTCTTGCTGGGCGAGCTGCTGCGGCATCCCGAGCTGGTGTGAGCAGCACGTACAGACCCTGATGATCCTCCCATTGAGCCCCCTACCTGGCGAAGGGGTCATCTGCTAGGCTTCGGCTCATGCGAAACCTTGCCTGCTTTCTGCTTGCTGCCAGTGTTTGCTCGTCAGCCTATGCCCAGGGCACCCCCGTGGCCGATCGGGTGGCGAAACAGAATGCGCTGTTCGAGGAATTCTATCAGGCCGGCCTGAAGAGCTCGCCGGAGAGGGCGACTTCGATCGGCGACTATCGCTACAACGCGCAGTTGGGCGATGCGTCGCTGGCGCAGATCGCACGCCAGCACGCGGAGAACGACGCCTTCCTGGCGCGGCTGCGCGCCATCCCGACCACCGGCATGGCGGACGCCGACCTGCTGTCGCATGAGCTTCTGGAGCGGCAGCTCACCCGCGCCGACGTGAATTACGAGCTCAAGAACTACGAGATGCCGATCAACCAGCAGGGCGGCGCCCATACCTCGCTGGCCGACCTGCCGCTGAGCGTGCCGCTCGATTCGGTGCAGCACTACGAGGACTACATCGCGCGCCTCCACCAGATCCCGCGCGTGTTGAAGCAGGTCACCGAGGTGCTGCGTGCCGGTGAGAAGGACGGCCTGATGCCGCCGAAGCTCGTCGTCGACCAGCTTCCGGGGCAGTGCGAGGGGATCGTCGCGGCGAACCCGTTCCTGCTGCCGCTGAAGAAGTTTCCGGCGAGCTTCTCCGAAGCGGACAAGCAGCGGTTGACGGCCGCGATGACCAAGGCGGCCAACGAGGAGGTCCTCCCGGCCTACAAGGAATTCGCGACGTTCCTGCACGACGAGTACGCGCCCAAGGGGCGCACCGCGATCTCGGTCGAGAGCCTGCCGGACGGCAAGCGGCGCTACGCCGAGGCGGTGAAGGCCATGACCACCGTTGACATCACGCCGGAGGCCGTCCACGAGGTGGGTCTGAAAGAGGTGGCGCGGATCACGGCGGAGATGACCAAGCTGGCGCAGGCGCAGGGCTACAAGGATCTCGCCGCCTTCCGCGCCGCGATCAACAGCGATCCGAAGTGGGCGCCGAAGAACGAGGAGCAGATCGTCGCCGATTTCAAAAAATACATCGACCAGATGCAACCGCGGCTGCCGGAGCTCTTCGGGCTGCTGCCGAAGTCGCCGGTGACCGTCGAGGGAATCCCCGACTTCGACAAGGCCGCGGCGACGCACTACGTCCGCGGCACTCCGGACGGCAAGCGGGCCGGGCGCGTGGTGGTCGCCGTCGCCGATCCGATCCACCGCAGCCTGGTGAACGACGAAGCCGTCGCCTATCACGAGGGCGTGCCCGGGCACCACATGCAGATCAGCGTGGCGCAGCAGCTCCAGGGCTTGCCGAAATTCCGGCTGTTCAGTGGCGGCCTGTCCGCCTATACCGAGGGCTGGGCGCTGTACGCGGAAGAGTTGGGCAAGGAGATCGGCCTCTACAAGGACCCGGTGTCCGACTACGGCCGGCTGAATTCGGAGCTGTTCCGCGCGGTGCGGCTGGTGGTCGACACCGGCATCCACCGCAAGGGGTGGACGCGCGACCAGGTGATCGCCTACATGAAAGAAAACGACGTCAATGCCGTCGTCGCGCAGACCGAGACCGACCGTTACATCGCCTGGCCGGGGCAGGCGCTGGCTTACAAGATGGGACAACTGAAGATTCGCGAGCTGCGGGAGCGCGCGAAGACACAGCTCGGGGCGAATTTCGACCTCAAGGCCTTCCATGACGAGATCCTGGATGGCGGAGCGCTGCCGCTCGACCTGCTGGAGACGCGCGTGGACGGCTGGATCAAGGCACGGCTGCCCCAGAAAGCGGCTGCCGGGCGGTAGAGGCTTGGCTCATACAGCCGCCTTTCTGATGCGTTTGGTCATTTCTTACCTCTCTACGACCATGTACAGCATGGCGTCGTCACTTTGGCGTCCCCAGCAGATCCATCAACACGGCCACCTCCGACTCCACTCCGGTCACGATCGTCGGATCGCGGTCGGGGGCGAAGAGGCTGGAGTGGAGGGAGGGGGGATGCTGGCCGGCCGCCTCCAGCTCCTTGAGCTTCGCGGGATCGCCGGCTCCCAGGCTCCACTGGACCGCCGGGACTCCCACCAGGCCGTACTCGCTGAAGTCCTCGGAGGCCATCTGCGGCGGCAGATCGACGACGTTGCCGTCCCCGAAAGTCCGGCGGAGCGCCGCCGCGATCCGCGCGGTCAGCTTGGGGTCGTTGTAGGTCGCCGCGCAGCTCTCGATGACCGCAAAGGCCGGCTCTTTGGGCGCTCCCGCCGCCGCCGCTTCGGCCTTGGCAATGCGCTCGATGGCGGCGAGGATGTGCTCCCGGACCTCCTTCTTGTAGGCGCGGACGGTGATCTGCAGCTTCACCTCGTCCGGGATGATGTTGTGCTTGTTGCCGCCGTGAATCGAGCCCACGGTGACGACCGCCGGGTCCTGCGGGTCTTTCTCGCGGGCGACGATCGTCTGGAGCGCCAGGACCGTGCGGGCGGCGATCACGATGGGATCGACGGTCGTCTGCGGCGAGGCGCCGTGGCCGCCCTTGCCGTAGATCGTCAGGTCGACCGAGTCGGAGCTCGCGAGGGTGTAGCCCGAGGTGACGCCGAGCTGGCCGGCCGGGAGGTTCGGAGTGTCGTGAAGCGACACCACGAAGTCGGGCTTGGGGAAGCGGGTGAAGAGCCCATCCTTGAGCATCGCCCGGGCGCCCCGGATCCTCTCCTCGGCGGGCTGGCCGATGAAGACGAGGGTGCCGTGCCAGTCGGCCTTGCGGCGCGCCATCTCGGCCGCCGTCCCCACCAGGGCCGTCATGTGGACGTCGTGCCCGCAGGCGTGCATGACCGGCACGTCGGCGCCCGCGTCGTCCTTGACCCGCACGGTGCTGGCGTAAGGGAGGCCGGTCTTCTCCTCGACCGGCAGGGCGTCGAGCTCGGTGCGCAGCATCACGGTCGGGCCGGAGCCGTTCTTGAGCACCCCCACGACCCCGGTGCCGCCGACCCCGGCCGTCACCTCGAAGCCTGCCTGGCGGAGCCGGCCGGCGACCTTGGCGGCCGTCTTCTCCTCGTGCAGCGAAAGCTCCGGGTGTTGATGGAGGTCAACGTAGAAGTCCCGGAGATCCGGCGACAAGGCCGTGGAAGCTGGAGCCGCCAGCCCAGGCAAGGCGCCGAGCAGGAAAAGGAGAGCGATCGAGGCCACGACAGGGAAACGAGTCATAGGGGTGTCTCCGCGAAAGAAGCAATCCGTCCGGGGAGCATACCCGGAGCGCCCCCGGAGGTCCACCCAGGCCCTCCGCGTGCGCTACAGCGAGGTATGCACGATCGATTCACTTCTCTTACCCGACTTCTCGTCCTTCTCCCGGCCATGCTCGCAACCTCCATCCTGCATGCCGCACCTTCGCCTTCCCCGCCGCACCTCGAAGATTTCCTGAAAAGCGGCGAAGAGAGTCTGCAGCGCCGGGACTTTGGAGGGGCTGAAGAAAATTTCACCGCAGCTCTGCAACTCGCACGCGAATCCCAGGACATCGCAGCGCAAGCGATCGCGCGCAGAGGCTTGGCGCGGTCCATGTTCTTCTATCCGGAGGGAGAAGCCGAGGCTCGCCTCGCGCGGGTGCTTCACCACGGCCTACACGACGAAGCGGGAGAAGTGGCAGACCTCTTGGTCTTGAGCGAGAACTACCAGACCCGCAGCTATTTCTCCAAGGCCTTGGAGGTGCTGGCTGAAGCCCTGGCGATCGAGCAACGCTCGGGGCTGCACGTCGAAGAAGCCAAGACGTTGGAAAAGCAGGCGTCGGTGCAGCGCATCATGGGCTCTTACGAGGAGGCATTGGCCTCCATGAAAGCCGCCCTGAATACGCTGCCTCGGAACGGTTTCATGTCCTCCGCCGAGGTCCGACTGACCACCAGGCTGGGTGATCTGAGTGCCGATCTCGGCCGCTATGACGAGGCCGAGAAGTACCTGACTGCTGCAGTCGCCGACGCTCGCTCCCTGGAATCTCAGATTTCGCCTTCGACTTGGGCTCGTCTGCGCGAAACCCCTTCCCTGAAGCAAAATATGCTCGAGACCTTTCACGCTACCGCGGAATTGTTATCCCAAAAGGAAGGATCCGCCCCGGATTACAGCTCTGACCCCGAGTTGCTTCGCCTGACGCTCGATGCTTATGCCGAAGACCGTGAACAACAAAGCCGGCGGCTCCGAGAAACTGAGCAGGCACTGATATCCCTCGAGGCCGCCTCCCCGACGAACCCCCTGGGTAAGGAGCTCCAGTACGCCTGGAACCATTGGGTTCAATCGATGCATTCAGCGCTGCACGAGTCGAAATCCCGGCCTGTCATTGAGCAAGAATTGATTCACGGAGCTGCGGCCTTTGATCATGCAGCATTAAGCTATTGGCACATCCAAGCAGTGCCGGAGGGTTGGTACGCCAACCAAGCCAAAAGACTTACGACCATTTTAAGGGTCGCCGGCTACGGCGATACGGCGGTGACAGAGGCGCAAATCATCTCAATTCATCTGGAAGAGACGGAAGATTCCAGCTCCGTGTTTCTCCCTTTGTTTGACCATGCGAAGAAAGTGGAGGAAGCGCGCGCCCCGGCCCGAGTGAAAGAGGCTGGATCCACATATCGTTTTCTTGCTGAGGGCGCCGCCAAGCAGGCACGCGCCTTCCGCCAGGCCCTCGAATCGGGGAAGCTCGACGACGAGGTGACAAAGACCCTCACAGCGTCGGCGAAGTCAAGGCACATTGTTTCCAGCGCAATGCGGACAGCCTTCGCGGACCTGCAATTCGACTTCACCGGCGACGAGTTAGACGTCATCGCGTCGTTAAATTGCCAGGTGGACGCCCTGACCAACTTGGGCCGTATCTACCAGAAGCTTGGCCATCGAGAAAAAGCAATGGCCAAGAACAACGAGGCCTGGAATGTCTTCGAGAAGTCACAGACGTCCACGCCTGGGGAGCTGGATTCACTGAAATCTTTGAGGAAAGATTTCGGCGATGCTCGTAAGCTGGGTCTCCCAATTCCAACCTCTTCGAATTGCGGAGATATCAAACAAATTTATTATGAGACTCTGTGGAGCGCCGATCTGAAAGCCGCCAAGGGGCAGACGAAGGAGGCAATCAAGGACTATCTGCTCAACGCTGCCAGGAACGCAACTTTGCAGCCAACGGCGTGGCAGCGCGTCGCCACTCTTTACGCGATGATTGGCGCCAAAGACCAAGCGATGGAGTACTATCGCCAAGCAATCGACGCCACCGAGGCAGTCCAGGGGCAACTGCACCGCGGCGAGTTGGTGGCCTCTTGGGCCAGCCACCAAGAGTCTCTTTATGCACAGGCAATTCGCTTGCTCTATGACCTCAACCAGCCGGCGCAGGGCTTCGAATATGCCGAGCGAGCCCGAGCGAGCGCTTTTCTGAACCAAATCGGCACTCGCCGGTTGCCGGCCGTGGGTGTGCCGGCCGAGCTCGTGGAGCGCCTTCAGGACGTACGACAAAGGCTAATCGAGCTCGAAGGTCAGGAACAAGGAGGCGGAGGCTTCGGCCGGGACACCGAAGCCACTCGCAAGCTCTATAAGCAACTGCTCAATGCGGTGACGCGAGTGAACCCGGAGTACGCTTCGCTCCTCAAGGTCGACACGGTGACCCTCACGCAGGTGCAGGGAGAGATCCTTGACGACCACACATCTCTAATCGAGTACTTCGCTCTGGACGACAAACTGCTCGCCTGGGTCATCGACCGCGATGCCGTCACCTGGCTCGCCCTCCCCCTCTCCGCCTCCCGGCTCCACGAACAGATCAGCTACCTGCGGGATCTGATCGCAACGCGAAAGCCCTCGCGGACAGAGGCCGCATCCCTGTACGAGGCCCTCTTTGCTCCCCTTGAGCCCTATCTCCGGCATCACAACGTGATCGTCGTGCCCCAGGGACCCTTGCATTTCCTTCCTTTCGGCGCGCTGTGGAATGCGAAAAACAGCCGCTACGTCGCACAGGATTACGCGCTGACCCTGGCCCCGAGCGCCAGCGTGCTACGCTTTGTCCATCGCAATCTCAGACCGGCGGCCTCGACACTCCTGGCGCTTGGCAACCCAGACGGTTCCCTGCCCCACGCGGAGGAGGAGGTGCGCGCGATCGCCCACCTCTTCAACGCCACCCCGTGGATTGGCAAGGAAGCACTGGAAAGCCGTCTCCATCAGGAGGCGGGCGGTGCCGGAATCGTGCACCTGGCGGCTCACGCGACCTATGATTCCCTGCGTCCATTCCTCACTCGTATCGACCTCGCTGCAGACCATGGCGGCTCCGCTGCGGACGGCAAATCTGACGGCCATCTGCACGTCTATGAGATCTACGGTCTCGATCTCAAGAGCGCCAACCTTGTCGTCCTCTCCGCCTGCGGCACCGCGCTGGGTCCGCACGACGAGGGCGATGACCTGATCGGTCTCCCTCGGGCCTTCCTTTACGCGGGAGCGCCAGCCGTGCTCAGCACGCTATGGAGCGTCGACGACAAGGCCACGGCGATCTTCATGCAGGCGTTTTACAACCGAATCCGCCAGGGGATGCCGGCAGCAGAATCTCTGCAAGCGGCACAGCATGACCTTCTTGGCCGGGCCGAAACGCGAGAGCCCTATTTTTGGGCGGGCTTTACTCTGACGGGTAGCGCAGAAACAGCCAACGGCATCCACAAATAGCGGGCCAGGGAGGAGAGGTGCGAGGAGAGGCGTTGCAGGAGAGGTGCCCAGCCACACAGGTGTCAGGGACTTCTCTTGTGGTACGATTGAAACTCCTATCCCGACATCCCGTACTTCGCGGCGACACCGAAGTACGTCTTGTCCTATGCTGACGCCGAAGTATTCTTGAGGAAGATCATGAAGCTCGCCGTCCGTTCGACCAGCTCTCATCCTTGGCGCCGCACGTGCAACCTGCTGGCTGCCGTGGCGACCACCTTCGCCACGCCGGCCTTGCCCGCGCCGGCTTTGCCCGCACCCGTGGTGTTTCATGTGAGCTTGGGCCAAGCCTCGGCGACGTCGGTCTCCGGGCGGCTGCTGGTCTTCGCCAAACTGCTCGGCCCCGCCGACAGGAGGCCCGTCGCGCGCGTCGACATGGACCAGATCGATACCCACGCGACCGCCATCGCCGCCCAGGAGGTGGCGCGCCTCGCGCCCGGCGCCAAGGTCGATCTCGACGCTGACGTCTCGGCCTTCCCCACACCCTTCTCGCAGCTCAAGCCCGGCCGCTACGCCGTGCAGGCGGTGCTCGATCGCGACCACAGCTACAACTACACTGGACGCGGCCCTGGTGATCTCGTGAGCGGGGTGGTGGAGATGGACCTGCCCGGCGACGCAGCCCAGCTCCTGACGCTTGCGACCGTCATCCCTGAAGTCGATCCCCTCCAGCCCCTGTCCAACGTGCCGGCGGCGCTGAGGGAGGTCTATGCGGCGGCCAAGGCCGACATCCATCCGATCGACTTCGCCAGCCCGGCGCTCAGCGGCTTCTGGGGTCGGCCCGTCGCTCTGCACGGCTGGGTGGTGACCCCGCCGGATTATGCGGCCCATCCCCGCCAGCGCTATCCGACCGTCTACTACACCCAGGGCTTCGGCGGCTCGTTGCGCTCCCTCCACGACGTCGGCGTCGCCCGTTGGAGTGAGATGAAGACGGGCAAGGCGCCACCGATGATCTGGGTGGGGATCGACCAGTCGAGCCCCAGCGGCACGAGCGAGTTCGTCAACAGCGTCAACAACGGGCCGTGGGGCCAGGCGCTGACGGCCGAGCTGATCCCTGCCCTGGAACGCCGATACCGCATGGACGCCAAGCCCTCGGGCCGCCTGCTGACCGGACACTCCTCCGGCGGCTGGGCGGCGCTGTGGCTGCAGGTGAACTATCCCAAACTGTTCGGCGGCGCGTGGCCCACCTCGCCCGACCCCAGCGATTTCAACGACTTCGTGGGCATCAACCTCTACGCCCCCGGCGCCAACGTCTATCGCAAGCCTGACGGCACGCCTTGGCCGCTGGCGCGCGACAAGGGCGAAATGCTGGTCTCCGTCGAGGACTACACGCGCCGGGAAGTCGTGGTCGGGGAGTATGGCGGCCAGTTGGCCTCGTTCGAATGGGTCTTCTCCCCACGCGCCGCCGGCGGGCTCCCGGTCCCTATGTTCGACCGCACGACGGGTGCGGTGGACTCGGCTGTGATCAGCTATTGGAAGGAGCACTACGACGTGGCCGAGCGCCTCCGTCGCCACTGGCCGGAGCTCAGGCGTGATCTCGACGGCAAGGTCCACCTGACCGTGGGCTCGGCTGACACCTTCTATCTCGACGGTTCGGCGCACCAGTTGGAAGCGACGATGAAGGGGCTCGGGGCCAAGACCGACTTCTGCTACGTCGAAGGGCGCGGCCATTTCGACCTCTACTCCGTGGGCGACGACCCCTGGGGCCTGTACAGGGCCATCGCCTGGGAGATGTACGCGCTCGCCCGGCCGGGATCGAAGCCGCCACCGGCGCCGGCGCGCAGGATCTGCTTATCGAGTGTGAGGTAAGACAGCGCGTCGAGCTCAGTCTTCCAGCGCCGCGCGAGGCTCGACGCGCGCGGCCGAGGCGGCGGGAATCAGACTTGCCGCAATCGTTGCCGTGGCGATCACGACAATGGACCCCATCAGGGTGATGGGATCAAAAGGCGACACGTCAAACAGCAGCGGTCGCATTCCAAGCCCCGCGACCGCGGTCAGCGCGAAACCGAGCGCGATGCCAACGCCGGTCAAGCCCAGGCACTCACCCAGGATCAGTTGAAGTATTTCGCGCGGTCCCGCGCCGAGTGCACGGCGCACGCCAAACTCCTGCCTGCGCTGCTGCGCGCTGTAGCCGATGACACCGTAGACGCCAACGATCGTCAGCAAGAGCGCGACGACGCCGAAGGCGGCCATGAAGCGAGTGGCGAATCGCGCGTTCGATGCGCTCGTCGCCACGAGGTCTTCGATCGTTCGGACATGCGCAAGGGGGATCGCCGGATCGGCGGCGGCCATCGCGCGCTGCACCTCTGTGAGCAACGCGGACGTTTCGAGGTTCGAACGAATGACGAATTGCATGGTGCTGAACGTCAGATATGGATTCTGCGTGTACGGGACGATCATTTCGGGCCGCGGCGTCTCGGTCAGAGTGTAGCGTTTCATATTTGCGACCACGCCGATGACCGTCATCCACGGCCATCTCGCCTGGTCCGCGGGCCTTCCGACGCGGATGCGTTTTCCGATCGCATTCTTGCCCGGCCACAGCCACCGGGCCATCGCTTCGTTGACGATCACGACCGGCAGGCCCCCGGTACGATCGACCGACGAGAAATCACGACCCGTGATGATCGGCGTTCCCAGCGCACGAATCATGTCCGCACTCGCGACGCTGAACTGAGCGATGGGCGAGATCGCACCCGATTGCAATGCCGGCAGCTCGCCTTCGGGCGTGAAAACGGTTGCTTGTTGCGCGCCGCTCAGCGGAAGAGGTTTTCCGATGCCGGCGGCGGTCACGCCCGGGAGCGCGCGAATGTTGTCGAGCGCCGCACTCAGGAACCGAACGGCCGCCGCATGCTCCATCCCCGTGCCGTACGGACGTTCCGGATAGCTGATCGGCGGAAGCGACACTTCGAACGTCACGCCGTGAACGGCATCGAATCCCAGGTTCGCGTTCACCTGGTGCGAGAGGGTGCGAACCAGCAGTCCCGCGCTGGTCACGAGTACGAGCGAGCCCGCGAGCTCACCGACGACCAGCGCGCGACGAGCCTTGAGCGAGATTCCCCGGAGTCCGGCCCCGCGCCCGCCGCTGCGGAGCGTGTCCACCAACTGCACGCGGCTGCCGAGGCGCATGGGAACGATGCTCACCATGAGCGCCGCGAGAGCAATGGCTCCGAGTGCCGCAAACGCGGACTGCGCGTCAAACGTCAGCTCCGAAGCCCGGGGAAGATGATCCGCGGCATAGGTGCGCAAGAGCTTCATCCCCGCGACTCCCGCGGCGAGCCCCGCCGCGCCGCCGACGGTAACGAGCAGCAGGACATCGGTCAGCACTTCACCGGCAAGCCGGCGAGTCGAGCCGCCAAGCGCTGCACGAATCGCGAGCTCGCGGCGCCGTGCATGCAACTGTGCGAGCAGGAGTTGCGCGGTGTTCACGCATGCAATGACGAGGACCAGCACCACGCCCGCCAGCAAACTGATGAGCATCGGCGCCACACCGCCGACCAACTGATCGCGCAGAGGAACGAGCAACTCATCAGGCCGCGAATTCTTGATGACGGGCACCGAACGCCTCACTACGGCCATCACGCGATTCATGTCCTGACGTGCCGCGAGGTGTGTCACGCCTGCGCGGAGACGCCCGACGATGGCGAGGTCGGTGATGCCACCCGTCGGCGGTTTCAGCGGCACCCATACGTCCGGCATCGCAGCGAATTGGAAATCGCCCGGCATCTCTGATCCGCGTGGAAATGCGAATCCGCGGGCTGCGACGCCGATGACCGTGTAGGGCTCGCCGTTCAGGGTGAGCACCCGGCCAATGATGTGCGGATCAGCACCGAACCGACGGCGCCACGCCGCGTCGCTCAATATCGCGACGTGATCGCTTCCCGGCGTCTCGTTGGCGCGTTCGAAGAAGCGGCCGATTTCCGGCGCGACGCCAAGCGTTTGGAAGAATTCTCCCGTCGCCTGGACGCCATCGAGGCGTTCGGGATTGGTCGCGTCGCCGAGGTTGTAGGACGCTCCACGAAATGCCGCGATCGATTCGAACGCCTGAGTATTGTCGCGGATGATGCTGAAGACGGCCCCGTGGGTCGGCTGCTCCCGAAACCCGAGATTGGCGTCGGGATAGTATCCCCAGATCATCTCCAAGCGGTCCGGCTGTCCGTAAGGGAGGCGCTTGATCAGGATCGTGGAGACCAAGCTCATCATGAGCGCACATGCGCCAATGCCGATCGTGAGCGTGAGTACGCTCGTGATCGTGAACACCGGTGCGCGCCGGAGCCGGCGTGCGGCGTGGTGAAGGTTGCGCGCCACGTTCCCCATAAGGAACAACTTTAGCACATAGCCGCCTGACCGTAAAAGGCCAGCCAACGCACGCGCGTGCATTGGGAGCAATGAGAAACTGGACTTCGACGGCTTTTGTAGGGACTATTACGCAAATCCCTTGTTTTGCCCATCGATCACGTACTGGCCGCCGAGGGGAAGCCAGGCGAGCCGCGCTTCGAGCCACCGCCAGAGGGCTCCACGCCAAGGGAAGAAGAGAATGTATCGGGAGCGGACGTCGGAGAGGCCGGCGGCGGTGAGCCGGCGCCTGGCTTCGGGTTGCGCCAGCAGGACCGCGTCGCGGTCGAGCTCGCAGCGATTGACCACGAGGCGGGTCAGCGGATTCCACGGATTGTGCTCGCACAGCAAGACCAGACCGCCCCGCCGGGTGATGCGTGCCGCCTCGGCCAGGAAGGCGGCGCGTTGGTCGACGGGCACGTGGTGGAGGACGCAGACGGCGATCACCAGGTGAAAGCTCTCGTCGGCGAACGGGGTGCGGAGGCCGTCGGCGGCGATCAACCGGCCGTCCAGCCCTGCCGCCTGCCCAAGGCTGGAGATGGAGGGGTCGATCCCCCAGACGGCGGTGAGCAGCGGGCGCAGGCGTTGGGTCAGCAAGCCGATGCCGCAGCCGATTTCGAGCACCCGCACCGCATCGTTCGCCGCGAGCCGGCGCCGCGCTTCCAGGATGTGCCGCACTTTGGCTTCGAAAAAGAAGCCGTGCTCGAGGCCGACGACGGTCAAGGCCCGGTCGATCTTCTGTGAATAGTCCGCGCTGTGCTCGTCGAAGCTCAAGCGGGGGCTCCCGGCTGTGGAGGGAAGAGAGCGTCCAAGCCCTGCTCGAGCGGCCGGGCGGTGAAACCAAAGGCCAGAAACGCGCTCTCGGTGTCGTGGCTCTTCGGGCTGAACAGGCGCGCCACCTGATCGGCGTAGAGAGGTGGCTTATCGAGCGGCAGGAGCGCGAGCGCCCGGGCGGCGAGCGAGAGCAGGCCGGCGGGCACGCCGAGGGTCCGCGGGCGGGTATGGAAATAGGCCGCCAGGCGCCGGATCAGCTCCAGGTAGGTCATCTCTTCAGGCCCCGCGAGCATTAACACGCCGCCATGGCCCGGGGCCGTCACGGCGCGGCAGATGCCGTCGATGACGTCGTCGAGATAGACTGGCGCGAGGAGCGGGCTGCCGTCCCCGGCGACCGGGACCCAGCGGCCCTGGCGGCAACGTTCGATCAACGCCGAGATCCCCTCGCCGCCGGTGCCATAGACTTCAGCGGGCCGCAGGATGTTCCACTCCAGGCCCGAGCCCCGGACGATCTCTTCGGCGTGGATCTTGGATCGGCTGTAGGCGCCGCCCGCGGGGGAGATCGCGCGCGTGCTCACCAGGGTGAATCGTTGGATGCCGGCCCGCCGGGCCTCGGCGATCAGATTCCGTGTGCCGAAGGCATTGACCTCGGTGTAGCGGGCGCTCCGGTTGGAGTGCGTGACGGCCGCCAGGTGAAGGACCTGGTCGATGTCCGTGCAGGCCCCGGCGAGGCTCTCAGGCCGCGTCACGTCGGCGCGGATGGAGCGCCAGCCGGGCGGCAGGAAGGCCGCGGGGCTGCGATGCAGGACGGCGCCGGTGATCCCCTGCCGATGCAGCTCTGCCAGCAGCGGACGGCCGAGGCGACCGGGGCCGGTCACCAGGACCCTCATTTCGTGGCCTTCCGCCGGCGCTCCAGGAGCCGGTAGCGCACGAGATTGTGCAGGAACTCGAGGACCGCCGCCATCCTGACGAAGGAACGCCGGCCGGTCAGGCCGAGGAACTCCGTTTCCACCTCGCCGATGCGAAATCCCAAACGGCGGGCCTGGATCAGGATCTCGGCGTCGATGAACCAGTCGTCGGATCGCAGGGTCAGCCGCTCGTAGGCCGAGCGGGTCAGGATCTTGGGTTTGGCGTTGACGTCCCGCACTGCAAGCCCGGGGAAGAGAACGTGAAAGAGCCCGTTGAAGACCAGCGAAAGGAGCTTGCGCTTGAGGCCGTCGCCGCGGCGCGTGCGGTACGTCTTCGCCAGATCGAGCCCTCGTTCGCAGAGCAGCCGGTAGATGCGCACCAGATCCTCGACCAGAACCTGGCCGTCGCCGTCGATCACCGCCAAGCACGCACCGGTGGCGAGGGACAATCCGCTGCGCATGTCCCAACCCATCATTCCCTGTTTCTCCACCGCCGAGCACACGATGCGGGAGTCGCCGGCCGCCAGCTCTCGCACGACGTCCGGGGTCGTATCATCGCTGCCGGCGACATAGTTGCCCACCAGCACGAGCTGATAGTTGTCGATGCCCGCATCGACGAGCACCTTGCCGATGCGGGCCGCGCTGGAGCGCGCTGCGTCGCCGGAGCGGTAACACAGGACGACGACGGAGAGATCCGGGCTCATGGGCGCTCGTGGCGATCTACAGGAGCAACAGGGCGCGCTGCCGCGGCGTCAGCGGGCGTTTCAGGATCCGGCCGGCGGGCCGATAGCCGGCCAGCGCCGCGCCGGAGCCGCCCAACAGAGGGTCACCCTGTGGATTGGAAACCAACCGCCAGGTCCCTGTCCGATCGTCGAAGTCCAGGATCACCAGCTTCTCATAGGGAAAGCGGTCGGCCGCACAGGTGCCTGCCGCGAAGCATTCGGCCTTCTGCTCGTGCCAGCAGTCGAGCCCCTCGGGTGTGGCACGGCAGCCCGTGCCGCGGTCCGGGGCCATCCGCAGGCCGTGAATGGCGGGGTCATCATAGAGCAAGACGAGCCAGCTCATAGCCAGATAGTCGGCCTCGGTCGCGAGATACAGATTCGGCGTCGGCCCGCTGCGCAGGATGATCCCGGTTCCGGGTGTCAACGCAGGGGCGTTGGTGACGATCGACAGGAGCTCTTTCTGGTGTAGCCGCCAGGTCGAAACCCACAGGTCCTGACGCTCCAGGCCTCCCCAGACTCCGAGCCCCACGAAGAGGACCGGCACGAGCAGGAAACCGGCCCGGAAGCGAGGCCATCTTTGCACCGCCCAGCCGATCAGAACGGCGATGGCGAGAGAAGCCCAGGTGCGCGACAGGATGTGCGTGCGATAGTGAATTTCGGCCATCTGAAGCCCGGCATACGCGGCATTCGCAATCAAGGCCATGGCGGCGAAAGTCCCGGCCAGCAGGAGGATCCGGGGGGGGCGCTCCGGCGGACCCGGATTTTGTGCCTGGCGTGCCCGGAACGCGAACCACGTCGCCACTGCTCCAGCCGCGAGTCCCATGGCCCAAAGGGGAATCGCCGCCGGCGGCCTGGGATACCAGGTTCGGTGTGCGAAGGCCCAGCGCCACGGTGCGAAGTTCTCGTACCCCAGGCTTGCCGTGCGAAGAAGACGCTCGGCGAGACGCATCGGCTGCATGGCCACTGCGGCGTAGCTGTTGGCGTCGTGCAGAAACCGCCACTCGATGGGGACCTCGGGAGCCAGGGTGAGGCCGAGGGCCGAGAGCACCAGAAGGATCCGCCGCCAGGCCTGGGTACCGCTCCGCCAGACCAGGAGCAGCGGCACGAACGGCAGGGCGGGGATCGCGACGTCGAGCGTCCAGATGCTGACCGCGATGGCGGCGCACGCGAGCGCGATCCAGCCGGCGCGTCCGCCCGCCAGGTAGCGCAGGCTGCAACCGATGGCGAGCAGCAGCATGAGCGCGGCGAGGTTGTAGCCCAGAGACGTGAGGTTGCCGGTCAGGTAGTCGCTGGTCGCGGTGAGCGTAAGGCAGATCGCCAGGAACCGGGTGAGCTGGCGTTTCGGTAGCAGCAGCCGGGCGATCCAGCCGGCGGCGAGGGCCTGTCCGAGCCAGGTCAGGCCGAAGATCAAGTGCAGAGTCCAGATCGGCTGCGGGGTGGCGAGCGCCCAGCGGAACGGCAGGGTATAGAGGCGCCGCAAGGGAGAGCCGACCGGGGTCAGAGCGGCCATGAAACCTTGCCCCTGATGGGTGCGTGCCAACCGCAGGAGCAGCGTGTCGTCCTGCCACAGGCCGCGCAGGGGCACGGTCAGCCCCCAAACCAGAAGGAGCAGGGCGCAGTACAGCGCGCCGTCGCTGTTCGCGAGCCGGCGCAACCGGTCCCGTGCTTCCAGAGTTTCGCTCAAACCATCCTCCCCACGGTCAGCCGCATGCTAGCATCACAGCGCATTTTTCGCGGAAGACGGGGCCGGAGAGGTCAGGAGCGGAACGGCGGCCCCTGAAGCTGCAGCCCACCAGCCTCGTAAAGGCATCACCGCTACGTCGGAGACTAAGAGGGTGTCTCGAAGGGGTGTCAGCGACTCCGCTGGCGCCAGGGATTGAAATCTCTGACTACCAACGGTAGTCCCTGTGGGACCGCGCCTTGTTCTTCATGGGTCCCGTAGGGACTACCGTTGGTAGCCGGGGTCTTCAGCCCCCGGCGGTAGGCGGTCTCGGAACTTCTGAGACACCCTCTAAGACCCTCCCCGGCTTGGCTTACTCGGAAACGGGAAACAGCAGCTCGTTACCGTCTGGGTCGACGACCTTGATCACATCGTAACCCCACCAGGACTTCTCGTTGGGGACCGACCGTTCGGCGATTTCACGGCGAAGCTCGGTGAGCCCGTCTGGCGTCAGCTCCACGAACAGGCGAGCCTTGTCTATTCGCGCGGCGTCCTCACAAAGAATGATCTCGCATTCCGCGCGATTGACTTGACAGACCGTGCCCGCGCCGTCGCCTTCATGCCAACTCTTCTCGAAGCCCAACAGGTCGATGTAGAACCGAAGTGCGCGGTTTACGTCAGCAACGAAGAGCACGGGCCGCGCATACCACCGATGAGTGACTTGCTTACTGACGGTTGTCTTTGTCATATCGCCTCTCATGCTTCGCCCCATCCGGGAGAGCACTGGCGGTTCCTCGACCGGCTGCCGCGGTGATCTCCGACACCTTCTCTTATCTTATCGCCAATTTCGTCCTCGCGTTCCCGCCTCTGCCGTCCGCATCTCCCGCGCGAAGTCTGTGAAGGCTGCGAGGTCCTCGGGAGGTGCCCCGGTGAGGCTGAGGCTTGTGAGGTCGGCGTTGACGGCGGCTCGATCGGGAGTCAGGTTCCCCCGGAAGACGGCTTCGCGCTGATACCGCAGGCGCTGCAAGGTGGAGTCCGTCGCACCGCCGTAGCGCTGCGCCTGCTCGAGGAAAAAATTGAGTAGTGCCCGAGGGAATTGGAGGGTCGGTTGCGCATCGCGCCGGGTGTACTCCGGGATGGTGCGTTGGCGCCAGGGATCGAACGTCGTGGTGCCAAAGAAGTCGGTCGGGGAAAGGAAGATCTGCGTCGTGGGCACGACCACGCGGACGGCTTTCCTGCCGGCTGGATGGATCTCCCACGCCGCCACGGTATGGTTGGAATAGGGCCAGAGGAGGCCGATGCCCTTGACGCCGAGCGAGCGCGATAGAAAGGCGAAAAGCGCCGAGAGCTCGTCGCACTCCGCGGTGGCGGTGGGTTTGGCGTAGAGGGGTTGGCGCACCACCTGCCACTGGCGCCAGATGTTGTCCGACTCCGGCTCGCGGTTGGTGATGGCCCAGTGCAGGTTCCAGAATCCGGCGTCCCGCGTAGCCTCGAAGATCAGACGGACGATCACGAAGTCCGAGTAGCGAACGGCATCCTGCGGAAGCTTGAACCTGGAGTTGAGGGACTGAAAGGCAAGCCGCATGCCGGCCGTCCCTTCCAGGGCCTTCGCCTTGTCGCGAAGAGCACCGAGGAGCTCACCCACCGTTGCCGGTGATGCAGGGCTGGGGCTACGCGGCTCTTGGGCAGCCGCGACAGGAGCGAAGACTAGAGCGGCCAGAACGACCAGCACCGCGATTCTTCCAGGCAATCGTCCAGGCAATCGTCATCCCTCCCCTGCTCCGATCTCGAAATTATACACGAGCGCGCCGCCGGCCCCTCGGTTCTCGACCTACGGCCTGGGCGCCCGATGCTGGATGGTTGTCATTGCAAGAATTCTCTTGTAGGATCTCGGAAAATAGCTCGCTGTTTGGCGAGCGATTCTAGAAAGTGAGGAGACGACGATGAAAAGACTTGCCCTTTGTGCCGTGGCCGTCCTGCTCGCCTCGGGAGCCCTCCTGAGCAAGCCGACTTATGCTTGCACCACGGATCCGATCTGCGTATCCAATGGCTGCCCTACCGGAAAAACGTGCAATTTCTGTACGGGCCGCTGTTTCTGACGGTTACTCCATGGGGCTCCCTCGGGAGCCCCAGCCTCTAGGGCGGTTTCGTCACCGACGTCGGCCAGCGCGGTTTTGGAGCTGCGCTGCACTGTTCCTTTAGGGAGAACGACCTCGTTCTCCTCTGAAATCGGGGCTTCGCTGCCAGCGGACGATCCGCTCGGAGTAACGCCGCCCCATTCCCATAGGATGAACCCAATGACCAAGAAAACGGCGCTGAAAAGGAAGCTGGAGCTTCACCGCGAGACCGTCCGTTTGCTCGATCTCGACAAGGAGGCCAGGGTCGCCGGCGGTGTGACGGTCCACTCGCAGTGTCTGACTCGCTGCCTGACCATCGACTCCTGCGCCCCGCAAAGCTGCATCTGCTGAGAAGGAGATCGGCGCGGACAATCGGGGCCTGGTGGGGAACCTTCCAGGAATCCCTGCCGGGCGCTCCCTCCCGGAGCCGAAACTTTGGCCGGGGAACCGGGCACGTCTATAATTGGACGAGATTCTGTCTCCCCCGGTGCAGCGCGAGGAGGTGCCTTTGGCCTACAGCAGACTCCGTGAACCCGCCTCCGCGAGCTCCCGAGGCCACGCCAGCTCTCCATCCGGACGGTATTCCTCGTTCGCTCCTGCACGCCCCACGGCGGCCCCGGAGACGGACCCCGACATCGAAGCCTTCGAGCAGGACAAGTTCGAGGCTTTCAAACTGGAGCTTGGTCGGAAATACGGCACGATCACACCGGAAGGTCTGGATCGGCTGGGGGTGTTGCAGGCGAAGATGGCCGACTTCTGGGGCCAGTGGCTGCACCGGGCGCGAGGGCCAGAGAGCGAGACCGGGATGCCCGTCCCCTTGAAGGAGCGGGTCGAGAATCTCTCCGGGGTGGCGATGAGCGACGTGAGGGTCCATCACAACTCCGACAAGCCGGCGCAACTGCAGGCGCTCGCGTATGCCCAGGGGACGCAGATCCATCTGGCGCCGGGCCAGGAGAGGCTCCTCCCTCATGAAGCCTGGCACGTGGTCCAACAGAAGCAGGGACGGGTGCCCCCGACCCTGCGAGCGCCAGGGCTCGAGGTCAACGATGATGCGGGGCTGGAACGGGAGGCCGACGATTTCGGCGCCCGAGTCACGAGGGGAGCAGAGAGCGCTCTCGCCGCCCCGGTGACACGTCTCCAAGCAGGTCACCCGCCTCAGGTGGTCCAGGGATACTTCGTCTATAACAGAGCGCCGCTGAGGAGCATGATCCCAGAGATCGCAGCGCTCTTCCAGGGCACAGGCGGATTCGCAGCGACGCTGGCCGATTATCACGCCAAGCAACGAGCCCCCAGAAGAGCCTACAACTTCATGAACTGGTTCACTGCACAGTTCGGGCAGCGGGGCTGGCATGATGTCGATGTCGAAAAGAGAGGGCAGGATCAGTTGCAGGTCTCTGTTTCGGAGGTCATCGGCAACTTGGTCGACGGACAGTACAATGCCCCAAACGCTCAGCAGGTCGCGGTTCCGGAAGACGCCTCGGCCGCTACGACGGCCGACCCGACAGTAGCAGCAACTGCTGCTGCGGAAGCCTCCTCAAGCGCTGCTGCTGCGGCGGCGGCCACCCAGACCTCTGAATCTTCCCGGAAAAGCCGGAAGCGGAAGGCTCCGAGCGCCGCGGTAGCGGGAGATGTGTCGGCCGCGCCCAAGGTAGAGCCCGCGACAAGCAAGGTACCACCCGAAGCTCGGGCAGCTCTGAAAACGCGAAAGCGGAGGAAAGTCTGGAGATTCAAGAAAAGCCAGAAGGAGTTGGCATGCTGGAACTGGGCGCTCAATGCCCTCGGTCCCGACGCCGCAGTCGTGAACCCGAGACTTTTCCCTGACTATTTGCACGGATTGTTGGACGCCGCCGACCAAGCAAAACTGGGCAGTGCCATCAGCGAAGACCTGGAACGCCGTCTCAAGGTATTGGGAGCGACGCTCAAGAAGCAAAAGATGACCATGAAACAGCTCTTGGAAAAGCCAGACCCCAAAGGCAAGGCACTGGCAACGTTTCGAGGGAGACAGCGGGAGGCAATCACAGAGATGGGCCGGATCATCGTCCAGGCCAACGGTTTTACCTTGGCAGCTCCGGATGCCCCGGCTGAAGCAGAAATCGTTCTGCAGTACAAGCTGAGCGACGGTGTCAGTTGGGAGCACTGGTGGATCGAGCTGTTAGGGGGAGACGGCCCTCAGGTGATCATCGGGACCGATTCCGGGAGAGAGGATGTGGAGGTCGATGACGACGAAGCCCATATGACAGGCGGTGTTCCACGCAAGGGCTTCGAAGTCGTCAGGTACCGAGTAACCGGCTTGAAGGCAGGTCATATCAAAACCCTGCTAGCTATCGCGGCCCAACATGCTGCCGCTGCTCCTGCCGCTGCCGCTTCTTCTTCGTCTTCGTCTTCGTCTTCTTCGTCATCTTCGTCGTCGTCATCTTCTTCGACATAGGTGTTGCTCAGTCGTCGTGCTCACCCGAGCGTAGGCTACGTGCCCTGGAGCGACTCGAGCAGGTCGATTTCGACCGCGTACACCTCCTCCTGGTCGTCGACTCCGCGAAAGGTACCTGACACTCGTCCCCCTGGACTATTGCCGTCGTCCTCCCGCCCGCTGGTCCTTGAAGCCGCGCGGGACAAGCCTTTGCGTAGACCGTTTCTCTGCAGACTCCCAAACCTCTATACAAAGGATTCATTTTGGGCCACAAAGCTCTCGTTTCGGCATCAAATCGAGGCTTGTAAGATGGGAGCAAGATTTTCCGTCTCTATAGGGCATGGCTAGAAAACTTCGCTACGTCAACTCGTCCCCCTCACCGACCCTCGTCTTCGTCACCTGCCGGACCCTCCAAGGGCGCTACCTCTTCCGACCCGGACCCGAGCTCAACGACTTGTTCCTCGGCATCCTCGGCCGCGTCCAGCGCCGGTATCAGATGGGGCTCTGTGCCCTCTGCGTAATGTCCACGCACCTCCACCTGCTCCTCATCGTCGAAGACGCCCGGCAGTTGTCGCGATTCATGAGGGACCTGAAATCCAAGCTGGCCCGCGAGGTCAACCGCCTCACCGGCTGGCGGGGAACGGTCTTCGACCGGCGCTACGACTCGGCTGTCGTTACCGACGAGGAAGGAGCACAGATCGAAAGACTCCTCTACATCCTCTCCCATGGCTGTAAAGAAGGGCTCGTCGAGAAGCCGCAGGATTGGCCGGGAGTGCATTGCGCCAATGCTCTGCTCGAGGGAGAGACGCTGACCGGGCACTGGTTCAACCGCAGCCGGGAGTATGCGGCCCGCAATCAGAGGCAGGACTTCGACCGCCTCCGCTACGCCACGGAAGAGGCTGTGACTTTCTCGCCCATCCCCTGCTGGGCGCATCTGCCGCCGGAAGTCTATCGAACCCGCATCAAGACCCTCGTGGATTCGGTCATCACGGAGGCCGCGATCACTCGGAGCTCCACGGACCGGACGGTCGAGGGCGTGGAGTCCATCCTCTCGCGCGATCCTCAAACCCGGCCGGCGAAGCTGGCGCGCTCCCCTGCCCCGCTCGTACACGCCGCGACAAAAGCGGCAAGGAAAGCGTTCTACGAAGCGTACTCCTGGTTCGTGGCCGCCTTCCGCTCGGCGGCTGAGAAGCTGAAGCGGGGTGATCGCGAAGCTCGCTTCCCGGCCGGGAGCTTCCCGCCAGGCTTGCCCTTCGTCGCGGGATAGCAGGACCAAGAGGCGATCTTTGACAGAGGGCCCGTCCCTCCCCGACTAGGGCGATTTTGGAAAGCTCCGTGCTCTCGCTGGGGAGAGGTGTGTCCGGGGAGAGGTGATCCGGAGCTTGAAAGAGCCACAGAGCGGAGAATTCTCCCGTCATACCTCCTCAGATTGCGATTTCGGTCGCCTCCAGGCCGCTGGCTTTCAATAGGCGCCTGACACCTATCTTCCTGACACCTATCTTCCTGGGCCTTCAAACTTGGTGCCCTCCAAGAAGACCCTGGCTCCTCACTGGCTGCTCCGAGGGGCTTGGCCACCCCAAAACCACCCACACTACTTCCGGAAGACCCTATGTACCTTGAAGCACTAGAACTTCTGCCGTCCGATTCTCTACCTCACGTGCGGGGTTAGCTGTTAGAACAGGAAGATTGCTTTCGCCATAGGCATTAAGGAATATACGGCTAGCTTGGATACCCATTCTCTTTAGCTCTGTCTCAACAGCCCGAGCACGCCTCAGGGAAAGGTCCATATTGTAAGCATCAGATCCCGTTGTGTCAGCAAACCCTCGCACAGCGAATAATACAGATGGGGTATCGGTAGCGAGGGGTCGAAGCTTTTCTAGTGTACGACGCCCCCCTCCAGTGATGATTGCCGAAGCAGTCTCAAACCTTACAGAAAAAGTCTGCGTTGGCACGCTAGGGCAAGATTGAATGCTAGTAACTACTCCTGTTTGTATCTTCTTGTTGGAATCGAAGAGCCAGTCGACAAGCTTTTCGCCAGAATGTGTGGCTATAGCTCCTAAGAATTGATCTGCTAAAGACTCTGAGGCTTCTCTACGCTGTCTTTCGTTGGGCATGAACTGTTTCAGAGCAACGGAGAACCAATTTCTCAAAGAGTCTCGTGCTCCTGTCCCATTGTCTGAGAGAGCTGGGGTGCTCCGTGGATGATCAGCCGGTGGCAACCACTTCAATAAACGTGCTGCCACAAAGCTTGATACAGAAAGAAATACAACGAGCATAAGCAGCACCATTTGGCGGAGAAACCTCTCAAAGAGATATTCGCTCGCAACGCTCTTGAGATTCATGGCTCACTCCATCGTATTGTCACGTAATGTGGCTGCCCCTCAGACTGCGGCCTCAGCCGTCCGCTGCAAGGG
>DASUEN010000246.1:0-21473 GCA_036275055.1 Thermoanaerobaculia bacterium
GCCCCCACCCAAGACCCTCACCCCTGCCCCTCTCCCGACCCCCTGATCCCCCTCCCCGGGAGAGGGGAACCCAACTGGGACGGTCTCGCTGTTGGCTGTTCTCCCTCTTCTCCCGGTGAGGGGGGTGGCGGGGGGGCGGGAGAAGAGGGTCGGGGTGATGAGGGTCTTGGGCGGGGGGGCTCTGACGCGGAAGGCCCCGGTCACCGCCACCCTCACCTCCACCTGCCCCAGCGTGCCGAGCACGTTCCCATCGTGGCGGAGCCGTCGATTTTTCACAGCGCTTTCGTGCCCGTGCGGCGGCAGCAGTTCCCGGCGCCGGGGGCGGAGGGGGCGCGCACGATGCTGTTCGACATCGAGACCCTGCGCTCGGCCGCGGACGTGGGAGGGTGGAACAAGGCCCACCGCATGGGAGTGGCGATCGGCGTTGTCTGCCACCTGGAGGAGGGGCGCTTCGAGGTCTATCCCGAGACCGGGGTGCGGGCGCTGGTGGAGGCACTGCGCTCGGCGACGCTGGTGATCGGCTACAACATCCGGCGCTTCGACTACCAGGTCCTCTCGGGCTACACGGGGGAGGACTTCGCGCGCCTCCTCCCCACGCTCGACCTGCTGGAGGACGTTCACTCCCGCCTCGGCTTCCGGGTGGGGATGGGGCACCTGGCGCAGGAGACGCTCGGCTGCCCCAAATCCGCCGACGGCCTCCAGTCCCTGGCCTGGGTGCGCGAGGGGCGGCTCGACCTGGTGGAGGCCTACTGCCGGCGGGACGTGGAGATCCTGCGCGACCTCTACCTCCACGGCCGGCGCGAGGGGTTCCTCTTCTATCGCGACAAGAAGCGGGATCAGAAGCTCAAGCTACGGGTCGAGTGGTAACGTATCCCCATGCGCCGCTCCGCCGTTCTCCTCGCCGTCCTCTTCCTCTTCGCCGGCTGCGCCCTCTACCAGAACCTCGCCCACCCGCCCAAGGTCACCCTCTCCGAGGTGCAGTTGGCCGGCGTCTCGCTGGCCGGGGCGGACATCCTCTTCCGCTTCCGGGTGGAGAACCCCAACAGCCGAGGCATGGTGCTCGACGGCGTCGGCTACAAGCTGCGCCTCAACGGCAAGCCCATGCTGGAAGGGCGGCGCGACGAGCGGATCGAGATCGCCGCCGGAGAGAGCATGGTCGAGCTGCCGATGACGTTGGCCTACTCCGACCTCGCCCGCATCGTCCGCGGCCTGGCTTCGAGCCCCAAGCCACGCTACGACCTGGACGCCGATTTCCGCTTCGCCGTCCCCATCCTGGGCTCCGTCTCCGTGCCGGTGAGTCAGCGAGGGGAGATCCCGCTGGACAAGGTGCGGCTGAGCTTGTAGGGGAGGCTGAGCCTTCCTGTTCCTGCCACTGCTCCCCCGCCCAAGACCCTCACCCCTGCCCCTCTCCCGACCACCCCATCCCCCTCCCCGGGAGAGGGGTATCCCGGCTGGGGCGGTCTTCTGTCTTCGCCCGTCCCTGTTGTCCCTGCTGTCCCTGTTGTCCCTTTTGGCTGTTCTCCCTCTTCTCCCGGCGGCCGGAGGGGAGGCTGGGAGAAGAGGGCCGGGGTGATGAGGGCGGGGGCCCGCGCAGAACAAGAGGCCCTCTCCCCGCGTATAATCCCCGCTCTCAATTTCCCCCGGGGGTTCTATGCTGAAGTCCTGTTTCCCGATTCTTGCCGTTCTTGCCCTTCTCGCTGTCACCGCTCCTGTGGCCGGCGAGGAGGCTCGCTACACGCTCCTGATCTCCGGCAACAAGGCCGGCTCCATGGTGATCCACACCGAGAAGGACGGCGAGCTCGTCGTCGCTTTCGAGTTCAACGACCGCGGCCGCGGGCCGAAGACCGAGACGCGCTACCGGCTGGGCGCAGGCGGCATCCCGGTCTCGGAGCACACCACCGGCTATGACTATTGGAAGACTCCCATCGATGAGCGTTTCGACGTCACGGGCGGCAAGGCCGCGTGGAAGAACGCGGCGGAGAACGGCGAGCGAGCGCTCGACAAGCCGGCCTTCTACATCGCCTTGAACGGCTCGCCCGCGCGAATCCTGCTGCTGACGCGCGCTCTTCTCGCCGCGCCGGGCGGCCGCCTCCCCATGCTTCCCGTGGGCGAGACCCACGTCGAGAAGGTCGACTCCCGCAAGGTGCGGGCTGGCGGCAAGGAGCGCACGGCGAACCTTTATGCCATCTCCGGCCTCGGCTTCAGCCCCGACTATGAATGGCTGGACGACCAGGGAAATCTGGTCGCCGGCACCGCCGGCTGGTCCGCCATCTTTCCCGAAGGGTGGGAGGGGATCGTTCCCGAGCTCACCAAGGCGCAGGACGCCGCCGAGGCCGCCCGGCTGAAGACGATCGCCGCGAAGCTCGCGCACCGGCCCACGGGAGCGCTCGCCATCGAGCACGCAAAGCTCTTCGATCCCGAGTCCGGAAAGATGAAGCCGGGGACCACCGTCCTCGTCGCCGGCAACCGCATCGTCGCCGTGGGACCGGACGGCGCGTTCAAAGTACCCGCGGGAGCCGAGGTGATCGACGCCGGCGGCAAGGCCCTCCTGCCCGGCCTGTGGGACATGCACACCCACCTCGGAGACGACGACGGCCTCCTCAACATGGCGGCCGGGGTCACCACCGTGCGCGACATGGCCAACGACATCGACAAGCTCCAGGACCTCCGTAAGCGGTGGGAGAGCGGCGAGGCCGTGGGGCCGCGGGTGCTGATGGCTGGCTTCATCGACGGCCCCGGCCCCTTCGCCGGCCCCACCAAGGTGCTGGTGTCGACCGAGAAGGAGGCGCTGGAGTGGGTGGACCGCTACGCCAAGATGGGCTACGTGCAGATCAAGCTCTACAGCTCGCTCGATCCCAAGCTCGTGCCCCCCATCGTCAAGCGGGCGCACGAGCTGGGGCTGCGCGTCTCGGGGCACATCCCCAACGGCATGACGGCCGAGGAGGCCGTGCGCGCCGGCTTCGACGAGATCCAGCACGTCAACTTCCTGGTCTTGAACTTCCTCGACCGGGGGATCGACACCCGCACTCCCGCTCGCTTTACCGAGGTGGGGGAGCACGCGGCCGAGCTCGACCTCAACTCCGAGAAGGTGAAGAGCTTCATCGCCCTGCTCAAGGAGCGGGGCACCGTCTCCGATCCCACCCTCGCCACCTTCGAGGAGCTCTACATGGCGCCGGCCAATGCCGTGGGGCCTACCTATGCGAGCATCATCGACCGTTTCCCGCCGCAGGTGCGCCGCGGCTTCGTAGGCGGTGGCCTGACGGCGCCGGCGGGTAAGGAGCAGCGCTACCACGACTCCTACCGGGCGATGGAGAACCTGGTCCTCGCCCTCCACCAGGCGGGCGTGCCCATCGTGGCCGGCACGGACGCGCTCTGCGGCTTCGCCCTCCATCGCGAGCTGGAGCTGTACGTGGATGCCGGCTTCTCCCCGGCCGACGCCCTGCGCGCCGCCACCCTCGTCCCCGCGCGGGTGATGAAGCGCGACAAGGACTCCGGCTCCGTGGCGGCTGGCAAGCTCGCCGACCTCATCCTGATCGACGGCGATCCCACGGCCCGCATCAGCGATGTCCGCCGAGTGGTGCTCACGGTGAAAGATGGCGTAGTGTACGATCCGGCGGCTCTGTACAAGGCGCTTTCAGTGCAGCCGGTTCAGTAGGCCCTCACCTCCCTGGGTCCGTTTAGCGGTCCCAGGGGGAATCTCTATTCGCTCTGAAATGTCGTTTGACGATTGATTTTGGGAGGCCGTTCATGCGCACCGCTCGTCTCGCCGTCTTCCTGGCCCTCGCCTGTACCGGCTTGTCTGCTGGCGCTCCCGTGCTCGGGCCGGTCCGCCTTCCGGCCGGCGAGGAGCTGCGGTACACCCTCTTCCTTGGCAACCGCCAGGCCGGCCGCGTCGTCTTCCGCGGTGAAGGGGGAGGCGAATATGTGCTGACCTTCGACGTCAGCGACCGCGGCCGGGGCCAGAGCCTCACCGCCCACATGACCCTGGACGACACCGGAGTGCCATCCGCCTTGCACGTCACCGGTGTCGACTACTGGAAGGATCCGGTGGACGAGCGGTTCGAGCGCAAGGACGGCCGGGCCGTGTGGAGCAGCTCTGCCGAGAGTGGCGAGGCCCGGCCGGCGAGCCCGGCCTTCTACGTCAGCCAGTCGTCCGACCTGGACATAGGCACTCTCGCTGCGGCCCTGGTCCGCGCCGAAGGCGGGCGCCTCCCGCTTCTGCCCCAAGGCGAGGCCCGCATCGAGCCCGTGGGCGAGGCTCAGGTGAAGGCGGGAGACGAGACCCGCAGCCTCCGCCTCTACGCCCTCACCGGCCTCAGCTACACCCCGGCCTACCTCTGGATGGACCAGCAGGGCTTCTTCTTCGCCCGCCACGACGGCTTCGTGGCCGCCATCCGCGAAGGTTGGGAGAGCAGCCTGCCAACCCTCGTCCAAGCCCAGGGCAAGGTGTCCCTCGAACGGGAGAAGGCGCTCGCCGCCCGCCTGGCCCGGCACCCGGAGCGTGGCATCGCCATCCGCGGCGCCCGTCTCTTCGATCCCGTGAGCGGCCGGAGCGCGGCGGGCACCACCGTGGTGATTTCCGGCCAACGCATCCTTGCCGTGGGTCCGGACGGCAAGGTGCCGATTCCCACCGGAGCCGAGATCGTGGAGGCGCAAGGCAAGGCTCTCCTTCCCGGCCTCTGGGACATGCATCAGCACCTCGTCTCGGTCGACGGCCTCCTCGACCTCGCGGCTGGCGTCACCACGGCCCGCGACATGGGCAACGACCTCGATACCCTGCTCGACCTCCGCCGTCGCTGGGACTCTGGCGAGGCCCTCGGCCCGCGCCTCCTCATGGCCTGCGTCATCGAGGGCCCTGGCCCCTACGCCGCGCCCACCAATGTGCTGGTCTCCACCGACCCGGAAGCGCTGGCGGCCGTGGACCGCTATGCCGCGGCCGGCTGCGTCCAGATCAAGATCTACAGCT
This sequence comes from Thermoanaerobaculia bacterium, assembly GCA_036275055.1. Classification (GTDB taxonomy): domain Bacteria; phylum Acidobacteriota; class Thermoanaerobaculia; order Multivoradales; family UBA5704; genus DATARR01. Next base: position 4,967 of record DASUEN010000246.1, read on the forward strand.
CCCTCGATCCCAAGCTGGTGCCGGGCATCGTGGCCCGCGCCCACGGCCTCGGCCTGCGGGTCTCGGGGCACATCCCCTATGGGATGAAGGCCGAGCAGGCCGTGCGCGAGGGCTTCGACGAGATCCAGCACACCAACTTCCTCTTCCTCAACTTCCTCGACGGAGTGGATACCCGCACCGTGGCGCGGATCACCGCCGTGGGCGAGCACGCGGCCGAGCTCGACCTCAAATCCGAGCCTGTGCGCGCCTTCCTGCACCTGTTGAAGGAGAAGGGCACGGTGATCGATCCCACCGCCAACGTCTACGAGGGGTTGTTCGTCGGCAACCCCGGCGAGATGACCCCGAGCCTGGCCCCGGTGGCCGCCCGCCTGCCGCTCCAGGTGCAGCGTGGCCTGCGGCTGGGCAACACGCAACGGACGCCGGAGATGGCGGCGCGCTACCGCGACTCCTTCCGCGCCATCCTCGCCATGGTCAAGGCCCTCCACGACACAGGCATCCCGATCGTCGCGGGTACCGACTCTCCCGCCGGCTTCAGCCTCCACCGCGAGCTTGAAGACTACGTGACCGCCGGCCTCACCGCCCCCGAAGCCCTGCGCGCCGCGACCCTCACCCCCGCGCAGGTGATGCACCGCGACAAGGACCTGGGCACGATCGCCCCCGGCAAGCTCGCCGACCTGATCCTGGTCGACGGCGACCCCGCGGCGCGGATTTCGGAGATCCGGCGCGTGGTCCTCACCATCAAGGGTGGCGTGATGTTCGACGCGGCGAAGGTGTATGAGGCGATTGGGGTGATGGCGGCGGAGTGAGGGGGGCGGATCGCCTCACCCCCAAAGCCAGGGACGTTGTAGGTGAGCCAGATCGCCCCGTAGGCGAGCAGGAAGAAGAGGAGCGCGACGGCGAAAGAGACCCCGCGCCCCGTGAGACGCGGCAGCCGGAGGCCGGCTGCGAAGCCTCCGACGCAGGCGCCGGCGATGAGGATCGTGAGCGCGATCTCCATGGGCGTGTAGTGGCCGGTGACGATCCTCGCGATCCCCAAGAGGAAGAGCCAGATCAAGGCCATGATGAGGAACCAGAGAGCACAGACTCCCAGCGCCGCCGGTCTTCCCCAGGCCGTCCGCCTCGCGACTCCGGCCAGCGCCACCAGGACCGGGATCACCTGCACGGCGTGACGTGGCAGGGAGTGGCTGACGACACCCACGGCGAGCAGGCCGAGGACGACGGCGGCGAGGCTGATGACGACGGCGCGGGCTCCTTGGGGCATGAGAGGGCTCCTGTCGGCGAGGACATGACCAGAGGATCGTCTGGCGCACTCTACGCGCGATGGCCGCCTGCGGTTTCTTTGTTGTACCCTCCCGGATTCCAGCCGTCGCTTCGCCCCAAGAGGAGGAGAGATCATGGACCGCATTGGCAACACGCCGCTCTTTCGTCTCGAGCGCCTGCCGGAGGCAGGGAGCGCCGAGGTTTACGTGAAATGGGAGGGGGCGAACCCCACCGGCAGCATGAAGGACCGCATGGCCCTCTCGATGATCCTGGGCGCCGAGTCGCGCGGAGAGCTGCGGCCGGGCGGACGGGTGGTGGACTACACCGGGGGGAGCACCGGCAGCTCACTCGCCATGGTCTGCGCCGGCCGAGGCTACCGGGCGCACTTCATCTCCTCCGACGCCTTCTCCGACGAGAAGCTGCAGACCATGCGGGCCTTCGGCGCCACCCTCGAGGTGATCCCCAGCCCCGGCCGCAAGGTCACTGCCGAGCTGATTCAGGCGGGTCTCGCCCGGGTCCGGGAGCTCGCGGCCGAGCCGAATACCTTCTGGACCAACCAGTTCAACAACCCCGACAACCGGGCGGGTTACCACGCGATGGCGCACGAGATCCTGGAGGCGCTCGGCGGCCGCCTCGACGAGTTCGTGATGGGAGTGGGCACCGGCGGCAGCTTCTCCGGCAATGCCGAGGTGCTCAAGGCCGAGTTGCCGGGCGTCCGCTGCCTCGGTATCGAGCCTGCCAATTCCCGCGCCCTTTCGGGCCACGGTCCCTACGGCGCGCACCGCCTCGAGGGGATGGGGGCGGGATTCGTGCCGTCCATCTGCCGTCTCGACTTGATGGACGAGGTGATCGCGGTGACCGACGAGGACGCCTACCGGACGGCCCGCCGGCTGGCGATCGAGGAGGGGCTCTTCGCCGGCATCTCCTCGGGCTCGAACGTCTGGGCGGCGCTCGAACGGGCGCGGGCGCTCGGGCCGGGGCACCGGGTGGTCACCCTCCTCTGCGATTCCGGGCTCAAGTACCTGCAAGGCGACTTGTTCCGCTGAGCGTGAGGCTGCGCGGGCCGGGCTTCCCGCGTCCGATTTCCCGTCTTTTCCGATCGAGGGGCAGTCGTTGCCCTCGCGAGGGCAACGGCTACCCTCTGGAGGGGAACCGTTCCCCTCGCGGGGGCAATCGTTGCCCTCGAAAGGGGAAGCTCTGCCCTCGTTAGGGCAACGGTTCCCCTCATGAGGGCAATGGCTGCCCTCAAAAGGGCAGCCATTCCCCTTGCGAGGGCAATCATTGCCCCCAAAAGGGCAATCACTCCCCTCGTGAGGGCAACGCCTGCCCTCGCGAGGGCAACCGCTGCCCCACGATCGGGAAAGACCTGAATTGGCAGGCGTGAGACCGGGAATCGTCAGGGAGGAGCCAGCTCCAGCAGCCAGACCCCTCCCCAGCCGGTGACATAGACGCGGCTGGCATCCCGGGGATCGGGGCCGACGTCGAAAAGCAGGTTGGACTGGGGCGCGCCGACGGACTCCCAGACCGCTCCGGCGTCGCGGCTGACGATGACCTGGAAGCCATCGGTCGCCCAGACGGAGCCGTCGGCGGGGGAGACGGAGAGGACGGGCACGCTCTGCAGATTCAGCCCGGTGTCGATTCGCGTCCAGGTGGCGCCGCCGTCCGTGCTCTTCCAGACCGCCGGGCTCTGGTAGGCCCCGGCATAGAGGGTGCGCGCATCGGCGGGATCGACGGCCACGGAGCGGACGAAGAAATTCGCCGGATCCGCGCTCAAGCCCGCATCGGCTTTCGCCCAGGTGGCACCTCCATCCGTGCTGCGATAGAGGGCGGCGCTCTGCTGATTGCAATCTCCGCGGCCGTCGGCCCCGCCGGCATAGAGCGTCGCCGGGCTCGCAGCCGCGGCGGCCAGGCTGATCAGGAAGCATTGCATGGGGATGGGCTGGCTCTGCCAGGAGGCCCCGGCATCGTGGCTCGTATAGAGGCTCGACCCGCTGGGGACGTAGAGGGTGCGCGGATCCCCCGGATCGGTGGCGAAATCGTTGGTGATGAAGAAGGACGGGTTGACCGGCCCCACTTCGTGCCAGGAGGCGCCATCGTCGACCGTTTTCCACAGCCGGTGGCTGGAGACGACGTAGAGAGCCGAGCCGTCCGCTGCGAAGGTGGCTCCGAAAACGGTGCGCGAGGTCGGGTTCGCAGTGACCGGGCCCTCCGGCTGGGTGGGGAAATCCCAGTCGAATCCGCCCACGGTGCTGCGGAAGAGGCCCGAGTCTCCCGTGGTCGCCCAGAGGACCTGCCCGTCGCGGGGATCGAGGGCCACGTCGACGATGAGACCGGCCAAGCCCAGGTTCCGCGAGCGCCAGGTGGCGCCGCCGTCCGTGCTCGCGTAAACACCGCCGGTGTCCCGGCCCACCACGTCGAAATTACCGGTGAGCAGGCCGGCGTAGAGGGTGGAGCCCCCGAAGGCAAGAGAGAGGACGCTGGCATTGGGCCGCAAGCCGGCCGGAGCCCAATGGGCGCCGGAGTCGGTGGTGCGGTAGATACCGTTGCCCACCGAGCTCGCCCAGACGGTACCGGCGGGGCTGGGAGGCACGGCCAGGGCCGTCACGTTCGTGGCGCCTTTCGGCTGCGCTGCCGTGCGCCGCCAGGAGGCGCCGCCGTTGACGCTCCAATAAATGCCGAAGCCTTTGACGTTGTCCCACAGAACCCCGTTCCTGGCCGTGCGCGCCAGCAGCGTCACGGCCCCCGCGTGCAGCCCCCGGCCCGCGGGTTTCCAGGTGTCGCCACCGTCCGCGCTCTGGAAGAGGCCGCCCTCGGTGCCCGCGAAGACGGTGCCGGTGGGGCGGGCCAGGGCGAGCAGAGCCTTGACGCTCTGGGGACCCCCGGGCGGCAGCGGCCGCCGGCCCGGCTGCCAGGAGGCGCCGCCGTCGAGGCTGTGCCAGACGCCTTCACCGGTCGCCAGGTAGATCCGGTTGGGCGCGGCGGGGTCCACGGCCAGCTCGCCCACCTGGGGGAAGCCCGGAACGCTGGATGCGGACCAATGGGCGCCGCCGTCGGTGCTCTTCAGCACCTGACCGGGCGTGACCGTCTGATAGATCGTGGTGTTCCGGGTGGGGTCCACCACCACGTTGCTGGCAGCCGCGCCGGCATGGATCGGAATCCAGGAGGCGCCGCGGTCCGCGCTCTTGAAGGTGCCCTGCGCGCCCAGCGAGGCGTAAAGCACCTGGGGATCGACCGGATCCACGGTGAGGCGCTCCACGTTGCCGCCGAACGGGCCGAGGGAGGTCCACTGCGGAGCCGCGGCGAGAGGGACGGACAGCGCCAGGACGAGGACCGGGGCCAATAGGACCCTGCGCACGAGCACGGGCATGACGATCTCCTTCTTCTCTTAGAGGTGTATACGGAGATCGCGAGAAAAGCGCCGGCCGGAGCCGGGCGCCCCCTCCCCCCGGCCGCTGAAAGCGCCGCGGGGAGAGGGAAAGAAACGAGGGCTGTGAAGGGTGCTACTGCTGCTGCCGGTGCAGCTCGCGGTCGCGGGCCGCCTGATCCTTCTCGACCTGGCTGGCCGAGCGGAGCTGCTTCTGCAGCGCGACGGCCGGCTTCTCCAGGAGGTAGCCACGGTCATAGAGGATCTGGAGCTGGTCGGAGAGCGACTGGGTGGTCGTCGTGGTGGTGCACTGGCTCGTATAGCCGAGGTCGCAGGGGCGGGTGGTGAAGTGCTTCTCGCAGTCGTAGCCCGGGGTGGCGCAGGGGTTGTGCCACGAGTAGGTGGGCAAGCACTGGAAGGGCGCGACCGGGTTGCAGTAGCAACCGGTGGCGACCGGCTGAGCCGGCTCGACCCCGACCGGAGTCCGCTCGACCGGGCCGGTCTCGCCGATGGCCGTCACCTTCTGGGCGACGCTCGAACGGTCGCGGGTGACGATCGGCTTGCCGTCGTCGAGGCGCACGTCTTCCACCTGCACGGGCGTCGTGGCGGTGGAGAGGCAGGCGGTGGCGGCGACCCCCATGGCGAAGGGCACCTCGTTGACGGTGGGGAGGTTGACGTCGCGGACGATCGCGAACGTCTTGTTGGACGCCAGGTGGGTGAAGTTGATCTGCACCCGCAGCTTGAGCTGGGCGCTGAAGGTGCCGCCCGCCGGGTTGAGGCGGTGGAAGACCATGGGGCTCACGGGCTGGTCGTTGGTGAGGTTGGCCGTCACCTTGAACGAGCCGCAGGAGGTCTTCACGGGCTCGGTGGCCACGAGGTTCAACGCGCGCCCCCGGATGCGGGTGCGGGCGATGCCGTTGGCGTCGAACGTCGCCTCGTCGAGACGCTCGATGATGGTGTCGGTCGAGCCCAGGATGCCGGCCGGATCACTGTGCAGCGGCACGCCCTCGAAGTACACGGTGCCGGTGAACGGCGCCGACTTGGCGCAGAAGAAACCCGCCGGAATGGGATTGGACGCGAAGCTGTAACCGGTGGCGCCGCTGCTCAGCGTCTGCCAGAAGTCCACACCCGAGGCCAGCCGTACCGGCCGCGCGGCGAGGGCGGGAACCGCCATGAGCAACACCAGGGCGCAACAAACCAGCATTTGCGATCTTTTCATCTCGTCTCCTCCTGCACCGTGACGCGCCGCTGCTGCGCCCTCGTCACGGTGAGCCAAGGAAAAACTTCATCGGTACGACTCCCACCGCCGGCGCAGCGGACGAACCGGGTCTGCCGGCAGCGGGCGGGAACGATTCGAGAAAGATCTAAATGCTTGAAAATGCGCTATGGAGCAACTCTACAAGAAACGGTGCGGCGAGAAATGAAAAGGGGGACGGCCGGCTTGTGACAGATTTCAAAGTCTGGCCAAGGGACAGCAGGGACACCAGGGACGAAGAAACCCACAGAGCTCGGTGTTCGTCCTTGTCGGTCCGTGCTCGTCCGTGTTCGTCCCTGGTACCCCCCCTACGGCCGAATCACCACCTTCAGCGCCTCCCGCCGCCGCATGCTCCGCAGGGCCGCTTCGAGCTCCGTCAGAGGGCGCTCGGCGGAGAGGAGGACGCGCGGGTGGAGCTTGCCGCTCGCCAGCAGGGCCAGGGCGCGCTCGAAGGTGGCCGGCCGGTGGTGGTAGGCGCTCTTGACCGTGATCTCCGAGTAGTGAAGACGGTGGGTGTCGAGCGGCACGGTGGTGCCCGGGGGACAGCCGCCGAAGAGCTGGACGAGGCCGCCGGGACGGACGGAGGCCAGGGCGTCCTGCCAGGCGGCGGGGGAGCCGGTGGCCTCGATCGCCACGTCGAAGCCGTCGCCGGTGCGGGAGGTCCGCACCAGGCGTGCCGCCTCGCCGCCGTCGCGCTCGACCTGGACGGCCACGTCCGCTCCCAGCTCCTTGCCTGCCTCCAGGCGCGCGGGATTGGGGTCCGCCAGCACGATGTGGTGCTCTCCCCCGGCGGGAAAATCGGCCGGCGAGCTCGCCAGGACGTCCACGAACAGCAGTCCGATGGGACCGCCGCCGTAGACCACGATCTCCGACGCCCGCTCCAGCCCCGAGATCTCCAGACCGTGGAGCACGCAGGCGAGGGGTTCGGCCAGGGCCGCGATCTCGAAGGGGAGCGCCGCCGGCAGCGCGTAGGTGCTCACTTCGGCGAAGCGGCGGGGGACGAGGAGGTACTGGGAGAAGGCGCCGTTCAGGTAGCGCAGGTTCGAGCAGAGGTTCTCCCGTCCTCTGAGGCACCACTCGCAGACGCCGCAGGGCGCGGAGTTGGCGACCACGATGCGGTCGCCCGGCCGCCACGCCTCCACCCCATCTCCCACCGCCGCCACCGTGCCGGCCATCTCGTGGCCGAAGGGGGTCGGGGCCTTGAGCATGCGCGGGTGGCCGCCGCGCTGGAAGACCTTGAGGTCCGTGCCGCAGGTGGTGGCGGCGCCGACGTGGAGCAGCAGCTCGCCCGGGTCGGGAACGGGCACCGGCACCTCCCGCAGCTCCAGGCGCTCCGGGCCCAGCAGGATGGCCGTGGTCTGGCGCTCGGGGACCGCGGGGAGCATCAAGCGTGCTCCCCGCCCTGCCCTGCGTCCGGAACCAGAAGGACTTTCACCGCCTGCCGATCCCGGGCCAGCTCGACCGCCGCGGCGAAGCGGGAGAGGGGGAGGCGGTGGGTGACGAGGGGGGACGGGTCGAGCCGGCCGCTCACCAGCAGGCGGTAGACCTCCCGCTGCTCGGCAAGGCCGCTGGAGTAGGTGGCGAGGAGGCGGCGCTCGCTCTTGAAGAAGGCATTGAGGTCGAAAGCGGCGCGCTCGCCCGCCGCCGCATGGGCGAAGAGGACCACGGCGCCGCCCGGCCGGGTGAGGGCGAGGGCGGCTTCCAGGGGACCGTTCCCCCCGGCCGTGTCGAAGACGGCGTCGGCCCCGCGGCCGCCGGAGAGGAGCGCCAGCTCGCGGCCGGCTGACTCGGGAGCCGCCACGGCATCGGCCCCCAGCTTCAGGGCGAGGTCCAGCCGCTCCTCCAGGGGATCGGAGACCATCACCCGCAGGGTTGGATGGACCGCCGCGAGGACCAGGAGGTGCAGGAGTCCCATGCCGCCGGCGCCGAGGATGGCGGCGCAGCCGGGGGAGGGAGCGGTCTCGGCCAGCCGGGCGTGGCGAATGCCCCGCAACACGCAGGCGGCCGGCTCCAGGAAGACGGCGCTCTCGTCCGCGAGAGCAGGGGGGAGGCCGAAGGCGGCCCGCCGCACGGCGCGTTCCCGCACCAGCACCCACTCGCTGAAGCCGCCGGGAGCGAGCAGGTTCTCGCGGAAGGCCGGGCAGGCGGGCTCGCTCCCCCGGCGGCAGAGGTCGCACTCGCCGCAGGCCACGTGATGGGGAACCACCACCCGGTCCCCCAGGCCGAAGCCCACCACCCCCTCGCCCAGGGCCGCGACGGTGCCCACCACCTCGTGCCCCAGCACCGTGCCGGCGGGCGCCGTGGCGTAGCGGAGCTTGAAGAGGTCGGTGCCGCAGAGGCCGGCGGCGCGCAGGCGCAGCACCATCTCCCCGGGCCCGGGCTCCGGGCGGGGGCGGCTCTCCAGGCGCACGGCGCCGTTTTCGGCGCAGGCGGCCACGGTCATGAGAGGGGTTGCCGTCACGGTCGTGTCCATCCGGGGCACATCGTATGGGCAAGGGAGGAGCCCCGCAAGGACATGCAAGGCGGGGTTCCTTTTCGCGATACCATGGTTCCCATGTCCAGACGCCGCGCCGTTCGCCGCCCTCGCCGGGTGCAGGTGAACTTCTGGAGACGGGGGGAGCCGGCCACCTACGTCGGCTACACCACCAACATCTCCATGACGGGGATGTTCGTCGCCACCAACAGCCCCATGGCCGGCGGCACGCGCATCCGCATCGAGGTGGTGGACCGCGACCGCGGCTTCATGATCGAAGGGGTGGTGGCCCACGCCCGCAAGATCCGCGGCGAGATGGCGCGGATCAGCCAGTCCGGCATGGGCGTGCGCTTCCTTTCGGTCGAGGAGCTGATGCGCGAGCTGATCCCCGCCGCCCTGGGGCAAACGGAGCCCGTGCCCCAGGCCTCCTCGCCGCCGGACTCGGTGAGCGACCTGGAGATGCCGGACCTTCCGCCCTCCTTGGAGTCGCCGCCCTTCGGTCCCTTCCCCGAGCCGGTCTGGCCGGGTACTCCGCCGCCCCCACCTCCCTCACCTGCTCCACCTCCTCCAGTCCAGGCCGCCCCCACGCCCGCGCCGCCGCCCTTTTCGCCAAGGCCGGCGCCGAAGCCGGTGGGCGAGGGGACGTTCAGCGTCCGCTTCGCTTCGGCGGAGGAGTTCCTGGAGGTCTACCGGCGCGACATCCTCCAGGGAGGGCTGTTCGTCTCGACGCTCCATCCGGCGCGGATTCAGGAGTCGGTGACGGTGGAGCTCCTGCCCCCTCTGGACTCCGCCGAGCCCATCCTCCTGCGCGCCCGGGTCGTGCAGCGCTTCGAGCCCCACTCCAGCGAAGCCGGCGGGCTCAACCTGCTCTCCGGCATGGGGCTGGAGCTGCTCGACCTGCCGGCCTTGGTGGAACAGCTTCAGCCCATTGTGCAGCGGCTGCGGTAGGGCTTCCCCAGCCGCCGCGCCCCCGAGACCCTCATCACAGCAAGAAGGGACGACAGGGACAGCAGGGACAACAGGGACGAGAGAGAACAGCAAGACCGCCCAGCCGGGTTCCCCTCTCCCGGGGAGGGGGATGGGGCGGTCGGGAGAGGGGCAGGGGTGAGGGTCTTGGGCGGGGGCGCTCCCCGCAAAGTTAGCGCCTATGAGAGCCGCTCACCCCTCCCCTTCGATCCCCAGCCCATCCGCAATCCGGTTGTAGTAGGCGAAGAGGCCCGCGATCTGCACGACGTCGTGGATCGCGGTGTCGCTGAAGCCAGCCTGCCGGAGGATCTCCACGTCCTCTCGCGTCATGCCGTGGGGCTCGCGGGTGAGCTTGACGGCGAAGTCGAGCATCGCCCGGTCCGCCGCGGAGAGCTCCGCGGCCGGCGGAGCGGCTTCGTACCCCTGGCGCATGGCGGCGACCAGCGCCTCTCCTCTCTCCCCCTGGTTTGCGACCTCGGCCCGGAGGTCGTCGGCGTGGGCGTCGATTCAGTAGTGGCAGTCGTTGGCGCGGGAGACAGCGACGGCGATCATCTCCCGCTGGGCGCGGGTGAGGGGGCTGCGGTCGGAGAGCATCAGGGCCTTGTACAGCTCCAGCCCCGCCTGCAGCACGTCCGGCCGCAGGCTCTGGATGCTCACCACGTTGAACACCTTGCCGGCGCGCGCGATGGCCTCGTCGTAGATCTCTTTCAGCAGACCGTCGGCCTCGCCGGGCGGGATGGTGCGGATCCAGGGCATGGCGGGAGGATCATATCCCCGGGGCGGGTCCCTTCCACCCCCGGTCCCCCCTCCCGCTGCGGGAGGGGGGAGGAGAAAGGCCCGTCTTTCTACGTCGCTACTTCTCGCACGGCCCGTTAGGCGGCGGGCAGAAGTGGTCCGTACAGGACACGAGCTGGCCGGTGTCGTCGTCGCAGGTGCAACTGACGCAGCACGTCGTGCAGTTGGCGTAGGTGGTGCAGATGGGGCAGGCGTGGGTACCGCTGGCGTGGGCGCGCGGTATGGAAAGGGAGCCGATGACCGCGGCTACCGCAAAACCTAGAAGCAGCATCTTCTTGCGCATTGACCGTTCCTCCGTTGAAAGAGCGTTTGTGGGCGGGTTGCTTCGCTTGGCTAGTCGCCGCCTCCGTCTGCCGGCGGGCAGAAGTGGTCGGTGCAGGCGACGAGCGTCTTACCGCAGCAGATACAACCGACGCAGCATTCCGATCCGTCCGCGTAGGTGGTGCAGATGGGGCAGGCCGTGTAGGAGCAGGCGTTGGCGCTCGGCGTGGAGAGGGAGACGGCGGTCGCGGCCATCGCCAAACCGAGAAGCAGCATCTTCTTACGCATTTCGTTCCTCCGAGTCTCACGCGGGTTTAGGGGAACGGCACGCAGGCGATGTCCGGGCAGATGACGGGGGTTCCGTTGACGCCGCACTGGCAGGTGATGCAGCACTGCGAGCCGTCCGCGAAGGTCGTACAGACCGGACAGGCGTGGTAGGGACCGCCACCGATGATGGTGAAGGCCTGGATGCGGGGAGTCGTCAGCGCGGCCGCGGCGCCGAGGCAGAGGGCCAGGAGCAGGAGCTTCCTTTTCATCGCGCTCATCGTCATGACCTCAGTCGACCCCGCCGGCCGGCGGACAGAAGTGGTTGGTGCAGGCGATGCGCCTGCCGGAAGCGTCGCAGATGCAACTGACGCAGCACTGCGAGCCGTCGGGGTAAGTGGTGCAGATGGGGCAGGCATGGGTGCCGCCGGCGGTGGCGCGCGGGGCGGAGAGGGAGCCGATGACCGCGGCCACCATCAAACCAAGGAGCAGCATCTTCTTGTGCATTCGTTCCTCCGAGTTTCACGTGGGTTTAGACGCCCGGCAAGCAGGCGACCTGGGTGCAGGCGATGGGGAGTCCCTGGGCGTTGCAGACGCAGCTCCGGCAGCACTGGGTGCCGTCCGCTTGCGTCGTGCAGAAGCGACAGGAGTGATTGCTGGCCTCGACCCGGAAGGCCGAGAGCGAGCCGGCGAGCAAAGCCAGCGAGAGGGTGAGGAGCAGCAGCTTTCTACGCATTGGGAGACCTCCTTGTGGGGTGAAAGGCGTCGAGGCTAGCCGAGGCCGCCGTCCCCACCGTCCGCGGGGGGGCAATAGTGGTTGGTGCAGGCGATGGGCACGCCGTTGCCGTCGCACCAGCAGCTCACGCAACACTGCGAGCCGTCGGCGTAGGTCGTACAGATGGGGCAACCGAAGCCCCCCTCCGCCGTGGCGCGGGGAGCGGAGAGTGCGCCCGCGGCGGCGGCCATCGCCAGGGCTAGGAACAGCATTTTCTTGCGCATCTGGGTCTCCTCCTTCAAAGGTTGAAAGATTATATCGACACCCATGCATGAAGTGCCAGCCGGGGATTGCAGGGGGACAGCGGAATCTATATAGAGGATGTCCATGCTCCGAGTCCTGATCGTCGAAGACCAGCCGGCCGTCGCAACCGCCCTCCAGGTGCTGTTCGAGATCCGGGGGATTCCCTGCCTCACCGCCCGCGGGCCGGAGGAGGCGCTGCGGGTGCTGGAGGAGAGCGGACCGGCGGCCGGCGCCTTTGGCGCGGTCATTCAGGACATGAACTTCAGCCCCGAGGCCACGTCCGGGGAGGAGGGGGTGGCCCTCTTCCGGGAGATCCGCCGGCTGGAGCCGGCGCTCCCCGTGCTCCTCCTCACCGCCTGGACCTCGCTGGCCACGGCCGTCCAACTCGTCAAAGAGGGCGCGGCGGACTATCTCGCCAAGCCCTGGGACGACGAGAAGCTCCTCGCCTTGGTGCGCAACCTCCTGCGCCTGCGCGAGCTGCAGCTCGAAAACGCCCGCCTGCGCAGCCGCTCGCAGCGAACGTGGGAGGACCTGGCGGACCGCTACGACCTCCGCGGCGCCGTCTGGGTGAGCGACAAGATGCACGCCGTGGCGAGCCTCGCCCTCCAAGTGGCGAAGGGGGACGTGCCCGTACTCGTCACCGGCCCCAGCGGCGCGGGCAAGGAGAAGCTGGCGGAGATCGTCCAGGCCAACTCGGGACGGCGGGAGCGGCCGTTCGTACGGGTCAACGCCGGAGCCCTGCCGGATGAGCTGCTGGAAAGCGAGCTCTTCGGCGCCGAGGCGGGGGCGTATACCGGAGCCACCCGGCGGCGGGTGGGGCGCTTCGAGGCGGCGGACGGCGGCACCCTCTTCCTGGACGAGATCGGCAACCTCTCGGCCTCGGGGCAGGCCAAGCTCCTGCGCGTCCTCCAGAGCGGCCGCTTCGAGCGCCTGGGGAGCAGCGAGACCCGGCGGGTGGATGTGCGCCTGATCTGCGCCACCAATGCGGACCTGCGCCGCGAGATCGCCGCCGGCCGTTTCCGCGAGGACCTCTTCTACCGCCTGAACGTCATCGAGCTCCAGGTCCCCCCGCTCGCCGCGCGGCCAGAGGACGTGATCCCCCTGGCGGAGCGCTTCCTCCGCGACCTCTCGCCCGCTCCCACGGGAACCCTCTGGCGGCTCTCCCCTGAAGCCCGGGAGGCCCTCGTCCGCCACGCCTGGCCGGGCAACGTCCGCGAGCTGGAGAACGTGCTGCGCCGGGCCGTCCTGGTGGCGGCGGGGGACACCATCGGCGCCGGGGACCTCGGGCTGGGTGCGGTGCCGGCGGGAGCCGTTCCCGCGCCGGCCCCCGAAGCGGCGGGCAACGACCTCCTCTTGGCCGAGCGGGTCAAGCTGGAGCGGGCCCTGGCGGAGGCGGGGGGCGTGGTGGCCAAGGCCGCCGAGATCCTGGGGCTCTCCCGCCAGGCCCTCTACCGCAGGATGGAGCGGCATGGCCTCACGGTGGAGCGGCGGTTGCGGGGATGAAACCCCTCCGTTTTGCCACCCGAGTCCGGCTCGCCTTTCTCGCCGCTCTCGCCGCCGTGACCGGCCTTGCCGTGGCCACGGCGGCCTGGTTCCCGTTCCCCTGGGCCGTCTTCCTCGCCTGCTTCTGTTTCGGGCTCCCTCTGGGATGGTGGATCCTGGACCGGACGCTGATCCCCTCGATCCGGGTCCTCCAGGCCCTGCGCGACGGCGTTCAGGGGTATCGAGATCACGACTTCAGCCTCAACCTGGCGGTGGACCGGCGGGACGAGCTCGGGGAGCTGGTGGACCTCTACAACGAGGTGGGGGACGTGCTGCGGGAGGAGCGCAGCGCCATCCTCCAGCGGGAGATGCTCCTGGAGACGGTGTTCGAGGCGACGCCCATGGCGATCGTGCTGACGAATTCCCGCGACCGGGTGATCTTCGCCAACAGGACGGCGCGCGAGGTCTTCTTCAGCCGCGGGCGCTTGGAGGGGCGGGTCTTCGGCCAGATCCTGGAGGAGTGCCCCGAGGGCCTGCGGGAGGCGCTGGCGAGCGGCCGCGATTCCCTCTTCTCCCTGGAGAGCGGCGGCGAGGAGGAGGTCTTCCACGTTGCGCGCCGCGCCTTCGAGCTCAACGGCCTGCGGCACGACCTGGTGCTCATCAAGCGCCTCACCCCCGAGCTGCGGCGCCAGGAGGTGGACGTCTGGAAGCGGGCCATCCGAACCCTGTCGCACGAGATCAACAACTCGCTCGCCCCCATCGCCTCGCTGGCCCGCTCGGTGCGGGTAATGGCCGGAGCCCCGAGCACGCGGAGCGCCTCGGCTCGGCGCTCGACGTCATCGAGGAGCGCTCGGTCCACCTGAAAGAGTTCCTGGAAGGCTACGCCCGCTTCGCCCGCCTCCCGCAGCCCACGCCGCGGGAGGTGGAGTGGGGAACTTTCCTGGACGAGCTGCGCCAGGTGACCCCTTTCGAGTTGGAAGGGGAGCCCCCAGCGCGCCGGGTCGCTTCGATGCCGCCCAGATGCAGCAGGCGCTCATCAACCTGCTGAAGAACGCCCGCGAGTCGGGGAGCCCGCCCGAGGAGGTGAAGCTCGCGGTCGATGCCCTGGGGGAGGGAGGCGTCCGTTTCCGGGTCCTGGACCGTGGCTCCGGCATGACGGACGAGGTGATGAAGAAGGCCCTCCTGCCCTTCTACACCTCGAAGCCCGGAGGCTCCGGCCTCGGCCTCCCCCTCTGCCGCGAGATCGTGGAAGCCCACGGCGGCCGCCTGCGCATCGAGAGGCGCGAGGGAGGGGGGACGGCGGTGGTTTGCTGGGTGCCGGGGTGAACGGGACCCTGTAGAATAGGGAGAATGGAGGAACGATCCTGGGTAAGCGGGAGTGGCCCTCGTGGTGGTACTGGGATCTCGAGCTCAGTCCCCATCTGCTGAAGCGCATGGTCGACCGCCAGTTCTCAGAGGTGGATCTTCGCCATATGATGGAGCACGCAACCCGTCTACGCGTCGACGTGGTGGAAGGCCGGTGGGTCGTTGAGGCGTGGCGTGAGAAGGATCCCTGGGAAGTCGTCGTAGAGCCTGACTTCGAGGCAAGAACGCTCGTGGTAGTGACCGCGTACCCATGGAGTGAGGACCTATGAAAGAGCTCTACTTGGAAGTGACGTTCAGGCATGGCCGCGCCATGGCGGCCTACCTCTACCTGCCGCGGCAGGCCGACGAAAAGAGCGCGTCGGCGAAGCGAGTCGAGCCCGGTATGGTGATCGACTTCGGCCCTCGCGGCAATCCTATCGGCATTGAGATCACCGCTCCTAGCCGGATTACCTTGGCAAACGTCAACGACCTGCTGGAAAGCTTGGAGCTTCCGCCGGTGGCAAAGGACGACCTGGCGCCCCTGCTGGCAGCCTGAGCCCCTCGATCTGCCATGAAGATCTCCGCCTCCAACTCCCTCCTCGCCGCCGTCCTCCTCGGCGCCCTGCTCTCAGCCTGCGCTTCGACCGTGCCCACCGAGCGGTCGCGGGCGGCGGACGAGGGCGTGCGGGAGCAGGAGGTCTCCGACGCCCGTTTGGAGAAGGAGGTCCGCCTGGTCCTGCTCGACAAGCTGGGGGAGGACGCCCTGGGGGTGACCGTGGCCGTCCGGGACGGGAAGGTCCGCCTGCTCGGCCAAGTCGAGAAGCGCTCCACGCAGGACTTGGCCGAGGAGGTCGTCAAGGCGGTCCCGGGCGTGCGCGACGTGGACGACGACCTCTCCAACCGCGAGGAGGCCGCCGCGCACAGCACCCCCGTGGCCCGCGCCGTCGGGCACGCGGAGCGCAAGGTGGACGACGCCGTCCTGGAAATGCGCGTCGGCAAGGCCTTGTTGGGAGAGATCGGCCGCTACGCCCTCGACCTCGAGGTCGAGGTGAGCGAAGGCGTGGTGAGCCTGCGCGGCACGCTCCCCGACCGGGAGCGCAAGGCGATCGCTCTCAGGGCGGCCGCAGGAGTTTCGGGCGTCACGAAGGTCGTCGACCTGCTGAAAGTCCAAGACCGGTAGCCGGGCTCCGGCAGCCATTGATTCGAAACACCACAACCCTTTTGAACTGGAGACGAACGTGTCGCTGGGAACCTGGTTTCGCAATCTCATCACCCCCAAGCCGAAGGCCAAAGAGGTCGCGCTGGGCCGCAACGACACCTGCTGGTGCGGCAGCGGCAAAAAGTACAAGAAGTGCCACCTGAAGAGCGACGAGCTCAAGCGGGTGGAGACCAACTACTCCTCCCAGGTCACCGCCCGCAACCGCATGGGCGACGGAGTGATGCCCACCAAGACCAAGCCCCGCAAGCTGGAGAAGGCGGCGGAGCCGGCGGGGAAGCGGTAGCTTTAACCCCCGCCGGGCTTTCCCCCTTCCAAGACCCTCATCACCCCTGCCCTCTTCTCCCACCCCCTCGCCACCCCCTCACCGGGAGAAGAGGGAGCCCCCGCCCAACAGCAAGGACGCCCCCGCCGGGTTCCCCTCTCCCGGGGAGGGGGATGGGGTGGTCGGGAGAGGGGCAGGGGTGAGGGTCCTGGGCGGGGGAAGCCCGGCTGGAGAAGACGCCCACGGTACTGAGAGGCTGTTCTCCCTCTTCTCCCGGCGGCTGGGAGAAGAGGGCCGGGGTGACGAGGGTCTTGGGCGGGCGCAGGCCGCCTCTTTGACACCCGCCCCGCGCCCGCCTATCATCCCCCAAAAACCGAACGCTCGTTCCGTGAACGCTCGTTCTGTAACTCGAAGAGTAAGCCCCCGGCTCTGCCGGGGTGACTCCCATAGTTTGACGGTTCCGGGATTCTGGGTGGAGGGGCGGGGTCTCTTTGCTTCGGGGTGCTCGGAGTTCTTGAAGAGGGGGGTAGGTTCGCAGAGGTTC
>DASUEN010000247.1:0-36584 GCA_036275055.1 Thermoanaerobaculia bacterium
CCAACCCCCACGGGGAGGGCGCGCGGTGGAAGAGCTCCGCCGCCAGGAAGGTCGCCTCCCAGTGCAGGGGGAGCTGCACGCCCAGGAACAGCGAGGCGGAGGCGAGCTCCAGGGCGGGGACGGGGGTCTCGGCCACGGCCAAAAGGCGCGCGGGCATCGGGTCGCCGAGGGCGCTCACCTCGGCCTCGATGTGCTGGATCAGCCGGAAGGAGGGCTCGAAGTCGGCATCGCGGCTGCCGCTGTAGAAGAAGTTGCCGTAGTGCCGGCGCAGGCGGCGATGCTGGATCATCCGCGCCAGGCCCTCCTCCAGTGCGAAGGGGCAGCCGGCGGCCGTCTCGGCCAGGCGCTGTTGCACCTCGGCGGGCATGAGCAGGCCGCGGAAGAGCCCCTCGGCGAGGGTCGTGGACTCGGCGGCGGTCAGGAAGGGCAAAGCCACCTCGGGGAGCGTGGCCCACGTCGCGGGCCCCCGGGTACGCTTGCGCCCCACCAGGACGATGCGGGCGTTGCGCCGGGTCCGCGGGTCCGCGGTCAGTGATTCCAGGAGTTGGAGGTCGGCAGCGGCGGCGGTCTGCAGGTCGTCGAAGACCAGGCGCAGGGGAGCGGGGGAGCCGGTAGCGTCCCGCCACAGCTCCAGGGCGCGGGCGAGGAGGCCGGTCAGGTCCGTCCCCTGGGGCCGCTCGCGGTCTCCCAGCAGCCACTCGCCATAGCCCACCAGGTCCAGCCGCGCCAGAGCGCGCCAGGGATCGTAGCCGCCGCCGAGGGCGGTCAGGTGCATAAGCTCGCGCAGCAGCTCGGCCGCGACGTCGAAGCCGGTGCGCGCGGACTTGAAGGAGATCCACAGGCTGGGCGCCCCGGGGTTGGCGCCGGGCCCCAGGGTATTCCACACGGTGCGCGTCTTGCCACAGCCGAGGGGCCCGGAAACCCGCAGCACGGGCGCTTCGGCATAGGCGCGGAGCTCCTGCTCCACGGCCGGCCGCGCCACGTAGTCCAGGGCGCGCCCCATGAGGCGGGCGGTGTGCCAGGGGACGGCGTCCGGCCGGCGGCCGGCGAGCTGGAAAAGGGGGATGAGGCTCCCCGCTGCGGTCTCGCAGGTGCCGGAGCGCTCGGCGCTCCAGCGCTGCTCCAGCCGGCTGGCGGCGCGGCCGGTGAGGTGGACCTGCCCGCCCGCGAGGCTCCCCGGCTTGCGGCGCTCGAGGTCGTCGAGCAGCGGCTCGGGCTCGGCGAAGATCCCTTCAGGCCCCACCCGCACCTGCCCGGGGAGCACGATCACGGTGAGCCCGGCCGGTCCCTGGCGGCGCAGGCGCTCGGCCAGACGCACCGCTTCCTCCACGTCTCCGGGATCGCCCGGAATGGGGAGCACGGCCAGCAGCTTGGCCCCGAGCTGGTGGAGGCCGGGGGGATCGTGCAACAGCGCCGCGGCCGTATCGGCGCAGCGCTCCTCGCTCACGTGGAGGAGGACGGCCGGAATCCTGAGCGGGATGTAAGTCCTTCCTAGCATGGGTTCGTGCCTCGATCGGAACGACCGCACGCTATCGCGCCAGACGTTAAGAAGAAGATTACGGGGCGGCGCGCCCCTTTCCAGCGACTGCTTGCAAGCGCGCTCTTCGAGTTTTCCCGGCAGCGCTGTACCATTGCCGCGCCTATGCGTTGCCCCCGGTGCCACTGCGACCCTCCTGAAGGGAGCCCGGAGCGCGCCCGCGGCGGTATCGTCCTCGCCCGTGGGGAACGCGCCATGCCCGCGTCCGGCGACGGCTGCCGCCCGCCCCGGCGGTGCCGTCGTCTGCGGGCGTCTGCAATCACCCCGGGTTTCGAAAGAAAGAACCATGAGATGGGATGTTGCGTCGAAATAGAACCCGCGCCGGCCAGCGCAAACATTCGGTTTGCGGGGGACCTTTCATTTCACCCTTATTCACACGTACTTCAATTGCCATGACCGATCCGCTACGATACACAGCCGTTCCACGCCTCCAACGATTTAAGAAGGGGGATGAGGCCCGGCCCATGACTGATGTCGTACAGAAATTCTGGGGCTTTTGCCACACGCTGCGTCACGACGGCATCGATTACGGCGAGTACATCGAACAGATCACCTATCTGCTCTTCCTCAAAATGGCGGACGAGCGGGGGATCGATCTGAGCCGCATCGAGGTGCCGCGTAACGGCAAAGTTGCGTTCGACTGCTCGTGGCCGGCGCTGGCGGGCGAGGACCAGGCATCGCTGCTCGACCATTACAAGGGCGTGCTGAGCACGCTGGGCCGCCAGCCGGGCCTGCTGGGCGACATCTTCAAGGAAGCCGCTTCGCGCTTCAAGACCGCCGCGAATCTCAAGCGGTTGATCTATCTGATCGATGAGACCGAATGGACGGCGCTGGAGGTGGACCTCAAGGCCGCGGTCTTCGAAGGTCTGCTCGAAAAAGCGGCGAGCGAGGGGAAGAAGGGCGCCGGCCAGTACTTCACTCCGCGGCGTTTGATCCAATCCATCGTGCGCTGCATGCGGCCGGACCCGCGCGAGGCTCCCGAGTTCACGATCTGCGATCCGGCCTGTGGCACCGGCGGTTTCCTGGTGGTGGCCTACGAATGGTTCCTGGCCGAAGCCCGCGAGGACGCTCGCGACCCGGAGCTGATCCGCCGCATGCGGGCCGGAACCTATTTCGGCCAGGAGCTGGTGCCCCGCCCGCGGCGGCTGGCGCTGATGAACCTTTTCCTGCACGAGCTGGAGCCGGAGATCACGGAGGGCGACTCGATCGACGTCGTCCCCGGCGACCGGCGCTTCGACGTGGTGCTCACCAATCCGCCGTTCGGCAACAAGGGGGCCAACCAGGCGCCGAACCGCGGCGACCTGGCGGTGAAGACCTCGAACAAGCAGCTCAACTTCCTGCAGCACGTTATGACGCTGCTGAAGCCGGGCGGCCGGGCGGCGGTGATCGTGCCCGACAATTGCCTGTTCGCCGATCAGGCGGGCGAGGTGTTCCGCCAGCTCACGCAAGACTGCAACCTGCACACCGTGCTCCGCCTGCCCAACGGCACCTTCACGCCCTACAGCGCCGGCACCAAGACCAACGTCGTCTTCTTCACCAAGGGGCAGCCCACGGAAGTGGTGTGGGTGTACGACGCGCGCACCAACGTGCCGCGCATCACCAAGAAAGGGCGGCCGCTCACCCACGAGCACCTGCGCGCCTTCGAAGAGTGCTACGGCCGCGATCCTTACGGGCGCGCCCGGCGCTCCCCGGCGGATTCGAAGGAAGACCGCTGGCGCCCGGTTTCGATGGCCGAGGTGCGCGCCCGCGACTTCAAGATCGACGGTCTCAAATGGCTGAAGGAAGAATCCCTGGAGGATGAATTGCCCGAGCCCGAAGAGTTGGCGACCGAGGCCATCGGCGAGCTCAAGGAAGCCGTTGAGGAGCTCTCCTCTCTCCTGTTGCTGTTCGAAGCCGAAGTCGAAGTCAAAGACGATGCGGAGCCCAAGCGGCCGCAAGTGCTACGGGGCGTCGCGTAACGATGGCCGTCTCCGATTGGGAGATCGGCCGGCGCGACGAGCTTCCTGAAGGTTGGGCGGAAGCCACGCTGGAGGAGATCGCCATCCACGTACTGGGCGGCGAGTGGGGCGATGCTCCCGAGGACGTGGACCGGGACCCGGAGCTGGTGCGGGTGCGCGTCGTCCGCGGCACGGAGTTCCGCGACTGGTACCACGCCAAGGGGAGCACGGCCGCGGCGCGAGCCATCAAAAGCACGAGCCTCGCCAAGCGCCGGCTCGCGGCGGGCGACCTGGTGGTGGAGGTCTCGGGTGGCGGCGCCGGCCAGCCCGTGGGGCGCACGCTGCTGATCGACGAGGAGTCCCTCGCCCGCGCCGATGCGCCGCTGGTCTGCGCCAACTTCTGCCGCCAGTTGCGGATCCACCCCGAGATCGATCCCGGGTGGGTCCATCTCGCCTTGCAGCACCTTTATTTGAGCGGTGCCTTCGACGAGCACCAGACGCAGACGACGAACATCCGCAACCTCAACTTTCCGGGCTTCGTCGCCGGCGTCGTCATCCCCGTGCCGCCGCTCGCCGAGCAGCGGCGGATCGTGGCCCGGGCGCGGGAGATGCAGGCCAAGGCGTTGCGTTCCCTGGAGGCCACGGCCCGGGTGCTGGAGATCCTGCGCCGCCTCCGCCTCTCGGCGCTCGCCGCAGCCTACTCGGGCCGGCTGACCGAGGACTGGCGCGCCAAGCACTCGGGGCTCGAGCCCTTGCAAGCCCTGCTGCCCGGGATCTTCGCGGCGCGGCGCGAGCAGTACCGGCGGGCCTGCGACGACGCCGAAGCCTTCGATCGCCGCGCGCCGCGCCGACCGAAGAACCTCGCGTCCACGGACTGGGAGGCGCCCGAGCCGCTGGAGCCGCCGGAGGTGCCCGAGGGGTGGAGCGTGCTGGCCCTCCAGGACCTCATCCGCCGCGCGCAATACGGATTGTCGGAAAAGGCGGACCGCGACGCCAAGACCGGCATCCCCATGCTCCGCATGGGCAACATCCAGGACGGAGCGATGGACGTCTCCGACCTCAAGTACGTGCGCCTCAAGGGCGCCGACGCCGAGAATTACCGGGTGCGGCGGGGGGACATCCTGTTCAACCGCACCAACAGCCCGGAGCTGGTGGGGAAGGCCGCGGTCTACGACGCCGACCTCGAAGCGGTCTTCGCCTCCTACCTGGTGCGCATCGAGTGCGACGAGCGCCTGGTCGCCAGCCGCTACGTCTGCGGCTGGATCAACTCCCCCTGGGGCCGGCGCTGGGCGCGGACGGTGCGCACGGACTGCGTCAGCCAGTCGAACATCAACGTTTCGCGCCTCCTCACCATGCCGGTGCCGGCGCCTCCCCTCGCCGAGCAGGAAGAGATCGTGCGCCGGCTCGACGACGTCTTCGCCTTCGCCGCCGAGGTGGAGCGGCTGGTGGCGATGGCCGGCGAGCGGGCGCAGAAGCTGTGGCGGACGATTCTCGCCCGCGCCATGCGCGGCGAGCTGGTGCCCACCGAGGCCGAGCTGGCGCGCGGTGAGGGACGGGGATTCGAGCCGGCGGCGGATATCCTCGACCGCATCGGCGCGGAGCGGCTGGCCCGCGGCGGGGCGGAGGGTGAGGTGAGCGCCGAGGACGGCATCTCCGCCGTCATCCTGGCCGCGGTGCGCCAGGTGTGCTGGGGCGCCGGTGCGCTGCCGCGGGAGGAGCTGATGGGGCGGGTGGCCGCCCGCCTGGGGCGCGTGAAGCTCGGCAAGAGCGTGCGCGCCCGCCTGGAGAAGCACATCGAGATCGCTCTCTCGCGCCGCATCCTGGCCCGCGAGGGAGACCTCCTCGCCGGTGCCACGCCGACTTTCGGCCGCTACGATTACGCCTTCCTCGTGCACACGGCGCAAGCGCTGCTGCGGGGCGGCGAGTGGGAGCAGGGAGAGCTGATCCGCGCCGTGGCCTCCCACCTCGGCTTCAGCCAGGTCACTTTCGCCATCCGGGCGCGGATGGACCGGGTCTTTCAGTGGGCGGTGCAGAACGGCATGCTGGAGATCGAGGACGGGCGGGTGCGGCGGGGCGGGTGAGCCCTTACTTCAGCCACTCGAACAGCTCGTAGTGCTCGCGGGTCATCCCCAGCCGCTCGTAGACCCTCTGCGCGGCGGTGTTGCGCCGGTCCACGTAGAGGCGCAGGCCTTTGAGGCTGGGATCGTCCTCGACGCGCCGCTTCAATCCCTCGTAGAGGGCGCGGTAGACGCCGCGCCCCCGCTCCGCGGGAACGACGTAGACGGACTGGATCCACAGCACCATGCCGTCGCGCCAGTCGCTCCACTCGAAGGTGGTGAGCAGCGAGCCGACGACCTCCCCCGGGCGCTCCGCCAGCCAGTAGCTCCCCTTGCCGGGGTCGGCGAGGACGGCGGCGACGCCGCGGACGACGGTGTCGTGATCGAGCTCCAGATCCTCGGTCTCGCGGGCCATGCGGAGCTGGAAGTCGACGAGGGTGGCCGCGTCGCCGATGCGGCCGGCCCGGATGAGGAGGGGCGCGCTCAAGCTTCCGCGGTCTCCGTGCGCAGGCGCTCCAGCAGCGCCGCCTCGGCCTCCTCGTCCCGCTCGGGCTCGTGCAGGATCTCCCGCAAGGCGAACACGGCGGCGGAGAACTCGCTGCCGAAGCGCTCGCAGTCCTCGCACTCCTTCACGTGCTCCTGGATGCGGCGGGCACGGTCGGTTGGCAGCCCGCCGTCCAGGAACGAGGTGAGGTCGGCCAGCACCTCGCCGCAGTGGAGGCCGGCCACGATCCGGTCGCTGCGGTCCTCGCGCTCCTCGCCGCCGGTGGAGCCCTCCCGCAGCCGGGTCAACAACCGCAGGCGGGCGCGGTGCAGGCGGGCGCGGGCCGCCCCTTCGGTGACCCCGGCGACGCCGGCCGCCTCCTCGGCCGAGAGCCCTTCGAGCTCGCGCAGGATGAGGATCTCGTGGTCCTCGGGCGAGAGCGAGCTCAAGGCGGCGGCCAGCGCTTCGCCGTCCACCAACCGGTCGACGAAATTCTCGTCCTCGATTCCCCAGCCGGCCTTTTTCCCCAACTCGCGCAGCGAGACGAAGGGGAGCGGATCGTCCCCCCAGCGCCGGTGGCGGCGATAGAGGGCGTGGCGGGCGATCGCCAGGAGCCAGGTGCGGGCCGAGGCGTCGTAGCGGAAACGGCCGGCGGACCTCCAGGCGATGAGGAAGGTCTCGTACAACGCCTCCGCGGCATCCGCTTCGTCGTGCGCCAGGGCGCGGGCGAAGCGGAGCACGGCGGCCTGATGGCGGCGCACGAGGCGCTCGAAGGCCGAGCGGTCCCCCGCCGCCGTACGGCTGATCAGCGTCTCGTCGCTGATCCGCGTATCGTCGGGCTCGGCCCGGAAGCCAGCCCCGGGCTGGGCGAGGGAATACAGTTCGCCTGGCATGTCAGGAGTGAATCTTACACCCCTTGCTTCAGGTACCTCTCGAACAGCTTGAAGATCCGGCGGTACTCGTCGAGCCAGCTCGTGGGCTGGACGAAACCGTGGCTCTCCACGGGGTAGACGGCGAGCTCGAAATTCTCCTTCTTGAGCTCGATCAGCCGCTGCACCAGACGCACGTTGTCCTGGAAGAAGACGTTGTCGTCGAGCATGCCGTCGCAGATCAGGAGCGGTTTCGCGAGCCCCGCCACGTACTCGATGGGCGAGCTCTTCTCGTAGGCTTCCGGATCGACCTCCGGCCGGTTGAGGATGTTCGAGGTGTAGTCGTCGTTGTAGAACGCCCAGTCGGAGACCGGGCGCAGGGCGGCGCCCGCGGCGAAGAGGTCGGGCGCCCGGAAGAGGGCCATGTAGGTCATGAAGCCGCCATAGGAGCCGCCGTAGACTCCCACCCGCTTGGGGTCGACGCTCTTGTGGGCGGTGAGCCAGGCGACGCCGTCTTCCATGTCCTCCAGCTCCGGGTGCCCCATTTGCCGGTAGATCGTCGTGCGCCAGGCGCGGCCGTAACCCTGCGACGCGCGGTAGTCCATGTCGATCACCACGTAGCCGTGGCGGGTGAGCAGGGTGTGGAACATGAACTCCCGGAAGTAGCTCGACCAGCCGAAGTGGACGTTCTGCAGGTAGCCGGCGCCGTGGACGAACATCACCGCCGGGTACTTCTTCGCGGGATCGAAGTCCTTGGGGGTATAGACCCGGGAGTAAATGGGGGCCGGCGCGCCGTGGGTGGAGGGGATGGGGACCACCTCGGGCACCACCCACTCCTCGGCCAGGAAGGCGGGCGTGCGGGTCTGCGTCACCTGTTTCGCCTCCGCTCCTGGCTGGGTGGGCTGGACGGCCTGCACGTAGAGCTCGTTCGGCCGCGTGGGGCCGGAGTGGGTGAGGAGGAGCTGGTCCTCGTCCGGCGACAGGGCGTAGGTGGTGAGCCCGCCGAGATGGGTGAGCTGCTCGGCCTTGCCCGTCGCCACCTCGACGCGCCAGACGTCGTAATTGCCGGGATGCTGGACGTTGGCCTGGTAATAGAGGAAGCGGCCGTCCCAGCTCCGCACGGGGTCGTCCACCTCGAAGTGCCCTTCGGGTGTGAGGGGACGGACCTTGCCCGTCTTGACGGAGAGGAGGTAGAGGCGCGACCATCCCCCTTCCTCGGAGAGGAAGTAGAGCGTCTCGTTGTCCTTGAGCCACCCCTGGACGTTGAACACCCAGTTGATCCACGCCGGATCGGTCAGCCGGTGGCGGGGGACGAGCTTGCGGCTCGCGGTGTCCCAGGTGGCGATCCAGCGGTCCTTGTTGTCCCAGGAGCGGAGCATCACGGCGAGCTGGCTGCCGTCGTCCGACCAGGCGAGCCCCTGCACCTCCACGGGGCGCGGCTCGGGCTTCTTCTCCTTCTCTTTGTCCTTGCCCTTGTCTTCCGGCTCCAGGGTTTTCTTGTCCTTGGCCTTGGCGGCCAGGGCCTTGGCGTCCTCGTCCTTCCCCTTCTCCTCTTGCTTGGTGGCCTCTTCTTTCTCCTTGGTTTCCTGGGCGGTGGCGTCCCCTTGATCCTTGGATTCGGCCTTCTTCTTCGCCTTCTCCGCCTCCTTGCGCGCCTTGACGGCGTCCTTCAAGGATTTCAGGGGATCGTCCTTGATGCCGGGGAGGACGCTCAAGTCGAGGTCGATCCGCTCGTGCTTCGCGAGGTCGAGGATGGCGAGGGAGTGCGACACGGGGCCCTCGGTGCCGACCTTGGAGCGCACGTCGCGGACCTCGACCTCGCCGCTTTCCGAGACGTAGGCCGGCATCTTCGAGGGCTTGAGCTGATCGTCCCGCTTGGGGGCGGTGACCACGGCGAGCCAGTCGCCGGAGGGGGAGAGGCGGGCGCTCTCGACGTTGACCTTCTTGCCGAAGTACCAGGGGAGGGCTGGCCGGGTGGGATCGGCCTTCTGGTTCGCCTGCTCCTCCTCGCGGTCCCGCTTCTCCTTCTCCTGCTTCTGGCGGATGACGTCGAAAAGGCGGGTCTGCTCCGCCGCCAGGTTGCTCGGCTCGTCCTTCTCGGCCGGATCCTTCTCCAGCCGGATCTCGGCGGGCTGGGAGGTGAGGCCCGAGAGGGCGTCGTAGACGAAGACCGCCGGGCCGCGCCGGAACCAGATCCGCTTGCCGTCCGCCAGGAAGTGGGGATCGGACTCCCTCTCCGCCGTGCGGGTGAGCTGCCGCACGCCGCCGGTCGTGAGATCCTTCAGGAAGAGGTCTCCCTCGCGGGCGTAGACCCGCCACTTGCGGTCCGGGCTGCGGTCGCCGCCGGGGGCGTCCACCTTGCCGCGGTCCGCGGGCTCCACTTTTGCGGCCTGGCCGGTGGCGAGGTCCAGGCGGTAGAGGTCCCTGGGATTCCTCCCCTCGCCGTCCCGCTCCCTCTCGTAGTAGATGGAGCGGCCGTCGTCCGCCCAATAGGCGTTCTCGGGCGCATTCCCGATCCAGTCGGGATCGGCCATGATCCGCTCCAGGGTGAGCGGTGGGGCCTCAGCCGCGGCGGCAGGCACGGCTCCCAGGGGGAGGGCGATGAGGAGGCAGAGGGTCGCGGCGGTGAAACGGAGTCTCTGGTTCCGGTGCATTCGGGATTTTCCTCGCGAAGGTCCGCCGGGGATCATCCCACAAGCTCCAGTGGCGTCCTAGCCCGCCGTTTTGGGAGCTGCGAAGCGCTCGGCGATCCACTGCGACACGGCGTCCAGCACCTTGGGATCGATGGTGATCTCGCTGTTGGCGTACTCGCTGGGGCTCCCCGTCCGCGCCGGCTGGAGGACGTGGTTGACCCCTGGCATGCGCTTGATCGTGACGTCCCGGTTGCCGGCTTCCTTCAGGGCCTTCTCGATCTCCGGCAGGTTTTGATCGGGGATCACTTGCAAGTCGAGCTCGCCGTTGACGGCCAGCACCGGCACTTTCACTTTGCGCAAGGCCGGGCGCGGATCGTAGTCGAGGAAGTAGCGAAACCAGGGGCTGGCGAAAATCCGGGAGCTGCCCTCGACGACCTTGTCGACGCCGCCCGCCGTGCGCAGCTCGTCGGGCGTCATCGCCTCCGCCGCCTCGCGGGCGGCCTGCCGCAGCTTGGTGTCGCGGGCCGCGGGATCGCTCTCCGTGCGCAGCACGCCGATCACCTTCCGAGTTGCCGCCAACTGTTTTTGGATCGTCTCCTCCGGCACGCCCTCGGCGCGGGCGATGCGCTCGCTCTGGAGGAGGAGGACCTCGGCGCCGGGAACGCCCGTGCCCGCGAGCATGACGACGAAGGCCACGTCGCTCGATTGGCTGGCGGCAAGCGGCCCCACCACGCCGCCTTCGCTGTGGCCCAGGAGGCCGATCCTGTCCTTGGCGATCTTGGGATGGGCCTGCAGGAACCGCACGCCGGCGAGCGCGTCCTGGGCGAAATCGGCGGTGGTGGAGTCCGGCACGCTCCCCGTGGAGCCGCCGATTCCCCGGTCGTCCGCCCGCAGCACGGCGATGCCGTGGCGGCTCAGGTGATCGGCCAGGACGAGGAAGGGCTTGTGCCCCAGGAGGGACTCGTCGCGGTCCTGGGCGCCGCTGCCGGTGATCATCACCACGGCCGGGAACGGGCCCGGTCCGGGAGGGAGCGTGAGAGTGGCGGCGAGCTTGACGTCGCCGTTCGTATAGCTCACCTCCTCGGCGGTGTAGGGGAACGGCGGCTTGGGCTCCTGCAGGCGAACGGGTTTCGCCACCGCTTCCCGTCCCAGCCGGAAGGGGAGGGAGGCGCCACCCTGCATGAAGGTCCCCTGAATGGCCTGCGCGGGGGAGAGGGTGAGCGTGCCATCGAAAGTCGGCGTGCCCGGGGTCCCCTTGATCTGGAAGTGGACTTTGCTTCCCTGGACGCTGACCTCCTCCAGCGGCAGCCCTTTGGCCCCCTGCATCGGAATGTCGATCGAGCCCGTCCAGGCGCCTCCCGCCAACGCCAGGTCCACCATCACCTGGAGCTTGCCGGCGTTCTGAGGGAGCTCGATCTCCCCCTCCCAGTGCCCCACGGCGGCCTTGGCATCCACCGGACCCGGGGCGTCCGCCGCCCGAGTGGGAACGGAGAGGGACAATAGAATCAGCAGCAGCGGGCCTCGAGTACGGCGAAGAGGGGTCATGGCCGGCCTCCTTGGAAATACCTAGCGAAGAGTCCGGCGGGGATCATACCCGAGGATTGACTGATCTTGCTGAGCCGGCTGATTCCGGAAACTTCTCCTTTTCGGGTGCGTTTTCCCCCGGCATGACGGAAAGGAGAAGCCGATGAAAAAGAAGGGTTTACAGAAGCTCGAATTGAATCGTGAAACGCTGCGCACTCTCTCCGCCCGCGAGCTCCCGGGGGTAGGCGGCGGAGTGAGGAGCACGGGGACCACTTCCGGCGAGCCCACGTTCAATACCGATTTTTCCGAGTGCGTCTGCACCAACAACCAAACCTGCACCTCGCTCGCCTGCTGAGCCGATCCCTGCCAGCCGGGCTCCGGGACGCTCCGGAGCCCGGTCCTCCCTTCCCATCTCTCTCCTACTTGGCGGCCCGCTGCTCGGGCGACTGCTGGCCGGTGACCTTGAGGGTGTTGAGCATCGCCTGGAGGGTTTGGTTGTTGGCCTCGTAGCTGGCGTCGGGCGAGTTCATGAGGAAGATGACGATGTCCTTGTCCCGCGGGATGGCCACCCAGTGCTGCGTCGTGTGCACCGAGCCCTTGCCGTCGATGGCGGCGCCGTTGCCGTTGCCGCTCACCACCAGGGTGAAGGCGCGCATTCCCGCGACGTCGATCACGTCCTTCTGCTTCACCTCGGCACCCAGCCCCTTCTGGAGAGCCTGTGCGCTCTGCTCCAGCAGCACCCGCGGGCTATATGGCTGGCCCGTGTTCTGGATGAAGACGACGATCGAGGCCACGTTGTCCGGTGACCAGGCGCAGCAGATGTCGCCCGGCACGTTGAACCCCTTGGGATCGCCCTGCTTCCACCCTTCGGGAGGGGTGAAGGAGAGGCCGGCCTGCTCCGGGGTGACGACCTTCTTCTCGGGTGCGGCGGGAGGGGTCTGCCCCTGCCCGTTCTGGGCCTGGCTCTGCGCCTGGGCCTTGGCGGCGGCGTCCCCGGGCGGCGTGACCTGCTGGCTCGGCGCCGGCTGCGGCGTGGTGGGCGCACTGTTGGTGGGCTGACCCTGGGGAGGGTTCTGTCCTGGAGGCGCCTGGGCCGCCACCCCCGCCGGAAGGAGCGCTGCCGCCATCAAGCTGGTCGAAACTGCGAAAGCCTTGATGCTCGGATTCATGGTTGCCTCGGCTCTGTCAGTGGCATCGAAAATGCCGGGGTTGATCTTGCTTCTCAGGGGAAACAACGGGGACCGGCCAAGCCTTATTTCGCCGCCCTTCACCGCCTCCCCTGAGATAATGCACCTCCCGTGCCCGCGATGCCCGGCAAAGCGGTGCCTGCTCCGGGAGGGGTGCCGATTGTAGCCTGACTTCTTTGGGAATGGAGGGTCCAGCGATGGCCCAACGGCCAGTAGATAGAGCCCAACGGCTCGGAGGATCGAGCCGGTTCGCCACCGGCCTATGCCACCGTTGACCAAGCTCCGCAGTGTCATTGTTCGTACTGCTTGGCCAGGATCACGCCATCCCCAGGATCGATGACGTAATGGGGTCCTCCTCCCTGAAGGCGAGAGTCCTTGAGCGCGTAATCCACATGCCATCCGTCCTGCTCGAGCGAGACGCTGGCCCGATACGGAGACAGGTCGCGGTAGGCTCGCTCCGCATCCAGGCGAGCGATCCTCAACGCCTGGTCGCTGGTGATGGACGGGACGTTAGGAGCTTCAATCGCGGCAGGGATCACGAGGGTGCTCTCCTCGGCGACATTATAGGCCGACACCGGACTCCAAGGGATCATCGAAAACCGGTTAGACTCTCCGCCCCGGAAGGAGAGCCCATGGACTTCACCGTCTCCGACGCCGTCCGCGACCTGACCGCCACCGTCCGCCGCTTCCTCGACGAGGAGGTCCTTCCTGTCGAGCGGCTGGTGCTGGAGAAGGGGTTCGGCGCGGCCGGAGTCGAGATGGAGCGGCTGCGCGGCCGGGTGCGGGAGCTGGGCCTGCTCGCTCCCCACATGCCGCAGGAGTGGGGGGGCGGCGGGCTGGCGTTCCTCGACCTCGCGCCGCTTTCCGAAGTCCTCGGCCGCAGCCTCCTCGGCCACTACGTCTTCAACGTCCAGGCGCCGGACGCCGGCAACATGGAGCTGCTCCTCCACCACGGCACGCCGGAACAGCGGGAGAAGTGGCTGCGCCCGCTCGTCCATGGCGATATCCGGAGCTGCTTCGGCATGACGGAGCCGGAGCACGCGGGCTCGAACCCCGTGTGGCTGGGCACCGCCGCCCGGCGCGAGGGAGACGAGTACGTGATCGACGGCCACAAGTGGTTCACCTCCGCGGCCGACGGCGCCACCTTCTGCATCGTCATGGCGATCACCGATCCCGGCGCCGCGAATCCCTACGCCCGGGCGAGCCAGATCCTCGTACCCCTGGATGCCACGGGCTTCGAGGTGGTGCAGAACCTGCCGGTGATGGGCGAGCGGGGCGAGGGGTGGATGAGCCACGCCGAGGTACGGCTCACCGGCGTGCGGGTGCCGGTGGCGAACCGCATCGGCGGGGAGGGAGCGGGGTTCGCCCTCGCCCAGGAGCGGCTGGGACCGGGACGCATCCACCACTGCATGCGCTGGATCGGCATCTGCGAGCGGGCCTTCGACCTGATGTGCGAACGGGCGGCGACGCGCGAGCTTGCCCCGGGCCGGCCGCTCGGCTCGCGGCAACTCGTCCAGGCCTGGATCGCCGAAAGCCGGGCGGAGATCGACGCCGCGCGCCTCCTCGTGCTGCGCACGGCCTGGCGCATCGACCGCGAGGGCGCCGCGGCGGCGCGGGACGACGTCTCGCTGATCAAGTTCCATACTGCCGGGACGCTCCAGCGGGTGCTCGACCGTGCCATCCAAACCCACGGCGCCCTGGGCATGACGGAGGCGACCCCCCTCGCCTTCTGGTGGCGCCACGAGCGCGGAGCCCGCATCTACGATGGCGCAGACGAGGTGCACAAGACGGCGGCGGGGAAAAGGATTCTGGGGAGATACGGCATGGCCGCCGGCCAGGAAGGAAAGACGTAGGGCGACTCTGCTATCCTCTTGCGAGACACGGAGAATTGCCGGCATGTACATCGAAAGCCTCAAAGTCCGCAACGTACGCCTGCTGGCGGAGCAGGAGTTTTCGTTTCGGAATCCAGACGGCACGCCACGGCTCTGGACGGTCATCGTGGGCGAGAATGGCTTGTGCAAATCCACCATCCTGCAGTTGATCGCCTTGGCGACGATGGGACCGAAGCTCGGCAGTGTACTGGTTCCGAATGCCCAACGGCTCCGAAATCTCAACAGCCACGATGCCGCTTCCTTTACCGCCAAGTTCGATTCGGTTGGCGAATTCATCCCAAGCTCTCTCGTATCATCTCTGAGCATTGAGGCAGACCGATTCGACTTGACGGCTGGCGAGCCCTCATCCGGGGCCTCTCTCTTGGACGACCTTCGCGCCAAGAGAATACCGGAGGGGTTCGTCGCAGGGTATGGAGTTGGCCGGTTTCTCACGGAGCCCGGCGAAACCGCCCTGCCGGATGATCCTGTTGTCGACCGGGTTCGAGGGCTATTCAGCCCTCAGCACAAGATGCTTGGAATCAATTTTTACAGTGCATTCCATAGCGAGAGCAGTCGCTCGCTTGGGTTCTTGCGATCCCTGAACGAAGCGCTTTCGATCGGAGGCGAGCCGGACGAGCGACTTCTGCCAGGTTTCCTGGGTATCGATCTCAAAGGCCGCAGGAAGAGTCGAGGGAGCCCGGGTATATCCGAGCCCAGCCAATTCGATCTGCAAATCAAGGACCGTGCGCTCCGGCTGCCGGCCACTTGGTTGTCCGACGGCTATCAGGCGATGCTTTCCTGGATCGCCGATCTCCTTGGTCATGCACTGCTGGCGCATGAGGAAGGCCTGGATCCACGGAACCTGGAGGGAATCGTCCTACTGGATGAAATCGACCTCCATCTCCATCCGACGTGGCAGCGCCGAATTGTGCCTCTGCTGCGAAAGATCTTCCCTCATCTTCAATTCATCGTGACGACCCACTCTCCGCTGGTTCTCACGGGATTCGAGCGCGATGAGATCATCCTGCTGAAGCTCCGTGAGGGAGAAGTCGTTCAAGACCCGGCCGAAATCCAACCCGGAGTGCTCACGGCGTCAGAAATCCTGACCAACTTCTTCGGCGTCCAGCGTGCGGGCCGGCCCGAGCTCGTCCGTAAGGAAAGGCGCTACCTGGAGCTCAAGGCTACCACCCGTCTCAGCTCCGACGAGCAGGACGAGCTTCAGCGCTTGGACCATGAGCTGCAGCCTTATCTAGAGGCTTTCAGCTCTACGGCGATGGAGATGCGTTCTCCTGAAGAAATTCTCAAGCGCAAAGTATGATCAAGATCGATCGCACCTCCACACCTTGCCCCGAGCCGCTGCGGAGCAAAGGCGAGCAGGATCTCGAGCGCCTACGCAGCGCCGACCCAGCTACGCTCAAGGGCAAGGACTTCCGACGTACGATCTACGGCTCTCCACCGGTCAAGACAGCGCTCTGGGAAATGCAACATAGGAAGTGCTGCTATTGTGAGCAGGAGCTGGAGCGAAAGCACTCCGATGTCGAGCACTTCCGCCCCAAAGCAGAGGTCGTGCGAGCCGATGGAGCCAAAGAGCCAGGCTATTGGTGGCTGGCCTACCGATTCGACAACGTCTACTTCGGTTGCCGCGTCTGCAACGACAACAAGGGATCTCGGTTTCCCCTCAGGGCCGGAGCCCGGGCCTTGCAACCCGAGGAAGACCCACGGACCGTCTTCGAGGATGCGCTCTTGATCGATCCGGGATTCGATGATCCTGAGCAACACCTCACCTTCGTCTGGCTTCCCGGCCGGGGCTACGTGATCGTCCCGCTCGATCAATCGGATCGGGGCCGCGCTACCCAAGAGATCCTTGACCTCGATCGCGATGACCTGGCCAGAAGCCGGCAACAATACTACGTGAAGATCCTGGAGCCGCTCCTCGAACGGTTCGCTCGGGCTCAGGAGAAAGGAGATCAGGAGGCCAAGGCCGAAATCCGTCGCCAGGCCCACTCTTTGGCCGCCGCCGACAATCGCTTTGCGCTCCTGGCGCGCGTCGCCTTGCGAGCAATCCTGGAGGCGACATGAGCGAGATCCCGCCGCGCGGAGGCCCCCTCGACGCCACCCGCCCCGTCCGCCCCGGCGAGGAGATCGACGCCGCGCCCCTGGCCGCGTGGCTTCAGGAAAGGTTGCCGGGCATCGAAGCTCCGCTCGAAATCGAGCAGTTCCCGGGCGGGCATTCGAACTTGACCTATCTCCTGCGCTTCGGCGACCGCGAGCTGGTGCTGCGCCGCCCTCCTTTCGGCTCGAAGGTGAAGACGGCGCACGACATGGGGCGGGAGTTCCGCGTCCTCTCCCGGCTTTACAAGCTTTATCCCAAGGCGCCACGGGCGCTTTTTCATTGCGACGATCCAGAGGTGATCGGCGCGCCGTTTTACGTCATGGAGCGGGTGCGCGGCGTCATCCTGCGTCAGCAGAAGCCGCCCGCGGGCGTGGATCTCAACCCTGAGCGGATGCGGGCGCTCAGTGAGGCGGCGGTGGACGGCCTAGCCGAGCTTCACGGAGTCGATTACCGGGCGGCGGGGCTCGACGACCTCGGGCATCCGGAGGGATACGTGGCCCGCCAGGTCGCGGGGTGGAGCGAGCGCTGGCACCGCTCCAGAACGGACGACATCACCGATCTCGATCGCGCCGCCGCCTGGCTCGCCGGGCACCAGCCTGCTGAGACAGGCGCCGCCCTCGTCCACAACGATTACAAGTACGACAACCTCGTGCTCGATCTCGGCGGGCCGGAGCACGACGTCCGCATCCTCGCCGTGCTCGACTGGGAGATGGCCACCGTCGGCGATCCCCTGATGGACCTCGGCACCAGCCTCGGCTATTGGATGGACCCGGAGGACTCTCCCCCCCTGCGTCTCCTCCCCGCCGGCCCCACAACCCTCCCCGGCAACCTCCGCCGCGCCGAGGTGGTGGAGCGCTACGCCGCCGCCACCGGCCGCGACGTCTCGGGAATCCTCTTCTACTATGTCTACGGCCTGTTCAAGATCGCCGTCATCGCCCAGCAGATCTACTACCGCTACCAGCAGGGGCTGACGAAGGACGAGCGCTTCGCCGCGCTGATCGGCGCCGTGCGTATCCTCGGCCACACCGCGGCGCAGGCGATCGCCAAGGGGAGGATCGACCGGCTGGAGGGGTAGCGCTCCGACCCCGGTCACCCCGCCACCAGCGCCAGCACCCGCAAGGGGCTGCCGCTGCCGTTGACGATCTTGAGCGGCGCGGCGATCACCACGGCCCCGGTGGGGGGAAGCTGATCGAGATTGCGCAGGCTGGCGAGGCCGAACTTGCCGGCGCCGTGCATCAGCGTGTGGTTGGGAAAGGGGGGATCGAAGCCGCCGGCCTGGCCCGCGTCCGTGCCCACGGTCTCCACTCCCACTCCCAGGATCTCCCGCTCCCCGGCCAGCAGCCGCGAGGTCTCGGGGTGGAAACCCGGCGAGTGCGGCCCGCCGTCGCCTACGTTCAGGAAGTCTGCGGCCCCTTTCCGGCGGCTCCAGCCGGTACGCAGCAACACCCAGGCATGCTTGGGAATGCGGCCGTGCTCGCCTTCCCAGGCGAGGAGGCGCTCGCGGGTGAGGAGGAAATCCGGGTCCTTTTCCACCTCGGCCGTGACGTCGATCACGCAGGCCGGGCCGATGAAACGCCGCACGGGAATGGTGTCGCAGGCGTTGTCCGGCAGGTCCTTGCCGGTGATCCAATGCACGGGAGCGTCGAAATGCGTGCCCGTGTGCTCGCCCAGGTGGAGCGTGTTCCAGTACCACCCCGGACCCTTCTCGTCGTAGTGAGAGATGACTTCGATCGTCACGCCGGGAGAAGAAGCGAAGATCGGCGGCAGACCGATGACCGGCGTCTCGGGTCCCAGGGGCTGCGTGAGGTCGACGACGCGGATGCTGCCGGCGTCGAGCTCGGCGACGAGCTGCTCGAGGATGCTCATTCCTGGCCTCCTTCTTGATCTGTCGCTTTTCCTGCCGCGGCGAGCCCGCGCAGGTGGCGCTGGAACTGGAAGCGGCTTTCGAGGAAGTGGAGATCGATGAAGTAGCTCGCCGGCCCCTGCGGCTCCACCTTGGCCACCAGCGTGCTCAGCTCGCGCGCCGCGAGGGCGGCGCTGAACGCCGTGCGCAGCTCCTCCTCCGTGCGGCAGGTGGCGGTGCGCGGCACGCCCGCGGCGGCGGCCATGGCGGCGAGGTCCGTCCCCGTGGCCGTGGCGGTGGTGAAGCTGCGCCCCACCGAGAGGAGCACCTCGTTGTCGAACACCACGTGGACGAGGTTGGCCGGGCGGTAGCGGGCGAGCGTCGTCAGGCTGCCGAGGTTCATCAGCAGTGAGCCGTCGCCGTCGATCACCACCACCTGCTGCTCCGGCCGGCTGAGGGCGATCCCCAGCCCCACCGACGAGGCGAGGCCCATGGAGTGCCAGAGATAGAAGAACCCCGGTTGATGCCCGAGCGAGAACAATTCGGCCGGCGCGGCCCCCATGTTGGTGACCACCACGCACCGGGCGAGCTCGGGATAGATGGCGCGCATGGCGTCGACGCGGAGCATCAGTCCTCCCACATCAGGCTGCGGCAGAGGAGCAGGGCCACCGGCTTGAGGCTCGACTCGGCCAGCGCCTGCGCCTGGCGAAGGCGCGGCACCACCTGCTCCGGCGCCTCCAGGGACAGGTAGGGAATGCGCAGGGCGTCGAGCACGTGCTCGGTGACGCTGCCGCCCTCCGTCTGCCACGGATGCTCCTCGCCGAAGCCGCCGCGGTGGCTCACCAGCATGAGGAGGGGGATGCGGTAGAGCTGGGCGAGGGAGACGATGCCGTTGATGCTCGCGAGCAGCCCATGGTTCTGCATCAGCAGCGCCGACTTGACCCCTGCCAGGTGCGCTCCGGCCGAGATCCCCACCCCTTCCTCCTCCTTGGCGAGGCGGACGAGCGTCATCTCCGGGTCCTCCTCCGCCAGGCTCACCAGGTGCACCAGCCAGGTTTCCGGCAGCACCGAGAGCAAACGGATGCCGCACCCCTTGAGGGCGTCGTAGATCACCTGCGAATGGGGCGCCGAGACGGGCATCGCACGGTCCGGGAAGCAGAAGCGGGGGGAGTGTACCGCAAATCACCCCCGTCCCCTCTCCCACGGATTCAGGCGGGAGGGCGCAGCCGGCTCGCCCCCCCAACCCAAGCCTTATCCTCTAGTGGTTCCGGGCGAACTCGATCCCCTTCTCGACCTGGACGATGGCGTCAGTGACCAGCCGGACGGCCTTCGCGCGATGCCCGCCCTTGTCCTCGTCGGCCTTGTTGAGCTCCTCCTTGGCGGCCCGCAGGTGATCCAAGGCCGCCTGCATGTGCGGCTGATCGGCGCTGACGCGGCCTACGATGCACCCGGTGAGGAAGATGAGGGCGAGAACGCAGACGGCGACAATGCGGTGGTGACGGGTGAGCATAGCCATACTCTTCTTCTCCCTTGCGGAAAGTCACGACGGTCGAGCCCGTCGGATGACACATGCGTCCGGCTCCAACAGATCGAGGCCCTCTCGACGGGGAAGAGCTTATCACCATCCGCGACGGCGGGCTTCACCCCCCTTTTTTACGAATTGACGGACCAGCCTCCCCGTCATAGAGTCCCGGCAAGGATCATTCGGAGTCTGGTATTTCAGAAAGGAGGAGGTATGCTCGCGCTCGCGCCATTCCTCGCACTGATGCAGGACGATGAGGCACAGAGAGCCGCCGGCGGTCTGCTGGCCGGTTGTTTCGGGACGGTGGGCTGCGTCATCGGGTTCGGCGTCTTCGCCCTGATCGTCGCCGGGATGTGGAAGGTGTTCGAAAAGGCGGGGCACCCCGGCTGGGCCGCCATCGTGCCGATCTACAACGCCTACATCCTCACTCTCATCGCCGGCCGCGACATCCTGTGGCTCATCCTGTTGTTCATCCCCATCGTCAACATCGTGGCCGCCGTCCTCATCTCGCTCGACGTCGCGAGGAAGTTCGGCAAGGACACCCTCTACGGCATCGGTCTCGCCTTCCTGGGCTTCATCTTCTATCCCTTGCTGGGCTTCGGGGACGCGCAGTACAACCCCAACGCCTGAGCACCTGACTCTCCGGCCCCCGGGTGGCCCCACCGGGCCGCCCTTCTTCGCCTACGGCAGCCGCAGGACGACGATCGTCTGGTCGTCCTCGCGGGGGGAGTTGGCGGTGAAGCGGGCCACGTCGGCGAGAACGCCGTCCCGCATCCCCTCCGGCCCGCGGCCGACGTGGCGGGCGAGGCTCTCCTCCAGGCGCTCGAAGCCGAACATCTCGTCGCTCCCCTCCCGCCGCGCCTCCACCACGCCGTCGCTGAAGAGGAACAGCGTGTCGCCCGCGGTGAGCCGGGCCGTGCGCGCCTCGATGGGAAGCAGGCCGCGGACGCCCAGGGGGTAGGCGACCGATTCCAGGGGCTCGACCTGCCCGGCGGCGCTGATGCGATAGGGATGGAGGTGGCCGGCGCTGGCGTAGATCATCTCCAGCCGCCGCGGGTCGATCACCGCGTAGCACAGGGTGGTCAGCAGCCGCTTGCGAGCCGATTGGTAGACGGTACGGTTCAGGGTATTGAAGACGGCGGCGACCTCGGGGTCGAAGGTCACCTGCACGGCGAGCGCCGACTTGGCCATCGACATCACGAGGCCGGAGGAGACGCCGTGGCCGGCCACGTCCCCCACCGCCACGGCGAGTCGGCCGTCCTCCAGCGCCAGCACGTCATAGAAGTCCCCACCCACCTCGGAGGCGGGGAGGTAGGCGTGCGCGAGGTCCACGCCGGCGAGCCGGGCCGGGAGATCGGGGAGGATCGAGCTCTGTATCCCCCGCGCCGTTTCCAGCTCCACCCGCTGGCGCTCGCGCTCGGCGATCCGCCGCACGTGGGGGGGAACGTCCTCGTAACGGTACTCGTGCTCGCGTCCGCTGCCGAGGTAGCGGACGCTGGCGACCAACGGCACGGCGAGGATCCCCAAAGCGAGCCAGCCCTGGAGCTGCAGGCTCCCGTCCGCGGCGGTCAGCATCGGGTAGACCGCGAACAGGACGTGGGACACGAGGGCGGCGAGGAGCGCCGTGAAGAGGTCGGTGTAGAGGAAGAGGAGCACCAGGAAGACGCCGAACAGGGCGCTCAGCACCAGGGTCCAGCCCAGCGGGACGATCACGCTCATCGCGGGAATCGCCAGAGCCGCCACCAGCACCGTCAAACCGGAGCCGGCCCAGACGCCCAGGCGGCGGGCGGCGCTCGGCAGCAGCCAGAGGACGATGGCGAGGTAGAACGGCAGCTCGAAGCAGAGCGCTCCCGCCACCTGCACGAGGCCCGGCCAGAGGCTGTCACCGCTCATCACCAGGGAAGAGAAGGGCCAGCCTCCCACGGTCCGGACCGCCGCCAGCAGGCCCACCGCAACACCTGCGATGGCCAGGGCCGCCGTCCACCCCTGGAAGGCGGAGCGGGCCACGGTGCCGTTTCCCAAGCGTCCCCGGAACAGCGCGTCGAAGGCCGCCAGCTTGTGCCCCCACCGCTCGCGGCAGACCGACTCGCCCACGGACCACGCGAAGAAGCTGAGCACCGCTGCCGGCAACATGTAGAAGACCATCCCGAACAACATGAAGAGCGCGGTGTTCTGCTCGCGGGTGGCGAAGCCGAAGGTGTTGTTCTGGGAGTCCGGGCGGCTGGAGAACAGGAACAACAGGAGCCCCAGACCGGCCACCAGGAGGAAGATCTGGACCCCGCGGCGCACTCCGATCTCCCCTTCGTGATAGCGCTTGAGGAAGGGGAAGGCGAGGGCTCCGGCAAACAGGAAGATCCAGAGGATGCGGCTCAGTCCCAGGAAGTTGATGGCTCGTAGCGAGCGCGCCAGCTCCTTTTCCTGCGGATCGTCGAGCCAGGGGCCGAACCCTGCGAGGAGGTTGCCGGCGAAGCGCACGTGGATGCCGTGGGAGCTCCCCGCCGGGAGAGGATGGACGCGGTCGGGATAGCGGACGGTCAGGTCGGTGCGACCGGCGAGCTGCTCGCTGCGGATCTCCGGCTCGCCGTAGCGGGAGCGGTCGATCCCCTGGCGGGCCAGGAAGTCGTCGGCCCGCTGCCGCGCCTCCGGCTGCGAGATCGAGGGCGCCTTGACCTGGGGGTCGAGGCGCAGCCGTATCCCCAAGACCTCACCCGAGAGGGAGACGTAACCCAGGTAGGTCCACTCGGAGATCCGCGCTCCCTGCGGATAGACGTAGACCTCCCAGTAGGTCACCCGCCGGGGCAGGTCCGACGCCCAAACCCTCGCTCCCTGCCCGCGGTCCAAGGCGAGTTGGAGCCGGCGCTCCAGAAAGTAGTCCTGCTGGAGGCGCGTCACCACGTAGGGGTCCTTCACCGGCTCCCCCAGGTCGCGGAAGCGCTCCAGGGCGATGTCCGTCGCCTCCGCCCGCGTGGTCGACCAGTGGCCGGGGAGGAAAGGGAACGCCCGCGGATAGGCCCAGATCAGCAGGACCAGCCCAGCAACGCCGGCGAGCAGCCAGAGGACGATGGCGCGCGAGTTACGCATGATAGAGGTACGGCAAGAGCCTATCGCAGGTTGCCTCGGGGCGAGGAGGGAACACGGACGAACAGGGACTGACACGGACCAACACGGACGAGGGGGATGCGGGCCTTGGCCGTCCGTGTCGGTCCCTGCCCGTCCGTGTTTCCCGCCCCCCTACTTCGGCAACCCGTCCACCAGCGACTGCACCGCCGCCGCGGACTTGTCCAGCTCGGCCTGCTCTTCCGCCGTCAGCGCGAGCTGGACCACCCCTTCCATGCCGCCGCGGCCGAGCTTGCAGGGCACGCCGATGAACAGGCCCTGGTGGCCGTACTCCCCCTCCAGGTAGACGGCGCAGGGGAGGATCTTCTTCTTGTCGTGAAGGATGGCCGCCACCATCTCGTAGGCCGAGGCCCCCGGCGCGTAGTAGGCCGAGCCGGTCTTGTAGTAGTTGACGATCTCGGCGCCGCCGTTCTTGGTGCGGGTGTTGATCTTCTCGATCGTCTCCCCGTCCAGGAGCTGCGGCAGGGGGATGCCGTTCACCGTGGCGTAGCGGGGGAGCGGCACCATGGTGTCGCCGTGGCCGCCGAGCACGAAGGCGTCGACGTCCTCCACCGTGGCGTTCAGCGCCTCGGCGATGAACCAGCGCATGCGGGCGGCGTCGAGCACGCCGGCCATGCCGATCACCCGCTCGCGGGGGAAATTGGAGACGCGGCGGGCCACCTCGCACATGGCGTCGAGCGGGTTGGTGACCATGATG
The DNA here is from genome assembly GCA_036275055.1 of Thermoanaerobaculia bacterium. GTDB lineage: Bacteria > Acidobacteriota > Thermoanaerobaculia > Multivoradales > UBA5704 > DATARR01. Next base: position 23,392 of record DASUEN010000247.1, read on the forward strand.
AGGATGGTCTCGGGCGAGCGCGCCACGAGCTGCCACACCACCTCGGTGACGATCTCGGTGTTCTTGGCCAAGAGGTCGTCCCGGCTCATGCCGGGCTTCCTCGCCAGGCCGGCCGTGACCACGCAGACGTGCGAGCCGGCCGTGGCATCGTAATCGCCGCCGCCCGTGATACGAGCGTTGAAGCCCAGCACGGGGGCGGATTCCATCATGTCCAGGGCCTTGCCGGTGGCGAGATCGGCGGCCACGTCCACCATGACCACGTCGGCGAGATCCGCCTGGGCGATCAACTGCGCGCAGGTGGCGCCGACGTTGCCGGCGCCCACCACGGTGACTTTGTATCGCATCGAAGGATTCTCCTAAAGGTTTTCTATGATCGCGCCGGCAAAGGCCGAGGTGCCGAGCAGGGTCGCCCCTTGAGTCTGCCGCTCGAGGTCGTAGGTGACCCGCTTCTGCGCGATGGTCTTGGCGAGCGCCCGCTCGATCGAGTCGCCCGCTTCGCCCCAGCCCAGCCAGCGCAGCATCATGACGCCGGAGAGGATCAGTGAGCCAGGGTTGATCTTGTCCTGATTGGCGTACTTGGGCGCCGTGCCGTGGGTGGCTTCGAAGACGGCGAAGCCGTCCCCCTCGTTGCTGCCGGGGGCCATGCCGAGGCCGCCCACCTGGGCCGCCAGGGCGTCGGAGAGGTAGTCACCGTTCAGGTTGGTGGTGGCGAGCACGTCGTACTCCTCGGGACGCAGCAGCACCTGCTGGAAGGTGGAGTCCGCGATGCGGTCCTTGATCACGATCTTCCCTTCCGGTGCCTTGCCGCCGTGCGCGCTGAAGACCTCGTCCTCGGTGACGGTGTGGTCGCCGAACTCCTCGCGTGCCACCTCGTACCCCCAGTCCTTGAACGCCCCCTCGGTGAACTTCATGATGTTCCCCTTGTGCACCAGGGTGACGCTCTTGCGGCCGTTGGCGATGGCGTACTGGAGGGCTTTGCGCACCAGCCGCTTGCTGCCGGTGACGGAGACGGGCTTGATCCCGATGCCGCTATCCGGCCGCACCGTCTTGCCGAGGCCGGCGAGGAACTCGATGAGCTTCTTGGCCTCCTCCGAGCCCGCCCGCCACTCGATGCCGGCGTAGACGTCCTCCGTGTTCTCGCGGAAGACGATCATGTCCACCTTTTCCGGCTGCTTGACCGGCGAGGGTACGCCCGGGTAGTAGCGCACGGGGCGCACGCAGGTGTAGAGGTCGAGGATCTGGCGCAGCGAGACGTTGAGGCTGCGGATGCCACCGCCCACGGGGGTCGTCAGCGGGCCCTTGATGGCCACCCGGTAGTGCTGAATGGCGTCGAGGGTGTCCTGAGGCAGCCATTCCCCCTTCTGGCTGAAGGCTTTCTCGCCGGCCAGCACCTCGAACCAGGCGATGGAGCGCTTCCCCTGGTAGCTTTTCTCCACCGCGCCGTCGAGCACCCGGCGGGTGGCCTTCCAGATATCCGGCCCCGTGCCATCCCCTTCGATGAAGGGGATGATGGGACGGTCCGGCACGTTCAAACGGCGAGCCGCCTCGTCCCAGCCGATCTCCTGGCCGTCCGCGGGCGGAGTCAAGTCATTGAATGTCCTGGCCACAGCCGGGCTCCTCCTGAAAGGGTGATGAGAGCTGCGAAACGCGCCGCTGAGACGGGCGCGGGCGGAACGGTATCACAGCCTACCCAACTCATTGGACGGAGTGGGAAGCCTGCGTGCCAGAAAATGCTGTACGAAGGACGTAGAGACGTTCCCAGCCCTAAACGATAACGGTCCGGCCACGTGGACGGCGGGACGTCTCCGGGGCGGCCACCCCCTCCCGAACGACGATGCCCCATGGCGGGGCGATGTTGCCTGGCAGGTAGAGCAGGCGGAGGCCGGTCAGCGTTCTGAGCCTTTCGGCCGTCTTCCGTAGCGTGATATCCCGTCGTGGGACACGACGTTGACAAAGAAAATAGTCCCCTCTTCAAGGCGGAAGACGATCCTGTCTCCGCTGTTGATCCGCGCTTCCAAGTAATATTTGTCGGGCTTGATCGGCTTGACTCTCAGCCCTGAGGAGAAAATTTGCTTGATGAGCGCTATCGCGGCCTCATCGCAGGCGGCCTGACGGTCGGCACTGAGCTTTGCATAGTTCTCCTTCCACGGATCCGACCACTCAGCGGCCAGGAAGGTTTGCTTGCGCGCCATCCGGAGCTCAGCGCCGCGGCTTCTTCAAGCTGTCGAGAAATGCCTGAGCCTGTTCCGGAGTCTCGGTGCGTGTCGCTCGTCCCGAGGCGAAATCCTTTTCAGCTCTAGCGATCTGCGCCTGCATCTCTGGGTGATGAAACCAGAGCTGATCGTTTGGTACAAGAGTAGCCGGAACGAGCTCGAAAGTTCCCCTGTCGGTGCGCTCCAAGAGGATGAAGTCGCCGGCCGCCACGCCAAGCGCTTGGCGGACTTCTTCCGGCAAGGTGGTTCGCCCTTTCTTATCGAGGGTGAGGAAAGTCGTTGCGGTAGCCATGGGTGGGAGAGTACCACTTTCCCTCAAGCTCAGGAAAGGCCCGACCGCAGTCGCTAACTTTGCCGCCTCAGAGCGCCGCCCGCCCAAGACCCTCACCCCTGCCCCTCTCCCGACCCCCGAGATCCCCCTCCCCGGGAGAGGGGTTCCGGCTGGGGCAGTCTCGCCTTTCTCCCTCGTCCTTGCTGTCCCTTTCGTCCCTTTCTTGGCTATTCTCCCTCTTCTCCCGGGGAGGGGGATCTCGGGGGTCGGGAGAAGAGGGCCGGGGTGATGAGGGTCTTGGGCGGGGGAAGCTCCGGCTGGAAGAAGACGCCCGCGGTGATAAGGACGATCCGGCGATTCCTTCCCGGGCGGCAGGGCCGTCCGGGAGAGACGTCCCGCCGTCACTGTGAAGCGCGACGGTGTCGTGAACGGGCTGGGAACGTCTCTACGGGCTCCTACGGACACGTTGTCGCGATCGGCGGTAGGCGACTTGCAGTACCCTGAAGGGCCATGCGTCGTCTCCTCTTCCTCCTCTCCTTAGCCGCCATCGCCTTCCTTCCCGCTGCCGCCCTGGCTCCGGACGACGTTCGCCAGGAGCTTTTCCAGCTCATCAACCGGGAGCGGCAGGCGGTGGGGGCACCGCCGTTGCGCCTCTCCCCCGCCCTCTCGCAGGCGGCAGAGTGGCATGCCGGGGAGATCGAGCGCGGCGACACCCTGCAGCTTCCCGCGAGCACCACCAAGACGGTCGGCGAGAAGATAAGTCAGGCGGGCTATGAGGCCCGGGAATGGACGGAGAGCCTCCAGTCCACCTCGGCCTCGCTCAGCGCCGTGGTCGGCGAGTGGCGGCAGAGGGATGCCGGGACCTTCCGCAAGCTCCTCGATCCGCAGGTGATGGACTTAGGGATAGGGATCTCCCGGCTGGAGGGGCAACCCCTCTACGTTTTCCTCTTCGCCGTGCCCCAGGCCGAGCACTTCCACCGTGAAACGGCCGGCCTCGCCGATCTCTCGCAGGTTCGCGCCGCCATGCTCCGCGCCGTCAACGCCGAGCGGAAACGGGCCGGGGCCCCTCCCCTCGCCGCCAATTCCAAGCTGGATGAAGCCGCCCAACTCCACGCCGAGGACATGCTCGCCCGCGCCTACTTCGACCACGAGAGCCCGGCGGGGAAAACGGTCCGCGAGCGGGCGAAAACCGCCGGCTATGAATGGCGGGCGATCGGCGAGAACATCGCCGAAGGGCAAACCTCCATGGCGCAGGTGATGGACACCTGGATGCACAGCTCCGGGCACCGCCGCAACATCCTCAGCCGCGACTTCAAGGAGATGGGCACCGGCCTCGCCCTCGGCAAGAGCGGCGGCGAGTACACGGCGAAGTGGGTGCAGGATTTCGGCACGCGTCGCTAGGTGCCGGCCAGGGCCCGCCAGGCGTCGCGCGCCGAGCTCGAAGCGGTCCGGACCTCGCTCCCGAAGGTCCGGACCTCGCTGCGCGGGACGGTGAGCTTGCTGCGGACAACCTGAATCGAGGTCTGAAGGTCTCACTCCGAGGTCTGGAAGGTCCTGACCTTGCTCTGGACGACCTGGAGCTTGGTCTCGATGCCTCTCACCGAGGTCTGGAGGGCCGGGAGCTTGGTCCCGACCCTCTGGAGCTTGGTCCGGAGGATCTGGAGCTTGCTCCGGGAGACTCTGAGATCGGCGTGGAAAATCTCAATGGACTTGGCTCTGCCGCCGCCGAGCCTCCACGAGGAGCTCTTCGACGGCCTCGAAGTCCGGCGCCTCGGGCTCGAGAACGAGGTAGCACTCCAGGTCCTCGATTCCCCGATCAGGATCGCCCCAGCGCAGGGAGAGGAGACCGCGGTCGCGGCGGGCGCCGACGTCGTCGGGATCGAGAAGGAGCACGCGGTCGAGCACGCCGATCACCTTCAGCGGCTCGCTCCTGTGGAGGTAGATCCCCTTCAGATTGTTGAGCATGCGCACCAGGATCTGCCGCGGGCTCGAAGGGCGCAGCAGGCGCGAGTCGAAGGGGAGCGAGCCGTTGCTCAGCCGCTCCAGCATCTGGCGGCAGTCCCCCTCGGTCAACAGCCGGCCGTGGTCGAAAGGATCGAGGAGGAGCTTGGGCTGCACGGAGTGGCGCAGCAGGAAGTGGCCGGGGAAGCCCACCCCCTGAAGAGGCCCGCCCGCCCGCCGGCCCACTTCCATGTAAACCAGCGCCAGGGTGATGGGGATGCCGAGGCCCCGCTCCAGCACCTCGTTGAGGAAGCTGTTGCGGGGATCGTAATAGTCTTCGTCGTTGCCCCGCAGGCCGATCTCGCAGGAGAGGAAGCGGGCGAGGCACTCCACCCGGCCAATCTCGTCCGCCACGCCGCGCAGGCGGGGGCGCAAGCGCGCCGCCATCTCGTCGAGGCGGGCCAGCCAGGCCGCCGGCTCCACCCCCGGCTGCTCCTCGGCGGCGATCCATAGCGCCGCCTCCGCCAAGTCGATCCGTTCATCCGGCAGGCCGGCGATGGCGGCGAAGTGATCGCGGGGGGTTCCGGCATCCATGTCCCTAAGGATACCGGAACGCTGCCGCTAGAGCGCCACCCGCGCCTCTCCCCAGATCACCTCCCCTGAGGCCGCCTCGCGCAGGGTGAAGGTCAGCCGCTGCCCGCGCCCCCGGAGAGGGAGGGTGATTTGGAAGTGGGCGGTGCCGTCCGGAGCCGAAGCCGGATCGAGCGCCACCCGCACGGGAGCCTCGGGAAACATCCGGCGGGTGCCGGCGTCGTCCAGCGACTGCGCCGAGAGGACGAGTTCCGCGGCGGCCCGCCCCTCGCGGCCGGCGGCGAACGCCAGCACCGGGATGGCGAGGTCGACGGGGACGCGCCGGTCGTCCCGGTCCGTCTTCTCCGGCTTGCCCACCTTCACCCCGAGCTGCCGGCGTTCCGGGTCGTTGCCGAAGAAGAGCAGCTCCTGGGAGACGAGCTTCGTGCGGGTGGCCTGCGAAAGGTCGGCGAAGCTGCGGCGGGAGCGGACCGTGAGGCCGGGGCGCAGCGCCTCCAGCTTGATGCCATGGCTGCGGTCGTCGCCCGCCCAGCGGGGCGTGAAGCTCAGCCAGTAGTAGGAGCGGGTGTCCTCCAGGGTGCGTGGCAGCGCCTCCAGGCGGTTGCCGTTGATCGAGGTCTTGCCGCCCGTGGCGCGGGCCAGGAGCTCCAGTATGTACTCCGAGTCCGCTTCCCACGAATCCCTCCTCAGGCCGGGGGGAGTCGGCCCGTCCAGCGCGGCGTCGTTCTCCGCGAAGGTGGTGTCGATCCCCGAGACGTCCACCGGATAGAGGGTGTAGCCCAGCCGGTTGGCCTCGCCGGCGACCTGGAACACCACCGCCGGGGACGGCCAGCCGCCGGAGAGGAGGAGCATCAGCTTGCGGCCCGGGGCGCGGGAGAATTGCCGCATCGTCGCGGTGATGGCGATGGGGATCTTCTCGAGCCGGCGCGACAGGATAGGGTCCCCAACGCCGCTGGACAGAGGCTGGGAATAAAGCCGGCTGGTGCTCAGGGAGGGGCCGGCCGCGGAGCTCTCGTCCCCGTTGATGTCGGCTTCGATCTGGGCCAGGAACAGGGCGTCCTCCTGGGCCGCGCGCCGTTTCGCCGTGACGGCGATGCCCGCCGCCGGACGGCGCTGGGCTTTGGCGACTACGGCCGCCAGGGCCTCCCTGCCGCTCGCCCAGCCGCTGAGCACGGCCAGACGCTCGCCGTCGAAAGCCACCACCGCCACGCGGTCGGAAGGCTCCAGCCGCCCGAGTTGCTCGCCGAGCTTCTTGAGCACCATGTCGCGATGGGTCTTGACCGCGAAGCTATCGTCGATGAACACGACCAGGCTCCGCCCCTCCCGAGCGCCGGCCGGCTCCGCGGTTCCCGCCGCAGGGGGCGCGGGTCCGGCGCTTGCGGCCGGACGGCTCTGGCCGCCGCCGACCTCGGCAAAGCTCTCGATCGGCGTCTCATGGCCGTCGATCAGAAGTCGGAAGTCCTTGGCGGTCAAGCCGGTCACGCGCTGCCCGCGGTGGTCTGTCACCACCGCCTCGACGTTGACGACGCGCACGTCGATCGAGCCGCTGAAAGTTTCGGCGGCGGGAGCCTGGGCAGCCAGAGGCAGGGCACTCGCCAGGAGAAAGAAGGATAGGCAGGTAGCAAAGCGATTCATGGAAAAATCCCTCCCAAAGAGCTTAACTCGCCAAGGCTTCGCAAGAGCGGTGCCGGGGAAAACGCCCGGGAAACCGTGGGAAACGTCCTCCGGAGAGGACGTCCCCAGATCCAGATGTAGGGTCCAGGCGACGCGATCTTAAGGGAAGGCGGGGCCCGCCGGCCCTTTCAGACCGGCGGGCAGAGGGTGGCTCAGTGGTGGTCCTTCTCGAACCTCAGTCTGGTGAAGAACAGGTCGAAGCTGAAGATGTCGGCCGGCGTGAAGAGCTCGTAGATGGTGCCCGACGCCGAATGCTCGTCGTCCCGCGAGAAGTTGATCTCGCCGGGATCGGCCGAGCCGCCGCCCTTGGTGATGCCGGTGAGGCCGTCGGTGCGGGAGGTGGCGGCGTAGTCGATGCCGACGTCCCCCTTCTGCTCCAGCTTGACGGAGAAGTAGTTGGGCGAGGTGGAGAAGAACTCCGGCACGCTGACGTAGTGGATGGTCATCGCGCCGTCGTGGTCGTCGTGATGGTCGCTCTTCTCGCTCTCGCCGGCGTTCAGGCCGTAGCCGTCGCCGCTGTCGGCCGCCGTCGAGGCGATGATCAAGCCCCCTCCGGCGTCGAGGTCGTCCCAGCGGGGAGCGATGCGCGGCGGTCCGGCGAGGAATTCGGGCACGCTCTCGGAGAAGTCCGTATCGCCGGCGCCGAAGGTCAGGTTGCCGTTGGAGTTGACGAACAGGCTCGTCCAGTTCGTCCCCTGGTAGGGGAAGGTGAAGCCGAGGTTAAGGGGAGTGGCGGTGTCGTCCCCCGCCGCGAGGATGGTGCCCCGGTACTTGCTGATGCTCAGCACGTAGCGGCCGCTCCCCGCTCCGTCGCCGGAGAAATCGACGTCGGGGAAGGTCGAGACGGCCACCGCGAGGTTGAGGTCCGTATTGGCCTGCACCAGGAGGCGAGAGAGGAGGCCGTTGCCGCCGTCGTCGTCGGCCGCGAGGAGCGTCCCGGTGTCGGCGTCGAAGAGCCCGAGCACGGTGTCGATGGTGCCGCGCACCACCTCGACCGCCAGGATGTCCCCGGCTTTGACGTGGAACTTGAAGTAGTCGGCGTCGTGGCCGGCCGGCGAGATGTCGGTGTAGTTGTCGAGGTCCGCCGTGTAGAAGGGGAGGTCGATGCGCCGCGCCCGTGCCAGCGAGTTGTTGGACTCGAACTGGTCGTCGAAGTGGGCCTTGGCGTCGTACTTCACCGTCCGGCTCGCGAGGTCGTTGAGGTTGCCCGGCCCGAAGAGCTCGAAGATGGCCGGCTGCTTGTGCAGGTCGTTGCGGCCGTTGTCGCGGGTCAGGTTCGAAGGCATCTCGAAGCCGGAGGTGACGGCGCCGCCGCAGCTTACCCCGGCGAGACCGTCGGTCGCCGTCAGGGCGCCGTAGCTCACGTCCACGTTGTTGGACGAGCGCTGCAGCGTGATCGAGAAGTTGTTGGCGCCGGTCGCGGGGAACTCCGGCACGTTCTGGTAGGTGACGGTGAAGGTGTTGGAGGTCTGCTGGAAGAAGACCGATCCCCCGGCGGACGGGTTGAGGTCGTCCCACACCCCGGCGATGCGGGGAGGGCCGGCCAGGAAGCCGTCGATGCTTTCGCTGAAGGAGGCGTCCGAAGCACCGAACGTCACGTTGCCGTTGGCGTTGACGAACAGCGAATCGAAGCGCTGGCCGCAGATCTCGAAGGTGAACGGCATGAAGACCTGCACCGAGCCGTCGTCGCCCACCGGCAGGGGCACGCCCGGAGCCGGCGCGTTGAAGAGGATGTTGACGTTGCTCACGGTGCCGCCGGCCGCTACGGTCACCGGGGTGAAGGCGGTGGGGACGTCGGTCGAGCCATTGGTGGACTCGCCGGCGCCGTTGTAAAACTCCTCCGGCCCCGGCAAGGGGGAGAGCGGCGGCGTGCTGAAGCCGCCGGCCAGGATCTCGTCGACGTAGATCGCGTACTGCGCACCCGGCGTCAGGTTGCGCAGCGTGTAGGTGCCCACGAACGGCGCCCCCTGCGTGTAGTCGAAGGTGTAGTCGGAGGAGATCGCCGAGACGGCGTCGCCGAAGGGGTTGGCGACGTTCCGCGCGATGACGTTGACGCCCGTGAGCTGGGTGGTGCCGTTGGGACCGAGGATGGAGCCGGTGACCTTCCCCGTCGTCGTCGCGAAGCTCGGCTCGGGATAGAGGGCCGAGAGCGCGGCCACGTCGTCCTTGTCGGGGGTCGAGAACCCGGCCGCCGTCCCGAAATAGAACGGGTACATGGTCTCGATCTGGTTGGTGAGCGAGCCCAGCGGGAAGGTGTCGTTCGGGGAGGGACCGGTGTTGTCGCCGAGCAGGATCTGGCCGTTGACCACCGTGTGCGCCAGGTTCTGGTAGTGGCCGAACTCATGGGTGAGGATGTCGAGCGCCACCGCCAGGGCGTCGGGGCCGGTGAAGGCGGAGCCGTTGATGAAGGCCACCCCTTCGAGGATCCGGCAGGTCGATTGATCGGCCCACTCGGGGCTGGCGAAGCCGAGCACGCCGGAGCCCGGTCCGAAGAGGAGGTCGAAGATCGAGCCGTCCTCGTCGAAGACGATGGCGGAGAGGCCGTCCGGGGCGGCCGGCTCGAGGTACGGCCCGAAGTTGGTGATGTCCACGTTGACGGGCAGCGGCGCGCCCTGCAGGTAGGTGGTCGAGGCGGTGGGGACGTTCCCCCACTGCTGGAAGGCGCTCGCCACCAGGGCCACCGCCTGCGCATTGGTCAGGGGTCCGAGGTTCCCCTGGTCCGGGTTGAAGGGGATGTTGGTGCCGCCGTTGGGCCACAGGAAGGGCTGGCCGGGGTTGCACAGCTCCAGCGGACCGCCGGCGAAGGCGGCCGAGGCCAGGCAGAGCCCGGCGGCGAGGAGAGCGAAGGGACGCAAAACGTGCTGGATCGTCGTCATGGCCGTCCTCCTCTCATGGGCCCACGATGGTGCGGATCATTCCCGCGAGGGTGGTGTAGGGGAGCGGTCCCGGGGGACGCGCGACGAGCCCGGTGGGGCCGGGCATGCCCAGGAAGAGGCCGCGGTTCTCGTTGCCGTTGACCGCCATCTCCTGGCCCGGCTTGCCGTTCAAGCCGAAGGCGCCCTGCGCCAGGCCGATGGTGGCCGAGAGGCCCGCGGAGCTCGGCCGCGTGGTGAGGAGGAGGTACTCCTGTCCCACCACCAGCTTGGGCAGCTCCGGCAAGGGCGAGAAGGAGCGCAGCGGCGCCGAGTCGCTCGCCTTGAGCTTGCCGATCATCTTGATCTCGGCAATCTGCAGACCCTTGACCTGGAGGAAGCTCCCCTTGAGAGCGTCGTCGACGCGGAGGCGGTAGGTCACGGTCGGCAGGTCTATGCCGCCGGCGTGAACGGTGCCCTCCCGGACGTCGAGAACCGTGCCGCGGAAGATCTTGTCGGCCCGATCGCACATCTGTTGCAGGTTGAGCTGCTGCACCGTGGCAGCCGAGAGGGAGCAGCAGACCACGAGAGCCGCCGCCATCGACAGAACAGCACGTAGCGTGAGTCGTTGCATCTTCGAGTCCTCCTGTCTCGAGTGTGGATTTCGCCCTGGTTCCTGGTTGCGGAGGGCCGGCCTGAACGCGAGGTGGGGGACCCCGGGCACGGACTGGAAGGGAAGGGAAAAGACACAGCATCTCTTTGACCTCAGGAGGCAACGTCTTTTCGAAACCACCGCATCTTAGCATGGCAACTATATTCAGGCCGGCGTCGTACCTTTTTCTCTTGTCGCAAGCGGGCTCGCTGCGGTCCTCCTTCCCTTCAGGACGCTTGACCCTGGAGATCCCGCGCCTTTGAGTGTTCCGATGTCAGATCCCAAGGCCCTCGTCCTTCCCTTTTGGGGCCGGATGGGCTATTCTTCGTCAAGGCTGAGCGTCCATCACGCAGGTCTTGGAATGTTGAGCCGGAGGGTGTGGTTGTGCAGGGTACGAAGACCGCAGGCCAGCGAGGCGGTGCGGTTGGCAAGGAGATTCAGATGACCGAACGATTGACTCTTCCCGTCCTGCCGTTGCGGGAATTCGTGCTGTTTCCCGGCGTCACGGCGCCGATCAATGCCGGCAAACCGGCGACGCTGCGGGCCATTGAGCACGCGCTGAACACGCCGGAGCGCCTCGTCTTTGCGGTATCCCAGCGTGAGGATGGGCAGGAGGTGACTCCCGAGTCGCTGCACACCATCGGCACCGTGGCCCGCATCGGCCAGCTCCAGCGGGGGCTCGCGGGCATGCAGCTCCTCCTCCACGGCGAGCACCGCGCTATCGCGATGCGGGTCACCGAGCAGAACGGGCATTTCGTGGCCGTGCTGCGCGAGGCTGAGGAGATGCAGCCCTTGAACACCCAGGACCCGGCCTTCATCGGCCTCTTCCGCGAGCTGCGGGAGCGCGCCGCCGAGCTGGGCACCAAGGCGGGTCTGCCCGAGGAGGTGGTGCAGCAGGTCCTCGAGGGGATCGACGACCCCAGCCGCCTCGCCGACGTGGTGGCGGGCTATACCGACTTGACCAAGGCGCAGCGCCAGATGCTGCTCGAGACCCTCTCCGTCGAGGAGCGGATGCGGCGCGTGCTGATCCACGTCCAGCGGCAGCTCAGCGTGCTCGACGCCCAGCAGGACATCAAGAGCAAGGTGCAGGAAGAGCTGGGCGACCGCCAGCGCGAGATGTTCCTGCGCGAGCAGCTCAAGGCCATTCAGAAGGAGCTGGGCGAGGGCGAGGGGGGGAACGACACCGAGGAGCTGCGCGAGAAGCTCGCCAAGCTCGACCTTCCCGAAGAGGCGCGCAAGGAAGTGGACCGCGAGCTCGGGCGCCTCGCCCGCATGGGGCGCGAGGCCATGGAGGCGCAGGTCATCCGCACCTACCTGGAGACCCTCGCCGAGCTGCCGTGGAACACCAGGAGCGACGAGCACCTCGACATCCCCAAGGCCTCCGAGATCCTGGAGACCGATCACTACGCCCTGGGCGACGTGAAGGACCGCGTCCTGGAGTTCCTGGCCGTGCGCCAGCTCCGCCAAACCGAGGCCGAAGCGCGCCAGGCCGAGCAGGAAGCGGAAGCGAAGGAGACCGGCGAAGCGGGCGAGACCCCGCGGGAAGCCGTCCCCGGCAACGCCGACGACAAGACGGCCAAAGGTCCCATCCTTCTCTTCGTGGGCCCTCCGGGCGTAGGCAAGACCTCGGTCGCCAAGTCCATCGCCCGCTCCATGGGGCGCAAATACGTCCGCATCTCGCTCGGCGGCGTGCGTGACGAGGCCGACATCCGCGGCCACCGGCGCACCTACGTGGGCGCCATGGCGGGGCGGATCATCCAGGGGATGCGCCACGCCGGCACCAAGAACCCGGTCTTCCTGCTGGACGAGGTCGACAAGCTCGGCGTCTCCTTCCAGGGCGACCCGGCGAGCGCCCTCCTGGAGGTGCTGGACCCGGCGCAGAACGACACCTTCACCGATCACTACATCGGCGTGCCGTTCGACCTTTCGGAGGTGTTGTTCATCGCCACGGCGAACTTCATTCAGAACATCCCGGGGCCGCTCCTCGACCGCATGGAGGTGGTGGAGTTCTCCGGCTACACCGAGCGCGAGAAGCTGACCATCGCCCAGCGCTACCTGGTGCCGCGGCAGCTCAAGGAGAACGGCCTCAGCCTGGAGCAGATCGCCATCACCGACGAGGCCCTGGCCGAGGTGATCAGTGGCTACACGCGGGAAGCCGGCGTGCGCCAGCTCGAGCGGCAGATCGGCAAGCTGGGCCGTAAAGTGGCGCGCAAGATCGCGGGCCGCGAGGCCGAGCGGGTGGACGTCGATTCCACCAAGGTGCGCGAGCTCCTCGGCCGGCCGAGAGTCCACCCCGAGCGGGCGGCCCGCGCCGACCAGGTGGGAGTCGCCACCGGCATGTACTACACGCCAATGGGCGGCGACATCATGTTCGTCGAGGCCTCGACCATGAAGGGCAAAGGCGAGTTGGTGCTCACCGGCCAGCTCGGCGACGTGATGAAGGAGTCCGCCCGGGCAGCGTGGACCTACGCCCGCTCGCACGCCGAATCGCTGGGCATTTCGCCCGAGTGCTTCGAGCGCGACCTGCACGTCCACGTCCCCGCGGGCGCCATCCCCAAGGACGGTCCCTCGGCCGGCGTGACGATGGCGACGGCCATGGTTTCGGCCCTCTCCAGCCGGCCGGCGCGGCACGACATCGCCATGACGGGTGAGATCACCCTCTCCGGCCGCGTGCTCCCCATCGGCGGCGTCAAGGAGAAGGTGCTGGGCGCGGTGCGCAGCGGCATCAACGAGATCCTGGTGCCGAAGGACAACGAGGCCGACCTCGACGACCTGCCGCAGGAGGTGCGCGACACTCTCAACATCCACCTCGCCGAGGACCTGGGCGACGTCCTCGCCCTCACGCTCCGCGGCGCCAGCTACCGCGAAGGGCGCCTCCTCTTCGAGACGCCCCTGGAGACCAGTGGCTCTTACTTCCAGGTCCCCCACTGAACGAGGCCGTCAAGGGACCTGAGCCGTCATAACGGGCCGCCGCCTCCTGAGGGGGCGGCGGCATTTTT
>DASUEN010000248.1:0-3606 GCA_036275055.1 Thermoanaerobaculia bacterium
CCCCCTCACCGGGAGAAGAGGGAGCCCCCGCCCAACAGCAAAAACGGTTCGGTCGGGACCCCTCTCCCGGGGAGGGGGATGGGGTGGTCGGGAGAGGGGCAGGGGTGAGGGTCTTGGGTGGCCGCAGACCGGACCCTGCTACAATCCGCCCGCATGCGACGATTCCTTCTCTCCTTCTGCTTCGTGCTCCTGGCCTTTGGGACGGCGGCCTTCGCCCAGACCCAGGGGCCGGTGCAGACGGAGCTGCGCGTCGAGCGCAAGCTCCTCTCTCTCGACCTGGTGACCTACAACGAGGCGCGGGAGCAGCACCGGCGGGCGCGGCAGCGGCTGGAGGAGGTGCTGGCGCGGCTCGACACCGCCCTCGGCGGCGATTCCGTGGCCCTCGGCACCCTGGAGGGGCTGCAGACCGAGCTCGACACCGCCCGCGCCGTGGCCCGCGTGGCCGAGGAGCGGGTGGCCTCGCAGCTCCAGAACCTGCAGGAGCGGCTGCGGCGCATTGGCCTGCTGGAGAGCGAGGGCGCCACGGTCCGGCTGCCGGATGCCGTCACCGGGCGCTGGCTGGTGACCATCTCACCCCAGAACCTGAGCGCGGTCTTCGCCCTGAAGCTCAACGGCACGGTGGTGAGCGGCACCTATCAGGTGGGCGGCTCGACCGGCGGCTCTTTCCGTGGCACCTTCTCCGCGGGGCGCCTGCGGCTGGAACGGATCGACGCCAACGGGGGATTCGACAGCATCTGGGAGGGCACGGTGGCCGACGGACGGATCGCGGGCACCTGGACGTCCAATGAACTGGTCACCGGCGGCCCCAACCGTGGGGATTGGACCGCGGTGCGTGAAAGCGAGCCTGAACCGTGAACCGAGACAACCTTCTCTTTGCCACCATCGGCATCCTCGTGGGCTTCATCGCGGGATTCCTGATCCATGAAGTGATGTCCTCTCACCAGCCGCCGCGGCTGACTCCCGAGCTGCGGGCACAGATCGTCACTCCCGGTGGCGAGCAAGGGGGGGCTCCCGCCGCCGCTCCCGAGGGCGCACAGGAAGCCCAGGCACCCGATGAGGGGGCCGCGCCGGCCGCCGGCGGCGGCCAGCCGCCCATGCAGGCGATTCAGGAGCTCAAGGCCTATGTCGAGAAGAACCCCAACGACGCCAAGGCCGTCAGGCAACTTGCGGAGCTCAACCTCGAGATCCGCAACTGGAAGCGGGCCCAGGAGCTGTACCTCCACTACCTGGAGCTGAAGCCCAACGATCCCGACGTGCTGACCGAGCTCGCCTACTCCTATCGGGGGACTCAGCAGTTCGACCAGGCCCTGCAGCACTTGAAGGAAGCGCAGAAGGCGGCGCCGGACCACTGGCAAGCGTACTTCTACGAGGTGGTGGTTCTGGCCTTCGACCTCAAGAAATTCGACGACGCCAACCAGGTCCTCGCCAAGCTCCAGCAATTGCAGCCGGGCAACCCGGACGTCGCCCGTCTGGCGGCCGAGGTGGCGAAGCAGCGCAACGCGGCTTGAGCGATGGGCCGGCTCATCGTCCTCGCGCTGCTCCTGTACATCCTCTGGATGGCGGTCGGAAACTTCATGGCTAAGCTCCGCGCCGCCGTCTCCACCGGCGCCTTCCGCCCCGAGCCGCCCCGCTCGGCCCGTGCCGCGACGCCGGCTCCGGAGATCCTCCTCCCCTGCGCCGCCTGCGGCACCTTCGTCCCGGCCTCGCGGGCGCTGGCGGGGAAGGGGACGGAGGTGTTCTGCTCGGAGGGGTGCCGCTCGGCGGCGCCTCGACGCTGACGGAGCGGCGTTGACGGACCCGGGTCCGGCTACGGAGGCGTCAGCCCGAAGTGCTCGTAGTTCTTGGCGATGAACGCCTTCCACTTGTCCGGCACGTCTTCCATGGGCACGATGGCTTCGACGGGGCAGGCGTCGACGCAGAGGCCGCAGTCGATGCACTCTTCGGGGTGGATGTAGAGCATCTCCCAGTCTTCGTTCTTGCCGTAGATGCAGTCCACCGGGCAAACGTCGACGCAGGCCGTATCCTTCACGCCGACGCAGGGTTCCATGATGATGTGAGTCATTTTTCTGAGCCCCCCTCTTTCTGCCCGGATTATACCGAAGGCGCGCCGGGGCTCAAGAACGTGCGAGGAACCGCTGCGGCGAGAAAGCCGGGACCTCCGTCTCCCCTTCGAAAACCAGGCGGGCAACTTCCTTCGCCGTCCACGGCGCGAGGAGGATGCCGTTGCGGAAATGGCCGGTGGCGATCACGGCGGGCCAGTTGGGCACCGGACCCAGGATGGGGAGGCCGTCGGGAGTCGCGGGGCGCAGGCCGGCCCAGACCGTCTCCAGCCGGGCGTGGCCGAGGCCGGGGAAGAGCCGGCGGGTGAAGGCGAGGAGCCCCTCGACTCCCGCGACCGTGTTGTGCTTGGCGAACCCCGCCTCTTCCTGAGTGGCGCCCACCAGCAGACTGGTGGCGCCGCGGCGCACGCCGTAGGCGCTCCCCTGTCGCACGCTCCCTCCCCACGGCCAATCGACGCCGCCCAAGAGGAGCATCTGGCCGCGCACCGGCCGCACGGGGAAGGGGGGGAGCTCCGGGATGAGGCCGCTCCAGGCGCCGGCGGCCAGCACCAGCAGGCGGGCTTCCTTGCGCCAGTGGCGGCCGTGGGCGAGGACGGTCCCTTCCGGCCGCCGCTCGATGCGCTCGACCTCGCTGTCATAGTGGATCAGCACCCCGAGCTTCTGCGCCGCCTGGGCGAGGAGGGCGCAGACCTGCACGTTGTCCACCCGGTGATCGTCCGGCAGGTGCAGGGCGCGCCGGGCCTCGGGGGTCACGTCCGGCACCCAGTGGCGCAGGGCGGCGAGGTCGATCTCCTCGGCCCGCTCCCCCAGCTCGCGGGCGAAGCGCACGACCTCGTCGAGCTCGGCCTCGTCCCCTTCCTCCAGGGCCACCAGCAGGGTACCGCTGGTGTCGTAGTCGATGGGCAGCCCGGTTTCACCCTCCAGGGCCGCCACCCACGGCCCCCACAGGTCGCGGGAGGCGCGGCAGGCGTCGAGGAACGGGCCGCGCGCCTGCGGCTCGCTCACCGGCGAGAGCATGCCGGCGGCAGCGAGCGACGCCTCGGCGCCGTGGGGGAGGCGCTCCACCACTTCCACGCGCAGGCCGCGCAGGGCCAGCTCGCGGGCGCAGGCGAGACCGATGATCCCGCCGCCGAGCACCAGGACGTCCGGGTGCGTCAAGCGCCCTCCCTCGCGGCCTCCTCCGCGAAGGCGACAGCGAACGCCTCCAGGGTGGCGTCGATCTCAGCCTCGCCGTGGGCGGTGGAGTAGAACATCGCCTCGTAGGGTGAGGGGGGAAGGTGGACGCCGCGGTCCAGGAGACCGTGGAAGACGCGCGCGAACCGCTGGCGGTCGGTGGCGTCCACGTCCTCCATGCGGTGGACGGGGCGATCGGTGAAGAAGAGCCCCATCATCGCCCCGCGGCGCTCCACCCGGCAGGGGATGCCATGCCGCCGGCCGGCCTCCGCGATCCCCTCCTGCAAGCGGGCGCCGGTCTTCTCCAGCGCCTCGTAGGGGCAGTCCTCGTCTTTCGCCAGCTCATGCAGGGCGGCGCGGCCGGCGGCCACGG
>DASUEN010000249.1:0-5874 GCA_036275055.1 Thermoanaerobaculia bacterium
GTCTTGGGCGGGCGGCGCTCCCCGATAAGTCAGCGCCTATGCCCCTGAGCCCTCCCCACCTTTCCGGGTAGGCCCGCCTCCCCCCTAGAGAGGAGGCCGCGGGCTGCGCCTTAATCTTCACCGTAAGCTTCGTTTGCTACAGTATCTATGCGACATCTTGTATAGCTGGACTGTAGGTTATCGAAGAGGAGGAAGTGTGAGCCCAACACGTCCACGAGTTCTGCTTGCCGACGATCACCCCTTGGTCCTGGAGGGACTGGCGAAGCTTCTCAGCCCGGATTTCGAGATCGTGGGCGCGGTGGCGGACGGTCTCGCGCTCCTCGAGGCCGCGGCGCTCTGGCGGCCCGACTTGGCCGTCGTCGACATCTCGATGCCCAGAATCGACGGCATCGAGGCCACCCGCCAGCTTCGGGACCTCGTCCCCGAGACCCAGGTGCTGTTCCTGAGCTGCCACACCGAGCCTTCCTGGGTGCAGGCAGCCTTCGCCGCCGGCGCCTGCGGCTACCTCGTCAAGACCTCCGCTCCCGAGGAGGTCGAGACCGCCGCCCGGAAAGCGGTCAAGGGCAACTTCTACATCAGCCCGGCGGTGGCCTACGCCGTCCTCGTCCAGCCCGGCCCGGAGCGGGAGACCGCCCACCGGATCGAGGCTCCGCGCCCGGTCCCCTCCGGAGCGCTCACCTCGCGCGAGACGGAGATCATCCACCTCTTGGGGAAGGGACTGAGCAACAAGGAGATCGCCCGCCGGACCGGCGTCTCGGTGGCCACCGTCCGCACCCATCTCGCCAAGGTGTACAAAAAGGTCGGTTCGGTGAGCCGCATCGCGCTGGCCCTCTACGCCGCTCAGTCCGGAGAGGCCGTGATGTGAGTTTATCGATGGCGTGATGATGCTCAGGAATGGACTCCGCTCCTAAGCTCATCACAGAAATAACTGCACCAGTTCCCAGAGCTCAGTCCTAAGGTGTCTGGCCCAACGGGCCTGGATATCTTAGCCCAGGGCCGAGGCCGAAGGCCGACGCCCTGGGAAAAAAGGCGCCCCATTCGGGGCGGCCTGAAGGGCCGCGATAAACTCGGTTCGACAAGAAGATTATCGCGGCCCTTCAGGCCGCACTACTTTGTGATCCTGCCACCCAGGGCATCGGCCTTCGGCCTCGGCCCTGGGCTAAGGTATCCCGACCCGTTGGGCCGGACAGGGTGCTCCGGTCCTTACCTTTGATCTCGACATCGTATTTCTGAAGACTGCCGAGAACCTTCCGCGGCTGCTGTCTGCTCTTCTGGAGCTCGATGCGCACTATCTCGACCCGGCCGGGCGGCACATCGCCCCCGATGCCGGCAAGCTCGCCTCTTTCCGAATGCACCAACTGGTCACTTCTTCGGGACCTCGTCCCTGAGACCCAGGTGCTGCGGGGTTTCGAGGTGCGGACGGCGACGGGCTCGACCACCGTGACAGTCATCCTTCCCCCGCCCAGTTGCGCGAGCGCCACGGCGAGCCCCAACCTGCTCTGGCCGCCCAATCACAAATTCGTGGCCATCCACATCGGGGGCATCGGCAATCCGGCTCCTGGCGCGGTGACGATCTCCGTGACCAGCATCTTCCAGGACGAGCCGACCTCCGGCGATCCGGACGCCACGGGCGTCGGCACGGCCAACCCCACGGTCCGCTCCGAGCGCGACGGCGGCGGCGATGGCCGCGTCTACCACATCAACTTCACCGCCACCGGCGCCAGCGGGAGCTGCACCGGCTCCGTGACGGTCGGCGTGCCTCATGATCAGGGCCACGGCAGTCTGATTGACGGCGGCTCGCTCTACAACTCGACGACGCCGTAGGGGAAAACCCTCACTCGGCCTCCTCTCCAGAGAGGAGGCCGAGCCTC
Organism: Thermoanaerobaculia bacterium; assembly: GCA_036275055.1. Taxonomy (GTDB): domain Bacteria; phylum Acidobacteriota; class Thermoanaerobaculia; order Multivoradales; family UBA5704; genus DATARR01. The sequence goes on from DASUEN010000249.1 coordinate 1,872, forward strand.
CCAAATATCCTCCCTAGAGAGGATGGTCAAAGCGCTGCCGAGCCGCTAACCTCTGACTGAATCCGAACAACGTGACGGCCGACGGGATTCGAGCTTGGGCGGGCCGCACTCCCGGGGAGCGCTTCCCCGAGAACATCTGACGACAGTATGAATGGAGACGCGCAAATGAAAGATCCAGTGCAGAACGTTTCGAGGACCGCTCTCGGTAGAGCGATCCGCCTGGTAGCGCTCACTCTGCTGGCCGCGGTTTTCGCAGCCGGCGCCGCGCTCGCACAGGTCAACGCTTATGTGGCGAGCACCGGCAACACCAGCGTCTTGACGATCGACACCGCCACCAACACGGTGACCGCCACCGTGGCGGGGACCGGTTCGCGGGTCGTCACCTTGAGCCCCGACGGGAAGTTCCTCTACTCGACAAATTTCAACGGCATCTCCAAGATCGACCTGGCGACCAACACGATCGTCGGCAGCGTGGTGATAGGCCCGCTCGAGAACGGCATCGCCCTCACCTCCGATGGGGCCACCGCGTACACGGTCGACAACGGCAGCGGCACGGTCTCCGTCGTCGACACGGCCACCATGACGGTAACCGCGACTCTGCCGATCTTTCCCCAAACCGCCACCACCACCCCCGATGGCTCCGCCATCTGGGTGGCGTCGAACATTCTCACCCCCCCGTCATTTCCCGGCGACATCGCCGTCATCGATCCGGCAACCAATACCTTTACAACCTTTACCCTGAGCCATGGGTCGGATTCACCCAGCTCGATCGCTTTCACACCGAATGGTGCGTTCGCTTACCTGACGTTTTTTGGCACCAGCATCGTTTCGGTGATCGACACGGCAACCCAGACAGAGGTTGCCACCATCACGGCAGGGAACCGGCCGTTCTTCGTCGCCGTCACGCCCGACGGGGCCTTCGCCTACGTGGCCAACCTGCTGAGCAACAACGTCTCGATCATTGATACGGCGACGAACACCGTGGTCGCCACCGTGCCCGTGGGAGCGTTCCCGCGCGCCCTCGCCTTCACGCCCAATGGCGCCTTCGCCTACGTGACGAACTTCAACGACAACACCATCTCGGTGATCGATACGGTGACCCAGTCGGTGGTCTCGACGTTCCCAGCGGGATCGCGGCCCTGGGGTATCGTCATCCAGCGCGTGCCGAACGTGCCGCCCGTCCTCGCCTCCGATAACGCGAGTGTCACCGTGAACGAAGGCCAGACGGCGGCCAACACGGGCACGGTGACTGATCAGAACCACGACACCGTCACCCTCACCGCCTCGGTGGGTTCGGTGATCAATAATGGCAACGGCACCTGGTCCTGGAGCTTCGCCACCAGCGACGGCCCGACCCAGAGCCAGACCGTCACCATCACGGGCGACGACGGCCAGGGCGGCACCAGCACCACCACCTTCGCGCTGGTCGTCAACAATGTGGCGCCGACGATCGTCAGCGTGAGCAACAACGGTCCGGTGATCGTGGGCAATCCCGCGACCATCACCGTCACGGCCACCGATCCGGCCGGCGCCAACGATCCCCTCACCTACAGCTTCGATTGCGACAACAACGGCACCTTCGAGATCGGCCCGCAGGCGGGCAACAGCGCTTCCTGCACGTTCGCCACGGCCGGCAGCCATACGGTCAACGTCCGTGTGGCCGACGACGACGGCGGCGTGACGACAGGCTCGACCAGTGTCACCGTCGTCTTCCCCCCGCCCAGTTGCGCGAGCGCCACGGCGAGCCCGAACCTGCTCTGGCCGCCCAATCACAAATTCGTTCCCATCACGATCTCGGGCATCGTCAATCCGGCCCCCGGCGCGGTGACGATCTCCGTGACCAGCATCTTCCAGGACGAGCCGGTCCAAAGCCCGGGCAGCGGCAACACCAGCCCGGACGCGGCCGGCGTCGGTACCTCGACTCCCTCGGTGCGTTCCGAGCGGGACGGCGATCGCGACGGTCGCGTCTACCACATCAACTTCACGGCCACCGGCGCCAGCGGGAGCTGCACCGGCTCCGTGACGGTCGGCGTGCCCCATGACCAGGGCCACGGCGGCCCGGTCGATCAAGGCCCGCTCTACAACTCGACGCTGCCGTAGGGGAAAACCCTCACTCGGCCTCCTCTTAAGGGAGGAGGCCGAGCCTTAAAAAATCCTCCCTAGAGAGGATGGTCAAAGCCCTTCCGCGCCTCTATCCTCATTCACAGGACTCTGAACGACAGCCTGGTACCGAAAGAAACCGCGTGCCTCTTTGCAATGTGCGAGAGCGGCGCGGAGCGGTATCGACTCGAACCAACCCTTAGGAAGGATGGCAACATGAAAGAACTGAAGACGCTTCTCGGAAAGGGATTCAACCTTGGAACCCGCGGCCTTCTGGCCACCGCGCTGGCCGTGGTGGCTCTCGGGCTGGCGGCGGCACCCGCCTCCGCAGCCACTGTCGTCGTCAATACCACCACCGATCAGTCCCTCGGGAGCTGCAGCAGCTCCTGCTCGCTACGCGACGCCGTGGCCACCGCCGCCCCCGGCGACACCATCCAGATCCCGGCCGGCCACTACGTACTGACTCAAGGCTTTATGCTCATCCAGAAGGGCTTGACCTTTACCGGCGCCGGTGCCCGCACCACCGTCATCGACGGCAACGCGAGCAGCGGTATCTTCATCTTCCTTGGGATCGTCAACGTCGAGCTCGACGACTTGTCTCTGGTCAACGGCAAGAGCTCATCGGGCGCCGCCATCGCAGCCGTCAGCTTCACTCCACCGGCTTTGTTGGCGCTTACCATCCGCCGCTGTACGTTCGCCAACAACCAGACCTCTTTCCAGGGCGGAGCCATGGACCTGCAACTCGTCGACTTGACCGTCGAGGACAGCACGTTCAGCAATAACCACGCGGCCACCCAATCAGCCGGTGGCGCAATCAACTCCAACCAGGCGCGAGGATCGATCGTCAACAGCACCTTCAGCGGCAACACCGCGGGGGTAGCGGGCGCTCTGAATTTTGCCCGCGGTCCCGTCGCCACCGCGTTGAGCCTGATCAACAACACCTTCACGGCAAATCAGGGGACGAGGACTATCGGTGGGATCCTCACCAGTGTCGATCAGCTCACTCTCAGCAACAACATCATCGCCGGAAACGTGGGAGCGGATTGCTCCATCAGCAGCGCGAGCATCGTCACCGACCATAACCTGGACGGCGACAACACCTGCCACTTGACCGGCCCGGGCGACCTGCCCGGGACCAACCCGCTCCTCGGACCGCTCGCCAACAACGGCGGCCCGACGGACACCCACGCCCTGCTCGCCGGCAGTCCGGCGATCGATGCGGGCAACAACTCCACCTGCCCGGCGGCCGACCAGCGCGGCGTCACCCGGCCGCAAGGCCCCTTCTGCGACATGGGCGCTTATGAGCTGATCCCGCCACCCAATTGCTCGAATGCCGTGGCCAGCCCGAACCTGCTCTGGCCGCCCAATCACAAGCTCGTGCCCATCCAGATCTCGGGCGTCACCAATCCGGCCGGTGGCGCGGTGACGATCTCGGTCACCAGCATCTTCCAGGACGAGCCGGTCAACAGCCCTGGCAGCGGCAACACCAGCCCGGACGCCACCGGTGTCGGCACTGCGACTCCCTCGGTACGCGCCGAGCGCGAAGGCGGCGGCGACGGCCGCGTCTACCACATCGCCTTCACGGCCACCAACGGCAACGGCGCGAGTTGCACGGGCACGGTGACCGTCGGCGTGCCCCACGATCAGGGCCACAACGGCGGCCCGGTCGATCAAGGCTCGCTATACGACTCAACGTTGCCGTAACGGTTCTCTCAACTCCGTACCACATTTTCGGGTAGGCCCGCCTCCTCCCTAGAGAGGAGGCGTAGCCTCAAAAAGTCCTCCCTGGAGAGGATGGTCAAAGCCCTTCCGGGCCGCCACCTACGGGTGTTGACCTACCGATATCGATCCAGTTTGGACCCCACTGTAGAGACGCCCGCGGGGAACCCCGCGGGGCGTCTCC
>DASUEN010000250.1:0-33874 GCA_036275055.1 Thermoanaerobaculia bacterium
GCCTCCCCCCCGGACCGCCGGGAGAGAGGGGAGCGCGCGTAGGGGGCGCTGTGCGCACCGTGGAAGGTATTGATGGTGCGCACAGCGCCCCCTACGCGCCTGGACGGTCTTGCTGTTCTCCCTCTTCTCCCGGCGGTCGGGGGGGGAGGCTGGGAGAAGAGGGCCGGGGTGATGAGGGTCCAGGCGGCGCAGATACCGGTCCGATTCACATCCGAGGCCGATTACCGACCCTCGCGCTCCGCCGCGACCACCTCCTCCACCGGCTCGGTCAGATTCACTCTGCCGTGGCTGCGAAGCCGCTCCAAGAGTTCCCCCGGGGTGGGCTTGGATAGCGAACGTTCGAGGTCCCGCAGGAGGTATTCAGAGATCGACATCCCCGCCGAGGCTGCCCTCGCCTTGAGTTTCCGGTGAAGGTCGTCAGGGACGTTGCGAATCTGGACCGTCATTGCCATGCGTCTCAGACTACTTGTATGTGAGGCGCATATCAATTGTCAGATGGCGAGGTCCTGAAGTCGCTCCCCCCATGGCCGCAAAGTTGCAATCCCAGCCTTCCAGTATTTGCGATCAGGGGGGCCTGACGATCCTGGGAGGTGCTTTGGCATGGGCCATGGAGCCGCTTCAACCCGCGTTTTCGCTGTTCTGCTGCTCTGTCTCGTCATGGTCCCTTTTCGGGCGGCGACCGCGTCCTCCGGAGAGGACGTTCCGTCGCCCGCGTTCGCCGCGCGCTGGGATGAAATCGAGAAGCTGACCGTTGAGAACAAGCTCGCCGCGGCCGAGGAGAAGGCCAATGCCTTGCGGGTCGACGCCCGGGCGGCAGGGGATGAGGAGACCTGGGCGCGGGCCCTCGCACGGGCTGTCCAGGCCCGGATGTCCCTCGGCAAGTGGGAGGAGGCCGTCCTCCTCCTCGAGGAGGAAGCGCGGCCGGCGGGAACGGTCCACCGCGTGCTCTATGACCTCCTGGTTGCCCAAGCCTTGGAGGGTTACGCTTACCGGTGGAATACCGCCCAGCGTACGCGGGTGGAATCGCAGGCGGCGATCCCTCTGGAACAGAGGACCCGAGACCAGCTTGGGGCCGCCTCCCTGGCCGCTTTCGAGGATGCCTGGAGCGTTCGGGACGCCTTGGGAGAGATTCCCGTCTCACGCCTGGATTTCTATCTGACGCCTAGCTACTACGCCTCCGCGTTCCAAGGTACACTGCGTGACTCCCTCACCTATCGCTTCGTCGCCCGCCTGGCCGATCGCTTCTTCTGGCCGCCCGCGGAGGCGGAGGAAGGCATGGCGCGTCCCGACCTGCCGGCCTTGATCCGCGGCGAGGCTCCAGAAGGGAACGTGGCAACGGACCCTGGAGCTCATCCTCTCGTCAAGCTCGGGGCCGTGCTGGCGGATCTCGAAGCCTGGCACCGCGCCGCCGGCCGGCAGGAGGCGGTCCTCGAGACCTGGCTGGAGCGGTCGCGCCGGCTGTACGCGGAGTTTCCGGCGGCGGACCGTGCTCTCATCCTTCGCGCTTTGGAGCAGCGCCTCCCCGATTTCCGTCATCTTCCCTGGTGGTCCATGGGTATGGCCACACTGGCGGAGCTTCAACGCACGGAGAAGGAGCCCGACCGGCTGGTGCGCGCCCACACGGCTGCCGTCGCCGGCCGCGACGCCTGGCCGGAGTCGCCTGGCGGCCAGCTCTGCGACGTCCTCGTGCGGCAGATCGAAGCCCAGGAGCTCCGTTTGAAGATCCAGGGCGCCGCCGGCCTGGGCCGCCGCTCCTTGAAAGTGACCTATAGAAACCTTTCCGCTCTCTATTTCCGCGCCTACTCCGTGGACGCCCGCGAGGCGGTGGAGGAGCGGCACGGCCTTTCTTCCCTGCCCCTGGAGGAGGTGCGGGACCTCCTCCAGAAAGCCCAGCCGGTTGCCGCCTGGCGCACCGATCTGCCGGCAACGGCGGACTTCGAGACGCGCGTGACCCGAGTGGCCCCACCCCTCGACCGGCCGGGAGCCTACGTGATCCTGGCCTCCGCCCAGGAGGGCTTCGGTCTCGACAAGAACCTCGTGCAGGCCGTGGCCCTCACCCTCGGCGACCTCGCGCTGGTGGCCGCGGAAGTGGCACCCGGCCGTCTGGAGGTGCGCGCTTTCTCGGCACGGAACGGCGAGCCCGTGGCAGGGGCCGAGGTGCGGCTGTACTCCTGGGAGCGCGACGATTCCGCCGCCACTCTGAAAGGCGTGGAGACGACGGGCCCGGACGGCACCGTTCACTTCTCCTCCGGGCCGGGAGGGCGGCCCGCGGCCGCTCTCGCCGAAAAAGACGGCGAAGTGGCCCTGGCCGGACGTCTTTACCTTCCTTATTCCTCCAAAGCACCCGAGGACGAAACCTCCGCTCTCGTCTACACCGACCGCGCCGTCTACCGCCCGGGGCAGACGATCCACTGGAAGGTCCTGGCCTGCCGGGGACGCCGGGTCCAGGGGCGTTTGGCCACCGTGGAAAACCAGCCCGTGACCGTCGAGCTCCACGACGCCAACAACCAGGTCGTCGCGCAGCGGACGGCGACGACGGGCGGATTCGGGACAGTGGCCGGCGAGTTTCCGATTCCGCCCGGCCGTCTCCTGGGGACCTGGTCGCTCGCGGCCCACGCCGGTCTCGCCGGCGACGGATGGGGCTATGCCCAGGTGCGGGTGGAGGAGTACAAGCGGCCGACGTTCGAGGTCGCCCTTAACGTACCCGTGATGCCGCTGCGCCTCGGCCGCCCGGCCGAGCTGACGGGCAAAGCCCTCTATTACTACGGCGCGGCGGTGCCCGCGGGAGAGGTGCGCTGGAAGGTGGTGCGCAGCCCGGAGCCGAATTGGAAGGATTATCGCCCCGGCCGGCGGTATTCCTCACCCCGCGAGGTCGCCGCCGGCTCCTCGCCGCTCGCCGTGGACGGCACGTTCAGGATCGCCTTCACACCCGCGGCGGACGCCTCGGACGAAGGGGATCTGGTCTACACCTTCCAGGTTTCGGCCGAGGTTACGAACGACGGCGGCGAAACGGGGACGGCCGGGCACACCTTTCGCGCCGGAGCCGCTACGGTGGAGGCCGCGATCGAGACGGGGCGCGGCTTCCTACTCGCGGGTCGGCGGACCTCGCTCACCCTTCGCCGCAGCACCCTCGACGGCGCTCCCCGGCCGGGCGTGGGCACGTGGACCCTCTGGGAGCTGCGCCAGCCGGAGCAACCCCAGCTTCCCACCGTGGAGGAGACCGCCGGCATCCTCACGCCAGACTATGGTGAAGACTACTCGCCGGAGCCGCGCTGGCCCGATGAGAAATCACTGGCGGATTGGCCGGACGCGGCTCGCGTGGCAGCAGGACGCGTCCGTCACGGAGCGAACGGTGAAGCCCGGGCCGCGCTGCCGCCGCTCGAACCCGGAGCCTACCGTCTGCGCTACGAAACGCAGGACGAGGCTGGCGTGCGCGCCGAAGCCCAGCAAGTCATTCTGGTGGCCGGCGCGCGCACCCCTCTCGCCCTCCCCGCCGTGCTGGCCTTGGAGAGCCCCTCGGTGCCAGTGGGCGGCACCGCGCGCCTGCTGGTTCACACGGGCTTTCCGGATCAGACGTGCTTTTTCGAGATCTGGCGCGGCGGCGAACGGCTGGAGTCGCGGACGCTGCGGGCCGGCGAGTCGCCGTCGCTGCTGGAGATCCCCATCCGCGCCGCCGACCGCGGCGGCCTCGTCTTCAAGCTTCTGGTGGTGCACGACCACCAGATCGCCGATCTCACGGCCCAGGTGCTCGTGCCCTGGGATGACCGCAAGCTCCAGGTGAGCTTCGCCACGTTTCGCGACAAGCTGCGGCCCGGAGCGCGAGAAACCTGGAAGGTGAAAGTCCGGGCCCCGGCGGGAGCCCCTCCCGAAGCGGCAGCCGCCGAGGTGCTGGCGGCGATGAGCGACCGCAGCCTCGACCTCATCGCGCCCTTCACGGTCCCAGACCCTCTCGGATTGTACCCGACCCAAACCTGGGTGCCAGACATGAGCACCAACCTTCGAGGGTCAGGCGGCTGGTGGCGCATCGCGGCCGGCGGAGGAGTGACGTTCGGCGAGCTGACGACGCAAGACGGCCGAGTCGCCCAGACGGTCTACGTCGTCGGCGAGTCTTCTCTCATGGACGAGAGGCGCGTCAGCATGGCGGCGACCGTCCGGTCGGTGGACGGCGTGGTCCTCATCGACATGCAGGCCCTGGGCTCCCCGTCCGCCTATTACGACTTCGACGCCTTCGAGGAAATGCAGACCACTCGTGATCCCTGGCGCGCCCTGCAGCAACCACGGACCGTCAGGGTGCGCAGCGACTTCTCCGAGACCGCCTTCTGGCTTCCGCAGCTCCTCACCGGTCCGGACGGCACGGCGACGATCGAATTCACCGTCCCCGACTCCGTGACCTCCTGGCGCGTGTGGGTGCAGGCCGTCACCCGCGACCTGCGCTCCGGCACCGCGGTGGCGGAGGCGCGCTCGGCCCGCGACCTCCTGGTGCGCCCCTACCTTCCCCGCTTCCTGCGCGAAGGGGACCGGGCGAGCCTCAAGGTGGTGCTCACCAGCGCCGCGAAGCGCAAGCTGCAGGGCGAGGCCAACCTGGAGATCTACGATCCCGAGAGCGGCCAGAGCCTGCTGGCGGATTTCGGGCTCACCGCAGGAGAGGCGCGCCTCCCCTTCACCGTGGAGGCCAGGAGCGGCGCGAGCCTCACCTTCTCCCTCTCAGCGCCCCGGCGGCCGGGGACCGTGGCCTTCAAAGTGACGGCCGCCGCGGGCGACGAAAGCGACGGCGAGCTGCGCCCCCTCCCCGTGCTGCCGTCGCGGGTCCATCTCGCCCAGTCCCGCTTCGCCGTCCTGCGCGACGCGGAGCGCCGCGAGCTCCGTTTCGCCGGTTTGGACCAGGACGATCCCACCCGCACCCTGGAGCAACTGGTGGTCACCGTCGACGGCCAGCTCTTCCAGGGAATGCTGGCCGCCCTCCCGTACCTCGTCCACTATCCCTACGAGTGCACGGAGCAGACCCTCAACCGCTTCCTTTCCACGGGGATCCTGGCGAAGCTCTTCGACCGCCATCCTGCCGTGGCCACCCTGGCCGCGGACCTGGCGAAGCGGGAGACGCGCTTCGAAACCTGGGACACCGCCGATCCCAATCGCAAGCTGGCGCTGGAGGAGGCTCCCTTCCTGGCCGATGCGAAAGGGGGCGGCGAGAGCGATCTCCTCGATGTGCTCGATCCGCGAGTCGCCCAGGCCCAGCACGACGAATCCCTGGCCAAGCTCCTCAAAAGCCAGCTCGCGAGCGGCGCATTTCCCTGGTGGCCGGGAGGGGCGCCTTCCGACTACATGACCGCCTACGTCCTCTTGGGCTTCGCCCGCGCCGCGGAATTCGGCGTCGCCGTGCCGCGGGAGCCCGTGGCGAGGGGGTGGTCCTATCTCGCCGGGCGCTACCGGGACGAGCAGGGAAAAAACCTGGCGGAAAGCTGCTGCCGCGAAACCCGCATCCTCGTCAACTACGTGGCCGCGGCCTACCCCGATCCCGCCTGGATGGGCAACGCCCTGACGGAGACGGAGCGCCGGCGGATCCTCGACGAGAGCTTCGCGGATTGGACCTCGCTCTGCCCGTATCTGAAAACCCTGCTGGCTTTCACCCTGAATCGCATGGGCCGGGCGGACGACGCCCGCCTCGTCTTCGACAGCGTGATGGACCGCGCGAAAACCACTCCGGAGGAAGGGACCTTCTGGCAGCCCGAGGAGCGCTCCTGGCTCTGGTACAACGACACCGTCGACTCCCACGCCGCCGCCCTCCGGGTGCTCATGGAGCTGCGGCCGGACGATCCCCGCCGCCACGGCCTCGTGCAGTGGCTCTTCGTGCACAAGCAGCTCAACCATTGGAAATCCACCAGGGCCACGGCCGAGGTCCTCTATACCCTGGCCCACTACCTGGAGAAGGAAGGGGAGCTGGGGATTCCCGAGAAGGCGACCGTGGAAGCGGGAGGCCAGACTACCACCTTCACCTTCGAGCCGGATCGCTACACGGGAAAGGAAAATCGGCTGATCGTCCCCGGCGACAAGATCGATCCCGCCCATTCCGCGGTCGTGGTCGAAAAGGAGACGCCAGGCTTCCTCATCGCCGCCGCCACCTTGCACTTTTCGACGGACGAGCCGGTGAAAGAGGGGAACGGAGACCTCTTCCACGTTTCCCGCCGCTACTTCCTGCGCCTGTCCAAAGGGGGAGAAACGGTCCTGAAACCGCTGGACGAAGGCACGGTGCTCAAAGCCGGAGACGAGGTCGAGGTGCAGCTCACCCTGAGCAGCCGCTCGCCCGCGGAGTACGTGCACCTGCGCGATCCGCGCCCCGCCGGCCTGGAGCCGGAGACCGTCCGCTCCGGCTGGCGGTGGGACCTGGGACCCTGGTGCTACGAGGAGGCCCGGGACAGCGGCACCAACTTCTTCTTCGAATCCCTGCCGGCCGGGGAGCACACCTTTGCCTATCGCCTGCGCGCCAGCCTGGCCGGAGAGTTCCGGGTCGGCCCCGCCACGGTGCAGTCGATGTACGCGCCCGAATTCACGGCCTACTCCGCGGGGAACGTGGTGAAGATTGGGGATTGAGTTGGCGGCCTACGGAACCCGGCGGGCGAGCGCCACCAGCTCGCCCACCGCCAGCCCGTGGCGGCCGAGGCCCGCCGGAGCGAGGTAACGTTGCCGCAGCTCCTCGGCCCCGGCGAGGTCCGCCAGCTCGAAGCCTCGCGCCGCGAGGAAGGCAGGCAGCTCGGCGCGGCGGATTCCCCAGGTGAAGGGCTCTCCCACCCGCGCCAGCCAGGGGCGGACGAAGGGGCTCGCGGAGGGGAAGTCGATCCGCCCTTCCGCCTGTGGCTCCATGAAGGTGAAGACGAAGCGGCTCCCCGGGCCCGCGTGCTCGCGGAGGAAGGCGAAGAGGGCGTCCAGGTCCACCGGCTGCAAATACATGGTGAGCCCTTCGGCGATGAGGAACGTGTCCGCCTCCTCGCGGTACTCGGGCACGGCCGCCAGCACCTCCTCGGGGCGCGAGCGGGCGAGGTCCAGGGTCACCAGCTTCAGGTTGGCGTCGAGCTCGCCCCAGCGAGCGAGCGCCCGCCGCTTCACGGCCTGGGTGGCCGGATGATCGCTCTCGACGAACAGGACCTCGGGAAACTCCCGGTGGAGGCGCAGGGCCAGCGTATCGAACCCCGCCCCCAGGACCACGACCTGGCGGGCGCCGGCGGCCAGGGCCTGGCGCGCGGCGTCCTCGATGAACCGTTTGCGCACGGCATAGTGGAGGGAGATGCCGGGGATGACGAAGCGCTCCAGGAAAAACGCCGCCGAGCGCACCACGCTCCAGCTCGCCGCCTGCCAGCGCAGCTCCGCGAGCCAGCCCGGATCGATCTCCTCGAGGAGCCGCCGCGCCGCCTCGACCGCCGCTGGCGGCGCCAGGACGGAGAGCGCGGGATCGCGGGCCACCAGGATGGTCGAGCGCAGGATGAGGAGCGCCGTGGCGCTCGGCCGCCCCTCTTTCACCGCAGGTCCTCCGCGAACATCTCGCGATAGTGGCGGTACCAGTCGCTCTGGAACCGCTCGTTCGGGTCCATTTGCCGCTTTTGCCGCAGCAGCTCCACCAGGCGCGGATGGCAGGCCTCCACCTGGTCGCGGCGCGCCCAGCGGTGATAGGTGAGGAAATACGAGCCGCCGCGGCGCATCGCGGCGTCGATCAGCCCATGGAAAGCCGTGGCCGCGCGCTCCCGTCCCGCGGGCGTGTGCTCGACGCAGAGGTTCAAAACGACGCAGGCCCACGGCTCGCGGGCCCAGGCGAGGAAGCTCTCCGCGTCGCGCTCGATCAAGCGCACGGTGCCGTAGATCACCCCGGCGCTACAGCTCCGCAGCCACTCCGCCGCATCGCCCAGGAAAGCAGGGAGGTCCGGCCGCGGCACGTACAGCTCGCTGATCATCTCCGTCGCCGGATGCGCAATACCCAGGCGCGCGTCGATCGCTTCGTGATAGCCGTCGAAATAGGGCGTGAGCTGATGGGTATCGGACCAGTAGACCTGTCCCGAGCTCGCCAGGTAGTGAGCGGCATAGAGCGCGAAGGCGCGGGCTTTGTCCGCGTGGGCGAGCCAGAAAAGCTCCTGCCAGTCGCCGTCCGAAAGCTCCCGCTGCCCGGGCGGGATGGGCGTGCCGGGGTCCACCGGCCGATAACAGGAGAAGACCCCCTCGTCGAGGAAGCCCGGCGAGCGGTCGTCCACCGAAAACTGGAAGTCGCCGTAGAGGAAGCCGTCGCGGATGCGATCTTCCAGTGCCGGCATCAGCTCGCCGGCCCGCGCCATCTCCACCACCCGCTCCAGCTTGCGCCGCGGGGAGAGCCGCAGGGTGATCGTGGTCATCACCCCGAAGAGCCCATAGCCGCCCACGGCGAGCCGGAACAGCTCGGGATTCTCCGTCCGGCTGCACTGGTGGATCGCGCCCTCCGCATCCACGAGCGTGAAGGCTTCGACGTCCGCGATCAGGGGCGGCATCGTGAGCCCCCGCCCATGGCCGTTGACGGAGAGCGAGCCGCCGAGAGTCAGCCGGTCCGCCCCCGTCTGCTTCTGGGCGATCCCCCAACGCACCGTTTCTCCCTGCAGCGCTGAGCATCCCATGATCAGCCCTGGCCATTCGATGCCCGCCTCGGCCGTGACCGTCCCCGCCGCGGGATCGAAGCCGAGGATCCGCCGCAGGGGGCGCATGTCCAAGTGAACGGTGCCCGTGCCAAGCTGCTGGCCCCCCATGGCATGCCGGCTGCCGGCGATCGACACCCCCTTCCCCTCCTCCGCCGCCGCCCGAACGGCCTGCACCACGGCCTCGACGGAGTCGACCGGCACGATGCGATCGACACGCGTGGCGTTCAGGCGGGAGTGGATGTCGTTGAGGAGGGGCATGGGATGGTTCGATCCTAGCGGAAACGTCTCGCTCTGTTTTCTCCCAGGATTGGCATCCCATGCCATTTCACATATCGTGCCGGGCAAGGCACCTGCGCTCCGAAGAGCCTCATCCCTCTCCCCCATAGGCGCTAGCTTTGCTGGAAGGACAGGTCTGGATAGGCGGAGGGGGAGCGTAGACCCTCAACGCGAGCCCGTAGGGCGGCAGACCGTAGCCCAGGGTGTAAACCCTGGGGGGACGGCGGGCTCTTAGCCAGGTTTTTCCGGTCCCGGACCGTCCTTCCAAAGCCGGACGATGAAGCGCTCGCCGTCTTCGATCAGGTCCGGCTCCGTGCCGTTGTGCTCCCGCATACACCGGATGATCTTGCGGGGGATGCCCATGCCCATGTGCTCCAGGTATCCATAGTCCCGCATCACGTCCTTGAGCAACTGATTCCGGGCAGCGCGGCAGCCGACTCGCATCCGCTCCGGAGTAATGCCGTTGGGGAGCTGACCGGGGGAAATGATCTCGATCCGGTCTTCGTAAACAGAGAGCTCGACGTCGGTGCTCGAGAGGAGGTAGTCGCGGTGAACGAGGGCGTTGACTACGGCCTCCCGGATGGCCTCGGTTGGATAGTCGGGGCGCTCGACGCGGCGGGTGCCGTCCACGAGCGTCGCGGAGACGCCCGTGTTGCGCCGTACGAAATCCAGAGCCTGCTCGGCGAGGCCTTCTTCAAGAAGCTGCCGGCGGCTCTCCAGCAGCGGCACCAGAGGACCGCGGAGGGGCCGCCGGTCCCGGGCTGCATAGTCCTTTTCCCGGCCTGGGTACGCCACGGCATCGATGCCGGCCTGGGGAAGGAAACGGTTGGGATTGGTGCCGAAGAGCAGGAGCCCGGCGACGGTGCAGGGTGCGCCGTGTCCTTCGTCGCTCAGAAGCTCGGTGTTGATCAGCAGCGTCCGCCACTCCTCGGCGGTTTCGGGGACCTCCTGCTGGCGGATGCGGCTGAAGTAATCCGCGAGCCGGCGGAGGTCCAAATCGGCAAGGCTGCTGCCGGAGACCGGCCTCAATTCGACCCGGAAACCTCCGCGCTGCTGGAAGAGGCGTTCCAGTTCCTCCTGGCTTGCCTCGCGGCTGGTGGAGCCGACGCGAACGTAGTAGGTCCTGTGATCGTTGTGCCAGACGTGGTGCACCGACCAGCCACGGTCGACGCGAACGACAGCCACGTCCCGTCCCGGCTCCACGTCACGCACGATTTCGAGATAAGGAATCAGCTCAGGACGGATCTTGTCCCGGCAGGCCGACATCACCCATTCCTCGATTCGAGGGCGGGTGAGGCCACTGACAGCACCGCCGTCGTCAACGCCGAGTAGGACGGTTCCACCCTGCAGATTGGCGAAGGCCACGAGCTCCTTGGCGAGCGCGCGGTTCTCGATCGTGTCGAGCTTGAACTCGACGCCGGAGCTCTCTCCGTTGCGCAGGATCTCCTGGATTTCGGTCTTGAGCATGACGGTGCATTCCCGGATGGAGACGGGTGGAAGGGTAGCAGAGAGAAGAACGAAGTTAGAAGGCCGGCGGGACGCCGGCGCTCCCAGGCAAGGGGCGGCTGGGGCGTTCTTGCTTTTCTCCCTCGTCCCTGTTGTCCCTGCCGTCCCTGTTGTCCCTTCTTGCTGTTGAGCCCTGCTACCATCCTCCACCATGCCCCCCTCCCGCCGCAAATGCCCTCTCGCGGGCGTCCGCGTCATCGACGCCTCGCGCGTCCTCGCCGGGCCGTACCTCGCGATGATGCTGGGCGACCTCGGGGCGGACGTGGTGAAGGTGGAGCGGCCGGGTGGGGGCGATCAGACTCGCGCCTGGGGGCCTCCCTGGGTCGGCGAGGGCACGAACCGGGTGAGCGCCTACTTCGTCTCGGCCAACCGCAACAAGCGGTCCGTGGCGCTCGACCTCAAGCGGCCCGAGGCGCGGGCGGCGTTCGAGCGCCTCCTGGCCGGGGCGGACGTGCTGATCGAGAACTTCCTCCCCGCCGAGTGGCGGCGGCTCGGGTTCCGCGGCTCCCGCTTCACCCGCAGGCATCCCCGGCTGGTGCAGGGCACCGTCACCAGCTACGGCACCTCCGGCCCGGAGGCGGATCGCCCGGCCTACGACCTCGTTTTGCAAGCCGAATCGGGGCTCATGTCGCTCACCGGTTTCGAGACCGGCGAGCCGGTGCGAGTGGGCGTCGCCATCGTCGACCTGCTGACCGCCGTCTACGGTCTTTCCGCCGTGCTCGCGGCCCTGCGCCAGCGCGACGCCACGGGACGGGGCCAGCGGGTCGAGGTCTCCATGGTGGACGCCGGCACTTCGTTTCTCTCCTATGCGGCGCAATCGTGGCTCGCCGACGGGCGCCAGCCGCCCCGGCTGGGATCGGCCCACCCCAACCTCGTCCCCTACCGGGCCTTCCAAGCCGCGGACGGCTGGTTCGTGGTGGGCACCGGCAGCCAGGAGCAGTGGCGCCGGCTCTGTGCCGCCGTCGAGAGGCCGGAGCTGGCGGACGATCCGCGCTTCGCCACCAGCGAGGGGCGCGTGCGCCACCGGGCGGACCTCGAAGCCCTTCTCGCCGCCGTCTTCGCCACGCTCCCCGTGGCGCATTGGGACGCCGCCATGCGGGCTCACCGCGTGCCGGCAGGCCCTCCTGCCACGGTGGGCGAAGCGATCGCGAAGGCCCGCGGGCGCGGCCAGGTCGTGGACCTGCCGGAAGGCGTCTACGGGACCCTGCCCACCATCGCCGCGCCTTTCCTCTTCGGCGGCGCGCGCGCCCTCCCCTCCGCATCCGCGCCGGCCCTCGGCCAGCACACCGCCCAGGTGCTGCGGGAGGCCGGTTTGACGCGGGAGGAGATCCGCCGGCTGATGACGGGCTGACGGAATCTGTAGAATGCCGGCTTCCGAAACGGACCGGCCATGCTCCTCACCCTGCGCACCACTCATACCCCAGCCACCGACCTCGGCTATCTCCTCCACAAGCATCCAGACCGGGTGCAGACGTTCGAGCTGGCCTTCGGCAAGGTCCACTTCTTCTATCCCGAGGCCACGGCCACGGAGTGCACGGCCGCGATGCTCCTGGACGTCGATCCCGTGGAGCTGGTGCGCGGCGAGGGGACGCAGATCGATCAGTACGTCAACGACCGCCCCTACGTGGCCTCGTCGTTCCTGGCGGTCGCCATCGCGCGCGTCCTCGGCACGGCCCTCGGCGGGCGGTGCCCGGCCCGGCCGGAGCTGGTGGAGCAGGTGATCCCGCTCGAAGCGCGGGTGGCGGCGCTCCCCTGCCGCGGCGGCGAGGGGTTGCTGCGCCGGCTCTTCGAGCCCCTGGGCTATGCGGTGGCGGCCGAGAACCCGCCCCTCGATCCCAGCTTCCCGGCCTGGGGGCAGAGCCGCTATTTCAACGTCACGCTGCGTGCCGACTGCCGGCTGCGCGACCTCCTCTCGCACCTCTACGTCCTCATCCCCGTGCTCGACGACGACAAGCACTATTGGGTGGGCGATCCAGAAGTGGAAAAGCTGGTGCGCCGCGGCGAGGGGTGGCTCTCCTCTCACCCGGAGCGGGAAACGATCACCCGGCGCTACCTGCGGCATCAACGCGGGCTCGTGCGGTCGGCCATCTCGCAATTGGCGCCCGAGGAGCCGGAGGACGAGGAGCGCGCCGCGGCCCGCGACGCCGAGGAGGCTTTTCTCGAACGCCCCATGCGGCTGCACGATTTCCGCCTCCTCGCGGTGACCGAGGAGCTGCGGGCCAGCGGCGCGCGGCGGGTGCTCGACCTCGGCTGCGGCGAAGGCCAGTTGCTGAAGCTCCTGGCCGCCGAGCCCCAGCTCACGGAGGTCGCGGGCATGGACGTCGATTCCCGCGCGCTGCAATCCGCCCGCGAGCGGCTCGACCGCCTTCCCCCGGCCCAGCGTGCCCGCTTCCAGCTCCTCCACGGCTCGCTGACCTATCGCGACCGCCGCCTGGAGGGGTGGGACGCCGCCGCGCTCGTCGAGGTGGTGGAGCACCTCGACCCGCCGGGGCTCGCCGCCCTGGAGCGGACGGTGTTCGAATTCGCGCGGCCGGGCACCGTCATCCTCACCACCCCCAACGCCGAATACAACGTCCGCTGGCCGGGGCTGCCCGCCGGCCGCTTCCGCCATCGCGACCACCGTTTCGAGTGGACCCGTGCGCAGTTCCACGCCTGGGCTGAGAGGGTGGCCGCCCGCTCCGGCTACGCCGTGCGCTACCTGCCGGTGGGGGGCGACGATCCGGAGGTGGGGCCGCCCACGCAGATGGGGATCTTCACGCGGTGAACGTCTCGCTGCCGGAGCTCGCCCTGGTGGTCCTGGCCGGCCCTTCCGGCGCCGGCAAGTCCACTTTCGCCCGCCGTTTCTTCCGGCCCACGGAGGTCCTATCCTCCGACGTTTGCCGGGGGCTCGTCTCCGACGACGAGAGCGATCAGACGGCCACCAAGGACGCCTTCGAGATCCTTCACGCCATCGCCGGTAAGCGCCTCGCCCGCGGCCGGCTCACCGTGATCGACGCCACCAACACCCAGCCGGAAGCGCGCAAATCCCTGGTGGCGGTGGCCCGTGAGCACTACGTGTAGCCGGTGGCGATCGTCTTCGATTTGGCCGAGGAGATCCTGACCGCGCGCAACCGCGAGCGGCCGGACCGCGCCTTCGGTGCCCACGTGCTGCGCAACCAGAGGAGCCAGCTCCGGCGCTCGCTGCGCGATCTGGCGAAAGAAGGGTTCCGGCACGTCTGGGTGCTGCGCTCTCCCGAGGAGGTCGACGCGGTCACCGTGGAGCGCCGTCCCCTGCGGCCCAACCGCCGGAGCGATCGCGGCCCCTTCGATCTCATCGGCGACGTCCATGGCTGTGGCGACGAGCTCGAAGAGCTGCTGGCGGAGCTTGGCTACACCGCGAACGAACGTGGGATTCCGCACCATCCGCAAGGACGCAAGGTGGTGTTCCTCGGCGATTTGGTGGACCGCGGACCGCGCGTCGTCGCCGTGCTACGGCTCGCCATGGGGATGGTGGCCGCGGGCACGGCCCTCTGCGTGCCGGGTAATCACGACGTGAAGCTGCTCAAGTGGCTGCAGGGAAAAAACGTCCGGGTGGCCCACGGGCTCCAGCAGTCGATCGACGAGTTGGAAGCCGAGACTCCCGGCTTTCGCGCCGACGTGGCCTCCTTCCTCGACGGCCTGGTGAGCCACTACGTGCTGGACGGCGGCCGGCTGGTGGCGGCTCACGCCGGGCTCAAAGGTGAGATGCAGGGACGCGCCTCCAGCCGGGTGCGCGACTTCGCCCTCTACGGCGAAACCACGGGCGAGACGGATGAGCTCGGCCTCCCCGTGCGCACCGAGTGGGCCGCCGGCTACCGGGGAACGGCGCACGTGGTCTACGGCCACACACCGGTCGCCGAGCCGCAATGGCTCAATCGCACGATCAACGTGGACACGGGTTGCGTCTTCGGCGGCAGCCTCACGGCCCTCCGCTGGCCGGAGCGGGAGCTGGTTTCCGTTCCGGCGCGGCGGACCTACGTGGGGCCGTTGCGGCCGTTTCTTCCCTCCGTGGAGGCGGGCCTCACCGCCCAGCAGGTGCACGACGACGTGCTCGATCTCGAAGACGTCGCGGGCAAGCGGGTCCTCGCCACCCGGCTGCGGGGGAACGTCACCTTGCGCGAGGGGAACGCCGCCGCAGCCCTGGAGGTGATGAGCCGCTTCGGAATCGATCCCAAGTGGCTGGTCTACCTGCCTCCCACCATGTCTCCCGCCGAGACCAGCCAGCGCCCGGGGTGCCTCGAATACCCCACGGAAGCCTTCGCCCATTTCCGCGCCGAAGGCTTGGAAAAAGTGATCTGTGAAGAGAAGCACATGGGATCGCGGGCGGTGATCGTCGTCTGCCGCCACGAAGAGGCCGCCCGCCGGCGTTTCGGCCTGAGCCTGGAGGAAAAGACCGGGATCGGCATCTGCTATACCCGCACCGGCCGGCGGTTCTTCGACGATCCCGCCCTGGAACGGACCCTCCTCGGCCGGGTGCGTGGCGCGCTGGACGCGGCCGGCCTTTGGGAGCGGCTCCAGACGGACTGGGTCTGCCTCGACTGCGAGCTGATGCCGTGGTCCGCCAAGGCCCAGGACCTGCTGCGCAATCAATACGCGGCCGTCGGTGCCGCCGCCCGCATGGCCCTGCCCAAAGCCGTGGCCCGCCTCGCCGAGACGGGAGCGCGGGGCATCGACACCGCGGAGCTGCTGGCCCGCTACCGCGAGCGTTACGACCTCGCCGGCCGCTTCGTGGCGGCCTACCGGCGCTACTGCTGGACCGTGGGCTCGATTCAAGATCTCAAGCTCGCGCCTTTTCACCTGCTGGCGAGCGAAGGCGCCGTCCATCTCGACCGCGACCACCTCTGGCACATGGAGACCCTGGCGGAGCTGGCCCAGGCCGATCCGGGGCTCCTCCTCGCCACGCACCACCGCGTGGTGGACCTCGCGGATCCGGCGAGCGAGGCCGCGGCCACCCGCTGGTGGGAGGAGATGACGGAAGCCGGCGGCGAGGGGATGGTAGTGAAGCCCCTCTCCTTCGTGGCCCGCGGCCGGCGCGGCCTCGCGCAGCCGGCCCTCAAGTGCCGCGGGCGTGAATACCTGCGGCTCCTCTACGGGCCGGACTACACCCTCCCCGCGACCCTCGAGCGGCTGCGCCAGCGGGGGCTCGCCGCCAAGCGCTCCCTCGCCTTGCGTGAATTCGCACTGGGGATCGAGGCCCTGGAGCGCTTCGTCCGCCGCGAGCCCCTGCGCCGCGTCCACGAGTGCGTCTTCGGCGTCCTCGCCTTGGAGAGCGAGCCGGTCGATCCACGGTTGTAACCCTGCTATCCTTTACGCAAACACGTTCAACTCTTCCCATAGGAGGCCCCCAATGGCTTTTGCCAACGGCTACGATTCCACAGAGGCGGGCGTCTGCATCACGCTCTCCGCCATGGCCTACGTCAGCTCGAACAACGGACCGGGGATCAAGGAGGCCCTGGTCAACGTCCTCGCGGACCCGCAGTACGCGACGCAGGGGAACTGGAAGCTCGTCTGGTTCGGCGCCACCCCGCACTTCGGCAACCTCGTCTTCGTGGTCAAGGACATGACGAAACCGGCCCGTTTCGCGATCGTCAACCGCGGCACGGTGTGGCAGCACCTCGAGGACGTGGTCGAGGACATGGCCATCTTCCACACCAAGACATGGCCCACGGCCCAACCGCCGAACCCGAACCTCCAGATCGCCCTCGGCACCTACTTCGGCCTCCAGCAGATCCTGCCGCTGACCTCCTCGGTTTCCAACATGTCCCTGGCCGGCGTCGCCGTGCCCATCACGCTGATCCACTTCCTCATGCTCCAGGCCATGTGCGTGGACAAGGGCGACGACCTCGAGGTCTTCATCACCGGCCACAGCCTGGGGGGAACGCTCGCGACCGTCCTCGGGACCTGGCTGGTGGAGCAGGCTTCCGGCTGGGACATGCGGCCCAAGAAGATAAGCTTCAAGACCTACACCTTCGCCGCGCCCACGGTGGGCAACCAGGCCTTCGCCGACTACTACGACAACCTGCCGGCCAATCCCCAGGTGGCCGTCCAGGCCGTACGGGTGTACAACGAGTCGGACGTCCTCCCTCACTGCTTCAACCAGCTCGACCAGCTCACCAACATCGGGATTCCGTTGACGGAGCTGGGGAAAATCGCGGTCAAGGCGCTGGCCGCGCCGTTCATCCTGGGCATGGACGCCACCCACGTGTCCTATGCGGATGTCGACAACGCGCACCCGATCCCCAATCCCACACCGGCCCCCGGCTGCGCCAACCCGGTGAGCCGGATCGAAGAGTTCTTCTGCTGGCTGGGCTACGAGCACAGCAGCAATACGTACCTGCAACTGCTGGGCGTGCCGGTGTTGAAGTCGTAGAGCAAGGCCAGGCCAGGGGGGACAGCAGGGACCTCAGAGACGACAGGGACCATGTTCGTCCTTGGTGTCTCTGGTGTCCCTGAAGTCCCTGCCGTCCCTGGTGTCCCTGCCCCCCTCCGTCTACAATCACCCCAGGACTCACCCCCATGAAACATGCCACCGCTTTCCTCCTGGCCGCCCTCCTCGCCGGCTGCCGGCCGCTGCCGGCTCCGGCCGGCAGGCCCGCGGCGGGCACGATCGAGCTGGGGGAAGGCGACCGCATCCTCGTCCTCGCTCCCCACCCGGACGACGAGGTGCTGGGCGCCGGCGGGGTGCTGCGGGAGGCGGTGCGGCGGGGGCTGCCGGTGCGGGTGGTCTTCCTCACCAGCGGCGACAGCAACGAGTGGTCGTTCCTCGCCTATCGCAAGCGGCCGGTGATCCTGCCGCGTGCGGTCCTCGCCATGGGCACGATGCGCCAGCACGAGGCGCTGGCGGCGACCGCGGACCTGGGCGTGCCGGCCAAGGACGTCTCCTTCCTCGGTTATCCCGACTATGGCACCCTCGCCATCTGGCGCTCCCACTGGGGCAGCCGGCCGCCGGACCGCGGCCGCCTCACCCGCGCCACGGCGGTCCCCTATGCCACGGCCTACCGCCCCGGCGCGCCGTTCAAAGGAGAGGAGATCCTCGCCGACCTGGAGGCGATCGTGCGCGACTTCCGGCCGACGCGGATCTTCGTCTCCCATCCGGCGGATCGCCATCCGGACCACGCGGCCCTCTACCTCTTCACCCGGGTGGCGCTCTGGGACCTCCAGGGCGAGGTTTCGGCGAAGCTCTACCCGTTCCTCGTGCACTACCCGCACTGGCCCGGGGGAAAGGGATTCCACCCCGGCGAGGAGCTGTCGCCGCCTCCCAGCCTGCTGGCCGGTTTCCGCTGGCAAACCAGGGAGCTGACCGGCGAGGACGTGGACGCCAAGCGCCGGGCCCTCGCGGCCCACCACACGCAGTACGACTACAGCGCCTCGCGCCTCCTCCCCTTCGTCCGCGGAAACGAGCTGTACGGCGACCTCGCCCTCCCGACCCTCGCTCCGGGCGCCGCCGCCGACCTCCCGAACCTCACCGTGCGACTGGTGAAAGACCATTTGGAGATCGCCGCCCGCCTCGCGCAGCCCCTGGAGGAGGGCTCCGCCGTCACCCTCTACGCTTTCGGCTACCGGCAGGACCGCCCCTTCGGCCAGATGCCGAAGCTGGCGATCCGCGCCGAGCCGCACGCCTATACGGTCCGCGACCAGGAGCTCCCCCTCCCCCGCGCCACCGTCCAGGCCGGCGTCGGAGGGGAACGCCTCGTCGCCCGCATCCCTCTCGCCGCGCTGGGCGATCCGCGCCAAGTCTTCCTGCGGACCCAGACCAGCGCGCAGCGCGGCCTGGTAGGACAGTCGCCCTGGTGGGTCCTGGGCCTGCCGGCGGGAACCGCGATCGCCGGTAACGGCCCTTCCCCAGGGCGATGAAATTCCCGGGCTCCTCCCGTCACCTGAAGTCTCGAGGGAGATGCTCCCTCGCGGCTTCCGGCAGATGGAGAACACCGTGGTCGAGCTCGACACCTTCGTTCGTTTCGATCCTCTCCCGCTTCGCCCTCCCACTCTCTCCAGAGGACGAGGGGAGCCGGTGAGCGAAGCGGCCACGCCTCTGCTGCCGAGCGATTTGGTCTCCCGGATCATGGCCGGTGACCGCGGGGCCGAGGCGGAGCTGGTCGAGCATTTCGGCGAGGGCCTGGTCTTCCTGCTGCGCCGCTGGACCCGCGATCGCACCACGGCCGAGGACCTTTACCAGGAGACCCTGCGCCTGGCCCTGGAAAAGATCCGTCAGGGCGAGGTGCGGCAGCCCGAGAAGCTCTCCGGCTACCTGCGCTCGCTGGCGAAGAACCTGGCGACGCATCACTACCGCCGCGGCTCCACCCGGGAAGACCGGGAGCGCGAGCTCGACGAGACCGTGGCCACCGTCCCCGCGGGAGACACGATGGAGCCTTTGACGCGCCTGCTGCAAGCAGAAAAAGCCGGGCTGGTCCGCCGCCTGATCGGCGAGCTGGCCTCGGACCGCGACCGCCAGGTGCTGTTTCGTTTTTACATTGCGGAGGAGGCGAAGGAGAGGATTTGCGCCGACCTGGGGCTCACCAGCCCGGAGTTCAACGTCGTGCTCTTCCGCGCGCGCCAACGCTATCGCAAGCTTTTCGAAGAGCGTCTGGGCGGGCGAGGACAGTGAGGCCATGATGGACCACGAACAGATCGCAGAGCAGAACGTCATCGAGCGCTATTTGCTGGGGAAACTGACCCCGGAGGAAGAGGAGCGCTTCGAGGAGCACCTCCTGGAGTGCCAGGACTGCCGCCAGCAGGTGGAATGGGAGGAGGACTTCCAGAATTCGCTCCACACCGTGGCCGCGGACGAAGCGGCCCGGGCCGCCGTCGTCCGCGTGGGCCTGCTCGCCTGGCTGGCCCGCCACCGTGCCGCCGGCTGGCTGCTGGCCGCGGCCGTCCTGCTCGTCCTGGCCTTTCCCATCGCGGGTCTCCTGCGCGAGCAGCAGCGGCTGAAGGGGGAGCTCGCCAGGCTCCAGGCGGCACCCACCCAGCCCCCGCCGCAGGTCGCTGCGACGCCGGCCCCTCCCGATCCCGAGCGCGGAAGGCTGGAGGCCGAATTGCGCACGGAGCGCGACGCCAAGACCCGCCTCGCCGAGCAGCTCGCGCGCCTGACGCTGCCGCAGGCCAACACCCCCATCTTCTCCCTGGGGCTGGTCCGCGGCGAGACGCCCCCCACGCGCCTCACCCTTGGGCGTGATCCCCAGTGGATCGTCCTCGCCGTCGAGCTGCCGGCGGAAGAAGCTCCCTCCTACCGCGCCACCCTCGCCA
This sequence comes from Thermoanaerobaculia bacterium, assembly GCA_036275055.1. Taxonomy (GTDB): domain Bacteria; phylum Acidobacteriota; class Thermoanaerobaculia; order Multivoradales; family UBA5704; genus DATARR01. The sequence goes on from DASUEN010000250.1 coordinate 19,695, forward strand.
CCTCCGCCGGCCGCACCCTCTGGAAAGGCGAAGGTCTCAAAGCCGGAGCGGACGGCACGGTGGCCATTTCTTTCTATTCCACTCTCCTCGCTCCCGGCACCTACAAGCTGCGTCTCGAAGCGGTAGACGCGCAAGGGCACGCCTCGCCGGTAGGGGAGATCCCGTTCGTGGTGGCGCGGTAGATCCTTTCGCCAAGTGCTCCCAGCATGTAATTCAAAACAGCCTCGCCTCACTCTTCAAGTAGGCCGCTTCAGGCCCATAACTGAAAAGGAGAGGCTGAGCCATGGCAAAGGAACTGATTTACAACGTAACGGACGTCCACCTGACGCTCAACAAGAAGAATCCGCCGGACCTCGTCATCGATGCCGGTGGCGAGACGAGGACCAACAACTGGACCGATCCTGAATTGCAGCCGTGGATCTACATCCAGCCACCGCCCGACGGCGTGTACGACTTCGACTTCGTCGCCGAGCCGCCGAGAGGCCCTTCCAACGACGTCATCACGCCGATCCAGGCGCAGTACGTCTGGAAGGACCTGCCGGACGAGGTGCGAGGCATCCGCGTCCATTCCGAGACGAACAGCGTGACCGAATGGCTGCGCCCCTGCCAGTCCTGCCGGCTGATCGACTTCGAGGAGGCGGAGGTCGTCTTCTTCCCCGGTCTCCCGCCGCAGCACCTCCTCGTGGTGCGAGGTCAGAAACCCTATCTGAACATGAGGGTCGAGCTCGTTCCGCTACCCCACGTCGGGATGCCGGAGTACACCCGCGTCGAGGTGGTGGGCTGCAACGGAACGCTGCCCGCGTTCGGGCCGTACGAGGTGATGCTCGACCTCGCCGGCCACCTCGGCAGCAAGGGGATCGAGGTGGTCGGCGCCAATCGATCCCAAAAAATCGACGTGCCGAACCAGGCCCGGAAGGTCGAGTCCAAGGCTGGAGTGAGGGTCGAGAAAAAGTGAGAGAACGTCGCCCGGGAGGAGGTCGCCCTCCCGGGCCGTGCCCTTTCTCCGCTATGTCCTCGCCGGGAGAAGAGGGAGAACAGCCTCTTGTCGCGTCGACCTGCCGGTCCACTGGGCCGCGTCGCCGCAGCGACCACTTAACAAAGCATCCGTCTTCGAGCAAAAACGCCGCGCAGGGTAGGTCGTTACCCTTGCGTGGGTAACCCTTTACCCGGCGCTTCCCCTCCAAAGCCCGCAATCGATCGAAACCTCCACTTTTTCGCCCTTTCGGGCCTGGCCCACGCCTTGCACTGGGTCGATGGCGAGTCGCTCAGCAGCACCGAACAACGAACGGAATCAATAAAGAGTACGAGATCAACTCGTATATCTCTCGACAAGGAGAAGGCGTATGCGAAACTCAACGGTAAAACTGGCCTCGCTGGGAATCTGCTGCTTCCTGCTTTGGATGACCGGTGCCGGCGCGGCATCCGGCAAGCAGAAGGTCAAGCATGCCGCGGGTCCCGTCGCAAAGCACGGCCACCATTTGCAACTGAAAGCGGCGACCCAGGGTTATTGCGAATCGGACTGCTGCTGGGCCACGGGTGAACAGGTCTACTGCGACAATGGTGGCTGCTGGGGCAGCGATTCTCAAGGAACCGCGATCTACATCTGCAACCTGGCCAGCTAAATCGAACTGAGGAACCAGGCGGGCGCTGCCGGAAAAAGGATTGAGCGCCCGCCTGCGCGCTTTTAGCCGGAGGAGATTCGGTTCATGGCGGGGCGGATAGATCCTTCACGTCAACGTGTCCGTAGAGACGTTCCCAGCCCGTCCACGATACCGCCGCACTTTACGATGACGGCGGGACGTCTCTCCCGGTCGGCCCTGGCCGACCGGTGAGAGAGGAATCTCTGGCGGCACGCTCGGGAGAGAGGAAGGCTCCTATGAAGAAGATCGCGCTCCAGGAGGCCCGAGACGAGCTTCCCAAGTACCTTCGCCTGGCGGAAGAAGAGGATGTCGTCATCACTGAAGACGGCCGCCCCGCCGGGATCCTGATCGGTTTCCGGACAGAGGAGGACTGGCAGGACTATCAGCTCGAGAACACCCCCCGCTTCCTTCAGATGATCGCGGAATCACGGCAGGAGATCCGGGAAGGCCGGGGAGTCCGGCTCGAAGACATTGAGCTCGAGGATTGAGGGCCCCGGCTCTACGCCGATTCCTCACCGGCCGGCATTGCCGACCGGGAGAGACGTCCCGCCGTCACCGTGAAGTGCGGCGGTATCGTGGACGGGCTGGGAACGTCTCTACGGACACATCGACGCGAAGGATCAGGCCGGCAACGCGCGGCGGGTCTCCCTCTTCTCCCGGTTGGGGGGAGGGCGACGGGAGAAGAGGGCCGGGGTCTTGGGCGGGGGGAAGACGCCCACGGGGATCCTGGAGTCCCTGCCGTCCCTGGAGTCCCTGCTGTCCCTTGAGCCGCGACTCCCCCAGGGTCTTCCCTCCCGCCCCCTGCTTGTGACATCCTTCACGAGCACGGCACGGGTCCCGGGCTTCCCCTTTGCCGGGATGCTCACGCCGGGGCCCCGACCTAAGGAGGAACGTCCCTTGCCGGAGCAGTACTACCCGGTCCTGCTGGCCATGGGGATTGCGATCGCGATGGGGATCGTCATCCTCAGCCTGTCGTGGATCCTCGGGAAGATCGCAGGGCATCAGCACGGCGGCACCCTCAAGGGCACGACCGTCGAGTCGGGCATGCCCCTGCTCGACCAATCCCACAAGCGGATCTCCATCGCCTTCTTCCTGATCGCGATCGACTTCATCGTCTTCGACCTCGAGGCCGCCTTCCTCTACCCCTGGTCGCTCATCCTGCGCGACGGCGGGTGGCAGCTCTTCGCGGCGGTCATGGTCTTCGTCTTCCTCATCCTGGTCGGCTTCGCCTACATCTGGTTAAAGGGCGGGCTCGACCTGTCCCTCCCGGCCCGTGAGCGCCGGCCCGTGCGGGCCGCCGGAGGACGCTCATGAGCGTCCACGAGCCGGCCTCGATGAAGCCGTCCGGTCCTCCGCTTCGGGGCGGCGGGCTCTCGGAGGCGTCGCGGGCCGAGATCGACGGCCTGCGCCCCCGCTACCCCACCACCGAAGCCGTGCTGCTGCCGGCGCTCCACATCGCCCAGCGGCAATGGGGGGGTTGGCTTCCCGACGAGGCCATTCACGCCGTGGCCGATGAGCTCGACCTCCCCGTCGCCAAGGTCTACGGCGTCGTCACCTTCTACGACCTCTATCACCAGCAGCCGGTGGGGCGGCACCGCATCCGCGTCTGCAACAACCTTTCCTGCCAGCTCCGGGGCGCCGAGGAGATCCTCCAGGTCCTCCACCAGGAGCTCGGGGTGGGCGAGGACGAGGTGACGCCCGACGGCCGCTGCTCCTTCGTCCACTTCGAGTGCCTGGGCTCGTGCGACACGGCGCCGATGATGATGGTGGACGACGAGTATCACGAGAACCTCACGCCCGGCCAGGTGCGCCAGATCGTCGAAGGGTTGAAATAATGGCTGCGTTCGAGCCCGTCCTCACCAAGAACGTGGGCAAGCCCGAGGCCCTCACCCTCCAAGGGTACCGCCAGCTCGGCGGCTACGAGGGGCTCACCAAGGCCCTCACGATGGAGCCCGACGCCATCATCGACGAGGTGAAGAAATCCGGCCTCCGCGGGCGCGGCGGCGCCGGCTTCCCCGCCGGCATGAAGTGGAGCTTCATCCCCAAGGGGAAGGACAAGCCCAAATATCTCGTCTGCAACGCCGACGAATCCGAGCCGGGCACCTTCAAGGACCGGCTGCTGATGGAAAACGACCCCCACCAGCTCATCGAGGGGTGCGCCATCTGCTGCTTCGCGGTCTCGGCCAACACCTGCTACATCTACATCCGCGGCGAGTACGTGAAGTCGGCGCTGGTGCTGGAGCAGGCGATCAAGGAAGCCTACGAGAACGGCATCCTCGGCGACAGCGTCATGGGCTCGGGCTTCAAGCTGAACATGTACATCCACCGCGGCGCCGGCGCCTACATCTGCGGCGAAGAGACGGGGATGCTGGAATCGCTCGAAGGCAAGCGCGGCCAGCCGCGGGTGAAACCGCCGTTCCCGGCCGTGGTCGGCGCCTTCGGCGCTCCGACGGTGATCAACAACGTCGAGACGCTCTGCAACGTCCCCCACATCCTGACCCGCGGCGCCGACTGGTTCAAATCGATCGGCACCGATGAGCGCAACACCGGCCCCAAGCTCTACGCCATCTCGGGGCACGTGGAACGGCCGGGGACGTACGAGCACCCCATCGGCATCACGTTCCGCGAGATGCTGGATGCGGCCGGCGGCATGTGGCGCGGCAAGCAGCTCAAGGCGTTCATCCCAGGCGGCGCTTCGGCGCCCATCCTCAAGCCCGATCAGATCGACATCAAAATGGATTTCGACACCGTGGCCAAAGCCGGCTCCATGCTGGGCTCGGCCGCGGTGATCGTGATGGACGAGACGACCTGCATGGTGCGCTCCGTGGCGCGGCTCGCCAAGTTCTTCAATCACGAATCGTGCGGCCAGTGCACGCCGTGCCGCGAGGGAACGAACTGGATGGAGCTGGTCCTGAAGCGCCTGGAGCACGGCGAGGGGACGGAGCGCGACGCGCAGATGCTGCTTTCCATCTGCAAGAACATCGGCGGCCAGTCGCTGTGCGCCTTGGGCGACGCGGCGATCGGTCCCGTCAAGTCGCTGGTCGATCGCTTCCCCGAGGAGATCGAGCAGCACGTGCGCGAGCGGAAGTGCCCCTTCCCTCAGCCGCGCTATTTCGAGAACGGAGCCTAAGGCAGTGCCCAAAGTCACCATCAACGACCGCACCGTGGAGGTGGAGGCCGGCACCAACGTGATCGAGGCAGGCCTCAAAGCCGGCGTCCTCGTCCCCCACTACTGCTATCACCCGCGCCTCTCGGTGGTGGGCCAGTGCCGCATGTGCTTGGTCGAGATCACGGAGAACGGCCGCAAGATGCCGAAGCTCCAGACCGCTTGCTCCTCCTACGTCATGAAGGACGGCTGGTCGGTGCGCACGGACACGCCCGAGGTCGCCGAGGCGCAGAAGGGGATGATGGAGTTCTTCCTCATCAATCACCCCCTCGACTGCCCGATCTGCGATCAGGCCGGCGAGTGCGGCCTGCAGGACTATTCCTTCAAGCACGGCGTCGCCTACTCCCGCTTCCAGTACGAGGACAAGCGGACCTACCCCGGGCGCGAGCGCATTCCCCTGGGGGCGAACGTCGTCCTCAACATGAACCGGTGCATCCAGTGCACGCGCTGCATCCGCTTCACGCAGGAGGTGGCGGGCACCGGCGAGCTCGGCTTCTTCAACCGCGGCGCGCGGGTGGAGATCGGCACGTTCCCAGGCAAGGAGCTTTCCAATCCTCTCGCCACCTGCGTGGTGGACATCTGCCCCGTGGGCGCCCTCACCTCGACCCGCTTCCGCTTCGCCGAGCGCGTCTGGTACCTGGACAAGAAGCCGTCGATCTGCACCGGCTGCGAGGTGGGTTGCAACGTCACCATGGAGCAGCGGCGGGGGGACATCAAGCGCTACAAACCGCGCTTCAACCCCGAGGTGAACGATTACTGGATGTGCGACTTCGGCCGCGCCACCTTCGAGCGCTACAAGAAGGTGCCGCGCCTGGCCTCGCCGCGCGTCAAGGCGGAGGGAGGCAACGGCCACGCTCCCGTGCTGAACACCGGCTGGAGCCAGGCCCTGGACGCCGTGCACCGCGCCCTTGTCAGCGCCCAGGGCGACGTGGCCTTCCTCGGCTCGGGCTTTCTCACCACCGAGGAGGCGTACCTCTTCGCCAAGCTCGCGGACCTGAGCAGCGCCACCCGCCGCTCGGTGCCCGTGGACCTGGGACCGGAGTGGACGATCCCCCGCCATCAGCGCCCGCCCATCACGGGGCGCGAAGCCGCTCCCAACCGCCGCGGCGCCGAGCTCGCGGGGCTGACAAGCGCGCTTGAAGGTGATAACGGAACGGACGATCTGCTGCACGGTGACTCCCCCGTTCCCGCGGTGCTGGTGGTCTGCGACAGCGATTTCGGCCAGGCCGCGTGGGACGCCGCCACCGTGGCGCGGCTGCGGCGGGCGAAATTCCTCGTGGTCTTCGGCTGGGCCGATTCCCCTCTCGCCCTGGCCGCGGACGTGGCCCTCCCCGTCGCCCACCATGGCGAGAAGGACGGCACCTTCGTCAACGTCGAGTGGCGGGTGCAGCGCTTCGAGCGCGCCTTCGCGCCCATCGGCCAGGTGCGGCCGGCCGTGGAGGTGCTGGGCGACCTCCTCTCCCGCTTCGAGGGAGGTTGGTCCCAGGTCTCCGCCGGCTCCGTCTTCGACCGCCTCGCCGGAGAGCTTCCGGCGTTCGCCGGCCTCTCCTGGCACCGCCTGCCGGCGACGGGCGCCGCGCTCCACGTTCCCGGCGCCCAAATCTCCGATCGAGCCGCGGAGACGGCGTCGGAGGCTTCGGCGTGAATCCCGAAATCCTCGCCACGCTGGCCAAGTACGCCGTGATGTTCGGCGTCTTCATCAACGTCGCTCCCATCATGAACTGGGTGGAGCGGCGAGCCTGCGCCTACATCCAGGACCGTCCGGGCCCCAACCGCGTGGGACCGCTGGGGCTGTTCCAGCCGCTGGCCGACGCCGCCAAGTTCATGTTCAAAGAGGACGTGACGCCCGCCGCGGCCGACAAGCTCCTCTACCTGATGGCGCCCGTCCTCGCCCTGCTGCCGGCGTTCACCACCTTCGTGATCATCCCCTTCGGGCCGGACCTGACGGTGGCGGGACGGACGATCCCCCTCGTCGTGGCCCCGGTGGACACGGGCGTGCTGCTGTTCCTCGCCTTGTCGAGCCTCGCCGTCTATTCGCTGGTGCTCGCGGGCTACGCCTCGAACAACAAGTTCTCGCTGATCGGCGGCATCCGCGCCTCGGCGCAGCTCATCAGCTACGAGCTGGCGCTGACGCTCTCGGTGCTCGCCGTGCTGCTCCCCGTCAATTCCTTCCGCCTGGCGGACATCGTGGCCTATCAGCAGGCGCACGTGTGGAACTTCATTCCGCAGGTCCTCGGCTTCGTCGTCTTCCTCATCGCCTCGTTCGCGGAGACCAACCGGCTGCCCTTCGACCTGCCGGAGGCGGAATCGGAGCTCATCGCCGGCTTCCACACCGAGTACAGCGCCATGCGCTTCGCGGCCTTCTTCCAGGCCGAGTACACCAACATGGCGGCGCTCGCGGCGCTCGGGGTGACGCTCTTCTTCGGCGGCTGGAGCCTGCCGGGAGTGCATTTGACGGGCTGGCTCGGCGCCGTCGTGGGGCTCGTGACGCTCGTCGCCAAGATCGCCGTCTGCATGGCCGTCTTCGTGTGGGTGCGGTGGACCTTCCCGCGTTTCCGCTACGATCAATTGATGCGGCTGGGCTGGAAGGTGCTGCTGCCGCTTTCGATCCTCAACCTGATCCTGGTGGCCGCCATGACGCTCGCGGGCTGGCTCTAAGACCTGCCATGGAAAAACTGATCTTCCTGATCTTCGCAGCGGTCGCCGTGGGCTCGTCCCTGGTGGTCGTGATCCACAAGAGCCCGGTCTACGCGACGATGAGCCTGGTGCTGACGCTCTTCTCCGTCGCGGTGCTCTTCGTGCTCCTCGGCGCGCCGTTCCTGGGCGCGCTCCAGATCCTCATCTATGCCGGCGCCATCGTGGTGCTGTTCCTGTTCGTCATCATGCTGCTCAACCTCCAGAAGTCGGACGCGGAGCGTTCCCGCGGGGGGCTCGGGGTGGCGGCGGTCGGCGCGCTGATCTTCCTGGGGATGATTGGGCTCGTCTTTTGGCGCACCGGCCGGGAGGCGCCGCCGCCGCTCACCGAGGACTTCGTGTCGCTCAAGGGGCTCTCCGCGGCGCTCTTCAGCGACTACCTGCTGCCGTTCGAGATCGTGGGCCTGCTGCTTTTGGTGGCGGTGATCGGCGCCACCGTCGCGGCCCGCAAGGCGCCGCAGCCGGGTGAGGGCGGCGCCAGCAGCCTGCTGCCGCGCGAGGACTTCGTCGTCGAGGAAACGCACAAGGAGGCCCGGTCTTGACCGTTCCTATCTCCTGGTACCTGATGCTGGCGGCGCTCCTCTTCGCCATCGGCACCGTGGGCGCCTTGACGCGGCGCAACGGCATCAGCATCTTCCTTTCGATCGAGCTGATGCTGAACGCCGCCAACCTCACCCTGGTCGCCTTCTCGCGCCAGATGGGGGACCGCACCGGGCAATTGATCGTCTTCTTCGTCATGGCCGTGGCCGCCGCCGAAGCCGCGGTGGGCCTCGCTCTGTTCATCGCGGTGTTCCGCTCGCGGCACACCATCGACGTCAACCGCTTGAACCTGATGGGCAAGTAGAGCCGCCATGCTCGCGCTTCTGTGGCTCGTCCCGCTCCTGCCGCTCGCCGGCGCCGCCGTCAACGGCCTCCTCGGCCGGCGGTTCCCGAAATCGCTGGTCACCGCCGTGGGCGTGGGCGCGCCGCTCCTCTCCCTCCTGGTCGCCCTCGGCTGCCTGTGGGAGTACGCGCAAGGCTCCTTGCCCTACTACGATCACGTTTACTACGCCTGGACGACCGGCGATCTTTCGATCCCCGCGGCCTTCCTGCTCGACCGCCTCTCGGCGGTGATGCTCTTCATCGTTACCTTCGTGGGCTTCCTGATCCACGTCTACTCCGCCGGCTACATGGCCCACGAAGAGGGGTACCGCCGCTACTTCTCGTACCTCAACCTCTTCATGGCGGCGATGTTGATGCTGGTGCTGGGCAACAACTACCTGGTGATGTTCGTGGGTTGGGAAGGGGTGGGGCTCTGCTCCTACCTCCTGATCGGTTTCTATTACGATCAGCCGTTCCCCCCCTACGCCGGCAAGAAGGCGTTCATCGTCAACCGCGTGGGCGACTTCGCCTTCCTCCTCGGCATGTTCGCCCTGTTCGCGAACTTCGGCACGCTCAACTATCACGAGCTGTTCTCGAAGATCACGGAGCAGCCGGGGCTGGTCACCGGCCCCACGCTCATGGGCCTGCCGCTCGCCAGCTTCGTCGCCCTCTGCTTCTTCGTGGGCGCCATGGGCAAGAGCGCGCAGATCCCGCTCTACGTCTGGCTGCCGGATGCCATGGCCGGCCCGACCCCGGTTTCCGCCCTGATCCACGCCGCCACCATGGTCACCGCGGGCGTCTACATGGTGGTGCGCTCGAACGTGATCTATCAGCTCGCGCCGGGCGTCTCGCAATTCGTGGCGGTGATCGGCGCGGCCACGGCGATCTTCGCGGCCACCATCGGCATCGCGCAGACGGACATCAAGAAGGTCCTCGCCTACTCCACCGTCTCGCAGCTCGGCTACATGTTCCTGGCCGCGGGCCTCGGCGCCTATTCGGCGGCGCTCTTCCACGTCATGACCCACGCCTTCTTCAAGGCCCTCCTCTTCCTGTGCTCCGGCTCCGTGATCCACGCCATGGGCGGCGAGCAGGACATGACGAAGATGGGCGGCTTGCGGAAATACCTGCCGTCGACCTTCCGCACCTACGTGATCGGCGCCCTCGCCATCGCCGGCATTCCGCCGCTCGCCGGCTTCTTCAGCAAGGACGAGATCCTCCACTCCGCCGCCGCCAACGGCCAGTGGGTGCTGTGGGCCGTGGGATTGATCACGGCGGGGCTGACCGCCTTCTACATGTTCCGCTCCGTCTTCTTGACCTTCTTCGGCAGCTTCCGCGGCACGCACGAGCAGGAGCACCACCTCCACGAGTCGCCGCCCTCGATGACGATCCCGCTCTGGATCCTCGCCGCGGGCGCCGTGGTGGCGGGCTTCGTGGGCGTGCCCAAAATTCTGGGTGGCAGTGACTGGTTCGGCCGCTGGCTGGAGCCGGTGCTCTACCCCGTGCATCTCAAAGCCGAAGAGATGACCGCGGGCATGGAGTGGGCGCTGATCGTGATCGCTGTGATCGTGGCGGCGGTGGGCATCTTCGTCGCCTGGCGCACCTACGGCGAGGAGACAGGGCTCGCCAAGGGAAATGCCTGGGCCGCGCGCTTCCCCACCCTCCACCGCGTGCTGGTCAACAAGTATTACGTGGACGAGATCTACGACGCCCTGATCGTCAAGCCGCTCGCCGCCCTGTCGCGGTTCTTCTGGAAAGGGATCGACACCTTCGTCATCGACGGGTCGATCAACCTGGGAGCCTCCGCCACCGAGCTGACGGGCGAGGTCGGGCGCCTCTCCACCACCGGCAACGTCCGTTCCTACGCTCTCTACTTCTTTCTCGGCGTGATCCTGCTGTTCTGGTGGATCGCCTTCGGATGACCGGTCCCTTATGGAAACCTTTTTCGCACTGCTCGCCGGCAACACGCTGACCCGCCTGGTCTTCTTCCCGGCGGTGGCCGCCGTGCCGCTCCTCGTCCTCGCCAAGGCGATGCCGGCGCGGGCGGCGAAGATCTATTTGCTGATCGCCTCTCTCCTCGAGCTCGTCTTCGGCGCCGTCTACCTCGCCGCACACCTCGGCGCGGACGGCACCTTCGAGCTGGTGCACGACACGACGCTCTCCTGGATCGCGGGCTACGGCATCAAGTACGACCTCGCCATGGACGGCATCTCCATGCCGCTCGTCCTGCTGGGGATCTTCCTGGTGCCGCTCGTCGTCCTCGGCTCGTGGAAAGGGATTCGCGATCACTGGCCGCTCTTCGGCGCCTCGCTGCTGCTCCTGACCACCGGCGTGCTCGGGGCGCTCCTCGCCTACGACCTCTTCCTCTTCTACGTCTTCTGGGAGGTCATGCTAGTGCCGATGTATTTGCTGATCGGCATCTGGGGCGGTGAGCGAAAGATCTACGCGGCGGTCAAGTTCTTCCTCTACACCATGGCCGGCAGCCTGCTGATGCTGATCGCCATCCTGTGGATGGCGTGGACGTTCCAGCGCCTGAACGGCGGCGTCTGGAGCTTCGCCTACGACGACCTCCTGCGCTTGAGCCTGCCGGAGCACCAGCAGATCTGGCTGTTCGCGGCCTTCGCGCTGACCTTTGCCATCAAGGTGCCCATGTTCCCCGTCCACACCTGGCTGCCGGACGCGCACGTCGAGGCGCCCACCGGCGGCTCCGTGATCCTCGCCGGCATCCTGCTGAAGCTCGGTACTTACGGCTTCCTGCGCTTCGCCCTCCCCCTCTTCCCCCACGCCAGCGAGGCGGCGCGGCCGCTGCTGCTGGCCCTGGCGGTGATCGGCATCATTTACGGAGCGCTGGTGGCCTGGGTCCAGGTGGACATGAAGAAGCTCGTGGCCTACTCCTCCATCGCCCATCTCGGGTTCGTGATGCTGGGCCTTTTGGCGGTGGATATCGTGGCCTGGCAGGGATCGCTCCTGCAGATGGTGAACCACGGCCTCTCGACCGGGGCCCTCTTCCTTTTGGTCGGCATGCTCTACGACCGCCGGCACACCAAGAAATTCGACGAATTCGGCGGCCTCGCCAAAGTGATGCCCGTCTTTGCCTTCTTCCTGGTCTTCGCGAGCCTCGCCTCCGTGGGCCTGCCCGCGCTGAACGGCTTCGTGGGAGAGTTCATGATCCTCACCGGCAGCTTCCGCACCCTCGGCTGGCCCGTGGCGGTCGCCACCTTCGGCGTGGTGCTGGCGGCGGTCTACCTGTTGAAGATGATCCAGCTCACGATTTGGGGACCGGTCACCAAGGACGAGAACCGCAAGCTCAAAGACCTTTCGCTGCGCGAGATGGCGGCGCTCGTCCCTCTCTGCGTGCTGATGTTGTGGATCGGTGTCGCCCCCAATTCGTTCCTCCAGCCGAGCCGGCAGGCCCTGACGGACGTGCTCGCGCAATACAAGCAGCGAGTGGAAGAGCCGGACGTGCGAGAAGCCACCCTAAGGCCCGCAGCCACGGAGATGGCGGTCACCTTCCCGCCAGCCGCAAAGATTGCTGAGGAGGCCGGCCGATGAACGCTCCGCTCGACTGGTCCCTGCTCCTCCCCGAGCTGGTGCTGACGGCCGGCGGCGTGGTGATCCTGCTCCTGGAGGCTATAGCGCCCTCCCTGCGGCGCTCCTTCACGGCGCTCGCGGTGCTGGTGACCCTGGGCGCCGGCTACGCGGCCTATTACGTGACGCCGCTTCACCACGTCATCACGGGCCGAGCAGGGACGTTCAACGGCTTGATCGAAACGAGCCCGCTCACCCTCGCCTTCACCCTGGTCGTCCTGCTCGCCACGGTGATCAGTCTGCTCGCCTCGCAGAGCTACCTGCGCCGCGAGGGGATCCTGGCCGGCGAGTACCATGCCCTGATCCTTTGGTGCGCCGTAGGGCTGATCCTGATGCTGCGGGCCACGGAGCTGCTAACCGTCTTCCTGGCGCTGGAGACCCTGTCGCTCGCCCTTTACTGCCTGGCGGCGTTCCATCGCCGGATCGCGGTGGCGAGCGAGGCGGCGATCAAATACTTCCTGATGGGCGCCTTCGTCAGCGCCTTCGCCCTCTACGGTATCGCGCTGGTCTACGGCGCCACGGGGAGCACCCACTTCGAGGGGATCGGCCACGCCCTGGCGGCCCAGCCGGACACCAACGTCCTGGCGAGCCTCGGCATCCTGCTGCTGGTGGCGGCCTTCGGCTTCAAGATGAGCGTCGCCCCCTTCCACGCCTGGTCGCCGGACGCCTACCAGGGAGCGCCGTCGCCCTTCGTGGCCTTCCTTTCGGTCGCGCCCAAGGTGGCGAGCGCCCTGGTGCTCTACCGCCTGCTGGACGCCATCGTCCAGGGGGGCGCGGCGCCGAATTCCCACAAGTGGTCCACCGTGATCGCGGTCCTTTCCGTGGCCTCCATGCTGGTGGGGAACTTCCTGGCCCTGGCGCAGCGGGACATCAAGCGCATGCTCGCCTATTCGGGCATCGCCCACATGGGCTACCTGCTGCTGGCCCTGGTGGTGATGGACCGCGCCTCGCTGGCGCCCGTCCTCGTCTACCTCCTGGCCTATGTGCTGATGAACGCGGGCGCCTTCACCGTCGTCTCGCTCCTCTACAGCCGGCCGGGCGAGCAGCACCTGATCTCCGATCTCGCGGGCTGGGGCTACCGCCACCCGCTCCTCGGCGGATGCCTGGCGGTCTGCATGCTGTCGCTGGGGGGCATACCGCCAACCCTTGGCTTCCTCGGCAAGTACGTGGTGTTCCTGAACGCCGTGGGCGACGGCCTCGTGGGGCTCGCGATCACCGGCGTGCTGGCGAGCCTGCTAGGCGTCTTCTACTACCTGCGGGTGATTTACTACCTTTTCATGAAGCCGGAGACGCGTGAGCCGGAAGGGTTGCTGATCGACGTTTGGGGCCGGACGGCGGCCGTGCTCGCAGCCCTGGGCACCCTGGCGCTCGGTCTTTGGCCCACGGGTCTTCTTCAGTGGCTGATGCAAGCGACCGCCGTGAAGTGAACGAGCAGGAAGAGGTTTCGCCTCTCACCCTCAACCGGCTCTCCTTCTACCTGCGCTGCCTGCGCTCCCTCCAGGAGCAGGGGATCAAGCGGATCTCCTCGCAGGAGCTGGCGCAGCGCTACCACCTTTCCGCCACCCAGATCCGCAAAGACTTGGCCCAATTCGGCGAGTTCGGCATCCGCGGCGTGGGCTATGACGTGGACGCTCTGGCCGAGCATCTGAACTCCCTCCTGGGCCTCGACCGCCCGCACGCCATGATCATCGTGGGCATGGGCAACCTGGGGAGCGCCCTGGCCCAATACCTGGGCTTCAACTACGGCGCCTTCCACGTGGTGGCCGCGGTGGACAACGACCCCAAGAAGATCGGCCGCCGTCTGGCGAATCTAGTCGTCCGCTCCGCCGCGGACCTGGCAGCCGTGGTCCGCGAATCCAACGCCGAAATCGGCGTCCTAGCCGTCCCCGCCGAAGCCGCCCAAGAGAACTACGACGCCCTGGCCGAAGCCGGCATCAAAGGAGTCCTCAACTTCGCCCCCGTCCGAGTCAAGCGTCGCCCGGGCGTGCCGTTGAAGAACGTGGATTTGCGGATCAATTTGGAGGAGCTGGCGTTTTTCCTGCGCTAGAAACCCCACCGACAAGGCGTCACCGTCCCCTCCACCACCACCGTTGCCCCCCACTGTAGAGATGGGATGAGAAGGCCAACCTCCTGTGACGCAGTGTCAGAATACTGGCCTGCAAACAGGGTAATCGCGCGGCTAGACGCGAAAGGAGGTTGACCGTGATTGAGCTTAGCAAAGTGGAGGCGCAGGA
>DASUEN010000251.1:0-11119 GCA_036275055.1 Thermoanaerobaculia bacterium
GCCCTCGCCCGAGAGACTGAAGCTCCGGAGCTGGCCGAGCGAGGAGATGCCCAGCAGCGAGTCTCCCGGCTTGAGCGCGTGGTTCACGAACGAAAAAGGTTTGTGGGGATCGAGAGACACGAGCCAGATCGACAGCTTGGCCATCTCGACCGCGAGCGAGTTCTTGTCGATCCCATAGACGCACCGCTCGGCCACCAGCCGTCGCGCCCAGAGCTCTGCGTCGGTCCGCTCGTCGGGCAGGGGAATCCGGTCCTCTCGCGCGGCGCCCGGGTCGGCGTAGGGGAGATACAGCGCGACGCCTTCCCCGTGTCGCTCCCGTTCCGCCTGCCAGGAATCGGCGAGCTTCTCGCCGAGATAGCGGATGACCTGGACGAGGAAGGCTCCCGAGCCCATGGCCGGATCGCAGACTTTGAGGTCCAGGATCTCGCGCGGCGAACGGAGGCGCCGGGGCTCTTCGAGCTTTCCATGCTCGCCCACGTAGACCAGCGGCTCGAGCGTCTCGGTCACCATCGCCCGCGTGTACTGGATCGGCGTGTAGTGCGTTCCAGTCGCGCGCCGGCTCGACGACGTCGTGAGGTAGAGGCGGCCGGGGAGCACGACCTCGTCGGGCTGGACGACGCCCGCGTACGGCTTGCAGCGCCGTGCAACATCGTCAGGGAGCCGATCGATCTCCGCTGCTGCGCCGGCGGGAGGATCAGTGAGCAACGTCTCGACCCGCCCGCGATCTCCTCCCGCAACATCTCGCTCCAATAGAAAGCTCACCAGCTTCTCACCGTCGAGTGCTTCGAGCTCGGAAAGACGAATCGCGACCTCGGTGCCGTTGGCGAGCTTCACCAGGGGCTCCCGGCCGGCCCGGGCCGCGTGGTGGTCGAGGAGGCCCTCATAGAGGTAGCCGATGTGCTCGACGTCCAGGTTGCGATAGCTGTACCGCTGGGCGATTTTCTCCCTGCCGACCTTGGCCTCACCGAATGTCAGGGCACGGAGGATCGCGTAGACCGATCGATTCGGGATGCGCAGGTGCTCGCTTTCGAGCGCGGCCAGCGCCGGGAAATCGGTGGGGGAGAACAGGTCGCCGCCGTAGACGGGCAGCGGCAGGTCTGGATGCGGGCTCCCGAGGAAGATCAACCGGAAGAGCGCCAGAAGGCGCGGCCAGGCGTCCGCCTCCCGGTCGAACGTCTCCGGCCGCGTGCGCTTCTCCTCTTCGAGACGGTGGAGGAGCCGCCCGAGCCCGTACCCCTCGTCGAAGAAGACGTTGCCGTGCGGAAGCAGGCTCCGCTCCTCGGCGAACAGGATGAACACCAGCCGCATGACGATGTAGACCGCGGCCTTGTAGATCTCGTCCGGATCATGCCCGAGGAAGATGCGCCCACCCGTGCCGATGTCGAGAGGATGCTGGCCGGAGCCGCGATCCGCCCGATCGAGAGCGAGGATCAGCTCCTCGACCGCCGCCCGCACCTGCTCGCCGAGGCTCTCGGTCAGCTCGGCCTGGGCCTTCTGGCTCTCCGCCGCAAAGCGTTCCAGCCGGCCCTCGGCCGCACCGAAGAACCGCGCAGCCTGGAGAAGAGTCCAGAAGCCGTCGAGGACGCTTTTCTCCTCGAAAAACGTGCTGGCGGGAAACTCGATCCACGACGCCGGAAGCCCGGGCGGGACATGGACGATCCGGAAGGCCGGCCCGCCGGTGAGCAGGCCGAACGGCGTGCCCGACTCGCGAAGCCAGCGCTCCAGCTTCGCCGCCGGCGTGGCCCGCCAAGTTCCCTCGATCCGCTCCACCCGGTCGGGCTTCTGGTCGGCCCCGATGCGCCAGACGCCGAGGAGGAACCGGTCCCCGTCCCCGGTCAGCACCGCAGAGGCCCGGAGGCTCTGATCGAGCTCCGGCAGATGGATTGCCGCGGACGGAGGAAGTCGCGGGCCGCGCACCAGCCGGTCCTCGGGCCACGCCAGGAGCCCGAAGAACACCGCGTCCAGCCAAGCCGACTGGCGCTGCCCGTCCGAGGGATCGACCTGGAAACGCTCCCACGCACTGAGCAGAGCGCGCTGCGGCCGGAACTCCACATGCTCCGGACCGCCGGGAAAGAAGCGATGAAGCACGGGCTCGCTCACGAGCAGCCCCGAGCGCTCGACCAGATCGATCCATTCGTGCACGAACGAGCGGGCGCGGCTCATTCCAGCCCCCCGTTCCGCACCGCGCTCTCCGGCAGCAGGATCTCCAGCCCGAGAGGAAAGGCATGGAGCGAGCGCAGCCGGTAGCGCTCCCGGATGCGCGCTGGCTCCTCCTTCAGATCCACGTCCAGCTCTTTCTGCCGGTTCTCCAGGAGCCGGATGTCCTGGAGGAGCTGGTCTCTCTCGAGCGGGTCCCAATCCGCTCCGAACGAGATCCGCATCTGATCGGTATCAGGGCTCCGCATCTCACGCGCGATCTCCTTGAGCCGGGCCCGGATCTCCTGCTGGCGCGTCTTGATCATCTGCGCGATCTCCGCCGCCTGCTCCTCGGCACGCCGCCCCAGCTCGGCCGCCACGCGCCGGTGCTCCGCCTCCTCCAGCTCCCGCAGCGCCTGGCGAAGCCGCGGCTCCTCGCGCTGGACGAGCTGCGCCAGGCGATCGCCCAGCCCCAGCGGGATCGCGGGCTGATGATCTCCGGGAGGAAAGAGGCCGAGAATCTCCGGCCCCGTCGGCACGAGGGTGCCTCCGGCAATGCGCCAGACGAGGGCGCGCAGCTCTTCATGGAGCTTCTGGCCGAACGGACCGGTGGCCAGCAGGCGGATCCGGGCCACCAGAAACGAGCCCGGCAAGATCCCCGGGGGAGCCACCCGGTAGGTGACGCGCCGCAACGGCTCCTTGCTCCCGAGCCCCAAGGCGAACATGTGCCGCCGGAAGGTCGCCAGCGCCCGCTTCATCAAAGGGTGGTCCAGGTGGACGAGCGCGACGTCCCGCCGCTCGCGGGCCGCCTCCGGGTCGAAGACGAGAGTGAGAAGCCGGCCGCGGGCGTCGTGGATCGAGCGGCGGCAACGCTCGCCCCAGCTCTCCGGGACCGTGGACAGCCGCGCGCCGACCGCGGCAAGTATCCCCTCCGACGGCTCCAGACCGCGATGCCCTTCGAGGCGGAGAGCGGAGTCGAGCACCTGGTGCAGCCGCTCCGGATAGATGTCCCCTTCGCGGCGCGCCTGGTCGATCAGCTCCCGCAACTGGCGGAGCCGCTGCTTGTCCCAGAGCTCCTGCTGCACGTCGTCGCGCAGCGTCCTGCGGGGCTGGATGCCCGCCAGATCCACGCGCCGGCCGAGCATCGCCTCCTCGAGCCCCTCCTCCAGCACCGCCGCCACCGCCCCGAGATCCTCCCGCATCCTCTCGACCTTCTCGACGACCGTCTGGAGAAACTCGGAATCCCGCCGGTTGTCATACAGAAAGTGGTGGACGAAGACCTCCGGCGCCGGCTGGCCATGCCGGTCGATCCGGCCGTTGCGCTGCTCCAGCCGGTTCGGATTCCAGGGGATCTCGTAATGGATCAGGTACCGGCAATGCTTCTGGAGATTGAGCCCCTCGGCCGCGGCATCGGTGGCGAGCAGGATGCGCACCGGATGCTCGTCCGGCCGCGCCTGGAACGCCGCCTTGGTCGTCTCGCGGTCGGGAAGCCGCTCCTTCCCGAGCATCGGCGCGCCGCCCATAAGGAAGAGAATCCGGTCCTTGCCGAGCCACGCGCGGAGAGACTGCGCGAGGTACTCCAGCGTGTCCCGGTACTCGGTGAACACGATCAGGCGCTCCTCGTTGAGCGCCTGGAGTGCCCCGTCCGCGAACAGGTGCTTCTCGATCCAGGAGCGGAGCACCCGGAGCTTGGCATCCTCGGCCAGAGCCTGCCGCTGCGCAAGAGCCGCCAGCTCGGCGAGAAGCCGGTCCTCCTCGGCGGTCGGAGGCCCGAAGAAGTGGGAGCTCTCTCGGAGCGCCTCCTGCTCGTTCTCATCCCGGAGAGCATCGTCCTCCACCTCCTCCCGGGAACGCTGGATGAGACGCTCGACCAGACCCTCGTCCGGAGCTGCCGCGGCGGACGGCGGGGACACATGCTCCCGATGCGTCTCCAGAGACTTGTGGAACGCCAGCGGGCTCGACAGGAACCTCTTCTTGAGCAGATTCAGCGCGAACCGGACGGCGAAGTGCTCCCGCTGTCGGTCCGCCCGGGCCATCCGCAGGCGGATGTACTCGTCGAGCAACTCGCTCGCCTGCCGCTCGGCCGGAAGATCGGGAACCGGCAGAGCCACCACCCGCCGGGTCGGGAAGGGCCGCTTGACCTCGCCCGCATCCGTGAGCTGCTTCTTGAGGCGCCGCACCATGATCGCCTTCACCTGCTGCGGATCGACGGTCGAAGAGCGATGGAAGCGCAGGGGATCGAGCTCGGCCAGGAGAGCGGTGAAGCTCTCCGTGAATCCGTTGTGAGGCGTCGCCGTGAGGAACAGCCGGTGTTGGAAGTGAGGAGCGATGCGCCGCAGAGCGCGGGTTCGGTCCGAATCGCGAATGTACTTCCGCCGGCCGGCCGGAGCGCAGTTGTGCGCCTCGTCCACGATAAGCAGATCCCAGGACGCCGCAGCGCCAGGCCCCCCGTCGAGGCTCAACTGGAACTGCGCCAGCATCGCCTCCCGCTTAAGATAGTCGATCGAGGTGATCAACCGGGGATAGCTGCGCCACGGATTCACGTGAACCCCATACTCCCGCCGGAGGGTCAGCACCGAAGCCCGGTCCACGATCCGGAACTCGAGATCGAACTTCTCCGCCATCTCCTCCTGCCACTGCGTCAGGAGGGAAGCGGGGGCCACGATCAGGCAATTGCGGATGCGAGCCCGGGCCAGCATCTCCTGCACCACCAACCCAGCCTCGATCGTCTTCCCCAACCCGGTGTCGTCCGCGATGAGCAGATTCACTCGCGGCATCAGCACGGCCCGAGACGCCGGCTCGAGCTGATAGGGCTCCAGGTCGATCGCCCCGCGAAACGCAGACTGGAGAGCTACCCCACGGAGCACCGACGACGACGACCAGCGGATCGCCGTCAGGAATGCATCGAACACGCGAGGGGAGTCCCACTGGCCGGAGGGGATCGGGAACTGATCGGCTTGAAGAACCGCGGGATGAACCTCCCGCTCCCAGAGAACCGAGAGCTCCTCCCCGAGCCGGTCATCATCCAGGCACTCTAGATCTAGGCGAGTGGATACCTCTCCCCGGTCGGCCTCATGGGGAAGGACATCCTGAACCAGGAAAAAGCGGTTGCGTAGCCGGACGAGCTGTCCCTGCTCGGGCGCCAAGGACGGAGCAGCCTCCTCAGGGCTGCCGGTGGCAGGATAAGCACTGACGATATTCACCGAAACCCTGCGTCGAAGCCCTTCTCTTGGAGCGTTACCAACGTTTGAACTCACAAACCGACTAGAACTACGGTCAGGGAGCAGGCTGAGTTGGCTCCTCTGCGCGCAGTAGATTAGCGGCTACTTCTCCTGCCCTGCCAAAGGGGGCGACCCAAAGCCTACTACAGAACGGCTTGAAAGGCGCAAGCACGAGGACGACCTGGAGGCTGGTCAACACAGCGCCTGGGAGAGTGTCTGCAGGAAATGGCCTGGCGAGAGCCGAGCCACCACAGAAGCAAGCCATCCGCAGACTCAGCATCCATCGCCTCAAGGACGGGGGCTCGATCCCGCCTCGAAGCATCACCGTCGAGGCAGCCTCCGGCCTGGAAAGCCTCTCTGGCCTCGAAGCCGCCCTTCGAGAATCGCCATAAACAAATCGGCCCCGGGCGGGTCTAGAGGAGAGAGGCTCTGGCTGTAGGCAACTGAACCGAGGTAACTGATTGGAGACCTCTAGGCACCAAGAACCCATGATTGAGACAGGCCGACGAATGCCCAAGCTCCTCGTCTTCCCGACTCTAGGAGGGCAGATCTTGAGACACAGCGTTAAAGGGGTAGAGGCTTGGAGAAGCCTGGACGAGCCTGTCGCTAAAATACCTCAAATAGAGTATCGCGACTTCGTGATCCAAATTGGCCCCAGCGTCGCTGGCTCTTATTCAGTCACGGTGAGCTCACCCGAAGGGGAAGGGCATGGCAGGTTCGGGATACCTTCGGATCTTGGCGCTCCGCGCGAGACTCGGCTGGTACCAATGCCTGCGGAGACGCTGCGCGACCTTGATGTCGGTTCATTGCTTCAGGCCCATCGGTCGGAGGAGCAAATAGGGACCAGCCTCTTTCGTGCCCTGTTCGCAGGCGAGGTGGCGAGCCTCTTTCATGCCAGTTTGAGCAGTCTCCCCGGAGAGGGCTACGGCTTGAGAATCCGGCTTGAGCTCGACCTCCGGAACCCGGAACTGGTGCCGCTTCAGGAACTCCCCTGGGAGTTGCTTTGCCGCCCTGAGACCGGCGACTTTCTATGTCTTAGTCGGAGGACGCCCATCGTCCATTCTCTCCATGCCCACCGCGAGCACCGGCCGCCCGTCGCGTCAGTCTCGGGACTACGAATTCTCGCCGTTCGGGGAAACCCTACCGACTCGGTTCACCTCGATCTTGAACGAGAGCTGCAGAATCTCGAGCAGGCCTGGAAAGGGCGAGAGCGGGAGGTGAAGGTCGATTTCCTCAGCTACGGCGGGCGGGAAGAACTGCGCCGGGCCTTCCTCAAGGCCCCTGTGCACGTGCTGCATTTCATGGGACACGCTCATTTCGATAAAACATCGGGCGAGGGAACTGTTCTCCTTGAAGAAGCAAGCGGCGCCGCGCAGCCGGTGGACGGTCGGGATCTGGCCGAGGAGCTCAGGGATTTCGAGAGTCTGCGCTTGGTGGTGCTCAATGCTTGCGACACCTCCCGAACTGGAGAGGGCAACCCGTTTTCGGGAGTTGCGACGGCCCAGGTCATGAGCGGTGTCCCAGCCGTCATCGCCATGCGCCAGCCTATTTCAGACGAGGCCGCTCTGGCCTTCAGTAGGGTGCTTTACGACCGCCTCGCCGTCGGCGATCCGGTGGAGCCCGCGGTCGCCGAAGCCCGTTTGGCGATCCACCGCTTACCGGCGGAAGCAGTACAGTGGTCGACACCGGTGCTCTTCCTCCGCGGACCGGACGGCCGCCTCTTTGCCTCCACTAAGGAGCCCCCACGCCGTTCCTTGACAAAGGTAAATACCGCTTACAGCAAGGTCAGGCCGGTAAGGCGGAGCTTGGCGGAGACGCTCGGTGGAGTTGGGGCGCTCGGGGCCGCCGCTTGTGCTGTGGTGAGCGGCCTTGGATTCGTCACTTTGCGGGCACGGGAGGTGCTCCTTGGACTTCCTCCGGGCTTGACCTATCCGAAGCAAGAATGGCTTGCCACCGGTTTCAATGCGCTCGGGGCGCTCATCTGGCGTGGACTCTCAGTGCTCGTTTCGGAACATCCTGTCCTGACGGGGAGCGCCTGGACACTGTTATTTCTTCTCCTGGGCCTCACCCTCGCCGCAAGAGCGGTGTGCCGGCCGGCGCTCCTTCTCGGAATCCTCGTGCTCTTCGCGAGTCTTTTAGGTGCGGGAAGTGGCTTTTATCGGATCGCTCTTGCGGCCAACTCGCCCGATGCGGATCCGAGCCAGGGGTTTAATTGTGGCGAGCACTTGAGCGCGAACTTGGCCGATCGAGCCGCTTTCGAGACCTGCTCCTGGCTGATGAACGACACATCTCGCAACGACGGGCTGCGCAAAGACTTGGGCGGCCTTTTGGGATGGCTGCTCGCGGCGTGTCTTACCGGGGCTTTGGTCGCTGCTCGTACGCCGGTTGCGAGTCGAAGGCTCTCAGGCTTGCGGTGGACGTTGGTCGGTGCTCAAACGCTCCTCGGCCTCCTGCTGCTTTACGACCTGCCGCGAGCTCATGCCTTTGGAACCTGGGGCCTGCGCTACCCCCAAGTTCGAATTCACGAGAAATGCGACTCGGCACTTGCTCAGGCTACCACCGCTGGGAACTGCTGGGCGTTTGACGTCTCAGCGGGTGCCGAGAAAAAGGAGATTTTCCTTCGCGGCTCCGGTTGTCCGGAAAGCCGCGACGGCAGCTTTCTCCATTTGGGGAGCGCCGACACTGACGGCAGTGAATGCCTGATCTCGTTGTCTTCTCTACCGAGGGTCATTGTCCATGGACCGAATTCGTAGCCTCCTGCGGCCTTTCCGGCACTTCCCTCTCTTGGGCCTCTTCCTAGTCTTGAGCCCTTTGCCAACGAAAGGCCAAGCCTCGGCTCCCGGTCTCCCACGCGGGCTGGAAGTTGAGCCCAATGCCATCCAGGATCTAGCAACGCCAATGGCCATCCGGGTGGCGGGTATTCCCAGAGGCGAGTCCGCCCATCTCCAAGTACTCCAGGATTGCGATGGGGACGGACGGCCCGACCTCCAGGGAACCGAGGTGTGCAAGAGCCCGCTCCGTGAGTGGGACAGCCCACCGGCCGACGCCGAAGGTAGTGTCAACGATCATCTGGACTTTCAGGCCCTGAGCGCCCAGGGACGAGAAATTCCGCCAGATCACAAGTTCTGGCTGCGGGCGTCCCGGAAGGGATCGAGCCAGGCTCTTTTGGCTCTCTTTGGCCGAGTTAAGGACCCTTGCTCACTTTGGCAGAGTCTCCTGGATACCTTTAGAAACTGTCCTTGTCGGCTTGGCCTCCTACAGGCGCTGCTCCGGCATCGAAGTGTAGGCCGCTGGGCTGGTGGAGACCACTATGAGGTGCGGCATCTGGACGTAACAACGAAGCCGTTCCGGCCGGTAAGCGTTCCGGGAACGCGGGGAGCCACCGGGTTCGCTTGGCTCAATAGCGAGACGCTGCTCGTCACTATTGCGCCATCTGACGGTTCGTCGCGGCTGCTACGTGTATCCCTGAACGGCGAGAGCACAAAAGTTCTGTGGGAAGTTCCTCGTGGGGACGCTCGGTTCGTCACGGCCCCCCTAGCCCTGCCCGGCGGCCGGGTCGCGTTCGTGCGTCAGTCGCTGGGCGCTTCGACCGCCTTGTTGAGCATATGGGACAAAAGAGATGTTGATGCCGCCCATGACCTTGAGCTGCCCGGCGGAATTCACCAACTGGTTGCCGTGGATCCTGAAGGGAAGGAGATTCTCGCTCTGACTCTTGGCGTCGAAGAGAACCATCCGGCCTTCCTCCGTATAAATCTCGAAGCTCGTAGTATAGAGAATCTTGGGTTCCATCCGGCCCTGTACCAAGCGATCTTCAGCTCGCCCAGAGGAGACAGCGCAATCGTCGCCATCGAAGACAACTCTGGCCAGACCGGCTGGGATTTATTCCTAGTCGGCGCTGCCGGAAGGCTTCGCGACAAAGTGCAGGCTCGGCCACAGGATGACCTCTTGCCCGCCTGGAGGCCGGACGGCGGAGAGGTGGCCTTCCTCGCTGAGACGGACGAGAGCGAGGTGAAGCCATGAGATCATCCTCATGGATTGCGATTCTCCTCTGCATTTGGTCTGCGGTGGCCCCGGAGCTTGGGGCACAAACCATCGCCGCGCAGAAAGTGAGTTCGACGAGCATTTCCGAAGCACCTTTACTGGATGCTGCCGCGATTCAGGCATTAGCCGAGGACGTTGGGCAGCCCCTGCCAGTTCGTTACTTGCCTGTCAAGGGAGTGTTCGAGCGTCTAATGGTGTTGCTCGAAGCAATTCCAATGCGATGGGAGAGCATCCCGGCGCCTATTGTTCACCTTACGGGCCGTTCCAGCGAAGAAGTCCTTTCTTCTTCTTCCGATGTTGAACGCTGGCAGGCCATGCAGGTTTTCCGTCGCTTGGTTCTCACTCCCTATAGCAACCGAAAGGCTCTAATTGAGGAGGAGTTACGCCAAAATAAGCTATCGGAGTTAGACTTATGGTTTCCTGGGGCTCTCATGGACTCACAGCAGGGCGAGAGCATAGACCTCGCAGCGGTAACGCTGGAGGGCTGGCTTGAATTGGCTGAGGTGCTGGGGCGTCGCGATATATTATTGTTCGGAGCGTCATATGGAATTGATCTTGTCGCAAGAAAGTTGGGTGACGCGAAGGCTCGGTCTGCTGCCCTCCCTTGGCTCGGTTTGTCGCAAGTGCCGCATTCTGAGGTAGGCCGAGCTGCCATGACTTCTTCTGCGGCTGATGTACTGGCGCGGTTGGGCGAGCACGAGAGGGCGCTGGAAGCCTACAGGCAAGCTCGCAAGATCTTTCTGACCATTGACTCCAAGCTCGGACAAGCGACTACATGGTGGGGAGAGGCCGAGCTGCTCTCTCGGATTGGAGACAATCAGAGGGCTATCGAGGCATATGAAAAGTCCAGAAGCCTATATCAGGCTGTGGATTCCCACCGCGGGCAGGCGAACACATGGAAGGGTGAGGCTGACGTCCTCGCCCGAGTCGGCAATGACGATAAGGCCCTCGAAGCTTACGGAGAGGCTCGTAGCATTCTCCAAAAGCATGGGTCTTCTCCTTCGCAGGGAGGCTGGCTAGCAGAGACGTGGCTAGGCGAAGCCTCGATTCTTTCTCGACGCGGCAAAAACAAGGAGGCTCTAGACGCATATAGAAAAGCCCGTTCACTCTTCGAGGCAGTTAACAATCGAATTGGGCAAGGTAACGCCTTGCGTGGTGAAGCATCAACTCTGCTTCTGCTCGGCGAAAACCTGCAAGCCCTTGAGGCAAGCAGGCGGGCATGTTTCTTCTACGCAGTTTCGGGCGATCGATTCGGATTAGGGCATGCCAGACGTATCGAAGGCGATGTACTATTCCGCTTAGGAAAGACGGATGAAGCAATCGATAGCTATGGCATCGCAAAGCAACTCTTTGTTGACATCAAGGAATCGCTAGGCGAGGCTCGGTGTTGGCTTGCCGAGGCTGCCGTATTCCTCTTTCTTGGCGAGACCAAGAAGGCGTTAAATAGTTATCGCGTAGCGCGCGAACTATTCGTGAGAATCAATGACGTTTTAGGTCAGGCTAATAGTTGGGTAGGAGAGTCCGATGTTCTAAATTTGATGGGAGAGAATGAAAAAGCGCTCACTGCAATTAGAAAGGCACGGCAGATCTTCCGAGAAGCCGGGTCTTCACTCGGAGAGGGGAATGCCTGGTTAAATGAAGGGAAGGCATTTTTCTTTACGGGTGATAATCAACAGGCTTTGGAGGCCTACAGAGTTGCGCGCAAACTCTTCTGCTTAACA
>DASUEN010000252.1:0-29229 GCA_036275055.1 Thermoanaerobaculia bacterium
AGGCCGCCATGGCCCGGGCGCCCGCGGTCTCGACGGAATCTCCCTACGATACTCCTCCCAAGCCAGCCAAGCTCCGCGAAAGGAGCGCGAAATTCTTTTCGTCTCCGTATTGACATCCTAGTCGCCATGTGTATACTTCCTCTCGTTGCTGGCGATTGAGCCAGAGAGTTGACCAGGAAGGAGGAGAGGAATGAAGATCCGCGGACCACCCGAATCCGGGCGTGAGACGGCGGCAGTCGAGTTTCGCGTGACCCCATCCGGCCTCATCGTGAGGCTGGGGGACAAGAGAAAGAAACTGAATTCGAGAAGAGAAAGGAAAGTGAGATCATGGCAACCATCAATTCACTCGCTGACGTGGCGCTGGACTGGCAGACCGTGCTGTCGGGCTGCCAGGACAACGCCGACCTGATGAAGATCGTCGAGCCGCTGCGTGCGGAGCTCGAGAAGCAGCTCGGGGCACTGACGGACATCAACGCCCGCAAGCAGTCGGCGATCGGCCTCAAGCAGCAGCTCACGCAGGAGATGGGCGAGGTCCTGACGGCCGGGCGGGAGTTGGCGCGGCGCCTGCGGGGTGCGGCCAAGGCCCAGCTCGGCACGAAGAGCGAGCGCCTGGTGCAGTTCAAGACGGCGCCCGTGCGCGACCGCAAGGGGCGTCGTTCCAAGGCCGCCAAGAAGCCGCCGGTGACTCCGGTTCCGGCGCCCGCGGCCACTCACGAGACGAAGTCCCAGGAGTAAGCCTCACGTAGTACCTGCCCCCGGGGCGTGCCGGTTGGCGCGCCCCGGCTTTTTTATGGTGTGCGGCGCGATCTCGGGGAAAGAAAGGGACAGCAGGGACTTCAGGGACAGCAGGGACAAGAAGAAAACCGCAGGGCGCGAGGCTGTCTTGTTCCTCTTGTCCCTGCAGTCCCTGCTGTCCCTTTCTTTTCTACTTCGCCCCCTCTGCCCGAAGCTGATCGATCGTGTCGAACGCATGCCGCAGGTGCGGGATCACGATGCTGCCTCCCACCACCAGGGCCACGTTCAGGGCATCGTAGAGCTCGTCGTTCGTCCAGCCGGCGGCGACGCATTGATCGAGGTGGTAGTCGATGCAGTCGTTGCAGCGCAGCACGGCGGAGGCGGCGAGACCCAGGAGCTCCTTGGTCTTGCCGTCGAGGGCACCGTCGCGGTAGGCGGCGGTGTCGAGGTTGAAGAAGCGCTTGATGCCGAGGTGCTCGGACTCCATGATGCGGTCGTTCATCCGCTGGCGGTAGCTGCGGAACTCGTCGAGGGTGTTGGCCATTATGAGGCTCTCCAGAAAAGGTCAGGGCTTTATTTCGCTCAGCTCGGCCCGCGGTTTGCCGAGCAGGTAGTGCTCCAGCCAGGAGATCTCCGCCCGCATTAGCGTCCGCTTGTGGGAGGGCCGGGTGAAGACGTGCCCCTCGCCCGGGAAGACGAGCGATTCCGTGGGGACGCCGCGCGCGACCAGGCCGCGATACAGCTCGTCGGCCTGCCGCGGGGCCTCGCCGTCGCTCTCTCCCGCCACGATCAGCGTCGGCGTTTTCACCCGGCCGAGGCCGCTCACGGGCGACTCGTGCCACCAGAGCGCGAAATCGTCCCAGGGCTTGACGCTGCCGTAGAAGGCCTCGGCCCACATCTGCCCCCGCGGCGTGCCGTAGAGGGCGAGGTCGTCCCACACTCCGGCGCCCGTGCAGGCGGCGCGGAACAGGTCGGTACGGCCGATGAGGCATTTCGAGAGGCCGCCACCGCCGCTGTAGCCGATGAGCCCCACTCGCTGGCGGTCCGCCCAGCCGCGGGCGACGAGGCTCTCGACGCCGCGGATCACGTCCTCCGACGGGCGCGAGCAGCGATGCCCCACGATCCCTTGGACGAAGGCGTCCCCCCGGCCGGCGCTCCCCCGGTAGTTGGGGTTGAGCACCAGGAAACCGCGCGCCGCGAGGAGCGCGGGAAAGGAGAGGAACGAGCCCTGGAGCGAGACGGCCTCGGTGCGCGCCACGCTGAACGGGCCGCCGTGGAGGTCCACGACGAGCGGCAACCCTTTCTCTCCCTTGCGCCCCGGGGGCCAGAAGAGCGCCCCTTCGACGGTGCCCCCGGCACCGTCGTCCCAGGAAAAGGTTTCGACCTCCGGCTGGGGCTCAGCCGTCAAGGAGGCGTTGATACCCGTCACCGGGCGGGCGCTGGCGACCCCTTCGAGCCCGGAGGCCACGTAGATCTCCGGAAAATGGCGGGGATCGGTGGTGACGAAGGCGATCACCTTGCCGTCACGGGAAACCGAGAGGTTGGCGAGCCAGCCGCGCTGCTCGCGCAAGGTCCGCACGGCTCCGGAGGCGGGCTCGACGCGGGAGACACGCATGACCGTCGAGACGTTGGCGGTCACCAGCAAGGAGCCGTCCGGCAGCGGCACGATCTGCTTGAGGTACCCTTCCATCCCCGGCGCAACGGGGACGAGGCGTCCCTCGGCGCCCATCCGGTAGAGCCTCCCCTCGGTGAAGACGAAACGGCCGGCCTGCTCCTTCCCCTGTCCGATCACGAAGAGGTCGTCGCCGGCCCAGGCCATGCCTTCCTTGTAAAACGCCCCGGCGGTGCGGCGGCGTGGGCTCGCCGGGGCCTTCGCAGCCGTCGCCGGCCCGCCGAGGGGGAGCAGCTCGACCTGGTTGGAGCTCGCGACTTCGCTCCGGTCGTCGCCGTTCACCGCCGCCCAGCGGCCGTCCGCGGAGACCTGCAGGTCGAGCGGGAGCTCGAACGGCACGGCGCCGATCTTCTCGGCGGGTCCGCCGGTTCGGGGCACGCGGTAGAGGGACGGCGGCGGGAGCGGGGAGTCCACCAGGCGGCGCACGTCGCCATAGAAGCCCCGCAACGCCCGCTTGGCGGCGAGGGCGGCGGCATCCGGGGCATCGGTGGCCACGGCGACGAGGCCCGTGCCATCGGGCAGCCAGTCGTAGAAGTCGACGCCGTTTTCGAAGCTCGCCGGGTCCGTGAGCCGCCGCGGCTTGGCGCCTGAGGTCGGCTCCACCAGGAAAAGCTGGGCGCCGGCCGCCGGATCGTCGGCGCCGAGGAAGGAGAGGGCCCGGCCGTCGGGAGACCAACGCAGCGCGGAGCAGGCGGCGAGATCCGCCAGGCGGACGGGGTCCGCGGTTTTCGCGGCTAGATCGAGAACCCAGAGGGAGAAGGCTTCCCGGTCGTGCTCGAAGTCGTTGCGGCGGGCGACGTAGGCGAGGCGGCCGCCGTCCGGGGCGATCCGCACCTCGTCGAAGGACACTTCGCTCAAGGCAACCTCGACGTCGCCGAGGCCCGCGGCTCGCAGACCCGGCGCGAGGGTGAGGAACAGAGCGACGGCGAGGGCGGCTCGCAGGGGAATCCTCCCTTCAGATTTTGACGAAGGTGCCGCGTTTCGTGTCTTTCCGCACTCCGGGGAAGGCCAGGGCGCGGCCATGCACCACGCAGTAAATGCCCGGGGCGAGGACGCCGGTGGCGAAGATCGCCTCCGTGAGGTTCTGCAAGGCGTCCGAGTGCTTCATCTCGAAGGGCCGCATGGCGCCGGTGAGCACCACGGGGACCCGCGCGGCACCGAGCTGAGCCTCGAGGCGCTCGCCGGTGACGGCCAGGGTATCCGTGCCGTGGAGGACGACGACGCCGGCGATCCCGTCCGCCCTCCCCTCTTCGCAGGCGCCGGTGGCCCGCACGGCCGCGACGATGCGGTCGCGATCGGCGTCGGTCATCTCCAGGCTATCTTTGCTCATCACCTCGACGACGTTGACCTCCGTCTCCTCCAGCCGCAGCTCGGCCAGCATCCGCCGGACGATGGACTGCCGGTTGGCGAGCTCTCCGGTATGCTCGTCGTAGGTTTTCTCGATGGTGCCGCCGGTGGTGACGAGGGTGATCTTGCGCACGGAGCGGGACTCTATCCCGCCAAGACCGCGGAAGTAAGAGGAAGCAAGGCGCAATCCCCGGCACGCATCTTGCGTTTCCACCCCGCGCGGAGGACTGGTCCCATGGCGCGAGCGATCTGGAAAGGGAGCATCAGCTTCGGCCTCGTCAACATCCCCGTCGGCCTGTACTCGGCCGAGACGCGGGACGACATCAGCTTCAAGCTGCTGGACAAAAAAACGATGTCGCCCATCCACTACAAACGGGTGAGCGAGGAGAGCGGCAAGGAGGTCGCCTGGGAGGAGACCGTCCGCGGCTACGAGATCGGAAAGGGGAAGTACGTCGTCCTTTCCGACCAGGACCTGAAGCGGGCGAGCCCGGAAGCCACCCAGACGATCGACATCGAAGGGTTCGTGGACCTCGAGGACATCAGCCCCCTCTACTTCGACAAGCCGTACTACCTCGCTCCCGATTCCAAGGGGACCAAGGCCTACGTCCTGCTGCGCGAGACGCTGCGGCGCACCGGCAAGGTGGGGATCGCCAAGGTGGTGATCCGCACCCGCCAGTACCTGGTCGCCGTGGTCGCCCGTGGCCAGGCCGAGGTGCTCACCCTGGAGCTGATGCGCTACGCTCACGAGCTGCGCGATGCCGAGGACCTCGAAGTCCCCCACGGCAAGGGCGGCCTCTCGCCGAAGGAGCTGAGCATGGCCGAGCGCCTGGTGGAGGGGATGGTCGAGAAGTGGGACCCCGAGAAGTACAAGGACGACTACCGGAACGACCTGATGAAGCTGATCGAGGAACGCGCCGAATCCGGCGAGCTCGAAGGCTCCTCCGAGCCGGTTCCCAAGGTGGAGCGCGCGGGCGGCAAGGTCGTCGACCTCATGGCCCTCCTCAAGCAGAGCCTCGACGAGGGCGGCAGGAAGCCCGCGAAAAAGGCGGCCACGGCGCGGAAGCCCGCCAAGAAGGCAACCAAGAAAACCGCCAAGAAAACCGCGTCCCGCAAACGCAAGAGCGCCTGAGACCCGCCTTCCATGCCCCTCGAACAATACCGGCGCAAGCGGGACTTCAAGGCCACCCCCGAGCCCGCGGGCAAGGTGGGCCCCAGAAAGAAGAAGGCGAAGGCCCTCTCCTTCGTCATCCAGAAGCACGCCGCCTCCCGCCTGCACTACGACTTCCGTCTGGAGCTCGACGGCGTGCTGAAGAGCTGGGCCGTGCCCAAGGGACCGAGCCTCGATCCCGGTGAGAAACGCCTGGCGGTGCAGGTGGAAGACCATCCTCTGGACTACGGCGATTTCGAGGGGATCATCCCCAAGGGGCAGTACGGCGGCGGCACGGTCCTCCTCTGGGACCGCGGCACCTGGACGACCCAGGAGGGCGAGGACACCCCGGCCGAGGGGTTCCGCAAGGGGAAGCTCAAATTCCTCCTCAATGGCGAGAAGCTCCAAGGCGGCTGGACCCTGGTGCGGATGCACGGCCGCCAAGGGGGAGACAAAGGCGAGAACTGGCTCCTCATCAAGGAGAACGACGATACGGCTGCGCCGGGAAGCGGCGACGCCATCGTCCGCGAGCGGCCGGAGAGCGTGGACTCCGGCCAGGAGATCGAGGAGATCGCCGCCGAGCCCGAACGGGTGTGGGAGTCGAACCGGGCCGAGAAGGTGGAGAAGAAAAAAGGGACAAAAGGGACAGCAGGGACGGCAGGGGCGAAGAAGGTGGATGCGGCCGCGGTTCCCGGCTCCAAAAAGGCGAAGATGCCGGCGTCGATCGAGGCACAGCTTGCCACGCTGGTGGACGAGGTGCCGCCGGGCGAGGGGTGGGTCCACGAGATCAAGTACGACGGCTACCGCGCGCTCTGCTATCTAAAGGAAGGGGAGGCGCGCCTCGTCACCCGCAACGGCAAGGACTGGACGGACCGCTTCGCCCCCGTGGCCCGCGAGGCGGCGAAGCTCCCCGTCCGCCAGGCCGTGCTCGATGGCGAGGTCGTGGTCCTCGAAGCGGACGGCACCACCAGCTTCCAGGCCCTCCAGAACGCCCTGGCGGAGGAGCGCGGCGGGGACCTCGTCTACTTCGTCTTCGACCTCCTCTATCTCGACGGCTACGACCTGCGCCCCGCTCCCCTCGCCGCCCGCAAGGAGGCGCTCGCCGCCCTTCTCGCGGGCCAAGAGGGCGCGGTGCGCTTCGGCGATCACGTCGAGGACGGCGGCGAGGCGTTCTACCGCCAGGCCTGCGGCTTCGGCCTCGAAGGGATCATCGCCAAACGCGGGGACCTCCCCTACCGCTCCGGCCGCGGCAAGGACTGGCTGAAGGTGAAGTGCCTGAAGCGGCAGGAGTTCGTGATCGTGGGTTTCACCGATCCCGAAGGCTCGCGGGTGGGGCTCGGCGCCCTCCACCTCGCCGTGCACGAGGGGAAGGACCTCGTCTATGCCGGCAAGGTGGGCACCGGCTACACGGAACGCACCCTCCTCGACCTGTGCCAGAAGCTCGATGACCTCGCCGTCGCCAAGCCCGCCTTCGAGAACCCGCCGCGGGGAGCCGAGGCCCGCCGCAGCCACTGGGTGAAGCCGCAGCTCGTGGCCGAGGTCTCCTTCGCCGAGTGGACCCGCGACGGCCTCTTGCGCCACTCCACCTTCGAGGGATTGCGCGAGGACAAGAAGCCCTCCGAGGTGGTGCACGAGCGCCCCCAGGAGCTGCCGCCCCAACCCGCGGTACGAAAGAAGGGGAGTCCTATGAGCAAGACGGAGACCGAGATCGCGGGCGTGCGCTTCACCCATCCGGAGAAGGTCCTCTACCCCGGCCAGGGAGTGACCAAGCGGGACCTCGGTATTTATTACAGCCACATCGCGGACTGGATCCTCCCCCACGTCTCGAACCGCCCCTTGACCCTCGTCCGTTGCCCCGAGGGGCAGGGAAAGCAGTGCTTCTATCAGAAACACGTCACCGAGCAATTCCCCGACTCCGTCTACCGGGTGGAGGTCGAGGAAGGGGACGGCAAGGAGCTCTACGGCGCCGTCGATTCCCTGGAAGGGATCCTCACCCTGGTGCAGATGGGGGTCCTGGAGATCCATTTCTGGGGCTCTCACCGCGACGACATCGAGCGCCCGGATTACGTGGTCTTCGATCTCGACCCCGACGAAGGGCTGGCCTGGGAGAAGGTGGTGGAGGGGGCCATCACCACCCGCGACTTCCTGGCGGATCTCGGCCTCGAGACCTTCCTCAAGACGACGGGAGGGAAGGGCCTCCACGTCGTCCTCCCCCTGACCCGCCGCGCCGATTGGGACGAGGTGAAGGCCTTCGCCAAGAGCATCGCCGAAGCCGTGGCCGCGGCGGAGCCCAAGAAATACACCTCGAAGCTCCCCAAGGCGGACCGCAAGGGCAAAGTCTTCATCGACTACCTGAGGAACGGCCGCGGCGCCACCTCCATCGCCCCCTACTCCACCCGCGCCCGCCCCGGCGCCCCCGTCTCCGCCCCCCTCTTCTGGGAGGAGCTGGAAACCGACGTGCGGGCCAATACCTGGACGGTGGAGAACCTCCCGGCCCGCCTCGAAGCCCTGCGGGGAGATCCCTGGGCGGGCTTCGCCAAGGTCCGGCAGTCGATCACCGCGGCGGTGAAGAAGAAGCTCTCGTAGGACCAGCGTCAACGCCGCTCCCCCACCCAAGACCCTCATCCCCTGCCCCTTCTCCCGCCCCCTCGCCACCCCCCTCACCGGGAGAAGGGGTTCCGGTTGTAGCGGTCTTGCTTTTCTCCCCCGTCCTTCTTGTCCCTGCCGTCCTTGATGTCCCTTCTTGCTGTTCTCCCTCTTCTCCCGGTGAGGGGGGTGGCGAGGGGGCGGGAGAAGAGGGTCGGGGTGATGAGGGTCTTGGGTGGGGGCGCTCGGAGGCGAGGCAAGATCCAACCCACCTGATTCGCCCCAAACAGCTTCTACCCAGAGAAGAGAGCCCGTCGCGCCGGGCCGGCCGAAACCCGGCCCGGATTCTGCAACGTGCCCCCTACCGAGGGAGAACGACGATGACGAAGGCGCAGACGAGCACCCGATTCCAAACCCTGGCGGCGACCGCGGCGCTCCTGGCGCTCGCGGCCTTCGCCGGTTGCGCAGGCGAGAAGGAATCCTTCTTCGTCCGCCGCTCCCAGCCCCTGCCTCCCCAGGTGAGGCAGATCCTGCGCGACGCGGTCTTGAGCCAGCCCGTCCCCGCCTCCCTGAAGAACCCCCAGGGGGCCGCCGGATCGTGGCGCAGCCTGCAGGGTTTCTACGGCCAGCGCGACTACCTGCCGGTGTGGTCCACGAGCAACGGCCCTTCCCGCCAGGCCATGGCGCTGATTGCAGCCATCCCGGCCTTGGCCGCCGATGGGGTCGACGTGAGCCGCTACCCCGTGGAGCGATTGGCGATCCTGGCGCGTGAGGTCAAGGAGACGAAGTCCTTCGAAGATCCGGACGCCCAGCGCCGGCTGAGCGATCTCGACGTGGAGCTGACCTATACCTATCTCTCCCTCGCCGAGGATCTTGCAACCGGCAGCCTCCAGCCTGAGAAGCTCCCCATCGAGTGGTACTACAAGAAGCGGGACGCGGGAATCGAATCCACGCTCACCCAGGCGCTCGGTGCGAAAACCCCGGGCGGAATGGCCAAGACCCTGCGCGCCCTGGCCCCACCCCACCCCGGCTACCAGCGTCTCACCCAGGCCCTGGCGGCCTATCGCGGGATCGCCGCCCGCGGCGGCTGGGGAGAGGTGCCCGCCGGCCCGCCCCTGAAGCTGGGGGACAAAGGTCCCCGGGTCGCCGCCCTGCGCGCCCGGCTCATCGCCTCGGGCGATTTATCGGCCCCGCCTCCCGCCCCGGGGTCTCCGGTTCCGGACAGTTATGACGAGGCCGTGGCCGCCGCGGTCTCCCACTTCCAGGGCCGGCACGGCCTGGAGCCGGTGGGCAAGGTGGGGGACGACACCCTGGCCGAGCTCAACGTGCCCGTCGCGGCCCGCATCCGCCAGATCGAGGTCAACCTGGAGCGCTGGCGCTGGATGCCGGCGTCCCTGGGCGACCGGTACATCCAGGTGAACGTCCCCGATTTCCGGCTCGACGTGGTGGAGGACGGCCAGGTGCCTCTCACCATGCGGGTGATCGTGGGCAAGCCCAAGAGCCACACGCCGAATTTCACCGGCCGCATGAGCTACGTCGAGCTCAATCCGAACTGGAACCTCCCGGACGACATCGCGGCCAACGAGATCGCTCCCAAGCTGGCCGCGGACCCCGGGTACCTGGCGCGCCAGAACATGGAGCTGGTCCGCGGCTGGGGCAACAAGGAAGAGGTCGCGGACCCAGAGGCCATTGACGTCTCCAAGCTCGGCAAGGGCTCGCCCTATCGGATTCGCCAGCGGCCCGGAGCGGACAACTCCCTGGGGCAGGTGAAGTTCATGTTCCCCAACCCGTTCGACGTCTACCTCCACGGCACGCCGAGCCAACATCTTTTCGCCCGCACCGTGCGCAGCTTCAGCCACGGCTGCGTCCGCCTGGAAAAGCCGCAGGACCTCGCAGCCTTCCTCCTAAGGGAAAACCCCAAGTGGACACCGGAGGCGATTCAAGAGGCCATCGACTCCGGCGAGCACCAGGCGATCCCCCTCCCCCGCCCCCTCCCCGTCTACATCCTGTATTGGACGGCCTGGGTGGACCCGGACGGCACGGTCCAGCTCCGCCGCGACCTCTACGGGCACGATGCCACGATCGCACAGGCCTTGGCCCACGAGCCGCCCGTGTGGATCGAGCGGAAGGCGTTGCGAGAACAGGTGATGGCGGCGAAGTAGGCAGAGGGGGACTGCCTTGCCGTCCGCAACGAACCCTGCTAGTTTCTGCTGGGAAGAGAAACGAACCCTGCTCGTTTCTGATAGAGACCTGTGGACCCCCAACTCCGTCGCCTCGTCCTGGCTGAGAATCCCTGGTTACGCGGGGAGGACCTCCAGGAGTGGTTCCGGCGCTTCCTGCCGGAGAGCTACCTCCCGCGGCGCCTGCGGCTGGTCGCGGATCACCGGGTCGTGCTCGTGGTGGGGCCGCGGCAGGCCGGCAAGTCGACCCTGATCTGGAAGACACTCGCCGAGGCGGGAGAGCCCGTCCTCTTCGTCAACTGCGAGGAGCCCTCGATGCGCGAGTGGCTCTCGTCTCCCGCCAGCTTCCTCGCCGACGTGGCGGAGTCGGCGGGCCAGGCCCGGGCGCTGTTCTTCGAGGAGGTGCAGCGGCTCCCCGAGGCCGGCCTGTTCCTCAAGGGGCTCGTCGATCGCCGGACCGGCCTGCGCATCTATGCCACCGGCAGCTCTTCGTTCGACCTGGAGTCCGCGACCCGCGAGTCGCTGGCCGGCCGGGCGCAGCGCCATCTCCTCCTGCCGCTTTCGCTCTCCGAGGCCGGTGCCGCTCTCGCGGGCGGCGGTCCTCTGGCACGCGAGGAGGGCCTGTCTCAGCTCGTGGAGAGGATGATGATCTACGGGGGCTACCCAACGGTGTTGACCTCGGACGACCCGCGGCGGGACCTGGCGTCCCTGGTCGAGGCGTTCGTGGTCCGCGACGCCTCGGATCGCTTCCGCATCCGCCACACGGCGGCCCTGCGCAAGATCCTGGAGCTCGCCGCCAGCCAGATCGGCAACCTGGTCAACCTTTCGGATTGGGCGGCCCTGAGCAACGTCAGCAACGACACGGTGGCCGACTACTGCCGCCTGCTCGAAGAGACGCACCTCCTGCGCATGGTGCGGTCTTTCGTCGGCGGCAAGCGCGCGGAGATCACCAGCTCCCGCAAAGTATTCATGCTGGACAATGGCATCCGCAATCAGCTCTTCGGAGGTTTTCAGGACGCCGCGGACCGTCCCGACCGGGGAGCGCTGCTGGAGAACCTCGTCTTCACCGAGCTGGCCAAGACGGTCCACCCCCTTCTCGACGGCCTTTCGACCTGGCGGAGCAAGTCTGGAGCGGAAGTGGACTTCGTGGTGGAGCACCAGGGCCGGCTCCTGGCCTGTGAGGTCAAGGCGGGGGACAGCCGCGGGATCTTGAGCCGTTCAGCCCACAGCTTCATCGACGCCTACCAGCCCGAGCAGCTCCTGGTGGTCAATCGCCGGGCCCTTCCCGAGACCCTGGAGGGCTCGACGCGCGTGCGCTTCCTCCGGGCCGAAGAGCTAGCCGGAGCCGTCGAGGTTTTTCTCGGCACCGACCGGGTGCCTTCGGTGTCTGCTTGAGCTAGTCCCCCACCGCCTCCGGCGCCACTACCCGCAGCCCCCGCGCGTCCAGCCAGCTCTTGACCAGCGTCGCCAGGATGATCACGCCGCCCCCGGCGAGCGATCCCGGCCCGGGGCGCTCGCCATGGACCAGCCAGGCCCAGAGGGGGTTGAGCACCGGCTCCAGCAGCAGGAGGAGGGAGGCCTCGAAGGCCCGCACGTTCTCCAGCCCGCGCAGGAGGAAGAGGTAGGCGATGGCGATCTGGAAGACGCCCAGGTAGCCGAGGATGGCCCAGTCCATGGGCCGGCTCGCCACGACGGGGAGGGCCAGCGGGAGACACCCCAAGGCGGCGAACACGTTCCCCCAGAAGGCGGAGGCCGGCGCCCACGAGCCGCTCCCGCCGGCGGCCTCCCGCCCGAGGTCGCGCAAGCCCATGACGGTGAGCCCCCAAGTGAGCCCGGAGGCCAGCGCCAGGAGGTCCCCGAGCGGCGGGTTGGGAGCCGTGGCCGAGACGGGATCGAGACCCACGAGGAACAGCCCGAGCCCGAGGGCCAGGACCACCATGTAGACGACGTCCCGCACCCGCACCGCCTCCTTGAGCAGCCACGGCGAAAGCAGCAGCACGTAGAGGGGTGCGGTCGACTGGAGGTAGATCGCCGACGCCGCCGTCGTCAGCTTGGTGGAAAGGACGAAGAGGATCATGGTGCAGGCGTAGGCCACCCCCACTCCCAGCACCTTGGGCACCGGCCGCCGCCGCACCTCCTTGACCAGGACGAACAGGGCCAGAGCCGCGATCGCCGAGCGGAACGACGCCACCTGCCACCCCGTGAGGTGCACCGCCTTGATCGCCGCCCCGCCGGAGGAGAAAAGGGCCGCCGCCGCCAGCACCTTGAGGCGGGAGGAGAGGGGCGTGGGCGAGGGGGAGGCCATGGGAGCGGGATCTTAATACGCGCGCGAGCCTTTTCCCGGTTGAAGCGTTTCCCCGCCCAAGACCCTCACCCCTGCCCCTCTCCCGACCACCCCATCCCCCTCCCCGGGAGAGGGGTACCCGGCGGGGCGGTCTTGCTGTTCTCCCTCTTCTCCCGGTGAGGGGGGCCGGGAGGGGGCGGGAGAAGAGGGCCGGGGTGATGAGGGTCTTGGGCGGGCGGCCCCTCCTTGCCCTCGCCCCCCACCTGAGCTAGCCTGTCCTTCCGAGTCAGGGAAAGGACCCATTCCCAGAGATGCCCGAGCCGCAACGCAAGATCTTCGTCCTCGACACTTCCGTCGTGCTGTACGACTTCAACGCCCTCCAGAACTTCCAGGAGCACGACGTCGCGATCCCCATCACGGTGCTGGAGGAGCTCGACCAGTTCAAGAAGGGGAACTCGGTCCTCAACCTCCAGGCCCGCGAGTTCATCCGCCAGCTCGACAAGCTCTCCACCAACAACATGCTCCACGAGTGGATCCCCTTGGACGGCCCGGCCCGCGGCAAGTTCCGGGTGGTCGCCGACGAGGGAGGCGAGGTCGATGCCGGCGAGGTCTTCGGCTCGCGCAAGGCCGATCACCGCATCCTGAACGCGGCCCTGAACCTCTCCCGTCACCATCCGGACCGCCGCATCGTCCTGGTGAGCAAAGACGTCAACCTCCGCCTCAAGGCCCGCGCCCTGAACCTGCCGGCCGAGGACTACGAGACGGTCAAGATCAAGGACCTCGACCACCTCCCCAAGGGGAAGAACGAGGTCGAGATCCCTGACGGCTCGACCATCGACCGCCTCTACCAGGACGAGTGGCTGCCGGTCGAGGCCGTGCTCCCCAGCCGGCCGCCGGGCAATCAGTACTTCATCCTGAGGAGCGGCTCGAAGTCCGCCCTCGCCTACTACAACCCCCGGACCGACCGCATCGAGCGGGTGGTGAAGCCCATCGCCTACGGCATCTCGCCGCGCAACGCCGAGCAGACCTTCGCCCTCCATGCGGT
Organism: Thermoanaerobaculia bacterium; assembly: GCA_036275055.1. GTDB lineage: Bacteria > Acidobacteriota > Thermoanaerobaculia > Multivoradales > UBA5704 > DATARR01. The sequence goes on from DASUEN010000252.1 coordinate 12,997, forward strand.
GCTGAACCTCGACGTTCCCCTGGTCTCCCTCTCCGGCGCCGCGGGCACGGGCAAGACCCTCCTCGCCCTCGCCGGCTCGCTGGAGCAGCGGCGGCACTTCCGGCAGATCTACCTGGCGCGCCCCATCGTCCCCCTCTCCAATCGCGACATCGGCTTCCTCCCCGGGGACGTGAGCTCCAAGATCAACCCGTTCATGCAGCCGCTGTGGGACAACCTGGGGATCATCAAGAACCAGTTCGACGAGAAGGAACGGGAGTACAAGAAGGTGGACGAGATGGTGGAAACCGAGAAGCTCCACATCGTGCCCCTCGCCTACATCCGCGGCCGCAGCCTCTCGAACGTCATCTTCATCGTCGACGAGGCCCAGAACCTGACGCCGCACGAGGTGAAGACCATCATCACCCGCGCCGGCGAGCGCACCAAGATCGTCCTCACCGGCGACATCTTCCAGATCGACACCCCCTACCTGGACGCCCACAGCAACGGCCTCTCCTACCTCATCGACCGCGTGCGGGGAAACCCCCTCTACGCCCACGTCAACCTGGAGAAGGGGGAGCGCTCGGCCCTGGCGAACCTGGCGAGCACGATGCTGTAGGGGCTGCCAGAGCCAGACAACTATGCTAAAATCGCAATAGAGCTATCCCTCGTCTGGCCGTACCACCCCCAGGTGGGTCGCACCTGGGGGGATGTAAGGAGGAGTTTTCGATGCGCAGCCTGTTCACCGCGCTCGCCCTTGCCGTCTTCGCCGCCGCTTCGCCGCTTCTCGCCGCCAACAACGCCTTGATTCACGTGCCGCAGGACGGCGGGCTCGACACCGCCATCCAGAACGTGACCAACAACGGGGTCATCGAGATCGCCGCGGGGACGTACCCCACGCCCGCGAACGGCTTCGCGATCAAGAACGCGAACGCGCGCAAGAGCTTCACCATCCGCGCGGCGGCCGGCGCAACGGTGGCGCTCGACGGCGGCGGCACCAACAGCCTGGTGCGCATCACCTCGAACAACGGCCAGTTGGTGATCTTCGACGGCATCACCTTTCAGAACGGCTCCACCACGGACATCGTCGCCTCCGGCGGCGTGACCCTCTCGCATGGCAACGCCCTGTTCCGCAACTGCGCGTTCGTGGGTAACAAGGCCGCGATGCCGGCGAACGGCGGCGGCGCCGTGGGCGTGCTGGATAGCTCCAGCGCCACCTTCAGCAACTGCTCGTTCCGTGACAATTCCTCGGCCAGCACGGGTGGGGCCATGGTGGTGCGCACGGGCGCGGTCGCGATCGTGCAGGGAGGAGAATTCCTGCGCAACCGCGTGAACCTGCCGGGGCACCAGCCGAATTCGGCGGGCGGCGGGATCTACCTGCTCAACGCCACCCTCAAGGTCACCGGCACCAACTTCGACTCGAACGAGGCGGGGTTCGTGGGCGGGGCCATCTACGCCATCGGCACCTGGGACAAGGGGACGGACCTGCAGGTGACCAACGCCACCTTCCGCGCCAACCAGGCGGTGGCCGATCCCTGCTGCGGGGGCTCCGATCCCACGACCGGCGGCGCCATTCATGCCGAGGACCTCACCAACGCGAAAATCCAGCAGTCGCTCTTCCTGCTCAACCGGTCGGACCTGGGCGGCGCGATCGACGTCTACCGGGCGGTGTTCGAGCTCGACGGCTCGGTGATGCGCGGCAACCAGTCGACGCGGGCGAATCCGGCGGGCAGGGCGGGCGGAGCGATCTCGGCGTTGTCGCCGGACTTCGTGGACGTCTCGACAGCCAACGGCGCCATCAACCGGCGGCCGGCGCGGCTGGTGATCAACCAATCGCTCATCCAGGGAGGGAGCGAGGTGGAGACGGTCGCCAATACGGGCGCCTGCATCCTCGCGAGCGGTGACACGGCGCGGGTCTACGGCGGCACCGGCGTTCCCCTCGACGGCTCGGTGGCCGACAACCGGGCGCAGGTGGTCATCCATGGCTCGGTCTTCCTCGACTGCGACGTCAACGGCACGGGAGGAGCGATCGCCGCCAACCTCACCGACCTCGATCTAGAGGACTCGATGGTCCTCGACTCCGACGCCCGCGGCAACGGCTCCGGCGGCGGCGGCGTCAGCCTGCTCCAGGAATCGACGGCGAAGATCGTGCGCACCACCTTCGCGCGTAACTCGGCCGGGTTCTGGGGGGGCGCCCTCCTGAACATCGGCTCCAACTTCCAGGTGAGCGACAGCCGCTTCTACCGCAACACCGTGGCCAACGGCACCTTCAACCAGGTGGATTCGCACGGCGCCGCGATCCTGGCCACGCCCTCGACCGATCCCATGCGCGACGTGACGGGCACGGTCATCACCTCCTCTTTCAGCGACAACCAGGGGCTGCCGATCTGGGACGTGGTCAACGGCAGCGGGCCGGCGAACCGGGTGCGCTACGACGCCAACCGCTTCAATCCCGTGGTCTTCGGCGACCACGTCTACGTCGACAGCCGGAACATGCCGAGCGGCGCCAACGTCGATCAGCTCAACTTCCTGATGTCGCCGCGGGGCGGCAACGCCACCAACACGCGCCTCTTCAATCCCCACGAGGGAGCCCTGGTGATCGTCCCCTCGGTGAATTCGGTGGGTGCCAATGCGCCGCTGCCCGGTAACGCCAACCTCGCCTATGCCTGGAGTGGCAACTTCGCGGCGATCAACGGCACGAACCTCTCGCAGCCGGACGGGCTGCTGGAGGTGGGGCCTGGGGGGTACGTGCTGAACGTCAACGGTGCCGCCGCGGCCTTCGCCACCGTCACCGGGACGTGCACGGCCGGCTCCACCCTCTGCCTCGCCGGCAACCGCTTCCGTGCCGAGGTGACCTGGAAGGCCGGCAACCTCGGGGGCGCCGCCCAGGCCGTCTCCCTCTCAGGGGACACGGGGTACTTCTGGTTCAGCGATCCCGCCAACGTCGAGCTGATGGTGAAGGTGCTCGACGGCCGTCCCCTCAACGGCAGCTTCTGGGTGTTCTACGGCGCCCTCTCCAACCTGGAGTACACGCTGACGTTGACGGATACGGTGACCGGGGCCGTGAAGACCTACACCAATCCTTCCGGCCAGTTCGCGAGCGTCGGCGACACCACCGCCTTCCCCTCCAAGGCCGGTACCCTCCCGGAGACGACCTCCTCCACCCTCGCCGCCATCGACAGCTTCGAGGAGACCGGCGGCGATCAGGGTGCGGTGACCGCGGCGGCGACTGCCTGCGCCGCGGGAGCGACCGCGTTGTGCTTGAGCAGCTCCCGTTTCCGCGTCGAGCTGGCGTGGAACGACGGCCACGGACACTCCGGCGCCGGCCAGGCCGTGCCCCTCTCCGGCGACACCGGCTACTTCTGGTTCACCTCGTCGAACAACGTCGAGGTGATCGTCAAGGTGCTGGATGCCAGGCCGTTCAACAACCGCTTCTGGGTCTTCTACGGCGCCCTCTCCAACCAGGAGTACACGCTGACGGTGACGGATACGCAGACCGGCTTCGTGAAGACATACCACAATCCCCTGGGGAAGTTCGGCAGCGTGGGGGATACCTCGGCGATTCCAGGGCCGTGAGGGCAAAGGGCCTCCGCCCCAGCCCGAAAATTCACACTGTGGTAACATGCCACCCAGCGCGAAGCCGCATTCCAGCGCTCCTCGAGCTCTTGGACCTCAGAGCTCTCACGAAGATGGCCCTAAACCACCTTACGGAGAACCCAAGCCCATGCGCCGAGCCAAGTGGCCAGTCGTTGGATTCACGAAGCTTGCTTTAGCCGCCTCCCTCTTCTACCTCTTCCTCCTCACCGGCTGCTCCAACCACCCCAAGCCCTCCGTGGCTCCCGGTGTAGGTCTCCCTCTCCAGCGCGGCCTGGCCTCGTGGTACGGCCCCAAGTTCCAGGGCCGCCGGACGGCCAGCGGCGAGCGCTACGACATGCACGACAAGACGGCCGCTCACCTCTCCCTCCCCTTCGGCACACGGCTGGGAGTACGCAATGTTCGTACCGGCCGTGAAGTCCTGGTGCGGGTCAACGACCGCGGCCCCTTCAGCAAGAACCGCATCATCGACCTCTCCTACGCCGCGGCGAAAGAGCTGGGGATCGTGGGCGAGGGCACGGCGAGCGTCGAACTCTACGCCATCTCCGAGGCGGGGGCGCCGATGCGCTACACCGTCCAGGTGGGCGCCTTCAGCGAGCCCGAGCGGGCTCTCGCCCTGCACCACGAGATCGCACGCTACTACCCGGAGGCCGTGGTCGATTCCGACGGAACCTGGAGCCGGGTGCAGATCGGCGCCTTCGACGACCGCGACCATGCCGAGTCCCTGCGCCGCGAGCTGGCCGCGATCGGCATGCAGGCGGTGGTGGTCTCCGCCCGCTAGCCCTTCGGACACCGGGGGAATTCCCCTTCTCCCGGTGGCGTTGTAGAGTGTCCGCACAGCCTGCAAGGATTTCCACCTGGGAGGACACGATGCGAGAACGCCTCACGACGATTCAGCCCGACCGGCCGCCGCGGCTCAAGCTGGCAGGATTCGTCTGGGTGGGCGGGCTGGCGTTCCTCACCTACCTGGGGGTGGCCATCGCCTCCGGGGGCCAGGAAGGCGCTCCCCGCCTGTTCGGCGGCTACGAGCTGCCGGAAGACCACGCCGCGGTCCACCTCTCGGGGCCCTACGTTGGCCAGGCGTCCTGGTACGGCTCCCAGTTCCACGGCCTGGAGACGGCGAGCGGCGTGCCCTTCGACATGAACGCCATGACCGCCGCCCACCGCACCTTTCCCCTAGGCACCCGCGTCCTGGTGCGCAACCTGGAGAACGACCGCAAGGTCGTGGTCGAGATCAACGACCGCGGCCCCTACATCGCCGGCCGCGACATCGACCTCTCCTACGCCGCCGCCCGCGCTCTCGGCATGGTGGCGCCTGGGGTGGTGAAGGTGGAGATCAGGCCGCTGTAAGAATTACCCTAGCTCCGCCAGGAACGCCTTGATCCCGGCGTCCAGCCGGTGGCGATCCTGGTGGCGTTCGAGGGCGATCTTCACCAGGCGGTCCACCAGCTTGGGGAGGGAGACTCCCGAAAGCTCCCAGAGGCGGGGATACATGGAGATGCTGGTGAAGCCCGGAAGGGTGTTGATCTCGTTGACCCAGAGGCCGTCTTCTCCTCCTTCGTACAGGAAGTCGACGCGGGCGAGCCCGGCCCCGCCCAGGGCGGCGAAGGCCCGCACGGCGAGTTCGCGCACCCTCCCGATCACGCTCTCCGGGAGGTCCGCCGGCGCGATCAGGCCGGCGGAGTCGAGCCGGTACTTGTCCGCGTAGTCGTAGAAGTCCTGGCTGGGGACGATCTCCCCCACCGCCGCCGAGGCCTCCAGCTTGCGGTAGCCGAGCACAGCGCACTCCAGCTCCCGCCCCGCCACTCCCCGCTCCACCAGCACCGTGTCGTCGAACTGGAGGGCGAAGCGGACAGAGGTCTCCACACACGCGCGGCTCTCCACCTTCTTCACTCCCACGCTGGAGCCGCCGACGCTGGGCTTGACGAAGAGCGGCAGGGGGAGCCGCTCGCAGCGCTTCACGACTCCGGCGGGATCCTGCTCGAATTCGGTGCGGCTCACCGCCTCGTAGTCCACCACCGGCACGCCCGCCGCCTGGAACTGCCGCTTGGAGACGACCTTGTCCATGGCCAGGGCGCTCGCCGTCACCCCCGGGCCCACGTAGGCGAAGTCCAGCATCTCGAAGAGCCCCTGCATCGTGCCGTCCTCGCCCCAGGTGCCATGGACGATGGGGAATGCCACCTCGATCCCCGCCGCCAGTAAGTGCCGTAGGGTAGGCGCGACCGGCACCTCCACGGGGGGAATCTCCTTCGTCCCCCCGGAAAGCACCGCCTCGGACGCGTCGGCGTCGATCCAGCAGCCGTCCGTGGCAATGCCGAGCGGCGTCACCGCGTGCCCCGCCTCCCGCAGCCCCTGGACGACGGTGCGCGCCGAGCGGATGGAAACCTGGTGCTCGACGCTGCGACCTCCGAAGACGACTCCGACGTGGGCCATAGGGGGATTCTCCTCCTGCAAATGATGGACCGGCAGGGCCGCGCGCGAGCCCCTCCGGGAGGCGGGCTAGTCTATCGTGCCCGGGGCACCGCGCGCCCATAAAAAAAGAAGGAGCGCTGTGCGCTCCTTTTTTGGGAGGGATGAGAGGAGGATTTGCCTCCCCGCAATTCGAACTCTAGCCTAGTCATACGCTTTTGTCAATATGAATCCCTCATCTTCTTAGCGGGAAACCATCGCCGCCACGATGACGGCCGCCAGCAGCACCCGGTAGACCACGAAGACGTTCAGGCTCCGGCGGCGTAACCAGTTGAGGAGCCAGGCGATAACGGCGTACCCCACGAGACCGGAGACGACTACGCCGATCCCCATCATGGCGAGGTCGTGGGAGGAGACTGGGGCGTGCAGGAGGTCCTTCACGTCCTTGGCAGCCACCAGCACGCCGATGGGGACGCTCAGGAGGAAGGTGAAAGTGGCCGCCGCCGGCCGGGTGAAGCCGAGGAGGAGGGCGGCGGTGATGGTGATCCCCGAGCGTGAGGTCCCGGGCACCAGCGCCAGGGCCTGCGCCACCCCGATGATCAGGGCATCCCGCCAGCCGAGGTCGATCAGCGCCCGCTCTTTGCGCCCCACACGGTCGGCGAAGAAGAGGAGCAAGCCATAGAAGAAGGTGGTGCAGGCGATGAGCAGGGGATTGCGCGCCTGGTGCTCGATCAAGTGATGGAAGGCGAGGCCCGCGAGGCCCGCGGGGATCGTCCCCACCACCAGGTTCAGGGCCATGGCGCGAGGGGCGAGCTCGCCGTCCCGCGAGCGGGGCGCGCCGGTGAAGACGCCCGTGATCAAGTCGCGCAGGTCGCGGTGGAAGTAGGCGACGATGGCGAGCAGCGTCCCGGTGTTGGTGGCGATGTCGAACGTGAGCCCCTGATCGGGCCAGCCCAGGAACCAGGGGACCAGGATCAGGTGCCCCGAGGAGCTGACGGGCAGGAATTCCGTGACACCCTGGACGATCGACAGGATGATGGCCTGAAACGGCGTCACGGCAGGAACCTCTGGCTGGTCAAGTCAATCCCCTCCTTCGAAGCTGAGCCCGGTGCAGTCTATGGCAATCCGGTTTGCGGGTGGAGGGAGTAGGCCCTCCGCGCCAACGTCACCGCGGAGCGCCACGTATACCGCTATATACTTCCCCGGCCGCACCGGCCCCCGGGACGGCCAGAATCCCATGGATACGATCCTCGTCACCGGCGGCGCCGGATTCATCGGCTGCAATTTCGTGAGGCTCGCCCTCGCCGAGACCGAGGCACGCCTCGTCGTCCTCGACAAGCTCACCTACGCCGGCAGCCTCGAGAGCCTGGCCGGCGTGCTGGGCGATCCCCGCCTGCGCTTCGTCCGCGGCGACATCGCGGACCGGGCGACGGTGCAGCGGGTCTTCCTCGAGCACCGGCCGGACGCCGTGGTGAATTTCGCCGCCGAGAGCCACGTCGACCGCTCGATCGACGACGCCTCCGACTTCGTCCGCACCAACGTCGTGGGCGCTTTCGAGCTCTTGGACGGGGCGCGCCTCTTCCTGGCTGCGGCCCCCGACGCCGAGCGCGAGCGCTTCCGCTTCCTCCACGTCTCCACCGACGAGGTCTACGGCAGCCTGGGCCCCACCGGCAGCTTCTCCGAGGCGACCCCCTACGCCCCCAACTCCCCCTACGCCGCCTCCAAGGCCGGGGCGGACCACCTGATGCGGGCGTTCCACGAGACCTACGGCCTGCCGGCGCTCCTTACCAACTGCTCGAACAACTACGGCCCTTATCAATATCCCGAGAAGCTCATCCCGCTGATGATCCTGAACGCCCTCGAAGGCAAGCCGCTCCCTATCTACGGCGACGGCGCCAACGTCCGCGACTGGCTCTACGTGGAGGACCACTGCCGGGGGATCCTGGAAGTGCTGCGCCACGGCCGGCCGGGCGAGAAATACAACCTCGGCGGGCGCAGCGAGCGCACCAACCTGCAGATCGTGGACACGATCTGCGGCATCCTGGAGAACGAGCGGCCGGCGGCAGAGAACCCGGCCCTGGGCGGCAGGAGCTACCGGGACTTGAAGACCTTCGTCCCCGACCGCCCCGGCCACGACCGCCGCTACGCCATCGACGACGCCAAGATCCGCGGCGAGCTCGGCTGGGAGCCCCGGCACGACTTCACCTCCGGCCTCGCGGCCACCGTGCGCTGGTACCTCGCCAACCACGGTTGGTGCGAGGCCGTGCAGGCGAACAAGTACGGCCGCGAGCGCCTCGGCCTGGGAGCCAAAGGATGAAATTCGTACCGCTGGAAATCCCCGACGTCGTCCTCATCGAGCCCCGGATCTTCGAGGACGGCCGCGGCTTCTTCTTCGAGGTCTACCGCCAGGACAAGTTCGAGGACGCGGGGCTCCCCGGCACCTTCGTGCAGGACAACCAGTCCTTCTCCAAGCATGGAGTCGTGCGCGGCTTGCACGCCCAGCTCACTCAGCCTCAGGGGAAGCTGATCCGCACACTACAAGGGGAGATCTTCGACGTCGCCGTCGATGTGAGGCCGGACTCCCCCACCTTTGGCAAGTGGGTGAGCGCCGTGCTCTCGGGAGAGAACAACCACCAGCTCTGGGTGCCGCCCGGCTTCGTGCACGGTTTCTGCGTCACCAGCGAGTTTGCCACGGTACAATACAAGTGCACGGACCTCTACGCCCCCAGCGACGAGATCGGCGTCCGTTGGGACGATCCGGAGATCGGCATCTCCTGGCCGGTCGCCAATCCGGTCCTCAATGCGAAGGACCGGGCGTGGCCCACGCTGGCGGAAATCTTGCCACAAATCTTGCAGCAGTCGCCCGGACATGGGAAAAAAGACTCCTGAGATCGCGACTCGCCGGGCTTCCCTCTCCGCGGTGACCTCCACCGCCAGGTTCGACGACCTGTTCACGCCGCGGGACTTGCAGCAGATGACCGCCATGGGCTTGTCGCCCCACGAGGCGGCCCGCCACGTGGAGCTGTTCCGCAACCCGCCCCCCTACACTCGCGTGCTGCGTCCCTGCCGGCCGGGCGACGGCCTCCGCGCGCTCCCCGAGGAGAGCTATCCGGCGCTGCTGGCGCAGTATGACGCCGCCGCCCGCCGCGGGCGCATCGGCAAGCTCGTCCCCGCCTCCGGCGCCGCCACCCGCATGTTCCAGGGTCTCCTCTCCTTCCTCGCGAGCCCGGCCGGCAGCGGCCTGCCTGAGGAGGCCGGCACCCTCTTCACCAACCTCTCCCGTTTCCCCTTCTACGACGACCTCGCGGCTGCCCTGGGAAAAGACGGCATCGACCTCGAAACCGCCGTCCGCCGGGGCGAGCACCGCCTGATCCTGCGCTACCTGCTGGAGGACGTGGGCCTTGGCTACGCCCAGCTCCCGAAGGGGCTCCTCCCCTTCCACCGCTATCCCGAAGGGGTGCGCACGGCGTTCGAGGAGCACCTGGTGGAAGCGGCGGACGTAGCCCGCGGCGAAGACGGCCTCTGCCTCCTCCATTTCACCGTCTCGCCGCAGCACGAAAAAGGTTTCGAGCAGCTCCTAGCCCGCGTACGTCCGCGGCTCGAAGAGCGCCACGACTGCCGCTTCGAGGTCTCTTTCTCCTTCCAGCGGCCGGCGACCGACACCCTCGCCGTGGACCCCGAGAACCGCCCCTTCCGCCAGGGGGACGGCACCCTCCTCTTCCGCCCCGGCGGGCACGGCGCGCTCATCGACAACCTCCACGAGCTGGGGAAGGACGGGTGGGACATCGTCCTGCTCAAGAACGTGGACAACGTGCTCCCCGACTCCCGCAAGCCCCTGGCCCATCTCTGGAAGCGGCTGCTGGGCGGCACCCTGCTGGCGGCGCGGGAGCGCACCTTCGGCCATCTCGACCGCCTGGAGGCGCTGGACGGCGTGCGCGGCGACGCGGCCGAAGCCGTGCTACGCGAAGCCTGCGACTTCCTGGAGCAGGAGATCTCCCGTCCGCTTCCCGAGGGGTTCCACACGGCCGCCTCGCCGCAGGAAAAAGTGAGCTTCCTCAAAGAGTGGCTCAACCGTCCCCTGCGCGTCTGCGGCGTGGTGCGCAACCAGGGAGAGCCGGGCGGCGGCCCCTTCTGGGTCGAATCCCCCTCCGGCGGCATCTCCCCGCAGATCGTCGAGCCGCCCCAGATCGACCCGGCCTCGCCCGAGCAGCAGGCCATCCTCAAGACCTCCAGCCACTTCAACCCGGTGGACATCGCCTGCGCCCTGCGCGACCGCCACGGCCGCCCCTACGACCTCCAGCGCACGGTCGACCCGGCCACCGTCTTCATTACCGAGAAGTCACACGAAGGGCGCCCCCTGAAAGCCCTCGAGCGCCCCGGCCTCTGGAACGGCGCCATGGCCGGCTGGAACACCATTTTCGTGGAGGTGCCTGACGCCACCTTCGCGCCGGTGAAAACCGTGCTGGACCTGCTGCGGCCGGAGCATCAGGGATAGGGGCGCCCAAAACAAGGGACAGCAGGGACTCCAGGGACTTCAGGGACAGCAGAGAGGGCCTTCAACGCCCCTGGAGTCCCTGCTGTCCCTGAGGTCCCTTGTTTTTCTCAGGGGGCTTTCAAGAACGCTGCGATCTTTTCGTTGAGGAATTTCCGGTCCTCGGGATCGATCCCCGCCCCCGCGGGGTGCCCCCAGAGCGACGGAATCGGCGTCAAGGTGACGTGGGGAATGAACCGCGCCTCGTAGCGGGCGTCGGTGACGGGAAAGTAAAGGTCCGTCTCCGAAGGCATGTAGAGCACCGGCACCTTGATCGATCCGAGCGCTTTTTCGACGCTGCCGCCGAACCCCTTCGTGGTGCCCACGTCGTGCTTCTCCCAGGTACGCGCCTGGAGGATCAGGTCGTTGGCATCGGCGCCAGGAATGAAATTCGTTCGCAGCTCGGTGACGAAGGATTCGAACGTCGTGCCCGGCGGCGAGATCTGCTTCCAAAGCTCCTGCCGCCACCACTCCTGCGAGAAGAGCCATCCGGCCCACACCAGGCCGAAGAGCTCGACCCCCTGCTTGGGCTGGACCGTGTAGTCCCCGCCCTTGAACGCCGGATCGAGCGTGATCGAGGCGATCTGCCCTTCCAGCCGCACCACCCCGTGGGGCCAGCACTTCGCGGTGCCGGAGGTGGCCACGATCCGGTCGGCGAAATCGGGATAGCTCACTCCCCATTGGAAAGCCTGCTCCGCCCCCATCGAAAACCCGATGACGGCGCGCAGGTGTGTGATGCCCAGGCTGACCAGAAGCCGGTGCACGGCCTCCACGTTGTCCCGCACCGTCGCCACCGGAAACCGCGGCCCATGGAAAGGCTCCGGCGTATTGCTGGGTGAAGACGAATGACCGTTTCCAAAGAGCTCCGTCGCCACGAGGAAATGTTTCTCGGGATCCAGCGCGCCCCCCGGCCCCATCAGCCACTCGTAGCCATGAAAATCCGCCATGTAGTGGGACGGCAGCAGGATCGCGTTGTCGTGCTTCGCATTCAAGTGGCCATACGTGCCATAGGAAACCTTGACGTTCGGCACCGTCGCACCGCTCTCGAAGGTGAAGCGATCGATCGTGAAGACGTGGCTTTCCGACGGAATGGGGGGAGGAGCGGCGGGCTCTTGCGCGTGAAGGGGAGCCGCCAGGACGGCCAGTATGACAACGATCCGAAGGACGAAGCGTGAGAATCGTTGGCCCATGGTCGCCACTCCCGTCGATGCCTGCGTTTGCACTGGAATCCTGGAGTCGATCCGGCGGGCGATATCCTACCTCACTCGAGCGTCGATCGGGGGCGCGACAACAAGTTCTCCTCTTCGATCCTCTGCGTTCTTATCCTCAATGCTCTCCGGCGGGAAAACTTTTCAGGCCCGCCACGTTTACGTCGGGATGACCCGGTGCGACGCCAGGACGTCCCGGTGCAACGGCGCGGCATCCCGGGACGACGGGCTGACATCCTGGTACGACGGAGCAACGACCCGGTCCAACGGCGCGCTATCGATGGCCCGATCTCCTGGCACGACGGAGCGATGTTCCGGGTCGATGGGCCGCTATCCCGGTACGATGGCCCGAGGTCCTGGTACGAAGGGACGATCTCCTGGTCCAACGGAGCGATGTCCCGGGACATCGTCACGATGTCCCGGGTCGATGGACGGATGTCCGAGGTCAACGGCCTGACGTCCGAGGTCACCGCAGCGATCTCCGGGTCCAACGGAGCGATATCCCGGGACATCGACACGATGTCCCGGGTCAATGGGGTGACGTCCCTGGTAAACCGACCGGCGTTCCGGGTCGATGGGCCGATGTCCGAGGTCAACGCAGCGATGTCTCGGGTCAATGAGATGACGTCGAGCCCCTTCGTGGATGGAGCGTAATCCGCCACTTCGAGGCCCTCACTCGAAGCCTCACCCCCGGCCCCCCGGCCTCTTGTTTCCCTCTTCTCCCGGCGGTCGGGGGGGGCTGGGAGAAGAGGGCCGGGGTGATGAGGGCTCAGTCGGCGCGACTACCGGTCCGATTCACGTGGGCTTGGCGCGGCGGCATCGCACCATTTCCAAACTTTCCAGACACCCTCTCAGCACCTAAGACCCACAGGATTGAAGCGGTTGCCGTTGACCGTGCCGTCGCGACGGCGCCCGGCACACGGCGTACTTGATCGCAGTCGCTATTTATGCAACGCTACACATCGACGAACGCCTCAGGCCCGGAATCAAGCACGATTCCTCGATGGAGTGACAGCCCGAAAGGAGAGACCCATGAAAAAAGCACGTTTGCTGGTGTTTGCTCTCGTTCTAGCCGCCTTCGCCCTCGGTCCCTTCTCTAACCGACAGGCGATCGCGATGCCCATCTGCACGCTCACAACCTGCACGCAAGCGAGGGCACAATGCGCTCAGGATTGTCAGAACCAAAGCTGCAAGCTCGGTTCATTCACCTGTGATTCCGCGGATCCATGTGGCTACGATTGTACGTGCAACCATTGCCTAGCTTGAATTGCCAGGGGCCTTCCTCGCAGGCAGTTTCGTTCTCTCTGGGTCCGTAGGGACTACCGTCGGTAGCCTGGGTCTTCAGCCGTCTTCAGCCCCAGGCGCTGGGCGGCCACGAACGACCCGAGACCACGACCTCCTCGACAGGGTAGAATCCCTGGCTGACCCCCAGGAGGGATTCCCAGGTGATGAAGCCCTTGCGCTGCTCCGTTTTGTTGCTGCTGGCCGTCGCCGTCGCGTGCGGTCCGGCCGAGAAGGTCACTCCGCCGCTGAAGGTCGACGCCTGTGCGCTCTTCACGGAAGAGGATGCCAGGTCCATCGCCGGCGAATCCATCGCCGGTATGAGCAGCACCTTGGACGAGGCCCGGGGGCGCGATCCGGGGCAATGCATCTACAACAGCGGCAACCTGGAGCAGCCCCGCATCCTGAGCTTGCTGATCCGCCAGCATCGCAGCCCCGAGGCGGCGAAGCGGACGCAGGAGGCGAGCCGCTCCACCTTCGCCACCATCTCCCAGGGGCACGTGCAGGACGTTCCCGGTCTCGGCGACGGCGCCCTCTGGGTGGGCGGCACTCTCCAGCAGCTCCACGTGCTGCGCGGCGCCGTCGAGCTGGTCATCACCGTGCAAAGCCCAGACGGCACGGATCAACTGAAGCCGGCGCGCCAGATCGCGGAGAAGGCGCTGACGCGACTGAACCAGGCCATCGCCGGGAAGACCTAGGGTCGCAGCCCGGCGATGGACTTCCCGGACCGGCAATCGTGCCCGATTTGCGGCGAACCGGTACCCCTTGCCATTACCACGTGTCCTTTTTGCAAGGGGAGCCTCCGCGTGGACGTGGCTCTCGCCTCGCCCATGGAGGACGAGCGGATCCGCTACCAGCTCGCGCGAGCCATCGCCTCGCTGGGGCCTCCCGCGCCGGACTTCGTCGCCGCGCAGCGCGCCCTGCAAGATCCTAGACCCGTGCTGGCCCGCGGGATCTCGCGCCTCGCCGCGCAGCGATTCGTGGAGGCGCTCGCGGATTTCGGTCTCGCCGGCATCGTCGAGAGGGGCGGGACGCTCGCGCCGCAAGGCCCTTTCGGAGCGCGCCGGCTGGCCCTGATGGCCGTTGTGGCCGTGGTGGCAGGCGGGGGGATCTTCCTCTTCACCCTGCGCCGCGGCTCCTCCCCCGCTCCGGCCGCCTCGCCGCAGAGCCCCTCCCCGGTTTCCACGGCGCGCTCGCTCCCCTGGCCCAACAACAGCTCGCCCCTCTCCGTCAAGGACCTCCGGGAGCTCGCGGCGCCGGCCGTCGTGGAAGTCCGTAGCGGCGATCACCGCGGCATAGGGTTCTTCGTGGCCCGGGACCTGGTCCTCACCACGACCCAGGCGACGCAAGGCTCCCCCCTGGAGGTCTCGGGAGGAAAGCAGGGGACGCTCAAGGCGCAGGTGACCGCCCAGGACGGGCGGCTCGGCTTGGCCGTCCTGCGGGTGGCCGGCGCCATTGACGAGCCACTCCGGCTGGGCGATGCCACGGCTCTGCACCCCGGCGAGAGGATCCTCTTCAGCCGGCTGGAGCCGGGAGGGCCGGTCCTTCGGGAGGCTCGGCTGGGAACGACGGGCCGGCAGTTGGGGGGTGTCGCCTACCTGGCGCTCGACGGCGAGGTCCAGCCTTTCGACACCGGCGCGCCGGTGTTGGACGAGCACGGTTACGTGATGGGCGTGGTCTTCTTCCGGGCGGAGGCGGCGGACCAGCCCTTCCTTCTCCCCATCAACTACGCCTACGAGGAGACGCGCCTCCTCGAGCGTCCTGTTCCGGCTCCCAATCTCAAGAAGTGGCGTACGCTGCTTGCCGAGATCGAGGCCGCCGAGAAGCTGCGCGTCGAGCAGCCGTCCCTCGCTCAGCCGTCCGAAGCCGCGCCGCCGCCGGAGCCCTCGCCCTCGCCATCTCCCTCCACCAGGTAATCGAGGGCCACGGCGAGCCCCTTCCGGTACGGCAGGGAGAGCCCGATGACCGCGACCGCCGCCAGGCAGACCACCACCTGCCCGATCCACACCACCCGCGGGCGCAGCAGGAACATGGCGACGACCAGGACTCCCGAAAGCCCCGCCGTGCTCATGTACATGAAGAACCATGTATCCCCCAGCCGGCGCTCGAAGTCCAAGCCGCAGACGGGGCAGGTCTCCCGCAGGTGGTTCCACGAAATGAAAAGCTCCCCTTCGCCGCACCGCGGGCAGCGAAGGCGGAGGCCGCGAAGAAGGGTGGGGAAGGGGCGGCGGGGGCGGGGCACTGGGGGATCTTAGCGCTGGCGGGGGGGCCAGGGTTGACTTTGGCTCAGCCTGTCAGCAAGTCGCTGCGCCGCCTGCCACTCCGGGAGCCCGTAGGGCGGCAGATTTGTAGCCCAGGCCGTGAGCCCTGGGTTACAGGAGGAACGAATCCTCATCGGGAGCCCTGCCCAAGGAGTCACCGCCGCCCACCGGCCCAGGGCTTATGGCCTGGGCTACAAATCTGCCGCCCTACGGGCTGGGTTGATGGCCTACGTGCCTCTTCCGCCTGCTCAGACCTGTCCCTGCGGATCACAGGGATACGCAGCCGCCGGACTTGCCAAGAGGGTCCAGTATCCGATAAGAAGTCTCCCTTCTCCTGCGGACGTGCCAGGATGCCGCCACGACGGGATAGGAGGCCCTCAGTGATCATCGCCAAAGAAGCCTTGCGAGAGGAATTCCAGGATCCAGAGGCACGGCATGACTATGCAGAGATCTTCCTGAATTCCTCGATTGCCCTCCAGATCAAGGCGCTCCGTCTTCAGCGGGGTTGGAGTCGGCAAATGCTGGCGGAACGGGCGGGAATGAAACAGTCCAGGATTTCGGCCATGGAGCAGGCGAGCTACACGGGCTGGAGCCTCAGAACGCTACAGCGTCTGGCCCAAGCGTTCGACTTGGCGCTGGAGGTCCGATTCGAAGGTTTCGGGACGATGCTGAACGACGCCGCCTCCGTCAGCCGCACCGCGCTGGAAAGACCGTCCTTCGGCGATGATCCAGCGTTCAAGTCCGAAGAGACAGTCCTGGGTCCCCGGAGGACATCGGGCGGCTCAGGCCGCAAGACCTGAGCGGAGGCATCGATCGGGGGCAACCTGAAGACAAGGACAAAAGGGACGCCAAGGACAATAAGGACACAAAGGCGACTGCCGTCTCTGCTTTCCTGTCCTTGAAGTCCTTGGTGTCATTGCTGTCCTTTGGCCGGGCCTACGAGACCTCCTCCCCCATCAGCACCTCCTCCTCC
>DASUEN010000253.1:0-24409 GCA_036275055.1 Thermoanaerobaculia bacterium
TGTTGGAGCCGAAGTTGGAGAAGGAGAGCATCGCCACCCGCGGCACCACGCCGAAGCGGCGGGCGAACCCCACCGTCAGCAGGGCGATCTCGGCCAGCTCCTCGGGGGTGGGGTCGATGTTGACCGTGGTGTCGGCGAGGAAGAAGACACGGTCCTGCACGATGAGGACGTAGGCGCCGGAGACCCGGCGCACCCCGGGGCGGGTGCCGATGATCTGCAAGGCCGGGCGGATGGTGTCCGGATAGGACTGGGTGAGGCCGGAGATCAGGCCATCGGCGTCCCCCCGCTCCACCATCATGGCGCCGAAGTAGTTGCGCAGGCGCATCCGCTTGCGGGCGTCCCCGAGGGTGATGCCGTCGCGCCGCCGCAGCTCGTGGAAGCGGCGGGCGTAGGGCTCGAAGAGCTCGCTGCTCTCGTTGTGGACGATGGTCACCCGGTCCTCCGGGAGGTCGAGGGCCTTCAGGCGCTCGGCGATCACCTCGCGCCGGGCGAGGAGGATGGGGTGGGCGATCCCCTCATCGACCAGGATCTTGGCGGCGCGCAGGATCTGCTCGTGCTCGCCCTCGGGGAAGACCACCCGCCGCGGGGAGCGCCGGGCCTGGTCGAGGACGCCGCGCATCAGCTCCAGCCGGCGGGAGATCAGCGTCTCCAGCCGCCGCTGATAGGCGGCGAAGTCGGCGATGGGCACCCGGGCGACGCCGCTCTCCATGGCGGCGCGGGCCACCGCCGGCGGCACCCGTAACAGCACCCGGTAGTCGAACGGCTTGGGGATCAGGTACTCGCGGCCGAAGCGGAGGGAGTCGAGGCCGTAGGCCTTGAGCACGGCGTCCGGCACGTCCTCCCGCGCCAGCTCGGCCAGCGCCTCGACGGCCGCCAGCTTCATCGGCTCGTTGATGTCGGTCGCCCGCACGTCGAGGGCGCCGCGGAAGAGGAAGGGGAAGCCGAGGACGTTGTTGACCTGGTTGGGAAAGTCGCTGCGGCCGGTGGCGGCGACGGCGTCCGGCCGGGCGGCGCGCACCTCGTCGTAGCCGATCTCGGGATCGGGGTTGGCCATGGCGAAGACGATGGGGTCGCGGGCCATCGCGCGCACCATCTCCGGCGTCACCACGCCGGCCACCGAGAGCCCGATGAAGACGTCGGCCCCCGCCATCGCCTCCGCCAGGGTGCGCGCCGGGGCGTCCGAGGCGAATTCCTCCTTGTTGGGCTCCATCTCCTGCTCCCGGCCGCGGTAGACCACCCCGTGGCGGTCGCAGAGCACGACGTTCTCCCGCCGCGCCCCGAGCTGCACGTAGAGCCGGGCGCAGGAGACGGCCGCGGCGCCGGCTCCCGAGAAGACGATGCGCACGTCCTCGATCCGCTTGCCCACCACCACCAGGGCGTTGAGCAGGGCGGCGCCGGAAATGATGGCCGTGCCGTGCTGGTCGTCGTGGAAGACGGGGATGCTCATCTCCGCCTTGAGGCGCCGCTCGATCTCGAAGCACTCGGGCGAGCGGATGTCCTCCAGGTTGATGCCGCCGAAGGTGGGCTCGAGCAGCTTGACGGCACGGATGAGCTCCTCGGGGTCGGTGGTGGCGAGCTCGAGGTCGAAGACGTCGATGTCGGCAAAACGCTTGAACAGCACCCCCTTCCCCTCCATCACCGGCTTGCCGGCGAGAGCGCCGATGTTGCCGAGACCGAGCACCGCGGTGCCGTTGCTGATCACCGCCACCAGGTTCCCTTTGGCGGTGTACTCGTAGGCCAGCAGGGGGTCGCGCTCGATCTCCTGGCAGGGCATGGCGACGCCCGGGCTGTAGGCGAGCGAGAGGTCCCACTGGGTGGCGGTCGGCTTGGTGGGAACGACCTGGATCTTTCCCTTCCGCCCCTGGGAGTGGTACGCGAGCGCATCCTCACGGCTGATCTTCTTCATGGGGCCGGGATACTACTATGGCCGGCCGGCGAGGGCGCCCCCCCTGCTTCGGCTCACCCCGGAGGGTCCGGTTCCTCCGGCTCCGCCACGGCGGCCCGCACCACCTGCTCGAACACCCGCCGGTAGAGGAGGAGGAGGTCGGTGAACACTTGCCGGAAGGCCTGGTCGGTGCTCTCGGCGAGCAGGCTCTCTCCCTTGACCAGCGGGGGGATGTAGAGGAGCTCCTCGGGGGCGCCGCCCGGCTCGCCGTCCTTCAGCTCCAGGTCGGCGGCGCGCCGGTCGACCAGGTAGAGGGTATAGAAGAACTCGAAATACCCCACCTGCAGGGCAAGGAGAACCTTCTCCAGCGAGTCCAGCTTGGGGAGTTCCTTGCCGTTCTCGTACTTGGAGAGCTGACTCTTGCCGATGCCCGCCTCGCGCGCCACGCGGGCCTGACTCTTGCCTCGCAGCTCGCGCAGGAGGCCCAACGTCCGTCCTAGGTTCTCGAACATGCCCATGCAGGAAATGTATCGGCTGCACGCCACCGAAAGCAAGCGCAAATCTCTGAAACTATGGCACTTATCGGCCTCGACGGGCATCTGATCCGACAACGAATGGCCGCCGTACGGCGGATAAGAACGACCGGCGTTCTGCCGCTGAGCAACAAAGGACTGGAAACGGAACCTTGCAAGGAGTCAGCGCTTGCGCTTGCGGCCGCCGGCCGCACGCCCTCGCCGGGCCGGCTTTTCCTCCCCGCCGGCCGCCGGAGGGGGCTCGCCCGGCGCGGCGCCGCGCGGCACGACGCGGAACAGCACCAGGAGGTCGCCGACCTCGATGGCGCCCTGCGCCACCGTCGCCGTGGGATGGAGAGCCGACTGGAGGAAGGTCTCGAGCCGTCCCACCAGCTCCTGCAGCTCCTGCGGCGACTGGCCCGGGCTCGCCGCGGTCGCCGCCTTCTCGCGCTCGACGGCCAGGACCTCGGACTCCACCAGGTCGTAGCGGCGGAAGAACTCGCGGCGGCTCACCCCCTGGCTGGCGAGGATCTTGGCGAGGGTGGAGAGCGTCGCCTCCTGCTTGTAGTTCTCGATGCGCGAGAGCTGGCCGCGGCCGAGCTCGGCGCGGCCGCCGAGCTCCTGCAGGGTGAGCCCCCGCTCACGGCGCAGCCGCCGCAGGGTCTCGCCGATGAGCTCGAACATCTCCACCCCGTGAATGTATCCGCAGCGAGCCCCGCGCATCAACCTTAAGTCCTTTTCCCTGAAGAATTTACCCGCTTTCTAGGTTACCTTGTGCGGTGAGTTGTTACCGCGTGCGGCCCATTGCGTGCAATTTCTGGCGTTCAACGGGAAAGAAAATCTCCCGAAGGGGAAGCCGGCTCACGCCTCGCCCGGGGCGGCCGGGCCGCTCGGGAAACCGGGCGTGCTACCCTGTTTTTCGCGATGGAAGCGCAGACACGGAGCGGCACCGCGCCGGAGAGCGCGGCCGGGACCGTCCGGGTGCTGATGCCCTCGCCCATCGGCGTGCTGGGCGTGGAGCTCCTGGGCGCGGCCGTCGTCCGTGTGCACATCGAGCCGGGCGAGGCGGAGCGGTGCTCCTTCTTGCCGCTCCACCGGCTCGATGGCTCGGACTTCCTCGACGAGGTCTTCGGCCGGCTGGCGGAGTACTTCGCCGGCGCCCGGCGCAAGCTCGAGTTGGAGGTCGATTTCGGTCCCTGCGGGCTCAGCGGTTTTGCCCGTCGGGTGCTCAAGGAGACGGCCAAGGTCCCCTACGGCCGCACGCGGACGTACGAGGGGATCGCCGAGGCCGCGGGGCGGCCGGGCTCCTGCCGCGACGTGCTCTCCGTCCTGCTGGGCAACCCCCTCCCCATCGTCGTCCCCTGCCACCGGGTGGTCCTCGCCGCTGGCGAGCCCGGCGAGTACGTGGGCGGCGGCCAGCGCAAACGGTGGCTCCTGGAGTTGGAAGGGAGGGGGCTCGAACCGCGCTGAGGCCCTCGGCGATCGCCGCGCCGCCGTCATCCAGAACCGGCGCCTGCGCGTAGGTAAAGCGAGAGTTCCCATCAGAGCCTGCCCGCCGCCATGCAACTCGCGACTCCCCTCCCCACCCGTCTCCCCTTCCGGCCGGTTGGCGTATATTCCGTTCCGGAGACGACCCCATTGCCTGGAGCCTCGCCGGCCCCCAGTGACTTCCTGCTTCTCAGCCGCATCGCGGAAGGGGACCTGGAAGCCTTCCACTCTTTCTACGGCCGCTATGCCGGCCGCGTGCTGGCCTACGTGCGGCAGCTCGGCCGCAACCGGGAGGGGGCGGAGGACGTGGTGCAGGAGGTGTTCGTCGCCGTGTGGCGGCGGGCGGCGAGCTTCCGTGCCGACCGCGGCGATCCCGCGGGCTGGCTTTACACCATCACCCGCAACAAGCTGGTGGACCTGTGGCGGCGGCAGGGCGAAGGGGTGGACCTCGGCGAGATGAGCGAGCCGGCGGACCCCGCCCAGGAGCGGGGCGAGCTGCGGCTCGCCATGCACCAGGCCCTGGCCCGCGTGGCCCCGGAGCAACGGCGGGCGATCGAGATGGCCTACTTCGGCGGGCTCACCTATGAGGAGACGGCGCGCCGCCTGGATTTGCCGGTCGGCACCCTCAAGTCGCGCATCCGCTCCGGTCTCCGATCGCTGCGCACCGTGCTGGAGGGAAGCTGACCCATGCATCCGCCCGAAGAGCTCCTCGTCGCCGTCGCCTCCGGCCAGGCCGACCGCCCCCAGCGGGTGATGGTCGAGGGGCACCTCGACTCCTGCGCCCCCTGCCGCGCCACGCTGAAGGAGATCAGCACCCCGGGTGGCGCCCTGCTGGCGAGCCTGCCGCGTATCCCGCCGCCGGACGCGCTGTGGGAGAAGCTGCGCGCCCGCATCAGCGCCCTGCCACCGGCGGGCGGCGACGCCAATCCCCTCCTCTCCCGCTTTCCCCTTACCCCCGGGGCGCGCCGGGAGATGCCCGAGGTCCCGGCGCTCCACTGGCACCGGGTGCCGGCCCACCCCGCCCGCTACGCCGTGCTCTTCCGCGACGAGGCCACCGGGAGCGCCCTGCTGCTCGGCCACATGCCCGCGAGCCGGGGCTTCCCGGCGCACGAGCACCTGGGACCCGAGGACATTCTCGTCCTGGCCGGCGGCTTCGAGGACCATCTCGGCACTTTCGAGCAGGGCACCTGGGCCTCCTACGCCCCGGGCAGCCGCCACCGGCCGGTGACCGAGCCCGGCGAGGAGTGCTGGACGCTCACCCGGCTGGAGAAGCCCAACCTCTTCCTGGGCTGGCGGGGCTGGCTGCAAACCCTCGCGCGGCGGTGAGGCCTCGCCCGGGCGGAATGCCCTACCAGGTTGCACACACCCAGAACGGATCGATTCGACCGATCCGTCCGATGCCGCTGAAGAAGCCGTGGACCGGCACGGCATGAATGCCAGGGCTCGCCGCGAAGGTATAGACTGCGGCGTATGAATCGAGACGACTCCCCCGCGCGCGCGCCCTCCCGGACGCCCGAGACCTCGCCGCTCCTGCTCTCCCTGTTCGAGCGCTCCGTGCGGGGGTACCTATCCCGGCACTTCCACGCCTTCCGCCTGTCGAAGGCCCAGCGCCCGGACCCGGTGGCGATCCGCGGCAAGCCGCTGATCGTCTACTTCAACCACCCGTCGTGGTGGGACCCGCTGATCTGCCTGCGCCTGGCGGAGCAGTTCTTTCCCGACCGCAAGAACTACGCGCCGATCGACGCCGCGGCCCTGGGGGGGTATGCCTTCTTCGAGCGGCTGGGGTTCTTCGGCATCGAGCTGGGGAGCCCGCGCGGCGCCCGCCGCTTCCTCACCCTGTCGCGCCAGATCCTCTCCCAGCCCGACTCCGCCCTGTGGATCGCCGCCGAGGGGCGGCTCACCGACCCGCGGGTGCGCCCCGTGCGGCTGCGCTCCGGCATCGGCCACCTCGCTGCCCGCGTGCGCCAGGCCGTCCTCCTCCCCCTCGCCCTCGAGTACCCGTTCTGGGAGGAGCGCACGGCCGAGGCCCTGGCCCGCTTCGGCGAGGAGCTGCCGGCCGGCGAGGCCGGGATGACGGCGACGGACTGGACGGCGGTGCTGGAGTCCCGGCTGGAGGAAGCCCTGGACGCCCTCGCCGCCGAGTCGCTCGCCCGCGATCCCGGGCGCTTCGACGTCCTGCTGGACGGCGCCGCGGAGACGGGAGGCGCCGTCTCCGGCGTCTGGCGGCGCCTCAAGTCCCGCCTGCGCGGCGAGCGCTTCCAGGCCGGGCACGGCGGCGACGAGCTACCCGAGGTGCCGCGGAGGAAGACCTGAGCCTTTCCCCCTTCTCGTCCTTGCCGTCCTCTGCGCGCTCCTTCCGCCCTAGCGCAAAGACGAGTAGAATGCAGCACGCCACAATGGCCCAACATAGGAGGAAAAGTTGATGAAGAAAGCATGGGTCTTCGCTGCTGTCCTTCTTTTCGTCTCGGTCGCCGGTTTCGCCCAAACGCCGAGCAAGGCCCCGCTCTCCAGCGAGGTTCTTGCCGCGATCCTGGGTCAGCCTGCGGGCAGCTGCGGTACGCAACAGAACGAGTTGGTTTTCGCCGCCAAGCGGCCGAAGGGGTGGGAGAAGTCCCTCTGCAACGCCACTGCGAACTGCTCGCCCGGCACCGTCTCCTGCGGTGGCAACAACAGCGTCACCAGTTGCTCGGCGGCAGATCGCAACTGTGCGGTCGGCGAGCGCGGACACGTCACCTGCGACGGCGTCACCACCTGGTGCCCGACGACGTGCCCCGCCCCCTGCAGCACCGGCACAGTCATCCAAAGAGCGTGCTGTCAGTGCGATCTGACGGGTGACTGCTTCAATTGCTGCCGCTGCGACGGCGGTTCCGGCCCCCACTGCGCTCTGCAGTGCGGTTGAGGATCAGGAGCAGAGGTTTCAGTCCGGCCGGGGGACGATCTCGGCCCCGGCCGGCCACTCCCCCTTGAGGAAGGCGTCCGCCGCGGCGAAGAACTCCTGCGGGCGCTCCAGGTAGGGGTGGTGCCCCGACCCCTCGATGCGCAGGAAGCGCCCCTGGGCGGCGTGGGCCGCCCACTCGCGCGAGGCTTCCTCCGGCACCAGGTCGTCCGTCCCCTGCATCACCAGCAGGGGGCGCTCCAGCGTCTCCAGCCGGGGGCGGAAGTCCCACCCCTTGATCTTGGGGATGATGTGCCGGAAGTAGAGGCTCATGGCGTTCTGCGGCCACTCGTTGGGGAAGGAGCAGATGTCGTCGAGCGGGAAGCGGGCCGCCGCCGCGAGCTCGCCCATCTGCGCCGGCAGCAGGAAATAGGTGAACCAGGCGCGGCAGAAGGCCACCGGGTCGTCGCGGTCCACCCCCTCGCGCCGCATCTCCTCCAGCCGCGGGATGCCCGGCGGATAGGTCAGCTCCTCCCAGGTGGGGGTCTCCTGCAGCCACTCTCCCGGGCGCCGCGGGGTGATGGGGCAGACGAGGAGCATCCGCTCGACGCGCTCCGGGTTGTCCAGCGCGTAGAGGGCGGTGATCGCCGCGTGGTAGGAGGAGCCGAGGAGGGCCATGCGCTCCAGGCCGAAGAAGCGGCGCACGGCTTCGAGGTCCGCCACGTCCTCCTCGAGGCTCAAGTGGCGCCCGTCGGTGACGGCGCTCGAGCGGCCGCGGCTGCGGGGATCGTAGAGGATGAGCCGCCGGCCCGCGGCCAGCGGCTGCAGGGTCTCCGCCAGCCAGTTGGCGTTGGGCACCACCACCGCCTCCGCCCCGTCTCCCAGGACGTGGTAGTAGAGGTGGAGCCCCGGCCGGACGAAAACGAATCCCTCGCTGCTCTCCATCGGAGGGATCGTATCGGAAGGGCGGCTGAAGCAAAAGGAAAGAGAGGGACATAAGGGACACCAGGGACTGCAGGGACGACAAGGCGTACACGAGGCGCCACGTCCCCTGCTGTCTCTGTTGTCCCTGTTGTCCCTGCTGTCCCTTAGCCGGGGTCTCCCCCCGGCGCCATTTCGAAGCTCTCGAAGCGGAACCCCGGCGCCACCGTGCACCCCACCAGCGTCCAGCCGCCGAGGGTGCGCGCCGTCTGCCAGACCCCGGCGGGCACCACCCCCTGGGGGCGCTGACCCGCCGCGAGATCGCTCCCCAGGAGTACGACCGAGCGCTCCCCGCCGGCCGCGAGGGTCAGCTCCAGCGGGGCGCCCGCGTAGTAGTGCCAGACCTCGTCGGCGTCCACCACCCGGTGCCAGGCCGAGACCTCCCCTGCCGGCAGTAGGTAGTAGATGGCGGTCGAGGCTCCCCGTTCCCCCGCGGGCGCGGGAGCGCGGAACGTTTCGGCATAGAAGCCTCCCTCGGGATGGGGAGCGAGCCCGAGCAGGCGCACGACCTCCGCCGCCGTCATTGCGAGATCCGGTAGCGGATCGTGACGCTCGCCTCGACCCCCACCTGGCCGGCGGAGACTGGAGTGGGAGCCATGGCGGACTCCGCCATCGCACGGACGGCGCCGAACCGCGGATAGGGCGGCGGCGAGACCGAGACGCCCCCTTCCGTCACCTCCAGGATCTCCCCCAGCCGCACCCCCAGGGCCTTGGCCAGGGTCTCCGCCTTGGCGCGGGCCGCCCGCGCGGCATCGGCCAGGGCCTGGGCGCGGGCGGCCTCGTCGTTGCGCAGCCCGAAGTCGACCCCGTCCAGTGTATTGGCCCCGGCCCCGAGACCGGCGTCGATGACCGGGCCGGCCTTGGCGAGGTCGGTCACCCGCACCGTGACGGTGTTGTTGGCCTGGTAGCCGGTGATCCGCGGCGCCTGGCTCTCGCCGCCCGGCCGGTTGCTCTGGGAGTAGAGGGGGGAGAGCGAGAGACCGGAGGTCTGGAGGTCCTCGGCCGCGATCCCCACCTTGCGGATGGCGTCCAGGACGGCGCCGGCCGTGCGGCTCACCTGGTCCTGGGCGGCGCGGGCGGTGGGCGCCTGGGCCACCACCCCCAGCCGCACGGTGGCAAGGTCCGGAGCCACCCGGGCCTGGCCCGAGCCGGACACGGTGAGGATGGAAACGGCATCCATGGGTCCCCCTCCTGCCGCCGGCGGCCTGGGAGGCTGCGCCGTCAGCGGCAGAGCCAGCAGGGCCAGAACGGCGGCGACGGTCAATCGTTTGCGCATGAGGTCTCTCTCCTTTGCCGCCTCCAGTATAAACAGAGGCCCCCCGCCGGCGCTCGCGGCCGGCGGGGGCGGGGAGAAACCGTGCCTTCTACGATTGCGGATTGGGAGGCTGGCGGTTCGGGTTTGGAGCCGTGGCCGGATCGTTCGGACCGGCCGTCTTGTCGGCGCAGGCCGCGGCCTCGGCGAGCTCCTGGCTCCGTTGCCGGGAAGCAAGGCCGAGGCTGATCACGTTGAGGATGATCCCCAGGCCGACCAGCCCGAGGCCGATGGAAAACAGGTTCAGGTGTCCCAGGCTCGCCAGGGAGATGCCGGCGGTGAGGAAGTGCGGCGCATGGCTGCCGAGCCCCAACGCCGCCGACAGGCTGTCGCCCGCTTGGGAGCCCACGAGCGCCACGAAACCCAGGGCGCTCGCCGCCGTGCTTCCTTGCTGCAAACCGTTCTGCTGACCGCCGCCAGGATCGACAGGGGGGTAATAAGGCTGTGGCATGTTCCTCTCTCCTCTCTCTCGATGAGATCAAAGACCTACGGTTCCTTTGTACCTTAGAGAGGCGACGAAAGCTATCAAAAGTTACGAGTCGCCTGCCAAGACGAACGGCGCCCAGTAGCTAGGGTTGGCCTGGCCGCCGCGGATCAGGTCGAGCTTCGCGGCCCGCAGCGCCTCGACCTTGCTGCCGGAGGCGTCCAGATGGCGGTAGAAGCTCGTCATCAGCTCGGGCGTCCCGGTCTCGAGCACCGGCCAGAGGCTGACGACGACGCTCTTCGCCCCGGCGTAGAGGAAGGCCCGGGTGAGCCCCAGCACCCCCTCGCCGCTGACCTGCTTGCCCAGCCCCGTCTCGCACGCCGAGAGGACCACGAGGTCGGAATCGATCTCGAGGTTGAAGATCTCGCTTACCCGCAGCTTCCCGTCGTCCTGCCCCTCGGGGGTCAGGGCCAGGGCCGAGAGCTCCGGCCGGACCTGGTTGACCAGACCGTGGGTGGCGAAGTGAATGCGCAGGGCGCTCCTGAGGAGGGGATTGTCCTGCACGTTTCGCTTGGTGGCGGCGGGGCCGAGGTAGAGCGCCTCCTTGCCGGGATAGAGGCTCGCGACCTGCTCCACCTCCTGCCGCGAACGAGGAAGCGGGGGGAGCTCCGGCTGCGAGCCATCTCCTCCCCGCAGCGCCGCGAGCTGGCCCCGAGGTACCGGCGGCCGGCCGTACACCGGGTCCGCGAAACCGACGAACGTCTTGGCGACCTCCCCCTTCCCCAGGAGCGAGGGGTGGGGAAGCCGCAGGCTCGCCAGCACGCTGGCCGAGGGGACGTAGGACACCGTATGGTCGAGCAACAGGTACGGCAGGTCCCCGTAGGGCTTGCCGGTCCCCGCCTTGGCGTCGGTCAGTAGCGCCTCGAAGGGGAGGAAGTAAAGGGGACCATCGGGTGCGATCACCAGATGGCGCTTCTTGCCGAGGGTACCGGCGGCCGGTCCGAGGAGCCGGGCGTAAAGCTCGGCGGCTTCCTGGCAGAACCGGGCCTTGGTCAGCGGGTTCGGCTTGTCGAGGACGCTCCGCAAGCTCCGCACCCGCTCGGCGATCCAGCCGGAGCCGGGCAGCTCATAGCTCTCCACGCCCCCGCGCGTCACCACGAAGAGGAACGAACGCTCCTTGCCCAGGAAGAACTGGAGCAGGGCCGAGTCCGCGTCCAGCAGTTTTTCGACCTCGCCGGCACGGAGTGGCGTGGGGTAGCGCACCTCGGCATAGCGAGGGAACTTGGAACGGACTTCCGCTTCGAGCGCCTGCACCTGCTTTTCGGTCTGATCCAACTGGGCTCGCAACTCCTCCTCTCGCCCCTTCCACTCCGGGCTCGGCTGCCGCAGCTCGTCGAGCAGCCAGGAGACCCGCTCCCCCAGCTCCGTCTCCTGTTTCTTGAGAGCCGGTGGAAGCCCTTGCTTGACGTCGATCCGCCGGGCGAGGAGCTCCAGGAGGCCGCGCGCCCGGGCGAGCTCGCTGGCCTCCAGGGCCTCGACCTGATAGCGCGAGCTGGGCTTCGCGGCATGCAGACGCATAAGCAGGTCGACGTAAAGCTCGTAGTAGGTCCGCTTCGAGGCGAAGAACGAGGTGCGGAAGGACTCCGTTCCCATCCGGCTGCGGACCGATTCGACGATGCCGACCGTCTTCTCGACCTTGGCCAAGGCCTCGGTGAGCCGCCCCTGGTCCCGCTCCAGCAGGGCCCAGCGGTAGAGGCAGTCGGCGGTCAAGGCCGGGCTGCCGATCTGCTCGCTGATGGCGAGGGCCTCGCCGAAGGCCGCAGCCGCCTGCGCCGGGAGGTGCAGACGATGGTAGGAGGTGCCGATCTCCCGCAGCGTCTGCGTCCGCTCGCCGGGAGTGCCCTTCTGCCGCCGCAGCTTGAGCGCCGTCTCCAGGTGCGCAAGGCCTTCCGCGAGCCGGCCGAGGTCGACGTTGGCGATCCCCAGGTTGTACTCGGCGAGAGCGATGACCGGCTCGTCCTTGATCGCCCGGCTCAAGGCGAGCGCCTCGCCGTACTTGCGCAGTGCCTTCTCCCGGTCCCCCTTGGCGTAGAGGACCAGCCCGATGTGGTTCGTCAGCCGCGCCTGGAAATTTGGCTGTTTCAGCTTGAGGTAGACGGCGAGGCTCTGCTGGTAGAAGTCGAGCGCCTCGTCCAAATCTCCCAGGTCGTAATGCACGGAGCCGAGAGCCAGGAGCAGGGCCGCGACCTCGGAATCGCGCCCCCCGAGCCGGCGGTGGACCTCCAGGTTCTCCTCGAAGCTCTTGAGCGCAGTCTCGAGGTCGCCCTTCAGTCTATCGATTCGCGCCAGGTTGAAGAGGGCGGACGCCTCGATGACCTGGCGCCCGTCCTGCCGGCTGAGCTCCAGGGCCTGCTGCGCGGCTTCGCGGGCTTTGCCGACCTCGCCGCGATTGAAGTAAACCCCTTGCATGTACACCAGGGTGTTCGCCTCCTGCCAGGCGTCGCCGGCGGCGTGGAGCAGGTTCCTCGCCGCCTCCAGCTCCCGCCCGGCCCGTGCGAAATCCCCCTGTTGGAAATGGAGGCCGCCCAAAGCGCTGAGGCACCGCCCTTCACCCCCCTGGCTGCCGAGCCGTCGCCAGATGCCGAGCGCTTCCTGCAGGAACAGGACGCCCTGGTTCATGGGGTCCTGGCTGTTGCCGCAGGCGCTACGGCCCATGCTGCACGCGTCCCCCAGCAGGTTGAGGGCGGTGGCCATCCCGGCCTGGTCCCCGCTCGCGCGGGCGATCCGCAGGGCCTCCTGGGCCCGGTTCCACATCTTGGGTCCGTCTGCGAGGAGGTACTCGGCCTGCGCCAACTCGTTGAGCGCTCTCACCTGGCCCCCCTTGTCTCCGGCGTCGCGCCAGAGATCGAGGGCCTTGGTGAACCGGCTCACCGCCTGCCGTAGCGACTTTTCGTCCTCCCGGCGCTCGAGACGGCGCCCCGCGGCGAATTCCTTCTCGGCGGCGGCTTTCTTCCCGTCCGCCGACCGGCACCCCACCCCGAGGCCCGCCAGCAACAGGGCTCCCCCGCAAAGGGAAAGGAGGCGACACGAGCGGAGGAGGCGAGGTGCCATCACGTGGAAGCTGACCGTTGTCGAGTTTATCGCACTCACGGCGAACAACTTCGCGGAGGAGGGCTCGCCATGGTGGCCGAAGACTATAGGATGATATCGATGGCAATCGATGACCGGGACATGGTCGACCGCTTCCTGCGGGGCGAATCGGAGGCAGTAGGCACCGTCGACGGCTGGATCTCGCGCGCCGCCTGGCCGTACCAGCGCCGGCTGGCCGACCGCTGGGACGACGTGCTGCAGGACGTCCGGCTGGAGGTGACGCGCCTCCTGGGCCAGGGGAAGTTCCGGGGCGAGTCGAGCCTGCGCACCTATCTCTGGCGGGTGGTCAGCCACACCTGCCTGGACCAGATCCGGGCGCAGAGCAAGTGGAAATGGGCCGATCTCGAGACTCTCGACCAGGGGGACGGTCCGGCCGCCGCCGTCCACGTCCCCGCCTCGAACCGGGAGGACCGCGACCTCCTCCTGCGCGTGCTGCAGCGGGTTCCCCAGGACTGCCGGGAGATGTGGCGTATGATCCTCGCCGGCCTCTCCTACAAGGAGATGAGCGCGCGGCTGAACGTCGCCGAGGGGACCCTGCGAGTGCGCGTCCTGCGCTGCCGGGAGAAGGCGGCGAGCCTGCGCCGCACCCTGCTCGAAGGGGGAAAGGGACAGCCGACGTAACACTATGGTCAAAAGTTCGCCTAAGATGAGTTGAAAGGCGAAACCTGATGACCTGCGACCAAGCCATCGAGCTCCTCCCCTGGTACCTGAACCGCACCCTGGACGCCGGGGAACGGGCCCAAGTCCAGGAGCACCTCGAAACCTGCGGCCCCTGCGGCACGGCGCTGGCCGAGACCCGCCAGGCGGCGTCCGTCTTCGCCCGGCACGTGCCCACCGCCGGCTTGGTGGCCATCGCCTGGGGGGAGCCCCCCGCGGGGATCGATCCCGTCCTCGCAGGTGAGCACCTGGCCTCGTGCCCCGAGTGCGCTGCGGAGCTGGAGCTGGCACGGATGAGCCGGCGCCTGGAGGAGGAGGACAACGTCGCCGTATTCCCCCCCGCCCGCAAGCTGACGGCGGTCCCCGCGGTAGCCAGGCGGTCCACGGGAGGGTGGCGGGCCGCCGCCCTCGCCGCCAGCCTCGGCGGGCTCGTCGCCGCCTCCGGCTGGGTCTACAGCGCGCGGGACGCGCGGCAGCTCGCGGACCGTCTCGCCGCGCAGCCGCCGGCAGCTAGCACGCAAGTCGCGCAGGCCGGAGCGCCGGCGCCGCAGGCCGTCACCTTCCTCAACGTCGCGCCGGACCAGGCCGTCGAACGGGGCAAGGCCGCCGAGCCCGCGGAGCTGCCAGCGGCGGCGTCACCGCCGGTCCTCGCCCTGGTGACGTCCGGCACCGGCGTCTACGACGAGTATCAGATCGAGGTCCGCGACGAGCGGGGCGTCCTCGTCACCACCGCCCCTGGCATCCAGAAGGACCCCAACGGCTTCTATCCCGTGCTCCTGCCACGGGGGACGCTGAAGCCCGGCACCTACAGGCTGCACGTCTTCGGCGTGGCCGGCAGCCGCCGCGAGCCGCTGGAGACCTACACCATCCAGAAGCGCCAGGGGGGCTAGCGCCCCACCTCCCGCGCCACCGCCCCTTCGATCGCCAGGGTCGCGGGGTCCTGGAGGAAGGCGGCGACGCCCAGGGCGTCCACCTTCCAGCGCTTGTCGATGCCGAGGACGATCTCCGTGGACTTCTCGGCGCCCGCGGCGGCCGGCAGGGTGAGAGCTTTCTCGAAACGGCGCACCACCCGGTCGTTGCGCAGCACGCGCGAGGCGTTCTCCCCCGCCTTGACCGGGGTCGAGAGGCCGCTCTCGTAAACCGCCACCCAGAGGTCGAGGTCGCCGCTGCCGTGGCTCCGCTTCGCCGCCACCTTCACCCGCAGGTGCCCGTCCGCCGTGGGCGGATCGACGGCGAGGGTGACGCGGCCGGCCGGCTCCTGGTGCAGGGCCTCGCCGATCTTCTCCAGCACCTCCCCTTCCTGGGAGCCCACGCACTCCGACCGGCCGTTGACCACCACCTGCGGGGTGTAGATGCGGTTGGAGTGGAACGCCCGGGCGCCGTAGAGCTTCTGCCGCTCGGACCAGCGGGCCGAGGAGAACGGGTCCTGCCAGCCGATGTAGTTCCAGTAGTCGACGTGGAACGACAGGGGGATGACCTTCCCCTGATACTTGGGATCGTGCGCGAGCTGTGCCAGGAGGCGGTCCGCCGGCGGACAGCTCGAGCACCCCTGGGAGGTGAAGAGCTCGACGACGGCCGTCCCCTCGCCGGGCTTCGCGGTATCCCCGGAGCCGCCGCGGGGAGAGAAGGCGGCGAGGACCAGGACGAGGATGGAAAGCTTGAGGATGGTGCTCATGAGATGGACCTCCGGGAGAATTGTGCCTGCCCTGGTTAGAGGGTGTCTGGAAAGTGTACAACCCAGGAGCTCGCCCACCTTCGCCCGGGCATAAATGCCGGGGCTATGAGCTGCGCCCCCTGAAGGGGACTTTCCCTGAGAAGGGGACTTCGCAAGCCGGATTCATCCGGCGTCGTTCTTAGCCCCGGCATTTATGCCCGGGCGGGGGTGGGCGTCGCGACCGAACGTTCCAAACACCCTCTTAGATACGGAGCCGCGGGTGCGATCGGCTTTCAGCTCCGCCACAGCGGCTGCGTCAAGCACGTCGGCCCGCCCTCGGCCTTGAGCGAGATCTCCCGGCCGCGGTAGGTGATCACCTCGCAGCCGGCCTTCTCCAGGCGCCGGCGGGTCACCGGGTTCCCCTCCAGTATCAACGCCTTGCGGGGTGCCAGGGCGAGGACGTTGGGCCCCTGAGTGGGAAATTCCTCCTCCGGGACCTCCACCAGCTCGATCCCCCGCTCGCGCAGCCGCCGCCAGAAGGGGACGGCGAGCAGGGGCGGATAGACCACGGCGAGGTCGTCGTCCACCAGGCTGATGAGCGAGAGGAGGTGGAGGCACGCCTCGGGGCCGCCGAAGTAAGGGAGCTCGACGGGAAGCACCTCGACGCCCAGCGGGTCCAGCACCTCCCAGAGCTGGCGCAGCCCCTCGGCGTTGGTGCGGAAGCCGTGGCCGGCGGCCAGGGTCTGGGGATCGAGCCACAGCAGGTCCCCCCCTTCGGCCGTGGCCTCGCCGTGGAGGGCGCCGAGGAGGGGGACGCCCAGCGCCGCGAGCCGCCGCCCCATCGCCTCCTCCTCGCCGCGGCGCAGGCCCTTCCCCATGCGCAGGAGCACGGCGCCCTGGTCGGTGATCAGGGCGGGATCGAAGACGAAGATGGCATCCGCCCGCTCCGGCTGAGGCTCGGCGTGCTCGATCACCTCGGCGCCGGCCGCCCGCAGGAGATCGGCGAGGGCGTCGTGCTCGCGGCGGGCCTCGTCGAGGTCGGGCCGGGAGGTGTAGTGCCAGACGGCCGGGTCGGCCGTGCCGAAGGTCTCGTCCGGCCGGCGGACGAGGACCCGCCGCAGGGGAGCCACCATGCTCTGGCCGCCGTAGTTGGGCATAGGTGCCTACTCTATCCTGCCTCGGCCGAAGGACACCAAGGACGCTAAGGACGATCGAGGCGGCCTTTCCCGCCCTTGCTGTCTTTGCTGTCCTTGGTGTCCTTTCTGTCCTTCTTCCTAGCCTTTGCGGGAGCGCTCCGCGCTACAATCTCCTCCTCAGCCGTACAAGGAGGATGGTGATGAAGGCGAGGCGAGAGGACGTCGACTCGATCGAGGGGATCGTCAGGGCGCTGTACGAAGTCGTCTCCGGGCCGGCCGGACCGCGGGATTGGGAGCGGGAGCGCTCGCTGGTCCATCCGCAGGTGCGGCTGATGCCGACCCACCCGCGGGCGGAAGGGGGTGCCGAGGTCGAGGTGATGGACTCCGCGGGGTACATCGCCTCCCGCTCGCCCGTCTTCGCCGCCAGCCCCTTCTGGGAGAACGAGGTCTGCCACCGCGTCGAGCGCTTCGGCAACATCGCCCACGTCTGGAGCACCTACGAGTCCCGCCAGGCGCCGGCAGAGAAGCCGTTCGCGCGCGGGATCAACAGCATCCAGCTCTTCCACGACGGCGACCGCTGGTGGGTGATGTCCGTCCTCTGGGACAACGAAGGGGGCGGCAACCCGCTGCCAGCGCGGTACTTGCGCAACGGCACCCTGTGACGAGCCGGCCGGTCACGGCGGGAGGTGCGTGGGCGCCCGCGCGACCTCCGGCGAGCTCATCAGGAAGGAAACGACTTGCTCCAGGTGCCGCAGATCCGTATCGCACGGCAGCAGCCGCGCCCGCGCGCGGGGCGGCCGAGTGGCAACCGTCTCCCGAGGCAGAGAATCCGCAGCCGGCTGAAGGTCCGCTTGTGCGATCAGGCCTGCCGTCTCCTCCTTGTCGTCCTCGACAGGAGCAACGGCCTCGGGCAGCGCACCCTCGGGCGCCACGGAACGCTTGAACTCGCGGGGGGTCACTCCGGTGAGGCGTTTGAAGGCGCGCTCGAAGGTGCGCAGGTCCTGGAAGCCGACGCTGGCCGCGACGTGGGTGATGGTGTCGTCATGCCCCTTCAGGATCGCGATTGCGCGCTCGACCCGCCGGCCGGCCAACCAGTCGCGGAAGCAGACTCCCGTCTTCCTGTGGAAGAAGGCCGAGAAGTACTTCTCCTCCAGGCCCGCGGCGCGGGCCGCCTCCCGCAGGGGGATCGGCTCGGAGAGGTTCTTTTCCACGTACTCCTGCACCCTCTGAAGGGGGAGGTAGTAGGAGAAGATCCGTCTTTCGAAGTCCCCATGATCGAGCATCCCGCAACTCCTCTCCGCACCTTGCTCTACGATCCGCAGCGTCTGAAAGAGAGAGCTGCAAAGGCGCTGCCAGTGGCGCCTCCTCGGGGAGAGGGCGAGAGGAGTGTCAGAACTCTGTCAGTCCATGTGTCAGGAAATGGCCATGTGTTCTGACACGATTCCTTGACACGCTCCGTCGGGGCCCGTCCCGAACATCACGATTACTGCCGGAAAGGAGGCACCGTCTGCCGAGACGATAGCCTCCCGCGCATGGGATAAATGCCTCAGCGTTCAAAAAACGCTTTCCCCCCTAGTACAAACCTCAAAAGGGGTCCGATTCGGACCCCGACTTTTTTTGTCGGCGGTGTGGCCGCTCGGGCGGCGGCCTGCGGCGGAGGCGGCGCGGAGGAGTAAGATCCTGAGCCCGCTGGCCGCGCCGGAAAGAAGAGATCCTGCCCTGGAGTGCCGCGCCATGCCTCAGCCGGTATGCGTCTCTCCTCTTCGGACCGGCATCACAGGCATCGTGGGCTGCATCACCGCGCAAGGGATCTGCATCACGCGGATCTCGAGCTGCGTCACCGTTCTCGGGATCTGCGTGACGCAGATCCCGGGAAGCGTCAGCCCGCTCGGGATCTGCATGATGCAAACCGCGGGAAGCATCCCCGCGCAAGCGGGAAGCGTGACGCAGATCCCGGATTGCGTCACCGCGCAAGCTTCCCCGGTGCTGCAACTCGGAAGCGCCGTGACGCTTCTCGCGGTCCGCGTGATGCGGGAGCCTTTCCCGGCCCCGCGGGAGAGGCTCTTTGTGATGCATGGGCGTTGCTGCGACACCAGGGAACGCAGGCTCGCGTCTCATCGCGCCTCGTGAACGCCCGGGAAACACTCCCTTGTGTCGCAGGAACCGGCCTGCGGGGCCGGGGAACGTTGCGTTGCGTTCCATGGATGGCTCCTGGTGATGCAACGAACCGGCGCGGATGGGAGCGCCAAGGAGTCGCCAGCAGGCGCTCTTTGTCTGATGGTCGTTCTCCCTCTTCTCCCGGTGAGGGCAGGCGGGAGAAGAGGGCCGGGGTGACGAGGGTCTTGGGAGGGGGCACTCTCGGGCAAAGTAGAGATAAGCTCTCCGCCAGGAACCATGGACACCCTCTACGACACCCTCATCGTCGGCGGCGGACCTGCGGGTCTGGCGGCTGCGATCCATCTCGCCTGGCATCAGCGGAAGGTGCTGGTGATCGACCGCGTGACGGGACCACTGTTCTTCACCCTGGAGAAACTGTTCAACGTCCCCGGCATGAAGGAACAGACGGGGGTCGAGATCCAGAAGACCCTCAAGGCTCAGGCGCTGGGGCTGGGAGCGCAGCTTCAGCATGGCAACGTCGTCAAGGCCGAAGGACAGGAAGAAGACTTCCTGCTCAGCGGGGCCAAGGGGGAGACGTGGCGGGGGCGCACGCTGCTCCTTGCCACCGGCGTCGCCCGCTATCACCCCACGGTGGACGGCGACTTCACCCCTTGCTTCACGTATGCCGGCAAGGGGAACCTCTTCTACTGCTCGGATTGCGAGGGTCCGGAGCTTTTCGGCAAGGACACGATCGTCATCGGCACCGGTCCGGCGGACTGGGCCGCGAGAGCGGCGGTAGGGCTCTCCCGCTACACCGAGCGCCTGCGGGTTCTGTTGACCGGGGAGGAGCGGAGCGTCTCTCCGCCCTGGGCCGAGCGGCTCGCGGAGCGGAAGATCCCTCTGCTCGCCGGTGAGATCCAGCGCCTGGTCCCCAGCTCCGGCGACAAGCGCCTGCTCTCCGGCCTCGAGCTCAAGGATGGCACGACGCTCACTGCCGAAGCCTTCTTCGTCTCCAGCCCTGCCCGGGGACGGACCGACCTCGCCGAGCAGCTCGGCATCACCATCGCCGCGACGGGGCACGCCTCGCCCCAGTCGCAGAGGGGGGATACGAACGTGCCCGGCGTCTGGGTGGCGGGCGACCTGCGCCCCATCACCCAGCAGGTGGCGGTCGCCCTGGGCACGGGGAACCTAGCCGCCGTGATGATCGACCAGCATCTCCGGAAGAAGGACGTGGCGCCCGCGCGCTGACCTCTCCGCAGCAGGGAGGGTATGATTCCTGCTTGGGAGGAGACAAGCATCGGAGGAAACGCCATGAAAAGCCGCCAGACGATCCTTCTCCTACTCATCCTCACCCTCGGCGCGGCCTGCGCCGGGAGTCGCACGAACGCACCGCGGACCGCGAAGACCCCGCCGGCCCGCTCCGCCGAGCCGCAGAGCGCCCTCGAAGTCCTCCGGCTCCGGCAGCCCAACACCCAATGGAACGGCAAGAGCCTCCTCCAGGGTGATTTGACGCAGAACGGCAGCACCGACTTCGCCGTCACCGGTCTCGGCAAGGACCGCGTCGTGGTGGGCATCGTCGAGGGCCCCCTCTCGTCCCACAGCCGGACCTGGTTCCTCGACTTCCCCTGGAAGGGGGGAGGCGAGAACGCCCTCTGCTCCGACAAGGCGAAGATGACCCTGGAGCCCCTCGACCCCGCCACCCGGGCCGGCGAGCGCAAGGCCGCCAACCGGCGAGGGGTGGGGCTCAACCTCCACGACGACCGCTGCGACGCGTTCCACATCTATTGGGACGCGGAGCGCAAGACCTTCGACTGGTGGCGCCTCTGACCATGGACGTTTTCTGCCTCGACAACGCCGGCTGCCTGTTCCTCTCCCCCCGCATCGAGGATTGGAGCGCCCTGGAGGACCGGGGGATCACCGTGGTCATCGATCTCGATGGGGACATCGACACCGGCATCCCCACCATGCCGAACCACATCCTTTATCTCTACTTCCCCATCTTCGACGAGGACCTTCCGGACCTGGTGAAGCTCCACGGCGTGGCCCGGCTGGGGGCGCACCTCGTCCAGAACGGCCACAAGGTGCTCTCCCACTGCGGCATGGGGTTCAACCGCTCGGCCCTGATGGCCGGCCTCATCCTCAACTACTTGGGGATGGAGGGGCCGGAGGTGGTGGGCCATCTCCGCAGCAAGCGCCCCGGCGCCCTGTTCAACGAAGTCTTCGCCAACTACCTCGTGAGCCTTCAGAAGGCGTGAGCGGCGATCCCCAGGTTTGGCGGCTCGCCTTCCGCGGCAACGAGTTGCTGGTGGCGCCCGGCGAGCCCGGTTTCCGCCTGCCCACCGCGGCCGAGTGGCAGGAGCTCGGGCTCCCGGCCGGCGGGGAGTCTCTGGAGGTGGGCTCTCTCGACGAAACGCCCGCCTGGGGAGTGCCCCTGCCGGCAGAGACGGAGCCGCCGCCCGGCTTCTCCTTCCAGGGGTTGCGCGGCCTGTGGGGAGCCCTGGACGAGGAGGCCTGGAAGCTTGCCGGCCGGGCCGTGCAGCTCCTGGAGTGGGACCGCAACCACCGTTACTGCGGCCGCTGCGCCACGCCGACGAAGCGGGAGACCGGAGAGCTCTCCCGCACCTGCCCCCACTGCGGCCTGCACCACTTCCCGCGCATCTCCCCCGCCGTCATCGTGCGCATCGAGCGGGGAGACGAGGTCCTCCTCGCCCGCTCGCCGCACTTCGCGCCCGGGGTCTACAGCACCATCGCCGGCTTCGTCGAGCCCGGCGAGTCGCTGGAAGAGACGGTGCGGCGGGAGGTGCTGGAGGAGGTGGGGGTGACGGTCGCCAACCTCCGCTACTTCGGCAGCCAGCCGTGGCCGTTCCCCAACTCGCTGATGGTGGGGTTCGTCGCCGACTACGAGTCCGGCGCGGTGACACCCCAGCCCGGCGAGATCGAGGACGCCGGCTGGTTCACGGTGGAGAATCTGCCGGGCCTCCCCTCCCGCCTGTCGATCGCCCGCGCCCTCCTCGACGACTTCATCGCCCGCCGGAAATGACAAGGGACAGCAGGGACAACAGGGACGACAGGGACAAGAAGAGCCAAAGATCGGCAACTCTCTTCATATCCTCGTTGTCCCTGTTGTCTCTGTTGTCCCTTGTGTCCCTGCTTCGGATTTTCTGCCGCACAGGTTCCTAGCTATATAGAGGACGTGGGCGTGGGGGTACCCCGCGCCGACCGCCACCGCCTCGCACTCCGCGAAGCCGGCGGCCAGAAGCCGGCGGCGGACCTCTTCCCGGGGCTCGTAGGCGAAGGCCTCGCCGAGGGTCAAGCCGACGCGGTCGACCAGCCACTCCTGGGCGCGATTCCAGGCGGCCTTCCACCGTTGCGCCGGGTCCTGCTCCTTGAGCAGCAGGACGCCGCCGGGCGCGAGCATCTCCCGCACGGAAACGAGAAGAGGGTCCCACTCGCCGCGCGGCAGCCGATAGAGGACGTCGAGGATGGCCACGGCGTCGAAGGGACCGCGGACGGCTGCGGCGGTGCCGGCGACGGCCCGCATTCCTGCTCCCGAAAAGGTGAGGAAGACCTTTCGGCGGTCCGGTTCAAGGGCGACGGCGCTTTGGGCTCCCGCAACCAGGGCGAGATGTGCGAAGATACCGTGCCCAGCTCCGAGATCCAGCACCCGAGCCTTCGGCGGCAAAAAGTCGAGCACCCGTAGGAAGGGGCACGTCAGGAAGCGGACCAGGACGTGAATCCGGGCCGCCGCCGGCGCCGAGGCATAGGTGTGGCGCAGCAGAGCCAGTGCCTG
Organism: Thermoanaerobaculia bacterium; assembly: GCA_036275055.1. Classification (GTDB taxonomy): domain Bacteria; phylum Acidobacteriota; class Thermoanaerobaculia; order Multivoradales; family UBA5704; genus DATARR01. The sequence continues at coordinate 21,962 of DASUEN010000253.1, forward strand.
GAAATAACCAATGGAAGCCACCGAGACTCCATATCTGCCGCTGGCCCCGGTGTCAACACGGTTGCGCGCGGCCGTGCAACAGATCTCCGTCCCGGCCCTCCTGGGCTTCGTCCTGGTGGCCGTCGCTCGCGCCCTGACGCTCCCTCGCAGCTTGTGGGAGATGGACGAGTTCCTGTTCTCGGGCGCCGTGGGGCGCTTCGCCCCCCTCAACCACCGGCCGCACCCTCCCGGCTATCCCCTCACCGTGGGGCTGGGCAAGCTCTTCGCCCTCGTCTTCCAGAACCACTTCGTGAGCCTCGTGGCCCTGGCGGTGGTCTCCTCCCTGGTGGGGTACTGGGCGCTGGTCTCCGCCTTCCGCCGCATCGCCGGAGAACCCCAGGCCGAGCGGGTGGCGATCGCGGGGGCGCTCCTCTTCCAGCTCTCGCCCGTGATGCTCGTCCAGGGGACGCTGCCGATGTCGGACCCGCCGGCCCTGATGTTCCTGGCCCTGGCGCTGGCCGCGGCGGCGGCGCTGTGGGAAAACGGTGGCGTGTGGGCGGCGGCGGGACTGGGAGCCGCGGCTTCGGCGGCCATCGGCTGCCGGCCGCAGCTCGCCGTCGCCGTCCTCCCCATGCTGGTCGTGGTGCTGTGGCGCGTGCCGGAGACGCGGCGCCGGTGGGAGGCCCTGACAGCGTTCACCCTGGTCTCGGTCGTCTGGTTCGTGCCGTTGGTGGTGGCCGCGGGCGGACCCAGCGGCTTCCTCGCCTACGAGATGAAGCAGGCCGCCTACGTGGCCGTGCACGACGCCAAGATCTCCCGCGGCGGCCGGGGCATCCTGAGCCTGGTCACCCGCTTCGTGGCCCATCCGTGGGGACCCAAGTGGCTGTCGCTGCCGGTGCTCGCCCTGGCGGCGGTGGGAATCGTGGTCCTCGTCCGCCGGCGCCGGGCGGCGGCGCTCCCCCTGGCCGTCCTGTCGGCGATCCAGCTCGCCATCTGCCTCACGGTCACCGACCCGGCGGACGCCGTGCGCTACGCCCTGCCCGCCGTGCTTGGCGTGGCCCTCGCCGCGGTGGTGGGGAGCGAAGCCGCGGCGCGCCGCTTCCGGGTGCCGGCGGCGGCCTGGCTGGTCCCGGCCCTGGTGGTCGCGGGGGGCGCCGTCTACGCCGGCCCGCTCCTCGCCGCCCGCAGCACCAGCCCGGCCCCCCCTATCCAGGCGGCGCTCTGGGCTCACAAGCACCTGGCGGCGGGGACGGGGATCCTGGTGCAGGACGACCTCGCTCCCCACGCCCACTACCTGCTGCGCGGCTTCGACCTCTCGCCGGTCGACGCCGGCCTGCAAGGGTACGCCCGCCGCCCCTACGCGCCGCTCTGGTTGTTCACCGAGGGGGAGAGCGCCTGGCCTGGAGCGGTGACCTTCCGCTGGCCGGACACCGATGCCTACGGCAAGCTCACTCGCAATCACTATCGTATCGTGTCGCTCAGCCCCATCCCGGCGGACGCCCGCTACCAGGTGGTGCGCGGCGTCAGCCCCTATGAGCCCAGCGTGCAGGCCCCCCGCTGGCGCTGGCTCGACGCGGACGCCGTCCTGCGCGTCTTCCCGCGGGGAATCCGCGCCCTGGCCGTAACCCTCGGGCTCCCCATGGCGTCTCCCCTGGCGTCCAACAAGGTCGTGGTATCCGTCAACGGCACGTCGGTCACCACCGTGGAGCTGGGCCGCGGGGCGGAGCGGCAGATCGAGCTGCCGATGCAGGGGGATGGCCGGGCCGACGTCGGCTTCCGCTCCGACCGCTCCTTCGTACCCAGCCAAGAGGGATTGGGAGACGACTCCCGTCACCTCGCCGTCCAGCTCCTGGCCGTCAAGCGGATTCCCCGCTGACCTTTCGAGAAAGCCATGCGCGCACGCCCTTCCGTCTCGCTCGTGATCCCGATGTTCAACGAGGAGGAGAACATCGAGCACGCCATCGACTTCGCGGTGGACGCCCTGGAGCGCCACGCTGGGGACTACGAGATCGTGGTGGTGAACGACGCCTCGGAAGACCGCTCGCCCGAGATCGTCGCCGGCCTGGCTGCGGCCAATCCCCGCATCCGCCTGCTGCACCACGAGGTGAACCGCAAGCTGGGGGCGTCGCTCAAGACCGGCTTCGCCGCCGCCCGCAAGGACCTGGTGATCTACATGGACGCCGACCTGCCGTTCGACCCGGAGGTCATCGGCCGGGCCATCCAGGCCCTCCTGGTGACGCGCGCGGACTTCGTCGCCGGCTACCGGCTGGACCGCACCACCGAGGGATTCCGGCGCACGGTCTACTCCTATCTCTACAACTCGCTGATCGGCCTGCTCTTCGGCTGGCCGCACCGCGACATCAACTTCTCGTTCAAGCTGATGCGCCGGCGCGTGCTGGAGGCGCTGGAGCTGCGGTCGGAAGGATCGCTGATCGACGCCGAGCTGGTGGTGAAGGCGAAGAACCGCGG
>DASUEN010000254.1:0-3124 GCA_036275055.1 Thermoanaerobaculia bacterium
TACCTCGACACCGCGGTCGACCTCCGCCTCATGTACTTCGCGGCGAACGACTTCCCGGCGAGCGAATTCGAGCGGCTGCGCTTGGGACCCGTGGTGCAGCGCGACGAGCTCGAGTACTTCCGGGAGCTTCATCTGCTCGAGCCCGTGACGGTCACCTTCGAGCTCGCCGGGATCAGCCCCGACGGCTCCCGCTTCCGGCTGTGCAACGAGTTCCTGCGCCAGGACGGCAAGCGGGCGGCGCGTCTCACCTCCACCGGCGGCTGGCTCGACCTCGCGCAACGCCGGCTCGTCACGCCACCGGAGGCGCTCACCAACCTCCTGAAGGCGCTCGACCGAACCGAGGATTACGAGGACCTGCCGCCTCTCCCAACGAAATGATGGATTCGGCGGTCCGGAGGAGATGATGAGCGACGCCAAAGACGCACCTTTTCTCGTCGCCGCCGTGCAGGCGTCGTCCGTCTTCCTCGATCGCGAGGCGACGGTGGACAAGGCGTGCGCACTGATCGCCGAGGCGGGAGCCCGCGGCGCGCGGCTCGTCGCCTTCCCCGAAGGGTTCATCCCCGCCTATCCCTTCTGGGTGTGGTTCATCCCGGCGGGCAATACGCACGCGCTGCGGGAGCTTTACGCGGAGCTGCTCGATCAAGCCGTCACCGTTCCCAGCCCGGCCACGGACCGCCTGTGCGCCGCCGCCCGCGAGGCGGGAGTGAACGTCGCCGTCGGCATCAACGAACGCAACGCGGAGGCGAGCGGCTCGACGCTCTACAACTCGCTGCTTTACATCAGCGCTGACGGCCGCATCCTGGGCTGCCACCGCAAGCTGGTGCCCACCGCCGGCGAGCGCCTGGTGCATGCGCCGGGAGACGGCAGCACGCTCGCCGCCTACGACCTCGACGTCGGCCGCGCGGGTGGCCTCATCTGCTGGGAAAACTACATGCCGCTCGCCCGCTACGCGATGTACGCCTGGGGCGTGCAGCTCTACGTCGCGCCGACGTGGGACCGCGGCGAGCCGTGGATCTCGACGCTGCGCCACATCGCCAAGGAGGGGCGCGTCTACGTCCTCGGCTGTTGCAGCGCCGTGCGCCGCGCGGACGTTCCCGATCGCTTCCCGTTCAAGGAGAAGTTCCTCCTCGATTCGGAATGGATCAATCCCGGTGACAGCACGATCATCGATCCGGACGGCAAGTTCCTCGTCGAGCCGGTGAAAAACAGGGAGGAGATCCTCTACGCCGAGGTCGATCCGCGGCAACTGCGGGGTCCCCGCTGGCAGCTCGACGTGGCGGGACATTACGGCCGGCCGGACGTCTTCGAGCTGACGGTGCACCGCGAGCCGCGGCCGATGATCCGGGAAGGAAAGGAGGGAGAGAAGTCATGATGCTGCGTTCCACGCTCCTTTGCCTGGGGCTGCCGCTGCTCGCCGCCTGCGCCCCATCGCCCAAGGCCGTGACGGCGCCTCCGCCTCCCGTAGCCACCGTAGAGCGGCGGGCTTCGGACGTTCCCCGCGAGGCGGACGAATACACGCTCTACGAGCTGCTCGCTCCGGATTCAGCTCAATTCCACATCCTTTTCGAGGTGACGGCGATCACTCCCGGCGCGACGGCTTATTTCAACCCCATTCGCAAGGGGAGCGAGGCGAGCGGCGAGTCGGTGCGCGACCGCGCGACGTCACAGCCGCTCCCCTTCGAGGTGGTGAGCGGCGAGGAGGCGCGCAAGAGCGGGCTGCCGGAGGCCGATCTGGCCACGAATTACATCCGCGTCCACCTGCCGCGCCCGGTCCCTGCGGAAGGCGGTATCCGGTTGCTGATCGAAAAAACCTACAAGGACGCGAAGAGCTACGCGCAAGAAGGAGCGGACCGACTCGTCTTCTCCCGCACGCTTGGCATAAGGCGCAATGCGATCGTCCTTCCGGCGGGTTACGAGCTGGTGGGCTGCAACTATCCCTCGCAAATCGTGACCGGTTCGGACGGACGGATCAAGGTGAGCTTCATGCATCCGGGACCCGATGCGGTGCCCTTGGTGCTCAAGGCGCGGAGGCTGGGGAAATGAGAGCGCTCGCAATGTTGACGTTGACGTCCCTGATCGCCCTGCCGGGAGTTGCGCAGGAAAGGGATCGCCTCTCCGAGCGGGCGCACCAGGACCGCGAGATCGTTTACTTCCTGCAACCGCCGGAGACGCACGCTTTCGACCTCTACCACGACTACACGGAATCGCGGCCGGGGATCGATCGCTATTTGAACGTCGTGCGCAAGGGGAGCACGGCCTCGGCCCCTTCGGCGCGCGTCCTCGACACAGGCGAAAAGCTGCAGGTGGAAACGCGCAAGGGCGAGGACCTCGTCAAAGGTGGCCTCGAAGCAGGCGAAGAGGAGGTGAAGCCCGAGGACGACGTGGTGGTCATCCACTTCAACGCGATCAAGCCGGGCGGCTCGGCCCGCCTGCGGATCGCGGAGACCTACACCGATCCCAAGAGCTACCGCCTGGAAGGGGACGAGCTCGTCTTCGACCGCACCTTCGGCCGCCCGCGGAATTCGGTCGTGCTGCCCACTGGCTGGTACCTGACGGCAAGCTCGATTCCGGCGATGGTCTCCGAGACGCCGGACGGGCGAATCCGGCTCGACTTCGTCAACCCCCGCAACGACGAGATCGCGGTGCTGATCAAGGCGAAACGCCGGCCCTCCGGGCACTGAGCCGCTGTCACGATCTCGATCGTGCAAACACATATCTATGTGTAGGGAAGGCTCGAGCAATTACGCTCCATCCAGCTTCGAGGAGGTTCCCATGCAGCGCGCTCTCGTCCTCTGTTTCCTGGTCCTGCTTCTTCCATTGGCCGCGATGGCGGATCCCCAGACGGCGCCGGCGGCCCCGTCCCAAATCGCGGCTGCCGCCGCACCGGCCGCTCCGGTCTGCCTCGATGAGATCCTGTCCCCCTCTTCGCCCGATCAGGGCCTCACTCCGAAACCGGCATGGCGCTCGGTCTGCTGCGAGACGGACGCCGACTGTGCGGCCGTCCTGCACTGCATTTCGACCCGGCACCCGGCCTGCGGCGGGGCCAACACCGGCTGCGGGCGCTGCAACTGCGTCAACAACTGAGACCCTCTCCCAGCCGGGCGCCCCCCGCCCAAGACCCTCA
>DASUEN010000255.1:0-23533 GCA_036275055.1 Thermoanaerobaculia bacterium
CAGCAACGCTGACAACAGCTTCACCGTCAGCGTGCAGTTCACCGGCTACCAGGCGACTCCGCCTGCCGACAGCCCGAAGGAGGAGCTGTTCCCGCAGTCCTACGTCCCGAACGGTCCGATCGACCCCTCCACCTGGTTCTATTACACCGGCTTCACCGGTACCCTCACCGGCACCGGCAACTACGCGGGGGCGACGATCAGCATCACGCAGACCGGGCCCGCCTTCCAGGTGGGAGTCGGCGCCAACGGCAAGAACGCCAACTACGGCGCCTCCGGCTGGTTCCTGTGGAACGTGACCCACCAGCCCACGTCCGGGCCGGCTCTGCAGACCACGGGTCAGGGCGACATCAACATCGACCTCATCGACTGCTCGACGACCTCATCAGTCGGCGACCGGGTGTGGATCGACACCAACGCCAACGGCGTCCAGGACGCGGGTGAGACCGGCGCCAACGGTGTCACCGTCCAGCTCCTCGACAGCACCGGCCATGTACTGGGCAGCACGGTCACCAGTGGCGACGGCAACTACGCCTTCACCAACCTGGTGGCCGGTACCTACTCCGTTCAGGTGGTGACCAGCACCCTGCCGGCCGGCGTGACCCCGACCTTCGATCTCGACGGTGTGGCCACGCCGAACATCGCCACCTTCAACCTCGGCAGCAACACCGTACGCTCCGACGTCGACTTCGGCTACCGCACCAACGCCTCGGTCGGCGACCGGGTGTGGTTCGACGCCAACGCCAACGGCGTGCAGGACGCGGGCGAGACCGGCATCAACGGCGCCACCGTCCAACTCCTGGACAACGGCGGCAACGTCATCGCCTCGGCCACCACGGCGGGCGACGGCAACTACACCTTCTCCAACCTCCTCCCGGGAACCTACTCGGTCAGGGTGGTTACGAGCACTCTGCCGGCGGGTCTCACGCCGAGCTTCGACCTCGACGGCATCGCCACGGCCAACATCGCGACCTTCACCCTGGCCTCCGGCGCGAATCGCACCGACGTCGACTTCGGCTACCGTGGCGCCGGCTCGGTCGGTGACCGGGTCTGGAACGACGCCAACGGCAACGGCGTCCAGGATGCGGGCGAGGCCGGCATCAACGGCGTCACCGTCCAGCTCTTCAACGGCGCGACCCTGGTGGCTACCACCACCACGGCCGGTGACGGCAACTACACGTTCAACAACCTGACGCCGGCCACCTACACCGTCAAGGTCAGCTCTCTGCCGGCCGGGGTCACTCCGACCTTCGACCTCGACGGCATTGCCACTGCCAACCAGGCGACCTTCAGCCTCGCCGCCGGTCAGAACCGCACCGACGTCGACTTCGGCTACCGCGGCACCGGCTCGATCGGCGACCGCGTCTGGCTCGACACCAACGGCAACGGCGTCCAGGACACGGGCGAGACCGGCATCAACGGCGTCACCGTCCAGCTCTTCAACGGTGCGACCCTGGTGGCCACAGCCACCACGGCGGGTGACGGCAACTACACGTTCAGCAACCTGACGCCGGCCACCTACACCGTCAAGATCGTGACGAGCTCTCTGCCGGCCGGGGTCACTCCGACCTTCGACCTCGACGGCATCGCCACTGCCAACCAGGCCACGGTGACCCTCGCCGCCGGTCAGAACCGCACCGATGTCGACTTCGGCTACCGCGGCACCGGCTCGATCGGCGACCGCGTCTGGTACGACACCAACGGCAACGGCGTCCAGGACGCGGGTGAGACCGGCATCAACGGCGTTACCGTCCAGCTCTTCAACGGCGCGACCCTGGTGGCTACCACCACCACGGCGGGTGACGGCAACTACACGTTCAGCAACCTGACGCCGGCCACCTACACTGTCAAGGTCAGCTCTCTGCCGGCCGGACTGACTCCGACCTTCGACCTCGACGGCATCGCCACCGCCAACCAGGCCACTCTCACTCTCGCTGCCGGCGCCAGCCGCACCGACGTCGACTTCGGCTACCGCGGCACGGCCTCGGTCGGCGACCGCGTCTGGTACGACACCAACGGCAACGGCGTCCAGGACACCGGTGAGACCGGCATCAACGGCGCCACCGTCCAGCTCCTCGACAACGGCGGCAACGTCATCGCCACCGCCACGACGGCCGGCAACGGCAACTACACCTTCTCGAACCTGAACGCCGGCAACTACAGCGTCCGCGTGGTCAGCAGCTCTCTGCCCGCGGGCTATGGGCCGACCTTCGACCTCGACGGCATCGCCACCGCCAACGTGGCAGCCTTCACCCTCACCGCGGGTCAGGCCCGCACCGACGTCGACTTCGGCTATCGCGGCACCCTTTCCGTAGGCGACCGGGTGTGGAACGACGCCAACGGCAACGGTGTCCAGGATGCCAGCGAGACCGGCCTCAACGGCGTCACCGTCCAACTGCTCGACAGCGGCGGCAACGTCCTCGCCACCACCACGACGGCCGGCAACGGCAACTACACCTTCTCCAACCTCGGAGCGGGCACCTACACCGTCAAGGTCGTCAGCAGCACGCTGCCGGCGGGCTACACGCCGACCTTCGACCTCGACGGTATCGCGACGGCGCACCAGGCGACGTTCAGCCTGACCGCCAGCCGCACGGACGTCGACTTCGGCTACCGCGCTCCGGTCTGCGCGGCGGGTTCCTACAAGGACACGTTCACCACCAACAGCTTCTCCAACAACGAGGGCACGCTGAGCTGGACCGGTTCGTGGATCGAGAGCGACACGGCGGGAGCTGGGGTGAGCAGCGGCAACGTGACCGTGGGCACCCCCTATGCCGGCTACCTGATCCTGCGCAACAGCAACCCAACCGTGAGCACCCAGGTGAGCGCGGCGCGTGAGGCCAACCTCTCGAGCTTCGCGGCCGCGACGCTGACGGTCACCTACCACCTCAAGCTCGTCGAGCCCGACGACGCGGCGGTGGTCGAGATCTCGAAGGACGGCGGCGCCACCTACGCCGTGCTGGAGACGCTGACCGGCTACACCACGACCGACCTCATCTTTACGCGCACCTACGACATCTCGGCCTACATCGCCAGCAACACCCGCATCCGCTTCCGGATCAGCAATGGCTACACCGGCAGCGACGACCTCTTCAAGGTGGACGTGGTGGAGATCGACGGCACCTGCACGCCGCAGACCTTCTCGATCGGCGACCTGGTGTGGAAGGACACGAACGGCAACGGCGTCCAGGATTCCGGCGAGCCCGGCATCAGCGGCGTCACCGTCCAACTCCTCAACAGCAGCAACACGGTCGTCGCCACCACGACGACCAACAGCAGCGGCATCTACACCTTCTCCAACGTCGCCGCCGGCAACTACACCGTCAAGGTGGTCAGCAGCAGCCTGCCCGCCGGCTACACGCCGACCTATGACCTCGACGGTGTCGCGACGCCGCACACGGCTTCGTTCAACCTGTCGGCCAACCGTACGGACGTGGACTTCGGCTACCGCCCCGCGACCTGCACGGGTGGCACCTTCAAGGACACGTTCACGACCAACAGCTTCTCCAACAACGAAGGTACGCTGAGCTGGAGCGGCGACTGGATCGAGAACGACGTGGCGGGAGTGGGAGTGAGCAGCGGTAACGTGACCGTGGGTACTCCCTACGCCGGCTACCTGATCCTGCGCGACAGCCCCGACACCGGCACCCAGCCGAGCGCGGCGCGCCAGGTCAACCTCTCGGGCTTCGCCTCCGCGACGCTGATCGTCAACTTCCACATCAAGGGAGTTGAATCCGACGACGCGGTGGTCATCGAAGTGTCGAAGGACGGCGGCGCCACCTACACCGCGCTGGAGACGCTGACCGGCTACACCGGCACGTACATCAGCTCGCGGACCTACGACATCTCGGCTTACATCGCCAGCAACACCCGGATCCGCTTCCGGATCAGCAGCAACTACGGTGGCAGCGACGACCTCTTCAAGGTGGATTCGGTGGAGATCGACACCACCTGCACGCCGCAGACCTTCTCGATCGGCGACCTGGTGTGGAAGGACACGAACGGCAACGGCGTCCAGGATTCCGGCGAGACCGGGATCAGCGGCGTCACCGTCCAGCTCCTCAACGCCAGCAACACGGTCATCGCCACCACGACCACCAACAGCAGCGGCAACTACACCTTCTCCGGCGTCGCCGCCGGCAACTACACGGTCCGGGTCGTCAGCAGCAGCCTGCCTGCCGGCTACACGCCGACCTATGACCTCGACGGCATCACCACGCCGCACACGGCCTCGTTCAGCCTGTCGGCCAACCGTACGGACGTGGACTTCGGGTATCGCGCCGCCGGCACGCTCTCCGTCGGCGACCGCGTCTGGACGGACTCCAACGGCAATGGCATCCAGGACTCGAACGAGGTCGGTGTCAGCGGCGTGACCGTCCAACTGCTGAACAGCAGCGGCACCGTGATCGCCACCACCACGACGAACAGCAACGGCAACTACACCTTCGCCGGCCTGACTTCGGGCACCTACACGGTGAAGGTCGTCACCAGCACGCTGCCGTCCGCCACCTTCACCGAGACCTACGACCTCGACGGCGTGTCCTCGGCCAACCAGGCGACGTTCAGCCTCACGGCCAGCCGTTCGGACGTCGACTTCGGCTATCACTTCCCGTCCGCGACGGCTGGCGGCACCGGCACCCTCGGGTACTGGAAGAACCATCCCGAGGCTTGGCCGGTCCAGTCGATCACCATCGGCGGCATCACCTACACCCAGGCTCAGGCCATCACCTGGCTGGGTACCCCGGTGGGCGGCGACGAGAGCATCGCCCTGTTCCACCAGCTCGTGCCCGCCGAGCTCAACGCCCTGGTGAGCAACAACATCAGTTGCATCTTCCCGACCATCCAGGCCGCCGACGCCTGGATGGCGCAGCACCCGGTGGGCAGCGGCGTGTCGACGAGCAGCACCGCCGGGCAGCAGGGAGCCGCTCTGGAGACGCAGCTCAACTCCTACAACAACGGCAACCTGTGCGCTGCGCACCGGAACTGAGCTTCAGTCATACCCTCGAGAGGGACCACCGCCGCGTGGTCCCTTCCTGCTTTCGGGCGCTCCGGCAGCATCGGAGCGCCCTTTCTTTTTCAGATTGCGGATTTCTGCCCTAGGAACCTTCTATAATGGAGTCTTGATTGCCATTATGAGATTGCGCAAATGATCCGAGTTGCAATGCCCGAGACAGTGCTCTTCCGCGACCTCGACGGCGAGGCGGTCCTCCTCGCCACCGATTCCGGAAAGTACTTCGGTCTCAACGAAGTGGGCACCCGCATGTGGTCGCTGCTCCGCCTCCACGGGGACGTCGAGGCGGTCTGCCGTGCTCTCCTGGCGGAGTACGACGTTCCAGAGACGCGGCTGCGGGAGGATCTCGGGCGGTTCGTGGCCATGCTCGCTGACCGGGGGCTCGTCAAAATATGAGCGGGATCTGCGGCGTGGTGGACTTTGAGCGCTCCCGGATCGAGGCGGAGAGCGTACGACACATGGCAGAGTCCACCTCTTACCGGGCTCCCGGCGGCATCGGGTACCTCTTTCTGGGTGGAGCGGGTCTTGCTTATCAGGCGCTGCAGGCGCCAGCGGCGGGTAGAGAGTTGGAACAGCCTCTGCTTGAGCCCCAGCATCAGGTCTGTATCGTCATGGATGGCCGCCTCGACAACCGCTCAGAGCTCATCGATCGGCTCGGTCCGGCCGAAGGCAAGGCTATCTCTGACGCGGGATTGCTCCTCGCTGCCTACCTTGAATGGGGCGAGACGTGCACTGACCACCTCCTCGGCGACTTCGCCTTCGCGATCTGGGATGCGCCGCGTCGGCGGCTCCTCTGCGCCGTCGATCCCCTCGGGGTCAAGCCGCTCCACTACGCATGGGTGGGCTCGCTGGTATGCTTCGCTTCAGACGCGGTGCAGGTCCTGCAGCACCCGGCGGTCCCCGACGGCTATGACGAGTTGGAGCTTGCGGCATACCTGGCGAGTCAGATCGAGCATCCGGAACAAAGCTTCTTTGCGGCGATCCGTCGGCTAGCGCCGGGTCAGCGGCTGGTCGCCAGTGAGACGGCTTTGCGCGTTGAGCGTTATTGGGTTCCCGATCTTCGGGAGATTTGTTATACCAGAGACGAGGACTACGCGGATCATTTCAGAGACCTTTTTCAACGGGCTGTAACCGACCGCTTGCGGGGAGAGGGGAATAGTGTAGGAGTCGCCATGAGCGGGGGGCTCGATTCGTCGTCGGTGGCGGCAGTGGCACACCGCGCCGGGAAAACTCGAGTCCGTGCCTTCACTTTCGTCTTCGAGCGCTTGGCCGTCTGCGATGAGCGGCCGTATAGCCGCGCCATGACGGAAGAGTTGGCTCTGGAGGTGGAACCTGTCAACGCGGAACGCGTCTGGCGCCTCGAGTCTCTCGCTCCGCTTCCTCACAGCCCGGATACGCCCTTCGTTGGCTGGTTTACCGTCTACCGAGAGATCCTCCAACGGATGTCGGCCAAAGGAGCCCGGGTGCTGCTCACCGGGCACGGCGGTGACGACCTTCTCCGGGGTAGCTCCCGCGTGTATGCGGATCGCCTACGGCGTCGCGATCTGGGCGCAATTCAGGAGGTTATGCATCATGCCCGGGGGCGGAGGGAGCCTGTCTTGAGGGCTTTGTACCGGCATTTTGGGCGCCCGTTTCTCCCTCCTGGCGTCGACCGGCTGCTCCTTTCAACCTTGGGCCGCCGGCAAAAGGCCACTTCACCGGAGTGGCTACAGCGCTTCGTCGACCGTGTTCCTCTGGACCGCCGCTTAGAAGACACCCACCGACAGAGAGTCTTTGCGAGCTTTGCGCAGCAGGAGGTATACGAGAATCTGGTGAGGCTACCCTGGTACTGGAAGCTCGCCAACTGGCATGACCGTAACGCGGCGCCCCACGGCATCGAGGTGCGCCATCCCTTTTTGGATCGCCGACTTTTCGAGTATGCTTTGTCGATTCCCGGAGAGCAACTCTTCCGGCTTGGAGCCACCAAGAGCCTCCTCCGACGCTCCATGGCTGGAACTCTCCCAGAGAGGATTCGGCTCCGGCAAGGCAAGACTCAGTTCAAACCATTCCTGGATCATATCTTACGCGAGCTAGCATTCGACGAAATCGAGGAGCTTTTGCGCTCTCCCCGCTGCGCCGAGCTAGGTTTTTTGGACGGAGAATCTTTGCGTTCTACATATCGAAATTTTCTTGGTGGGGGAGCGGACGAGACGAGGCGTGCATTGTGGTACAGCATCTCACTCGAGATCTGGTTGAGACGCTTGGCGGCGATCACGTCTTGCCGGCATCAAAGGCTGCGCGGTGCAGCGTGAGCATTCCCCAAAGGTTTCAGAACTCCCGGAGAGGGTTCTCGCCATGACTCAGGACGCAGAAGCTCCCATTGATAAACCAGAACTTAGCCACCATGAGGAGGCTCCGAAAGGAAAGCCGTACCGAAGCCCTGAGCTGTTGGAATGGGGCTCGATCATTGAGCTGACAGCCGGACCCTTGGCAGACATCTCGGATGACGGATTTTCGAGCAGTGGCGGCGTATGAGAAGGGCCTCCAAAGCGCTGTCCTTGCGCAAGTTCCTGAGGGGTCTCTTTTCAGGCTGTTTGGAATCATAGTCGCGAGCGAGCTCCCTTTCAGTTGCCCTCTACCGCGAGGTTCTACGCCTGCGACCTTGACTCTCAAGAACTCCCTCCAGCCCTTTTTGCCTGAGGATGATCCGGCTTTCGTTCACGTCTATTCAAGTTTTTTGAAAGGGAGAGAGGGTGGGAACCTCGGGTCTCTCTATCGCGGAGCCACGGGAGAGCTCCTCCATTTTGTCGGCGCGGGCGATTTTCTCTTGCGTTCGAGTTGCATTGATGCCTACGCTCCTGACTGGTCGGAAAGGCTGGCGGAGCTCCGTTTCCTAGGACCTGTCCTGTCCTATTGGTTCGAGCGCCGGGGCCTGCCGACCTTCCACGCCTCGGCTGTCTCGGTGGATGGCCGAGCCGTCGCCTTCGGCTCCCGCCACGGGGGTGGCAAGAGCGGTCTCGCGGCGGGCTTGGTGGCGGCTGGCGCCGCCCTCCTGACGGACGACCTGCTGGTTTTGGAGGAGAGGGAGGGGCGCTGGGAGGTCCGCCCGTCCTATCCTCAGATGCGGATGTGGCCGGACGAGGCGGAGCATTTCCTGGGAAGCTACACCCATCTGCCGCGGGTGCAGAAAGGCTCGGAGAAGAGGAACGTCGCGACCGCGGAGGGCGGGTTCGGGACGTTCCACGACGCTTCCAGCCCCCTGTCCTGCATCTACCTGGCGACGCGTGTCGCCGGAGCCAACGCCGTGGAGATCCAACCGGTCCCCCGGAGTGAGGCGCTGATCGAACTGGTGCGCCACTCGTTCTCGGCGCGCCTCGTCGAGGCCGCGGGTCTGCAGCCTGCCCGGCTGGACCTTCTGGCCCGGCTGGTGAGGAGTGTGCCGGTGCGCCGGCTCGTCTACCCTTCGGGATTCGAGCGGCTTGGAGAAGTCACCAGCGCAATTCTGCGACAATCCAGTTGAAGCCTTCTCGTCAACGAACGATCCGCCGGACGGACGCCTTCGGCCTTACTGGCAGCCCGAGCTCGTTCTTGATCTCCTCGCGCTGCAGGCGGGCGAGGCGGCGGGCCTCCATGGCCAATCCCAGACGCCGCATGGCGAGGACCACCGAAAACTCCAGCCCCACCAGGACCACGCCGAGCGTGACCTCGCCGGTAATGGCCACCACTAGGGCCAAGGCGCAGAAGGCGAGGACCACGGCATAGATGAGCGCCACGATGCGGGAGCGATTGCCGCCGAAGTGCTCGAGGAGGTGGTGGAGGTGGTTGCGGTCGGCGCGGAACATGCGCAGGAAGCGGGTGGTGAAGGGACCCTTGGGACGATCGAGAAACCGGACGATCATCACCAGCAGGGTGTCCATGACGGGTACTCCGAGGGCGAGGATCGGTACCAGGATAGCCACCGTAGCGGGTGCCTTGAGAGAGGAGTGAACTGCGGTGGCGGCGAGGAGGAACCCGAGGGTGAGGGAGCCGGAGTCGCCCATGAAAATGCGCGCCGGCTCCCAGTTGTGGCGCAGGAACCCGATGCACGCCCCGGCGAGAGATGCCATCAGGATGACGGTGCCGGGGTTGCCCTGAAGGATGGCGTAGGCGAGGAAGCTCACCGAGATGATGGTGGCGACGCCGCCCGCCAGCCCGTCCAGCCCGTCGATGAGGTTGATGGCGTTGGTCACGCCGACGATCCAGACGACCGAGACCACACCCCGGAAGAGGCCGAGGTCAATGGCGCCCAGACCGGGCAGCCGCAGGACCGAGAACGACCAGCCAACGCGGACCAGCAACCAGGCTGCAAGGAGCTGAAAGAGGAACTTCTTGGCGGCCGAGACGCCGATCAGATCGTCGATGACGCCAACGAGGAAGACGATGCCGGTGCCCAGGGCGAGGGCTACCATTTCACCGCGGCCGGCACCGACACCCAGCCGGCCCCATTGGGATACCGCCACCGCTCCGCCGCCCAAGGCCAAGCCGAGGACGATGGCCACGCCGCCCAGGCGCGGCACCGAGTTGGCCTGAGCTCTCCTCTCCCCGGGATGATCCAGTGCGCGAAGTGCCAACGCCAAGCGGGTGACGGGCGGGACCATCACATTGGTGGCGAGAGCGGCGACGAAGGCGGCGCCCAAGGCGTACAGCAGAATTCCATCCATCCCGAGGCTTCCAATGCGACCGGCGTCAGGCGGAGCCTGGCAACTCTTTGTTGATCGCTATTTAGAGGCAACCATTCTACCCCAAATTTTTCCCTTTGTCCCGCTTGGCGTCGCTTGCAATGGCCTCCAGTGCCCGGGCGACTCCCGCCACGTCCCCCACGTCTACCCGCTGATAACGGTCCGCCGGCAGATCGCGGGAGGCCAGGAGGTGCACGTCCGACCTCGGGCTGCCGACGTAGAGGAGGCGACGGCCGGACTGGATACAGCCGTAGATCTTGGAGGGGAGAACGTAGCCCACGAACTCGTCCCGCAGGGTGATGAGATGGGCGTCGGGCGTCATCAGCAGCCGCGGCAGGAAGCCCAGGGGCACGGGGAGGCTGCGGTGGAAGGGGAGCCCTTCCCCGCGCAGTGCTGCGGCGAGGCGGTCCGCCCTGGCGCCGGTGGCGTTCAGCCAGAGGGCCACCCTCCCCGAGCCTTCGCGATGGTGGAGGCGATAGCCGGCCAGGAAGGTCTCGTGGTCGTGGGCGACGCCGAAGTTGCCGGAGTAGAGGAGGATCGCTCGGCCGGCGAGCTCGGCCGGCGGCTCCAGGGGCTCGGTCCCCGGCGGGATCGCAACCGGCGAGGGGTCACGCTTCATCACGATGCGCTCGGGCCGGATGCCGATTGCGAGGAGCCGCTCGCGCTGGTCCTCCCCCAGCACCTCGAAGCGGTCCACCCGCCGACGCAGGGCGACCGTCCAGCGATAGAAGAGCCGCAGAGCAGCCGAGGGGCGCCCCCGCTCGGCCATCAGGCACTCGGGGTGGAAATCGGTGATGCGGTAGGTGAGCTGCCAGCCGAGCAGCAGCTTCAAGGGCGCCAGGAAGTGAATGAGGAAGGGGGGGCTGCCGGTGAAGAGCACTTCGTTGGCACCGCGGATCTCGCGCCGCAACCGCCAAAGCAGGGCGAGGTTGGTCCGCGCCGTCCATAGCGCCCGGCCGGCGAGGTTCGAGCGGTCGTAGACCGGCGCCCGCAGGCGGACGATCCGCAACCGGCCGCTTCCTGGCTGCTCCTCTTCGATGGAACCGGCGGTCGAGGAGAGACCGGCCAGGAGCACGTCTTCCCCGCTAGCGGCGCGCTCGCGGGCGAAGAGGAGGCTGTACTGCCCCACGGCGCCAAAATCCGGCGGCAGCCAGTCGCAGAGGTAGACCAGCCTGTGCACCGGGGTGCCCGCCTAGCGCTCGGTCAGCATCTCGGCCAGGTAGCCGCTCACCACGTCCCGCTGCCGCGACGAGAAATACCAGTCGATGGTGCGGTGGAGGCCGTCCATGAACTTCACCTGCGGCTCCCAGCCGAGGAGCTCCTTGGCCAGGCGGTTGCTGGCCACGCGATTGAGCGGGCCGGTGGGCATGTGGGGGAGGAGCTTGATCTCGGATTCATGGCCGGTGTAGCGGAGAACCTCGTGGACGGCGTCGATCACCCGGGTCCGCTCCTCCGTGCCGAGGTTGACGGCGGTGCCATCGTCGATCGTCTCGGCGGCGCAGACCATGCCGGCGACGATGTCGCCGACGTAGGTCCAGTTGCGGATCTGGGTGCCGTCTCCCCAGACCTCGAACGGATTCTGGCGCACGAAGGCGCGGGCGATCATGGCGATCACGGCGTGGTTCTCGACTCCCCGCTCGCCGTAGACGGTGAAGAAGCGGCACGATGCGGCCTTGAGGCCGAAGTCCCGGGCATAGGCGCGCAGCGTCATCTCCGTCATCAGTTTGGCCCAGCCGTACATATTGTCGGCGTCATAAGGCGGCCCCACCATCTCCTCGGTCAGGTAGAGCTCCTGGCGGACGTCGCTCTGGAGGTGATTGGGGTAGACGCAGCCGGAGGAGGCGAAGACGAACTTGCCCACTCCCGCCTCGTGGGCGGCCTTGACGAGCATGCCGTCCAGGGCCAGGTTCTGGGAGCAGGCAGCCTGATGCAGGTCCACGTAGCCACGCCCGCCATGGATGGCGGCGAGGTGGAAGACGACGTCGATGCCTGCCACCATCCGCTGCGGCACGCCGGGGGCCAGGAGGTCCTCGCGGTGGAATTCGACGACCCCTGAGGCGATATGCCCTTCGATATTGGCGAGCCGGCCGCTCGACAGGTCGTCGACGACGCGGATGCGCCGCGCTCCCTTGGCGATGAGCAGGTCGATCAGGTGCGAGCTGATGAACGAGGCCCCGCCGGTGACGAGGACGCTCTGCTGCTTCCAATCCATGGGCCGTTCTCCATCTCCGTCTCAAAAGCTGAGGAAACCCGGTGGCGGTGGCCTAGTGTAAACGATGGGCCGGGTCCGGCAAACCTGCCGGCAGCCTACAATGGCGGCATGGCCCCGCCGCGGACCGTCGCCAGCATCGTCGGCCACCAGCAGGTGGAGATGGCGGTCGCCTGCCTGGGGAGCCTGCTGCACTATTCGGCCGACGGGCTCAGGCTGCGGCTCCACGACGACGGCTCGCTCACCGACGGGGACCGCGAGCGCCTGGCCGCCACGTTGCGCGAGCCGGAGGTCGTGTCGCGCGCGGAGGCCGACGAGCGCACCGGCGACTTCCTCGCCCGCCACCCGGCCCTGCGGGCCTTCCGGCGGGGCAACGTGATGGCCTTGAAGCTCGTCGACGCCATGCTCTTCGCCGGCGACGAGCTCGCCTACTGCGACAGCGACATCCTGTTCCTCCGCCCGTTCTCGCGGCTCTACTCCCTGGACGGGACGGCGGCGGGCGCGCTCTTCATGAGCGACCGGCAGAACGCCTATGCGCTGCGCTCGTGGCACCTCGTGCGCCACCCGGGGCTCCGGCTGCCCCGGCGACTCAACGCCGGCATCACCTTCTTCCGGGCCGCGGGCTTCGACCTCGACCTCCTGGAGTGGTACGTCTCGCAACCGCCGTTTCAGTTCGCGCCGGTGTGGATGGAGCAGACCGCCTGGGGCCTCCTGGCCGAGCGGGTGGGCTGCCGGCTGCTCGATCCGGCCCAGGTGTCCATCCCGGCTGCCGGCGAGGAGGTACCGGAGGAGACGGTGGCCCTACACTTCGTCTCCCCCGTGCGCTCGCTCCTGGCCGGCTGGCTGGAGCGGCCGTCGTCCGGAGAGACGGAGCCCGTCGCCCTGCGCAGCCTGCCGGCCCGCCGCTGCCGCGCCGCGGATCTGGCGCTCACCGAGGCGGGGCGGGTGCTGGCCCGGCTGTCGCGGTGACGGCCGGGGGAGGCGGCCCGTCCCAGCGGGACACGCGGACGGCCGTCTTGAGGTAGGGGAAGCTCGCGATCGCCTGGGCGCCGCGTCGATAGGGGGCGAGGATCTCGTAGGGAACGCCTCCCCGCCCGGCCAGCAGGACATCCCACTCGGCCTTGGGCTGGTCGAGGACCCCGACGAAATAGACCCTGCCGCCGCGCCTCCAGGCGGCCTCCACCTGCCGGTCGAGCTCGGGCCGCACGCCGCCCTTGAGCGTCAGGGCGGCCGAGGGGAAGTCGAGCTGGTGTCGCCGCGGGCTCCAGCCCCAGACCGTGCCGTAGAGAACGGAGATCTGATCCCAGTCGAGGACCACGAGGTCCCGCTCGGTCGCGATGCCAGCGATGGTCCGGGCCTCGGCCAGGTAGGGGGTCCGGCCGCGGTGGGCGGGGAGGGCCCAGGCGAGGTTGAGGACGACGAGGACCAGCAGCAGGGCGGCGGCGATTCGCACCCAGGAGGGCCGTCGGCTCACGGTCAGGGCCGCCAGGAAGCTGAGGCAGCCCAGCGGCTGGAGCCAGAGCTTGCCGTAGAGAGGGTCCCATACGGCGGGTCCCAGAAGCGTCGCGGCCAGACCGGTGAGACCGCAGAGAAAGGCGAAGCGGTCCCGCGCCGGGAGCCCCGGCCAGGCGCGGCGCAGGGCGAGGGCGCCCAGGACCCCGAGGCCGGCGACGATCAGCGAGGCCACCGCCGCCGCGAGCGCGCTCAAGCCCCCGTGCGAGTGGAGTAGGGAGCGCAGGCCGGCGAAATCCGCGGGCAGGACCTTCATCACGTTGTCGGCCAGCCCCAGGGGCAGAAGGGCGAGGCTCCTCAGGGAGACGCCGCCGAAGACGTCGCCGCCGGTGATGACGAAGAACCGGGCGATCTTGGGGTGGAGCCCGGAGATCCCCATCGCCTGGTAGGCCAGGCCGTAGACGAGGAGGATTCCGGAGAGCCCCCCCACGGCGGTGGCGACGAGGCGGGCGATCCCGTAGCGAGGTCCCTCTTTCTCCGGCCGGCTGCCCGGGGGGCGCGCCCAGCACAGCAGGGCCGCGAGCGGCGCGATCAGGATCGTGCTCTGGTAGGTGGCGAGGGCGAGGGCGAGGAGCGCGCCGGCGGCAAACGCGCTCGGGAGGCCGCGCCCACGCCGGGGGAGCGCCAGGAGCCACAGGGCGAGGCAGCTCCACAGCAGGCCGACCATGGGCTCGGCGGAGTTGGTGGCGTGGCGCAGGAAGGCGCGCGAGAAAGCCCACAGGGCGGCGCTTCCCAGGGCGGCCCCCGGACTCCCCGTAGCGATCAGGGTGAGGCGGTAGAGTACGGCCACACAGCCGGCGGCGGCGACCGCGTTCATGACCTGCGTCAGCGCCAGGTAGTCGAGCGGCGAGGTGGCCTTGACGCCGAAAAGCCCGAGGAGGCGGTGCCAAACGAAAACGTCCACCGGATAGAGCAGGTGGTTGTTGGCATGGAAGAAGAGCTGCTGGCGGTGGAAGACCTCCAGGCAGCGCACCGCACCGTCGACGTCGGTATAGACGTGGCTCCGCAGCGCCACGAACAGCAGGGTGAAGGCCGCCCAGACCGCGAGCGCCTGCTGCCACGGCGAGAGCGCACGGGTCGCGTTCAAGCCTTGAGCCCGAAGCGGATCAGGAACAGGGGACGCAGGATCGAGTACCAACTCTTGAACGGCACCATCTTCGTATTCTTCCGCATTTCGTCGTGATAGATCTTGCGCACCGGAGCCTCGCCCACACGGTATCCCGACTGCACGGTCTTGATCAGAAGGTACGGCTCGAGCTCGTACTGGATGAGCCACTCCTGCCAGAGGTCGATGCGCTTGTCGTCGAGGAGCCCAGCGCGGAAGACGCGGAAGCCATTGGTGGCGTCGGTGGCGGGGAAGCCGTAGAGGACGCGGAAGAGGAAGGAGTAGAGGCGGGTGAGGAAGGAGCGGGAGGCGGTCATGTTGACCCGGCGGCCCCCCTGCATCCAGCGGGACCCGTGGACGTAGTCGAAGCCGCCGTCGATCAGCAGGTCGACAGCCTGGCGGATGTCCGCGGGATCGTCCTGGTTGTCGCCCGCGAGCTCCACGATCAGGTCGAAACCCTTCTGCCGGCCGTAGAAGTAGCCGGTGCGGTAGCCGCCGCCGGCCCCCAGGTTGCGCGGATGGGAGATGACGACGGCTCCCGCCGCCCGTGCCTCGTCCGCGGTGCCGTCGGCCGAGCCGTTATCCACCACGCAGACGGTGTCCACGAGGTCGCGCGGCACGGCGGCGACCCCCGGGCCAACCTTGCCCGCTTCGTTCCAGGAGGCCATCACCACGACGATCGACAGCGACCGGTAGCATACACGCCGCTCGGGCGGCGTGGCCGGCGCGCGCGTGATCAGCTCCAGGAGCTCCTCCCGCGGCAGGTCTTTCACGAGGCCTCACCGCGGAAGCGGGGTCTTCCAGGCCCCTGGGTTCGCAGCCGGGACGCCGGAACCTCCTGCCCTCCTAGCAGGAACGTGCCGGCGATGATCGAGCCGGAGCCGCACTGCACGGCGATCCGGCCGTCGTCGAGGGGGAGCCACTCGCCGGGCTCCAGGCCGGGGAGGTCTCCGCTCAGCCCGACCGGGGCGCGGAGCTCGATCGCGCCGCCTTCGTACCAGGTCTTCGCCGCCGGGTAGGGCGGGAAGGTGAAGGCCCGGATGAACCGCTCGACCCAGGCCGCGTCCCGACGCCAGTCGATGATGCCGTCGAACGGCAGGCGCCTGGGATGGTAGGAGGCCCGGGCCTCGTCCTGGGGGAGCGCGGGCGGCGGCGTGAGTGAGCGGAGCCAGGGGATCTGTTGCCGGAAGAGGTCCTCGCCCGCCTGGGCCAGCCGGGTGTAGAGCGACTGGTCGGTCTCGCCCTCGGCGAGCGGCACGACGGTCTGGGCGAGGACGGCGCCCGAGTCGATACCGGGATCGATGGAATGGAAGGTGACCCCGCCCGGCTCGTCGTCCAGGATCGCCCACTTGGTGGGGAAGCAGCCGCGCAGCCGCGGCAGCGGGCCGAAGTGGAGGTTGTAGGCGCCGTGGCGCGGCACGGCCAGGAGCGGCGGCTTGAGGATACGGTCGTACTGCACCGAGATCAGCAGGTCCGGCGAGAGGGCGCGGGCCACCTCGACGAAGGCGGGAGCGTTCGGGTCCGTCTCCGCGAAGAGGTGCAGGCCGCGGCGGCGGGCTAGGCTGAAGACGGAGGACTCGTCATCCGGCCGTTCCTCCCGGTCGCTCGCCCGGCAGAAGACGCCGGCAACGTCGAGTCCCGCCCCGAGCAGGGCGTCCAAGCACGTGGTGCCCGTCGAGCCGTATCCCATGTAGAGGACGCAGGGAGTGCTCACCGCGGTCACCGCGTCAGGCACTCTGCGAGGGTGACCGCGATCCGCTCCTGCTGGGCCACGGTGAGATGGGGGTGGAGGGGGAGCGAGAGGATCTCCGCCGCCGCCTGCTCAGCCTGGGGGAAATCGCCCCGCGAGTAGCCGAGCTCGCGCAGGGCCCCGTGCAGGTGAAGCGGCGTGGGATAGTGAATGCCCGCCTCGATCCGTTGCTCCTGAAGGCGGGCGAGCACGGCGTCGCGGTTCGCCACCCGCACCACGTAGAGGTGGTAGACGTGCTCGTTGCCCGACAGGACGAGCGGCGTCTCGATCCCCTCGATCCCACTCAGGAGCCGGTCGTAGAGCGCTGCGGCCCGGCGGCGCGCCGCGTTCCAGGCGTCGAGGCGCCGGAGCTTGGCGGAGAGCACCACGGCCTGGAGGGTGTCGAGCCGGGAGTTGAAGCCGATCTCGGGATGGTAGTACTTGCGGTCGCTTCCCCAGTTGCGCAGCTTCCGGACGTGGGCGGCGAGGTCGTCCGATGAAGTCAGCACCGCCCCCGCATCCCCGTAGGCGCCTAGGTTTTTTCCCGGATAGAAGCTGGTGGCGGCCGCCGCGCCGAAGTTGCCGCAGCGCCGGCCGTGGCGGGACGCCCCCTGCACCTGGGCGGCGTCCTCGATCAGGAGGAGCCCATGAGCAGAGGCGATCTTCTCCAGGGCCTCCATGTCGGCGAGCTGGCCGTAGAGGTGAACGGGGAGGATGGCCCGCGTGCGGGGGGTGATCCGCTCCGCGGCCCGGGCGGGGTCCAGGAGGTGATAGCGGTCGCAGTCCACCAGGACCGGCACCGCTCCGGCCCTGATGACCCCCAGGGCGGTGGCGATGAACGTGTTGGCCGGCATCAGGACCTCGTCGCCGGCGCCGAGGCCCAAAGCGCGGACCGTGAGCTCGATGGCGTCCGTCCCATTGCCTACGCCAATGCAGTGGGCGACGCCGCAATAGCCGGCGAAGGCGGATTCGAAGTCGGCCACCTCGCTGCCGAGGATGAAGGCGGTGCGCTCGAAGACCCGGGCGAAGCCGTTCGCGATCTCGTCCGCGACCTCGGCATGCTGGGCACGCAGGTCGACCAAGGGAATGGGCTCGTGGCTCATACGGCGATCCTCCGGCCGTCCTCGGCCATGGAGCGGTCGAACGCGGAGAGGACGCGGACCGCGGCGGCCCCGCTCCAGCCGTCGGAGCGGGGGCGCGCGCCGGTCCTGATGCACTCGAGGAAGTGGTCGCATTCCGCCTTGAGCGGTTCGTTGGCGGCGACCTTGGGAATCAGGATGTCGCCGTCGCGGATGCTGGTCCGGAAAGAGGCGAAGCTGTCGATGAAGCCGGGCGAGCGCTGCTCGGTGACCTGCTTGTCGTAGAAGCGCAGGGGCTCGGAGAGGTTCATGTCGTCGAAGGTCAGCATCCCCTTCTCACCGACCACGGTGATGTCGCGCACCTTGCGGGGGCTCAGCCACGAGACGTGGAGGTGGGCGATAACGCCGCCGGGATACCAGAGATTGGCGAACACCGCGTCCTCGATGCCGCCGTTGATCCACGATCCGCCCTGGGCCGAGACGTGGGAAGGCGCCGATTGGAGCCAGTCGTTGGCGATCGCCACGTCGTGGGCGGCGAGGTCCCAGGCGGCGTTGACGTCCATGCGGATGGGGCCGAGGTTGGTGCGCACCATGGAGAGGTAGAAGATGCGGCCCAGAGTGCCCTGGTCGAGGATCTCCCGCGCCCGGCGAATGGCGGCGTTGAAGAGGAAGACCTGGCCGACCATGAGGACGAGCCCGCGCGACTCGGCGAGCCGGCACAGTTCCTCGGCCTCGGCCACCCGCGTAGCGATGGGCTTCTCGACCAGCACGTGCTTGCCCGCCTCCAGGGCCTCGGCCGCGAGCTGGTAGTGGGTGACCGTGGGGGTCGCGATCACCACGGCGTCGACCGCCGGATCGATCGTGGCAGCCCGGGAGTCGTCCGAGGTGGGGACGTCCGGGAAGCGGTCGCGCGTCAGCGCCAGGCGGGCTGGATCGCGGTCCACCACCCAGGCCACCTCGCTCGTCTGATGGTTGTGGAAATTGCGGATCAGGTTGGGTCCCCAATGGCCGGCACCGAGGACCGAGATGCGCAGGAGCTTGCCGGGGCGACTCAGGGGACAGCCTCCAGGTCGCTCCACCAGAGGACGAGGTTGGAGTGCGCCGGCACCGGCGCGGCCTGCCAGGTATGGGCTTGGGGGAAGCGGGCGCGAAGGCGGTCGAGCTCGCCGCCCGGCAGCAGGCTCTTCGCCCCCACGACGATGACGCGCAACGGTCCGGAGGCGCGCAGCGGGGTCGCGCTGCGCAGGTTGGCCGCGTCGCGGTAGCCGGCGCCCAGGGGATCGAAGAAGGTTGTCTCGGGCAGCGTCCGCCAGGGAAAGTCGAGCCACATCATGAGCGGCGAGCCCCAGCCCAGCGGCCCGGCCAGCACTACGAGGTCACGGGGCGAGCGCAGCGTGGCGTTGACCGCGGCCTGGACCTCGGGCACGCTCCGTGGCGAGATCTCGGGGATGTAGAGGCCGGTGAACCCGGCGGTATAGGACGCGGCCAGGCGCTGGAGAAGCTGGTGCTTGGCGAATTCGGTGGCCGCGAACAGCAGGGGCGTGCCGAAGAAGAGGGCCACCACGAAGACGGCAGCCACTCGTCTCAGCCCACCGGCCGTGCGGCTGGAGAGCCAGCCGGCGAGCGCGGGCGCCTGGAGGAGCGGCAGGATGACGACGCCGAGGCGGGGCTCGTTGGCCAGGTAGTTGTAGCCGACGAGGAGCGAGACGGCGGTGAGGATGAGGAAGAAGCCCGCCGTCACCGTGAGGGCGAGCGACGGCAGGGCGCTCCTCTCCGGCGATCTCAGCCCTAGCGACAGCCCCCAGAGCAGCGCCGCCGTCGCCGGCAGGCCGAGGAGCGACTTGAGGCGCAGCCGGCCGGTGGTGCCGAGCCGCTTCAGGAACGGCAGGTGGGCGTCGCTGAAGTACACCAGATGGGTGATCCAGAGGTGGTTCTGGAAGAGCGTCAGCCCCGGCGCCGCGGCCAGGCCGAGGGCGAGCGAGGGGAGGCCGGCGTCCTGCGGGCCGTCCTTCACCCACGCCGAGCGGTTGCCGCTGACGCTCGACGTGAGGCCGTCGGAATGCTCGTAGTTGACGAGGAACAGCGCCGCCACCGGCAGGGCGAAGCCGAGCGCCAGCGCTGCCAGCCGGCCCGCGCGCCGGGTCCACGGGTCTCCTCTGCGCAGGAGCAGCCGCAGCCCGAGCCAGCCGGCGAGCGGCAGGGCCATCAAGAAGAGCGTGTACTTGAGCCAGTAGCTGGAGCCGAGGGCGAGGCCGGTCGCGAGCAGCCAGAGGGCCGACGCTTCCTCCTCTCCGCGCAGGGCAAGCAGCACCAGCCAGGGGGCGAACGCGAAGCCCAGGACGTCGGCCCAGGGGAGCGTGGCGGCGCCGCCCACGGTGACGGAGTAGGCGGCGATCGAGAGCGCGTAGAGGAGGCGCACCGCGGGCGCGAGCGGGAAGCGGTCCGCGAGGCGCAGCCAGCCGATCCCTCCGGTGAGGAAGAAGAGGAAACACGTCACCCGCAGCGTGACGGCGAGCGAGACTCCGGCCGCCGCGAGCGGCGCCAGGACGAACGGGAAGCCGGGGGGCCACCAGGTGCTCCAGACCAGGCGGTCGCGGCTCAGGTCGCGGGGGTCCGGCAGGCGGAGGGTGGCGGGGTTGGGCGACTCGCCGCGCACCCACTGTTCGAGCGATCGGAGCTGGAAGCCGGTATCGACGTCCACCCGGTAGGGAACCAAGGTGGCAGCCAGGAACGCGCCGGAGACGAGCGCCACCAGGAGGAGGAAGGGGGAGATTCGGCTGGTCAAGCGGCGCGAGTTTAGCATCGATCGCAAGCCTCGAACGCGGCGCGCACGGCCGCCAGGGCCTCCTCGGGCGTTGCCAGGCCCCGTCCCCCGGGCTCTTTGCCGAGGCTGTGGCTGAGGCCGGGGTAGCCCCACTGGGCCTGGTGCCGGCGCGCGGAGGGGAACGACTCTCCCAGGAGCACCACCGCGGGCTTGCCGAATGCGGCGGCGGCGTGGAGCAGCATGCTGGAGTTGCAGATCACGAGATCAGCGGTGGTGACCAGAGAGAACGTCTCGCGCAGGCCGGGGGGCGTGGGGAAGATCCGCGCTCCGGGCGAACCGGCGGCGACCCGCGCCGCGAGCTCTCCCTCGCGGGGGCCGCCCAGGACGAGGATCGCGGGGTCGCCCACTGCCCCAAGCCGCTCCGTCAGGGCCGTGAACTCCGCCTCCGGCCAGCATTTCGCGGCCAAGCCGCCGCCGGGCCCCACTACGACTCGCCGTCCCCTTCCGGGGTCGTCCGCCGCAGCCCACCAGCGCTCGGCCTCCTCCCGCTCCGAGGCGGTGAGGAAGATCTGGGGGCGATTGGAAGGCAGGTCGTGCGCACCCAGGAGCTCGGCGAAGCGCAAGGCGGAGCGGCCCACGGATTCCTCAGGGTTGAAGGTCACCGTTGCCTGCGCCGCCGAGTGGCCGCCGGCATAACCGCGCACACCCAGGCGGTAGGGGATGCCGGCGCGCAGCAGGAGGAGCGAGCCCCAGGCGCTGCCGAGAACGTCGATGCCGACCTCGAAGCGCCGCTCTTTGATCGCTCCCACCTCGGGTGAACGGCGCAGATAGCGCAGGCGGCCGAACGGCCCTTCCGCCGTCTGGTACTTGTTGAACCAGGGGGCGTTGACGGCGAGCACCTCCGAAAGATGCGGGTTGTGGTCGAGGACGGGAAGGTTCCAACTCCCCACGCCCGCGGCGATCCAGGCGGAGGGAAACCGGCGCCGCAGGGCGTCGAAGAGCGGCGTGACGGCCAGCAGGTCGCCGATGTCGTTGTTGCGCAGCACGAAGATCGACCGCGGATCGGGCGGCGGCGCGGCGACGGCCGGAGCGAAGGCCGAGGCCAGCCGGACGCCGCCCTCGAAGGCCCCGGCCGCGAGGTGGCGCCCTCCTTCACGGACGGAGCGCGCGACGGCGGCGAGGCTCACCGGGCTCCCTGAGAGATCGCGGCCAACGCCTGCCTCTCATAGGAGAGGGCGATCTGCGGCCAGGAGAAGTTTTCGAGATAGCCGCTCGCCTCCAGGTCTTCGAGCGGCGCCGGCTCCAGCTCCGGGCGGTCCGGCGGCGGAAAGGGGCGCAGCGACTGCGGGAAGTAGGGGGCCAGGTCCTTCGTCCCTCCGGCGTCGGTGGCGAAGACGGGCAGGCCCGCCTCCAGCATCTCGTTGAGGCTCAAGCCCCACCCTTCGAGCGAGCTGGTGAAGAGCCCGGCGTCGTGAGCCACGAGCAACAGTGGCAGCTCCTCGCGCTCGAAGGCCGGCACCAGGCGGATCTGGCCCGAGCGGAGAAGCCCCGCCGGGACGGCGCGCTCCGCCGCCGGGCCGCAGCCGGCGATGGTCAAGGTATCGGCGGGAAAGGCGGCGGCGCGCGCCTCGAAGAACCGCAGCAGCCGGCCAGGGTCCTTGTGCGAGGCCCAGCGGCCGATCCAGAGGAAGCGGATTCCCTCGTGACGGGGTGCCGAGGGGCGCTGCCGCCTTATGGCCAGGAGGGCGCCGCGCTCGGCGGGAGTGGGGGCCGAGACGTAGAAGCCGAGCCGGCTCTGGAAGCTGGGGAAGTGGCGCTGCATCCAGGCATGCTCGCGGCTGCCCAGGCAGAGGATGAACCGCGCCCGGCGCCAGCCGGAGAGGATGGCGGCGGCGCGCGGGCCGCCCTGGAGGGCGTGGAGGAGGGCGCGCGGGGTGACGCGGTGGCGCAGGTCGCCAGCGATCGCGTCGGCCAGGTAGTGAAGCTCCGGCTGCACGCTCCTCGCGACGAGCGCCCCGGAGCGCGCGAGCCGCGCCGTGGCGGCGATGGCGGGAGTGTCGATCACGTCGAAGGGACCGTGGCTCGCGGCATAGTCCTCGGCCGCCCGGCGCTGCCGCAGCCACAGGTTCCACCACCGCGTGCCGGGCGGCAGGGGCTCCGGCGACCACGCTTCGGCGTCGTGCCCTCGCGCGCGCAAAGCCTCGGCTAAGGTGAGAGCGGTCTGGGCGGCGCCGTGCCGGGCGGCGAGCGGCGGATGGCAGACGACGAGGATCCTCATGCCGGGGCGGAGCGGGAGAGGACGACGTCCCCCAGCACCAGCCGGTCCATGCGGGTGCGCAGGAAGCAGTCCAGCGCCTCGGCCGGGGTGTTGACGATCGGCTCGTTTTCGTTGAAGGAGGTGTTGAGCACCATGGGCACGCGTGTCCGCTCCTCGAAGGCGCGGATGAGCCGCCAGTAGCGGGGGTTGGTGTGCCGCGACACGGTCTGTAACCGGCCGGTGCCATCGACGTGGGTGACGGCGGGGATCGCCGGCCGTTTCTCCGGGCGGATGGGGTAGACCTTGATCATGAACGGGTCGGGATAGTCGAGGGTGAACCACTCGCCCGTGCGCTCCTCGAGGACCGAGGGGGCAAAGGGGCGGAACGACTCGCGCCGTTTGATCTTGCGGTTCAGGAGGTCCTTCATGTCCGCCCGGCGGGGATCGGCCAGGATCGAGCGGTTGCCGAGCGCCCGCGGCCCCCACTCCGAGCGCCCCTGGTACCAGCCCACCACCTCGCCGCGGACCAGGGCGTCCGCCGTTTCCGCCGCCAGCCGCTCCTCGTCTCCGACCGATTCGATCCGCACCTCACCATACCTGCCATCCCGCCCTCCCGACTCCGGCAGGGCGGTGGCGATCGCCTGGCGCGCCTCCGCCTCGCCGTAGGTGGGGCCCCAGTAGCAGTGGTCCATGACGAAGCCGTCGCGCGGCGCGCCGTTGATCACATGGTGGACCCAGAGGGCGGCGCCCAGGGCGGTACCGGCGTCGCCGGCCGCGGCCTGCACGTAGACCTCCTCGACGTCCGTCTCAGCGAACAGCCGGCCGTTGGCGAGCGAGTTCATGCCGCAGCCGCCGGCCAGAGCCAGGCGTTTCAGCCCCGTTCTCTTCTGGAGCGCACGCACCAGGGCGAAGAAGCGTTCCTCGTAGACCCGCTGTAAGGAGGCGGCGAGATCCTTGTGGCGCTGCGCCAGCTCCTCGCCCGGCCGCCGCGCCGGCCCCAGCAGCTCTTCCAGGGCCGACGTGAAGAGGGGGCCTAGAATGGGCGCGCCGTCGTTCCAGGTCATGTCCACCCCCTCGGAGAGGTGGCGGAAGTAGGAGAGGTCGAGGCGGAAGGTGCCGTCGGGATCGAGGTAGGTCGGGCCGCCCCACCAGTCCGGGTTGCGCTCGACGGTG
>DASUEN010000256.1:0-50288 GCA_036275055.1 Thermoanaerobaculia bacterium
TGGCTGTTCTCCCTCTTCTCCCGGTGAGGGGGGTGGCGAGGGGGCGGGAGAAGGGGCAGGGGAGATGAGGGTCTTGGGCGGTGGGGCGACGAATCCCCCGCCTTTCCCGTATGCTCTCTAAGGATATGGCTATAACGGAGAACCTTCGCGATCCCGAGCTCGACGAGCTCGTCCGTGAGCTGAACCGCCGCAGCCAGGAGGCGGAGGAGGACTTCTCGTTCGAGCCCCATGAGGAGGCGATCCGCCAGCAATTCGACCGGCCGCTCTCCCTCCGGCGGCCGGAGCAGGCCCTGGTCAACGAGGGGGAGAGCCTCAACCGATACCTCGCCGAGCTGGTGCGGCGCAAGGCGAGCGATCTGCTGCTCATCGCCGGCCTTCCCCCGGTCTTCCGCATCAACGGCCGCCTCTCCCGCATGGAAGAGGCCGCGCCGCTGGCGGGTGAAGAGGTGGGGCGGCTCTTTCTCTCCCATCTCGGTGGCAAGGAGCGGCTGGACCTGGAGGAGCGGGGCGCCACGGATTTCACCCTCAGCCTCGGCCGGCCGGGGGTGGACGACGGCAGCGGCCCGGCCTGGCGCTTCCGGGTCAACCTCCACCGCCAGCAGGGGGAGCCCGCGGCGGCGTTGCGCGCCCTGCCGTCGGAGATCCCCACCCTCGCGAGCCTCAACCTGCCGCCCGTGCTCGCCGACCTCGTCAAGCCAAGCCGCGGGCTGATCCTCGTCTGCGGTCCCACGGGCTCGGGGAAGTCCTCCACGCTGGCGGCGCTGGTGGGGGAGATCAACCGCACCCGCACCAGCCACGTCATCACCATCGAAGATCCCATCGAGTACGAGCACCGCTCCATCCGCTCCGTCGTCGAGCACGTCGAGGTGGGGCGCGACGCCCGCACCTTCCACGAGGCGCTGCGGGCCTCGCTGCGACAGGACCCCGACGTCATCCTGGTGGGGGAGATGCGCGACCTGGAGACGGTGGCCACGGCGTTGACGGCGGCCGAAACGGGCCACCTCGTCCTCTCCACCCTCCACACCAACGACGCGCAGCAGGCCGTGCACCGGGTGGTGGACGTCTTCCCCCCGGCCCAGCAGTCGCAGATCCGCCACCAGCTCGCCCTGTCGCTCCACGCCATCGTGGTGCAGCAGCTCGTGCCACGCGCTGACGGCCGGGGGCGCGTGCCCGCCATCGAGCTCCTCCTCGCCAACTACCCGGTGCGCCACCACATCCGCAGCGACGCCCTGCAGAAGCTCTACAACGAGATCACCCTCGCCAAACGCCAGGGAATGATCGCCATGGAGGAGTCGCTGGCCCAGCTCGTCCATCGCGGTGTGATCGGCGACGACGAGGCGCGGATGCGGGCGAGCCACCCCGAAGCGCTGGAGGCCATGCTGCGGGTCCCGTGACGGTTGTAACGGCGGTGTGACGGCGATCTACAAGGTTTTCGTATATCGTACGCAGGAACGACGACGAGGAGTGGGGGCCTGCGATGCGACCGATCACCGCCAGCGATCTCATGAATCCCGAAGTCCTCACGGTCCGGGATGACATGAACGTGCGAGAGCTGGCCAGCTTTCTGATGGAAAACGAGATCAGCGGCGCGCCGGTGGCCGACGCGGAAGGGCGGCTGGTGGGCGTCGTCTCCCTGGTGGACGTCGCGGCCCTGGCCTCGGGCGAGGGGCCGCGCACCGGCGAGGAGGGCTCCCCCTTCTTCGGCCGCGACTGGAAGGACGGCCTCGACGAAGAGGACGTCGAGGAGCTCCCTCTCGATCACGAGAACTACCGCGTGGCGGACATCATGAATCCCAAGATCTACTCCGTGCGCGAGGACGCCACGGTCGCCGAGATCGCCACCCTCATGCTCAAAGGCCACCTCCACCGCCTCCTCGTCACCCGCGAGGACCGGGCGGTCGGCATCATCACGACTTCCGATCTGCTGGGGTTGTTGGTGGGAGAGGACTAGGAGCCTGCGCGTCAGAAGAGATTGACAAGGGACAGCAGGGACACCAGGGACGACAGGGACAAGAAAAGACCAGGATCAGCAGCTCTCTTCATGTCCTTGTTGTCCCTGTCGTCTCTGCTGTCCTTTGTGTCCCTTCGGATTTTCTGCCGCGCAGGCTCCCACCCCTTCACGCCTGCGGCGCCGTCCGCACCACGCGCCGGCCGGCCTCGTACCACCGCCAGGCTGCTTCGGGACCCTGGAGGTGGACCCCTCCCAACCACTTGTCGATGCCGCGGATGCGCACCCAGTCGTCGCGGCCGTCGAGCACGTCGCGGCCGGTGGTGGTCAACGCGATCCTCTGGGGATACGGCGAGCCGGTGGTGGCCGGCTCCAAGCGCACGAGCGGGCGCGGCGAAGAGGCGAGGTCGCGCAGCACGCCCAGGAACGAGGTGTCGCCCATGTAGACCCTCTCCTCCATGCGCTGGGTGCCGCGGAACAGCTCCTCGAACGAGCCGGCGCCGTCCGCCAGGGCGCGGAGGATCTGGCGCTCGCTGCGGGAGAGGCCGTTGAAGGTCGAAGGGAATTCCTCCAGATGCCGGCGCAAGGCTCCCGCCAGGAAGGGGAGGGGAGAAGTGTCCTTCCGCAGCAGCGCTTCGAGGGACGTGGGATCGGGCGCGCAGAAGGCCCGCCAGGCATCGCGGGCCAGCAGCTTCTGCCCCTCGTTGACCCGCTGCCGGCGGTCGAGGAGGCTGGCCATCTGCGGCGGCGAGAGCTGCCCCAGACCGTGGAAGGGGACGATCCCCGGAAACTCGCCGATGCAGATCAGCGACAGCTCCGTGCCCGCGAGGTTGCGGCCGGCGAAGCCGTCGAGCGTGCGGATGAGGAGGAGCTGATCGAAGAGGTCGTGCTCGAACCAGAGGACGATCTCCTCGTAGGCGCGGAAGTCCTCCAGCGTGCGGTCCCAGCGGGTGAGGCGGGCGAGGCAGGAGTCGTAGTCGTCGAAGCCGCTCTCGGCGAGGTAGCGGGCGCGCACCTTGCGCCACCGCTCCGGCGCGAGGCCGGCGGGAGCGGGACCCTCGTGCAGCACGTCGGCCGTGATGGTGACGGTGCCGCCGACGCCGGACTCCCGGATCGTCTCCGCCGCCGAGTCGCCGTTGGTGACGTGCAGGAACGTCCGGGACGCCGCTCCCGGGCGAGCCCCTCCGGCCGCCGCCAGCAAAGTGCCGCGGGAGACCGGAGCCGGTAAGGCCGGGAACCGGAATCCGAGCTGCCGCATCAGCTCGGCGGCGGGAGTGCGAGTCGTTTCGGACATGGGACCTGGAGCCGCGGGATGAACGCGAAGCCCATTCTACGACGGTGAGGGGGAGCTTGGGGCGAGGTCTCTACTTCGGCTTGGAGATCGCGCCCACGGAGCCGCGAACCGCCCGCAGGTAGTCACCGGGCGCAAGCAAAAGCTGCGTACCCCGAATGCCGGCGGAGACGGAGACCTCGTCGAACAGCTCGATCGTCTCGTCCACGAAAACGGGGTAGTCCTTCTTGGCGGCCAGGGCCGTGACGCCTCCCCGCACGTAGCCGGTGAGGGGAGTCACCTCGCGCAGCGGCACCATCTCCGCCTTGCGGTCTCCCGAAACGCGGGCCAGGGCCTTGAGGTCCAGCTCCGTATCGCCGGGCACCACCGCCAGCAGCACCCCCGTGCGGTCGCCGCGCGCCACCAAAGTCTTGAACACCTGCTCCGGAGGAAGGCCGATCTTGCGCGCCACCGTCTCCGCCGCGAGATCCTCGGGATCGACCTCGTACTCGCGCAGCTCGTAGACGATGCCGAGGGCGTCCAGCAGGCGGGCGGCGTTGGTTTTCATGAGGGGAACCCGGCTGAAGCGCTCTTGCTGTTCGTCCCTGCTGTCCCTGTTGTCCCTTTCGTCCCTTCTGGCTGTTCTCCCTCTTCTCCCGGCGGTCGGGGGGGAGGCTGGGAGAAGAGGGCCGGGGTGATGAGGGTCTTGGGCGGGTGGCCATCTCCCGCCCAAGACGAGAGGCCTCAGGCTGCCGAGCCTCTTACTTCCCCTTCTTCTCCGCCGGAGCGTCGGCCTTGGTCTCCAGGTTGATGTCGACCTTCACGTCCTCGCCCAGCATCACGCTGCCGCTGTCGAGCGCCTTGTTCCAGGAGATTCCGTAGTCCTTGCGGTTGACCGTGGTGTTGACCTCGAAGCCGGCGCGGGTATTACCCCCCGGGTCTTTGACCTGGCCGAGGTAGGAGACGGGGAGCGTGACCTTCTTGCTCACGCCGTGCAGGGTCAGGGTGCCGGTGACGTCGAACTTGTCCTTGCCGGTGGACTTGATCGACTCGCTCTTGAAGGTGATCTCCGGGTACTTCTCGACATCGAAGAAATCGGCCGAGCGCAGGTGCTTGTCACGGTCGGCCACGCCGGTGTCGATGCTGGTGGCCTTGATGTGGAAGTCCACCGACGAGGCGGGGAGGTTCTTCGGATCCAGGTTCACCTTGCCCGAAAAGTCGTTGAAGCGCCCCTGGACGTTGGACACCAGGTGGCGGATGGTGAACGAAACTCCCGAGTGGTAAGGATCGATCGAGAAGGTCTCGGCGCCGAGCGGCAGGGCGGCGAGAGAGGCGACGGCAACAGCGGCGAAAAACTTGCGATTCATGTCTTGATCTCCTTGAGAGTCTGGTACAGCGTTTATAAGGTCCAGCGAAATCTGAAATCTAGTGGTGGCCGGCGCGGATGGCCTCCAACAGCCGGAGGAGCCGCTCCTGATCCTCCGCGCAAAGCATCGCGACGGCGGCGCGGTCGGCGTCGTCGATCGGCTCGTCGAGCTTCTCGACGATGGCGAGCCCCGCCGGGGTCAGCCAGCAGAGCACCTGCCGGCGGTCCTGCGGACAGCGCTCGCGGCGCACCAGCGCCTTGGCTTCCAGCCGGTCGAGCAGCCGCGTGATCCCAGGCGCCTGCTCCAGCATCCGGCCGCCGATCTCCAGCGTCGGCAGCCCCCCGTCGCCCGCCCCGCGCAGGATGCGCAGGACGTTGTACTGTTGCGGCGTGATGTCGTAGGGCTCCAGCACCCGGTCCACGGCTCGCCGGACGAGGTCCGCCGTGCGCAAGAGGCCCACCACCAGCTCCTGCCCGCGGGAGCGGAAAGGCCGCCGCTGCTGGATCTCCCTCTGCAAAGCGCTCGTCTCGTCCGTCACGAGGCGAAGGATACGGCATCAATAGTTGACGTGTCAAGCATGCAGGAGAAGAAATGATGAAAACTCTGGTCCTCTCTGCCGTCCTGGCCCTGCTGGGTCTGTCGGGAGCTGCCGCGCCGAGTGAGAAGCCCGGGACGCCGCTCCGTTTCCTGGCCCTGGGCGACTCGTACACCATCGGCGAAGGGTTGGTCCCCGCCGAGCGCTGGCCGGTTCAGCTCGCAGCGCGCCTGCGGGAGAAGGGGGTGGCGGCCGGCGAGCCCCGGATCATCGCCGAGACCGGCTGGACCGTGGCGGACCTCGGGGAGGCCCTCACGCGGGCTCGTCCCAAGGGACCGTTCGACCTGGTGACGTTGCAGATCGGGGTCAACGACCAATACCAGGGCGCCGATCCCGGTCCCTATCGTCCCCGCTTCGCCGCCCTCCTGAAGCGGGCGATCGCCCTCGCCGGCGGCCATCCGCAACGGGTGGTGGTCCTCTCGATCCCCGACTGGAGCGTCACCCCCTTCGCCGCAGAGACGGGGAGAGACCGTGCCCGAACCGCCGCCGAGATCGAGCGCTTCAACCGCATCGACCGCGAAGAGACCGAACGGGCCGGAGCGCGCTGGGTGGATGTCACCCCCGCCTCGCGGAAGGCAGCCTCGGACCGGTCGCTCCTGGCGGGAGACGGGCTCCATCCCTCTGGCAAGATGTACGCCGAATGGGTCCGGCTGGCTTTGCCGGCGGCGCTGGGATTGCCTGGGAAGATGGCCTCGAGCCCCTGGACATCAGTCCGCTGACCCGGGACATCTCTCCGTCGAACCGGAGATCGGCCTATCGTACCCGGGATATCGTTCCGCTGCACCGGGAGACCGGTCCGGTGACCCGGAATCTCGGCCCATCGTGCCAGGACATCACTTCGTAGACCCGGTCCATCGCTCCGTCAACCCAGGACATCGTTCCGCCCTCCTCGGACATCGGCTCGTCGCCCAGGGAGATCGGGCCGTCGCACCAGGAAATCGGCCCAATGACCCGGGACATCGCGCCGATGTCCCGGGTCATCGGGCCACCGTTCCGGAAGATCGACCCGCTGCCCCAGGAGATCGCTCCCTCGTGCCAGGACATCGTTCCATCGTACCGGGATACCGCCCGGACGTACCGGGACATCGTTCTGTCGTACCGGGTCATCGTGACACCGGATTCTCAAAGCTTGGGACCGACCCGATTCACCTTGAAGCTCTTGAAGTGTGGATCGGTGGTCAGCACGGACAGCCCTCGCCGATGGGCGACAGTCGCGATGACCGCGTCGGTGACTGGAACCGTGATTCCGCGCCGCCGAAGCGCTTGGAGGTCCTCGCCAGCGTTCTGCCAGTCCTCCCGCACGGTCTCGATGAATGGCAGACTAGAGAACAAGGCGGTCAGGTGCAGCCGCTCCTTGTCAGATTTGATGCCTTGAAGGAGCTCCGTCAGCACAACCCCGGTCACCACGGCTTGGTCTTTCCTTACAAGCTCTGCGACAAGCTGGCTGACTTCATCACTGCCGTACCGGAAGAACTGGATCCAGGCAGAGGTGTCGATGATGACGTTAGCCATCGACTCAGGCTTCTTCGAGCTCGCTCTCGCGAAGCTGGCGCCAGTTGTCCTCGATCTCGAGCCGGCCCCGGAGTGCCAGAAGCTCTTCCTTACGGCGCAGTCGAATGAACTCCTTGAGCGCGTCCCGCACGGCCTGAGTCTTCGTCGTCGCGTGGGTAAGCCGCATGAGGTCAGCAAATAGGCCATCTTCGATGTGGATGGTTGTGCGCATATAGAAAGCCCGCCTTTCGTCTGCCATGTCGTAGCATACCACTTCCTCTTCTCCCGGTGATCGGGGCTGCCCTAGCGCTTGCCGCTTCGTAGATCGCCACCCGAAAAATTACAGGGGGGAGCTTTCCTCCAGGGCTACCGCAAGACGGGCCCCAGCGGCGGCGCAGCCGAGGGGTGACGCGCCGCTGCAGCACGCGAGACCCTCGGCCGCCTTGTGCACCACCGGCGCGGGCTCCCGCACCGCCCGTACCGGTTCGTGCAACGCGACGGAGCGTTCCTCGGCTTCGCAGGCCGGTTCCTGCAACGCCAGGGAGTGTTTCCCGGTCGCTCACGAAGGGTGATGAGTCACCAGCCTGTGTTCCTGTGTGTCGCAGCGCTGAGTCTGCAACGCAACGGGTCCCTCCTGCGCGACCGGGAAGGGCTCCTGCATCACGCCGGCCTGGGGATGAGTCACGGCGACTCCGTGCTGCATCATTCGGAGCTCGGCAGCGGTGATGCACCCCACGGTTTGCATGACGCAACTGGCGGTCGCGATGATGCAAACCTGGACAGCGGTGATGCAAACCGCCGCCTGCGTCACTCAGATCCCGGCAGCGATGACGCACGGCGGGGTTTGCGTCATGTAGATCCAGGCAGCAATGATGCAGACCGCGGTCCGAATCGCGCAGATCCCGGTGGCGGCGACGCAGACCGGGATGGCTGTGATTCCCTTCCGGATGGCAAAGACTCCTGCGCGCCTGGCTGTGATGCGAGTGCCGGCGGAAGTGAGCCGGCGAAGGTTCCCGGAGGCGCGGGCTCGAACGGGGTTCCCCGCTGGCCATAGACCGGGTACCACTGCGCGCCGTGCAATCCCTCGGCCTTACTCCCGAACGCCTCCAGGGGAAGCGCCAGGGTCTTCTTGGCCGGACCTTCATGCCCGGTCAAAGGAGGCGTCCGCTTCAAGCGACGACCTGCGCTCCGTGCTCCGAAGTCTGGACTGCATCATTGAAAAATGTAAATAAGAGGCTTAAAGTATCGCTGGCGCCCAACCGGTTGGGCAGCCGTTCGCGAGACGGAGGAGACATGCGTACATGGATCGTGCTTGCGGTGGTTCTGTTGTCGGTGGGTGTGGCCTATGCCGGCGATGTTCCGGTACAGGCTCCGGTTGCCCAGACCGCGATCCTCGCCAGCCCAGCGGCTCCCCAGGCCGGGGCGACAAAGGCGGAGGACCTTGGCAGCCTCTTGGCGGAGATCTCCGCGGTCCCACAGCCGGACCTCAAGACCTGCACATTCATCACCAACGACTGTAACCGGTGCGCGGGCAACAAAGTTCAAGACTGCGACTTCTACAACTGCGACGGCCATACCGTCCTCAGAAACTGCACTCCCTGCGCCAACTTCTGCTAGATCGTTGTGTCCCTTGGGGAGCGGTCGCCGAACCGCTCCCAGGCTTGCTCCGGGGCGCGTCTCACGCCAGCCAGTGCTCGACGATCGGCCGCACGACGTGCACGATGACGTCGATCACGAAATGAGAGAGGATCGCCGCCTCGAGGCCGCGGCGTAGATAGAGCCAGCCAAAGGCGAGGCCCACGGGCAGGATGATCAGTACCGTTCTCAAGGCGACGATTCCCAGCACGGTCGGGGCGAAGAGCTGCTCGTTGCTGATGTGATACCAGCCGAAGAAGAACGCCGTCATGGCGTCACGATTGTACGAGGTTTGGAGCAAGATGGCATATCATTCCGAAATGACCGCTCTTCATGATCCCGACTCTGGCCATACGATCGTCGTTGGCGCAGGGCCAGCCGGGCTGGCCGTGGGAGCCAGTCTCAAACAAGCCGGTATCTCCTGCCTCATCCTGGAGCAGGCCGACAAGGTCGGCGTGGCATGGCATCGGCATTACCAGCGGCTCCACTTACATACCGACAAAAAGCACTCCGAGCTCCCCTTTGCTCCCTTTCCCAAGGAGTACCCGCGCTACCCATCCCGCATGCAGATGATCAGCTACCTGGAAGCATATTCCCGGCAATTCCATCTGGAGCCCAGGTTGAATCAACAGGTCGTTTCGGCCCGGCAAGCCAATGGCATTTGGGAAGTCCAGACCCAGGATACCCGCTACCAGGCGTCGAATCTCGTGATCGCCACCGGCTACAACCGGGAACCCTGTCTTCCTACCTGGCCTGGACAGGGCTCCTTCCAGGGCAGTATCTTGCACAGCTCCGAGTACCAGAATGGCGAACCCTTCAGAGGGCAGAAGGTGTTGGTCGTCGGCTTCGGCAACTCAGGAGGCGAGATTGCCATTGACTTATGGGAGCATGGCGCACAGCCGAGCTTGGCTGTCCGAAGCCCAGTCAACGTGATCCCACGCGACTTGTTTGGCATTCCAATTCTGGCCATTGGAATCATGCAAAGCAAATTGCCGCCGCGATTGGCAGACGCGCTGAACGCTCCGCTCTTGCGTGCCGTCATGGGCGACCTCACGCGGTATGGATTACGTAAGTTGCCGCAAGGTCCCGTCACGCAGATACAGCGCAACGCACGCATCCCGCTTATCGATGTGGGCACGATCGAGCTGATCAAGCGCGGCCAGGTCAAAGTTTTCCCCGGGATCGAAAGTTTTACTGAGGGTGCCGTCCTGTTCGCCGATGGAGAACGAAGGGAATTCGATGCCGTGATTTTGGCGACTGGGTATCGCCCGCGGGTCAACGCATTCTTAGAGGGAGCGCTGACCGCCTACGACGACAGTGGGACCCCTCTGTTCAGTGGGCCTGAAACGCCGATCCCAGGTCTTTATTTCTGCGGATTTCACGTTTCGCCGACGGGCATGCTGAGGGAGATTGCCCTCGAGGCGCGACGAATCAGTGCAGTGATCGCCGAAAGACGCGAAAGTTAGAAAGGGATTACTTTTTCTTGAGGAGACGCTCAGATGAAAAAGAAGGCACCTTCCAGGTTGACCCTCCATCGCGAAACACTACGGACCCTCGATTCAGGAAAGCTCACCTGGCTTCTCGGGGGCACGGGGTCCGGGACATGCGAGACATGTGCCTGCACCGCCGTCTGCACCCTCGCCTGCAATGGAAGCGCCGGCTGCAGCTACGGAACATGCGCAGGCGTCACCGCCGATATTGTTTGCAGCGGGGCCGGTTGCGTAGCTCAGTAGAGATTTGACGGAGGTAGACTGGATTCACCTCGAAGCTCTTGAAGTGTGGGTCGGTTCGAGCTCGCTCTCGCGAAGCTGGCGCCAGTTGTCCTCGATCTCGAGCCGACCCCTGGTGACCGTGGGAGGACCCGCCGGCCCGCATTCAGGCCGGCCGTGGTAGCATAGACGGGCGAGGAGTTGCGCACACCGGGATTTCGTGGTGTGATAGCGTAACCCGTTGGGGAAGGCGGCCGAGACCACCCTGCACATGAACCTGCGGTTCGACTCCCCCTCTGTAGACTGCCCCGCCAAGGAGCAGCGCCTTATCCGACCCGACCCGGCGCGGCGGCGAGCACCTGAAGACACCGGCCATGAAGATCGTTCACACCAGCGACTGGCATATCGGCCGCCGATGGAAGGGGATTCAGCGCCTCGACGAGCTGGAGGCCGTGCTCGACCATCTCGCGGCCTTCATCGAAAGGGAAGCCATCGACCTCGTCCTCCACACCGGAGACGTCTTCGAGAGCCGGAACCCTCCTGCCGAGGCGGAGCAGCTCGTGAACCGGTTCCTGGTCCGCGTGGGGCGAAGCGGAGCCCAGATGCTCGTCATCGCCGGCAATCACGACGATCCGCTGCGGCTGGACGCCCGTTCGTTGCTCACCGAGTTTGTCAACGTCCAAATCCTCGGCCGCCCACGCCCCGCCTCCCGGGGAGGGACCCGGATCCTCGAGACCCGTTGTGGAGAGAAGGCCGTCGTCGCGATGCTGCCGTTCGCATCCCCTGGCGTCTGG
Source organism: Thermoanaerobaculia bacterium (assembly GCA_036275055.1). Taxonomy (GTDB): domain Bacteria; phylum Acidobacteriota; class Thermoanaerobaculia; order Multivoradales; family UBA5704; genus DATARR01. The sequence continues at coordinate 10,810 of DASUEN010000256.1, forward strand.
GTGTCGGCGCTGGACCTCGCCGGCGAGGAGGCGAGCGCTCGGAGGCAATATGCCCGGATGTTCGAGCACGCCGTCCAGGACCTCTGCGGCGCCTTCCAACCGGATGCCGTCAACCTCCTCATGGCGCATACGCACCTCGAGGGAGCCCTCTTCGGCGAATCGGAGCGTCGCGTTCACATCGGTGAGGACTGGGCCGCCTCACCGGAGGCTCTGCCGTCCACGGCGAGCTACATTGCTCTCGGACACATCCACAAGCCGCAGAAGATCGATGGATCGGTGCCCGCCTACTATGCCGGATCGCTCCTCCAGATGGATTTCGGCGAGGCCGGGGAGGAAAAAATTTTTATCGTCGTCACGGCGTCGCCCGGCAAGCCTGTCGAGCCCGCGGATATCGAGCACGTACCCTACGAAGGGGGACTGCCGCTCGTCGATCTCCGGGCCCCGCTCGCGGAGCTCGAAGAGACCGCGGACAAGCATCGCACGGGCTGGTTGCGCGTGACGGTCCCATTGACGGATAGGGACCCCGATCTCAATCGAAAAGTTCGCGAGCTGCTCCCCAATGCGCTCGTCGTGCGCGCCGAGCTTCCCGAAGCCGAGGAGCGGCCGGACATCCGGCTGGAAACCGGAATTCCGCCGGTGGGCCACTACGCCGCCTACCATCTCCGCACGCACCAGCAGGCAGCGGCCCTGGCCGTCCTGGACACGTTTCAGGATCTTTACGACCAGGCTTCCGGAGAGGATTGAGCGCTGCGGCCCGTCCATCTCGCCGTCGAGGGTCTCGCATGCTTCCGGGAGAAGCAGGAGATCGACTTCCGCACGCTCGAGCTCTTTGCCATCTCGGGGCCGACGGGAGCCGGCAAGTCAACTCTGCTGGACGCGATCATCTTTGCTCTCTATGGAGAGATCCCCCGGGTCAACACCTACAATCGGACTGAGATGATCTCGGCGGGTCGGAGCCGGGTCAGCGTAGTGCTGGATTTCGAGGTCGGTGAGAGCAGCTACCGCATCGCGCGGACTCTCCGGCGCACTGGCGTGCAAATGGTTCGACTGGAGGAGCAGGACGAGAGCGGCTCCTTCAGGAGTCTGGCGGACCAGGTTCGTACCGCGACCGATCAGGTCGCTCAGATCCTGGGGCTTGGCGCACCTGCGTTCATGCAGGCCGTAGTGCTGCCCCAAGGCGAATTCGCCAGGTTCCTCAAAGCGCAGCCGAGAGACCGGCGCAGCATGCTGCGCACGCTTCTTCGGCTCGACGTCTACGAGCGCATGCGGGAACAGGCTCAGCGTCTGTCAGCGGCGAAAAAGGGCACGGTCGATTCACTTCAGAAGCTCCTTGCGGACGAGTACGCCGGCATCGACGAGGCCGCTGTCACCGGGCTGGAGACGGAGCGCGCCCGGGTCGCCGAATCGCTCGAAGCCGCGAGGAAGAGACGGGACGACATCCAGGCCGCGCTCGCCCGGCTGCGCGGCCTGCACGCGAAGACTCGGGAGCTTCACCAGGTCGAAGAAAAGCGAGCCGCTCTAGAAACGCAGGCTGAGCAAGTGAGCCGTGATAAAGCGAGGATCGAAGTGGCGGTTCGCGCGGTGCCCCTGTTACCTTTGCTTCATGAAGCGGCCCGGGCCGCCGCCGCCGTGCAGACGGCGGCGCAGGCAGCCGGCGAAGCCAAGGCCCAGTATGATGCTGCACTGAAGGATTCAAAGGAGAAGACTGGCGCCCTGAAAGCCGCGGAAAAAGCCGCCAAGGGGATCAAGACGATTCGCGAGCAGGTGGCGAGCCTCCATCAGGTGATCGGACGCCTTCCGGAACGGGAACAGCTCAAGGCGACCATCGAAAGGTTGATTCAGGGCCTGGAGGCTCTGCAGAGAGACCTCACCTCACTCTTTGTGATAGTTGAATCGACGAAGGCCGTGCAAGCGCTGCAACAGAAAGCCGTGGAGGCTGCCCGGAAGGCTGCGGAGACCTCCGGCTACGATCCGGAGCTCGACGAGCTCCTGCAAAGCGTCCGCGACCTCGCCATCGAGCTGGGCGCCGCTCGCAGGATCGCGGCGGAGCGCGGGCTCGAACGCGATCAGAAGCGCAAGATGGTCGAAGAGCAGACGGAAAAAATCGAGCGGCTCAACGAAAAGGCCGAGTCGGCCAGGAGCGCTGCCGAGAAGGCCCAGCACGACTTCGAGGCGGCTGAGGAGGCGCTTCACCACGCGGATCGTCTGAACGAGGCCAATCACCTCCGCGAGGGATTGATTCCCGGCCAGCCGTGCCCGGTGTGCGAGCAGCTCGTGGCAACACCCCCTCCGGCCCAACCGGCCCCCGAGCTCGAAGCGGCCAAGGCGGCGTTCCGAGCTGCCCGGGAGAAGCAAAGGGAGGCCGACGCGCTCGCCAGGACGAACGAGGCTGCGCTCACGGGCGAACAGGCGACGCTCCAGGCCACCCGCCAAAACCTCGCCGAATTGGAGTCACGCTATGCCGAACTGCAAGCTGGCCTGGCCGCCGGCGAGGACGGAATCTTGCGAATGCTGGGCGACCACGCCCCAGACGGGGGTGTAACGATCGAGACATGGATCGAAAAACAGATCGCAGCGACCGCTAGGAGCCGCAAAGCGAACGAAGAAGCGAAAGCGAGGCTGATGACGGCGGAACGGGCTCTGGAAAAGGCCAAGGCCGAGGAAACCATCGCGCAGGAACGGCTCGGGGAGAGGGAAGCGTCGCGCAAGCAATTGGAGCAAGAGGGTCACGAGAGCCTCGAACGGCTCACGGCGATCCAGGCCGAGATTCACGCCGTCACGGAGTCGGACGACCCGGCCGCCGAGGCCGAGGCTTTGGAAGAACGGATCCGGCAGCTCGAAGCCAACCTCCGGGCGACCTCCGAGGAAGCGGCGGCCGCACAAAACCGTCTGGCGGCCGCCACGGAGGCGCAACGGCTAACAGCCGAAGCTGCCCGCGCCGCCCGGGAGGACGCCATAGAGAGAGCGGAGGGCCGGGACACAGAAATTGCGCGTGCTGGCTTTGGCGACGAAGCCGCCGTCCGTGAGGCCCTTCTCGACGATGTCACCGCCAACCGGCTCAAGGAACAGGTCCACAAGTATGCTCAGGACGTCCACGCCGCCGAGGAGCGTGTCGCCACACTCAGAATCGAGCTGGGAAATGAGCGGGTTTCCAATGAACAGTTGGCAACCGTCGAGAAGCTGGCAGCGGACTTGACCACCGAAGTGGAGACGGCGCTCGGTCAGGAAAAGACGCTCGAAGAGCAGATCGGGCGCATGAAGCAGCGGCTCGCACGCTCGAAAGAGCTTCGCGAGCAGTTGGACGTCGAGGAGGCGGCGCTACGCGTGTACGACCTTTTGGCCGGCGACCTGCGCAGCGACAAGTTCCAGGCGTACGTCCTGGAGGAGGTGTTCACCGAGCTCGTGCAGGGCGCCTCGGCCCGGCTGCTGAAGTTGACCGGAGAGCGTTACTCCCTGCGGTTCGACGACGACGAAATCAGAGTCGTCGATCACGACAACGCCGACGAAACGCGGATCAGCGACACGTTGAGCGGCGGAGAAACCTTCCTGACCTCGCTGGCCCTCGCCCTGGAGCTGAGCGACCAGGTTCAGCGTGCCGTCGGCGCGGTGAACCTCGACAGCCTGTTCATCGACGAGGGTTTCGGCACCCTCGATCCCGACACCCTCGCGCTGGTCGCCGAGACCCTCCATGGGCTGCGGGTGGGAGGCCGGATGGTTGGCATCATCACCCACATCCCGGAGCTGCGGGACGAATTCGCCCAACAGGTGATCGTAACCAAGCGCCAGGGTTTCTCGACCGTCGAGGTCCGCGGCGCTTCGGAGGGATAGGTGCCTGAAATGTTGAGGGCGGCCTTCGGCCGCCCTCGGCTCCTTGTCAGGTTGCTACAGGATGTTCGCGCAGTAGCTGGTGTCGTGGCTCGAGACGCCGAAGCAGAACTGCCGGTCGTTGGCGTTGGTGATGTCGTTGCAATTCGAGGAGATGAAGTCGTTCATCGCGAAGCAGAGGAGTTGGGTGTTGCGCGCGGAGACCTGTGTGCAGTTGCCGATGTCGGTGATCGAGACGCCCGCTGCTCCGTAGCAGAACCGGCGCATGTCGGTGTCCGTGATGTCGCGGCAGTTCGAGGGGAAGTTCGGCTTGAACGCAATGCCGTAGCAACTGAGCTGGAGGTTGCGGTCGGTGATCTGCGTGCAAGGTGTCTGGGAGCTCTGGGCGAGCGCATAGCACATCTGCCGGTCGTTGAAGTCACCGATGCTGTCGCAAGAGGAGGAGACCCGGCCGGCGATGCCGTAGCAGGCCTGCCGTTCGTCTGACGCGTTCGCATAGATGAACGGATTTCCCGGCGGCGGCGGCCCGGAGACTGCGATGGACTGGACGCAGCCCCCTCCCGCGTTCGACCACTCGTACTGATACCCGTAGCCGCCGGTGCCGATGAACGGCGTGGGGGTCCAATTGCACTTGTCGTCGGCCTCACCGCTGAGGTTGCCGTCGTACCAGGCATTGAGCTGAGGGTCGGTCACCGTCTCGCGCGTCTCGTGGAGGACGAAGTGTTCCTGATTCTGCGCCGCCGTCCAGCCGAAGGCCTGGCATCCGCTGCAGCTCGGATACGGCTGAATGGAGTACTTGACGGCCGTGGAGCCGCTCGTGAAGTAGCTGTGATACGCACAGTATTGGACGTTCGGGCCGCCGCACGAAGTCTGGGAGCCGCTCGAAGAGTACGAGGCGCTCGGCAGGACGACCTCGTAGATCGCGCTGGCATTGACGGGGTAGAGCGACAGGTACTGATTGACCTTGGACTGGACGGTCGCGTCCGTGACGTTGGTCGGCGGCGTCGAGGTGTCGAACCAGTCGGGCGTTCCCGCTCCGAGGTTGGCCAGCTCGATCCCGGAGTATTGGGTGATGACGTTGAACTCGGGGGTCGCGCCGAGCTGGTTACGATAGCTCCGCAGCTCCTGCGCGTAGGCGTAGTCCGGAGACGCGACGTTGTTGAAGCTCGGACCCCAGAAGATGAACACCACTTTGGGTGTGACGATCACGGGGCCGCCATGATTGGCCAAGTTGGCCTTGTACATGAAGGGGGGCTTGGCGCCACGGACGGAGGCGATGCCGCGGGGTTTCGCGGCATGAGCCGCGACGGCCAGCAGGCTGCAAGACAATGCCAGGGCGTACTTCAAGGTTCTGTTCAAGCGGACCTCCTCAGAAATGCTGCCGATGCAGGGCCCCTCACGAGAGCGCCTCTCGCGGCAGCGGTTGAAATTCGCAATCCGGCGTAAGGCAACCCCGATCTTTTCGTGATAGAGCAGATTGCCTACTACTAAGAGTAGGTGCGCCAGCGGCTCGGGACGGGACAGCTCCTGAGACGAGGAGCTGTTGAGCCGTTTGCGCTCGGACCAGTCCCGCCGAATAGGGTGCCTTGCGCAAGGAATAGGGTGCCCAGCAGGTGATCGTGACCAAGCGCCAGGGCTTCTCGACCGTCGAGGTCCGCGGCGCTTCTGAGGGGTAGGTGCCGCGAGAGGCCGGGAGGCGGCGTGCTCGCCGCCCGGCGCTGGTGGGGGCTACTGCTGGGAGAGCGTGGGAGCGGTCGGCGCGCCGTCGGGGTTGTTGCCGGCGTTGTTGTTGTTGCCGAACGAATTGATCACGCCGCCGTTGACCGGGTTGATGCCCGTGCCGCCGTTGTCGAAAATCGACGTGTCGGCGATGCGGAGGATGGCACCGCCGCCGTCGGCCTTGACGCCGCTGCCCGTGTTCAGGTTCACCAGCGTGCCGACCACGTTGACCAGGACGTTCCCCTTGACGTCGAGCGTCGAATGCGCGCGGATGCCGTCGCTGGCGCTGCGCGAGATCTCGCTGTCACGGATCGAGACCTTCGAGTGGTTGTCCACCTCGATGCCCAGGGCGTTGCGCTCGATCTGCACGTGATCGATCGTCACCTCCGCCGAGCCCGCATCTCCGGGCTGGATGACGATGCCGGCTCCGGCGTTGAAGTTGTTGTTGCGGATGACCGTGTTCTTGACGTAGAGCTGACTGCCCCCGGCCGGGCTGAAGTTGATGCCCTTCTGGGTGACCCGGTTGATAAGGCAGTTCTCGATCGTCAGCGACAAGCCGTTCAGGAACCGGATGCCGTCGATCCCGAGACCCTGGCCGTCGATGCTCAGCCCACGCAGGACGACGATGTCTTTGTCGCCGGCGTTGACGATGATGCCGGTGACTCCGTCGGCCAACAGGATGCCGGCGAAGCTCTCATCGCTCTGGATGGTAACTGACTGGGTGATGGTCACCGGACCGTAGGCGCCATTGTCGACGACGTTGATGATGCCGCCTGCCGAGGTCTTGCTGAGGGCGCCGGCGAAGGTCTTGCAAGGCGCCGTGCGGCTGCAGGTGTTGAGGTCGTCGCCTCCGCTGGAAACCCAGGTGCGCGAAGACTGAGCGTTGGCGGCCGAACCGAAAGCTAGCAGCAGTCCCAGCCCCAGCAGGGCAGACCAGGACCTATAGATCATGGATCTCATGGTGTTACTTGTCCTTTCGTTCAAGGTCTGCAAGGCTCGGTGCCTTGCGACCCCCAGTTAGGCGGACCCTGGGAGAAATTGTTACGCCAGGGGGGCCCCTGGGACTCCGGCGCCAAGGAAAGGACCTCAAGGACACCAAGGACCTCAAGGACGTAAGGGGCCGAGTCAAGCGCCGAGAGCCGCGGCCAGTGCCCACGATATGCCCATTGTGCTATCGTTGCTCGTCGCAATCGGGTGGAGCCTGTATCCCCGCCGGTTCGCCCTGCCGAGAACGAAAATGGCCGGCAGCAGAAACGGTTGATACCTTGTGCCACGGGTTGGAGGAAACGGTGTGACTCGCTTCACGCTCAGAGCGGTATGGACCGCAATCGCCTTCGTATTTCTGATGTCTTGCTCCGGCTCCGCCGGCTCACGAGTCGTGAACGTTTGGCCGGGCGTCGCTCCGGGGTCCGAGAAGTGGACCCAGAAGGAACGGACCGTGGAGAACACTCCTCTGGGAACCGTGGTCTTCAACGTGGTCACCCCGACGTTGACGGCCTACCTTCCGGAGCGAGCCAAGGCGACGGGAACCGGCGTCATCATCGCCCCTGGCGGCGCTTTCGTGGCTCTGGCCATCGATTTGGAAGGGAACGAGGTCGCGCGTTGGCTTCAGGCAAAAGGCATTGCCGCGTTCGTGCTCAAATACCGGATCCTGGAGAAGCGGGGGGAAGGCATTCCGGCGATGAACATGGACGAGGCGGGGCAGTATGGGATTGCAGACGGAATTCAGGCGCTCAAAGTGGTTCGGCAGCATGCCGCGGAGTGGCGTCTCTCTCCCGGCAGGATAGGCTTCATGGGCTTCTCGGCTGGGACCATGGTCACCAGCGGAGCCCTGCTTCAGAAGGACGCCGCGGCGCGTCCGAGCTTCGCAGCGATGATCTATGGGGGCCCATTCGGCGTCATGCCAGCCATTCCGGCCAAGCTGCCACCCATGTTTCTCGCCTGGGCGCAGGATGACACCCAGGCGCGCGAGCCCGTCGTCAAGTTTTATGACGCGCTCGCCTCAGCGGGTCACAAACCCGAGGCCCACATCTTCAGCGCCGGCGGCCATGGCTTCGGACTGCGAAAGCAAGGCACTACCAGCGACCACTGGAGCGATGAATTCTATGACTGGCTGGAAGCGCAGGGGCTCACCAGGCCCACAGGAAAGACCGATCGCTGACAGGCTGATCCCGGGAACCAGGGGCCGGTCCAAGGAGTAGCCATGGTACTCTCAAGGAAGCCATGAACAAACCATCCCCGGTCACACTCGAGGGCCACGGTATCCGATTGGAGCCTCTGGCCTATCAACACCATGATGAGCTGCTCCTTGCCGCGGCCGATGGGAAGCTCTGGGAGCTGTGGTTCACCGCGGTTCCGGAGCCTGACCAGACCCGCGATTACATCGCGAGCGCACTCGCGGGCCAGGAGGCCGGGCACATGCTCCCGTGGGCGGTGCGCGAGCTCACGAGTGGAAGCATCATCGGCTCGGCTCGCTATCACGACATCGTGGCCGCCATCGACCGTGTGGAGATCGGTTACACGTGGTATGCCAAGAGCTGGCAACGCAGCCACGTCAACACCAGTTGCAAGCTCCTGCTGCTCGGCCATGCGTTCGACGCGCTCGGATGCAAGGTGGTCGGCCTCCGCACCGACAATTTCAATTTTGCCTCCCAGCGAGCCATTGAGGCGTTGGGTGCCAAGAAGGACGGCATCATCCGTCACCACCAAGCGCGCCGCGACGGAACGGTGCGCGACAGTGTGATGTACAGCATCCTCGCGAGGGAATGGCCCGACGTGAGGCGGCACCTCGAGCTGCGACTGGCTCGTCACGGGATGGCCCAAAAGTAGCAATAAGCTTGGACGCCCTCTAAGCGGCTGGGGCGCTGAGGCAGCGCTGCAGCAGGCGAGCGTCTCCCAGCCGCTCCGCGTACGCGGCGAAGGCGGGGGTGGGGCCGCGCCAACGGAGCTCGTCGACATCGCGGAAGAGGGGCGCGTCGGTGCGGAGCGTCGCCAGGTCCTTGAACCGCAGCGCCAGATCGCGGTCCCGCAAGACGTCGGGAGGGAAGCTCTCGATGGCACCATAGCGGTTGAGGAGCTGGGCCGCCGTCTTGGGACCGATTCCAGGGATGCCTGGATAACCATCTGCTGCGTCGCCGACGAGAGCAAGAAAATCGGGGATCAGGATGGGATCGACTCCGAACTTCTCACGGACTCCTTCCGCGGTGAGGATCTTGTTCCCCCGGCGGTCGACCTGCACCACCCGGTCCTCGCGGACGCACTGCGCCAAGTCCTTGTCAGGTGTCCAGATGCAGACCTTCTGCACGCTTTCGTCGGCTGCGGCGATGCGGGCGGCAGAGGCGAGGGCGTCGTCCGCTTCGAGCTCGACCATGGGCCAGACCGGGACGCCCATGGCAGCGAGGGCCTCTTCCAGCGGATGGAACTGTGCGAGGAGCGCGCGCTCGACTCCCTGCGCCGTCTTGTAGCCGGGCCAGAGACGGTTCCGGAAGGACTCGATGACGTGGTCCGTCGCCACGCCGAGGTGCGTCGCCCCTTTCTCGACCATCTCCAGCACCGTATGCAGCACGCCGGTCACGGCTCCGAACGGCGCAGTCTTGCCCTTCTCGAAGCGGCGCCGCCCGTAGTAGTGGCGGAACAGCTCGTACGTGCCGTCGAGGAAATGAACCATCATGGCGTCCCTCGGTTCGTCGTGGCGGGCAGTCCGTGAGCTCCGAAGTCTACGCCAAGGTACCATACATCTCTCAGGCCCCCCTGGAAATATTCGGCGCCTCCCGGCGTACAGAGTGAAAGGAGAGCCGCCATGCACAAGTCGCGATTCCTTCTCAAGTATTACTCAAGCTCTGCGTTGCTGCCGCATGCCTGGTGGCGGCCATCGCCACGTACCGGTTTCTCCTCCATCCCTTGATAGAATCCGCCTTTTCGCTCGGCGAGCACGCTTCGTCGATCGTGCGCCGAGTGAACATCTTCGTCATCGTGGTCCTTTCCTACTGGGCGTTCGTCCGGTACTACGAACGGCGAGCCGCGCAAGAGCTCTCGTTCCAAGGGCGGTGGATCGTGCTCGCCGCGGTGGCTGGCTCCCTGTCGATCGGCGTGACGATCCTCGCCCTGTACGCGACCGGCCATTACCAGCTCATGTCTTTCCGGGGTTTCGGTCAGGCGGCTGGCATTCTCGCGACGATCTGGATCGCGGCGGTGCTCGAGGAAGTGGCCTTCCGGGGGATCCTCTTTCGGATCCTCGAAGAGGGGATCGGCACCGGAGCAGCCTTGGTCGGGAGTGCCGTGATCTTTAGCGTCTCTCACCTGGCTAACAATGGAGTACATTGGGTTACCGTGCTCTCGGTTACGCTGGCCGGCCTGATGTTGGCGGCCGTGTTCATCGTGTCGCGAAACATCTGGGTGGTCGCGGCTTGTCACTGCTGCTGGAACGCGACGATCTTCATGATCGGCCTGCCCCTCTCCGGCGAAAACTGGCGCGCACAGGCACCGTTCGAGACCGTTTCCCACGGCTCCGTCCTTTGGACCGGCGGGGCCTTCGGTCCGGAGGATTCGCTGGTCAATATTTTCGTCAGCATCGCGATCTGCGCTGCGCTCTGGCAACTTGCGCGCCGTACCGGCAAGGTGTCAGCAGCCAGGCCGTTAGGCCAGGAGCTGCCGATTCGTCCGTCCGGCGCGGAGAAGGTGGAAACTCCATGATCTCAGGATACCGGTGAGATAGCGAAGGCCCTGGCGACAGCTACTCCTTGAACGTCCGGCGAACATGTCGTTCCTGGATGAAGACAAGGAGAGATTCATGGCCACGTCCGCCAAAGAAGCCGCCGCGCTCGCCACGCTTGGGGCCGCCAATTTCTTCGAGGTGAGCCACGCCAAGAGCACGCTCTCGTACGAGGTGAGCAACTCCGCCGGTCAACCGGTGCTCACCTACAACGACGGCAAGCAGACGAAGACCTTCACCGGCAACGAGGTGAGTCGCGAAAACACCGCGCTTGGCACCCTGGTGACCGTCATCCTGAAGCCGAGCATCGACAGCTCCCGGCAGTTGTTGACCCTCGTGCAGCCTGAGGTCCTCGTGAACGGAGGCCCCGAGAAGGTCAGCCTGCCCGTCATCTTCCACACGACCGCGGGCGTGATCCCGCTCAAACCCGGACCGAGGCAGACTTACGACGTGCAGATCTTCAAGGGCATCGCCGTCTTGAAACCCTGAGGCTCGCGCGTGCTCGTGAGCACCGCCCGCAGCACGGCTGAGAAAGCCCTGCGGGCGGATAGGCGTCGCCCGGAGGCGGCGTGATTCGCGCCGGGAGAGAGAAAAGGACGCCAAGGACCCAAGAGCCGCCTCCCCGTAGTCTCTGATGTCCTCGAGGTCCTTGCTGTCCTTATTGTCCTTCAGTCTTTTCTCCAGCCTTGCTTCTGCCCGCTCGATCCCTTTCGCTCTTGTAGTACCCTCCCTCTCGTCAGACCCGGCCGAGCCCGCCCTATGACCTCTCCCCTCATGTTGCCCGTCGAGGATGATCCGTTCAACTTCGCCCGGTACGCGGACCCGTACCCGAATTACCGGCGCGTGCGCGAGACCACGCCGGTCTACTGGAGCCAGTTGCTCGGCGGTTGGGTACTGACGCGCCACGCGGATGTCAAAGCGGCCCTGGTGGACAAACGGCTCTCCGCAGCCCGGACCCGCGTGACTCCGATCAGCGGCGCCTCTGCGCCGAGGATCCCGGCCTGGCCATCGGCGGCCTGGCGAATGACGCCTGCAGGTGGGCGCCGGACGGCTGCGAGCGACGGCCCCGCTTGGCTTACAGCCAGCCTCTGCTGCAAAAAAGCGGGGCCATGACGAGGCTTCAGGTAGAGCGCGGACAACTCAAGGCGTTTGGGTGGTATGGACCTCCATGGCCTTGTTGGAAGAGATGTCGATAGTATCCCCATAGCCGGGAACTCCCAGTGTCATGGCATAGCTCACATCGATTGGTGGGCCGCCGGGGCAGGCAAAGTCGGGAGTAGAAGAGCACAGCCCACTGACCAAATTGCCGTTCGGGCAAATGACGGTCCAATGGCAAAGCTCCCGCCAGCCCACCGGTTGCCGGGACGTGGTGGACGACATCTTGCACCCGATCTGATTGGCAGCATTGATGAAACTTGCCTGGTCGCTGATGCCTAACGGATAGCGCTCCACCGGATCCGAGCTCTGGGGATTGAAGTTGGTAAACCCGGTCTCCAGGCAGTGGGCGGTGGCCTGGGCAGCCCCTACAGCGGCCAGGTGCCGATAGTGCGCGACACTGGGTAGGACGAGCGTCGAGAGAATGGCAATCAAGGCGACGACGATGAGCAGCTCGACCAGCGTGAATCCTTTTTGTTGCGAGTTGGAATCGGCCTGTCTTTGTCGCATACGCAATTCTCCTCTGTTGCGGGCTACAGCTTGATGCCGTACGCCGCGTGCGGTCTCAATCGCAGGGACGGCAGGGCTTGGAGCAAGGGTTGTGCCGGCTCCCGTAGCGAATATTAAACTCCGTAGGCTCAATGTTTTGCCAATCTTTTCCGATTGAAAGGCTGACAAAAATCAGCGGCATTACCTCAAGAAACCCACCGCAGTTTGATTCGAGAATCACGTGAGATTGATTGTAGTTGCCGGCAGCATCGACTCCAAGGAGAGGGGTTTAATTTTCTGCGCAATATTGGTCATTGCCATTGTCAATTTCCGACAGCATCGGCTGCCTGAGCTGAGAGGGCGTCGCCTGCCGTTGTCTGTTGGCGAGCTACTTCCTGTTGAGCACGGATTCCCCGCGCCCCAGTCTGGTGCTATGGAGGCCGAGCCTTCGGTCCTTTTGATCCCTGATCAGCTTTCGGCGGCGCTAAGGACCCATCACCTTCCGTGCCGCGCGGTCGCATCCTGCTCGATGCGGACGACCGGCGAGCCATACTGAATGCGGTCCGTAAGGCGCGCGGCGAGGGCCAGGGGGAGCCGGTCGCTCCCCTCGCGTACAGTGAAAGCCTGCTTCGCGACTGCGGCTCAGAGCGGCTTGGCGGCGAGGGCCGCACCGGCGACGAGGCCCCCTTTCAGGAAAGCCCGACGGCTGAGATCGTGACCCATGAGGGCATCCTATCCTGTCGCCGAGCCGTTGCCGACTCCTCGCCCTCTTGCGGTAGGATCTCTCTATGCGACCGATATTCGCGGATCCCAAGACCGACTTCGTCTTCAAACGCATCTTCGGCAGCGAGGTCCACAAGCCGCTCCTCATCGAGCTGCTCAATGCTCTCCTGGAGCTCGAAGGCGACCACCGGATCGCCGATCTCAAGTACCTCTCTCCAGAGCAGCACGTGCCGGTGGAGGAGCTGAAGCTGTCGGTGGTGGACGTCAAGTGCTTCGACGAGCGCGGCCGGCATTACGTGGTGGAGATGCAGGTGCTCAACGTCGAGGGGTTCGAGAAGCGGGTGGTCTACAACACGTCGAAGGCGTACGTGATGCAACTGCGGAGCGGCGACGACTACCCGGGCCTCGACGACGTGGTGGGGGTGACGATCTGCGACTTCCTTCTGTGGCCCGAGCCTCCGGTGGCAAGCGGCGAGCCGGTGCCGATGCTGAGCCGTTGGCGGATGCAGGAGCAGCACGGCGGCGCCGTGGGCCTTTCGCAGGTGCAGTACGTGTTCCTGGAGTTGCCGAAATACGTTGCTGGCGACGCGCCGGAGGGGACGATCGACCGCTGGGCCTATTTCTTCCGGGAGGCGAAGAACCTCGAGGTGGTACCACCGGCTTTGGCCGTGCCGCCGTACCGGGAGGCGCTGGAGGTGGCCCGTATGGCGGGCTTCAGCGCCGGAGAGCTCGACCTTTACGAAAGCGCGAAGATGGCCGAGCAGGACGCCCGCGGGATCCTCACCCTGGCCGAGCGGCTGGGACGCGAAGCGGGGCTTGCAAAAGGGCGTGCGGAGGGGCGCGAGGAGGGCCGTGCGGAGGGCCGTACGGAGGGCCGTGCCGAAGGGCTCGAGGAGGGCCGTGCCGAGGGGCTGCGCGAAGCGATCCGCGTTCTTTGCCAGGCGTTCGAGATCGAAATCGATGCGGAGCGGGAAGCGCTTCTGGCGAGTCTGGAGGCCGGTGAGCTGAAAGAGCTCCAGGCCCGCCTGCTGCGCGATCGGCGCTGGAGCTGAAGGCCGCGCTCAGGAGTCGCCGAGCGAAAGCTGGCCGGCCGGATCGTCCGCGAGCGACAGTTGACCCGCCTCGGTTGGCGCCAGGGACAACTGGCCCGCTTCGGTGCCGGCGAGCGAGAGTTGGCCGGGGGAGGCTCCGGGGAGCCGGAGCTGGATTTCCGCGATCGCCTGGCGCGTGGCTTTGAGGAGATCACGGTTGCGGGTGGAGCGCTCGGCGGCTTCCTTGAGCGGTAGAACCGACGCCGTCGTGCCAACCCGCGCCAGAGCGTTCGCCGCCGCCACCTGAAGATCTTCTTTCTCCCCTTGGAGAGCTAGGATCAGCGGCGGCTCGGCGGCTGGGTTTCCGGTCGCTCCCAGGGCCGTCGCGGCGACGGCGGCGAGCTCGCTTTTTTCGCGCGCCATGACCTTGGCCAACGTATCGACGTCCTCGGGGGCCGTGCTACCACCGAGCGCCTCCAGGCAGGCGCGGGCCGTCTGGTGCAGGCGCCGGCGCAGGGCCTGGCCGAGGAGGGCTCGCGTCCGCTCGACCGGCAAATCCCGGCCCATGAGGGAGACCGCTTCCGCGCTGAGGGCGTCGTCCCCGGTGCTCTCCGCCAGCTCCAGGAGGATCGCATGGCCTTCGTCACCCAGCCCCTTGGCCGCCCGTAGCCGGACCTGCGGGTTCTTGTCTGCGCAGGCGGCGCGGAGCGTCTCGAGGGTCGCCGGCTCGCCGGGGAATTCACGGGCCAGGAGGACGATGTTGCGAATCCGGACTCCGGCGTCAGGATCCTGGAGGGCGTTGTCGGCCAAGCGTTGCGCCGCATCCAAGGGTTGCGCGCAACGCCGGGCAATGTCGAGGAGGAACGGCAGCAGGTGGGCGACCCGGCCTCCGACCGTCCCTACCCGCAGCACGCCTTGAACGATCTCCAGATCCTCGCTGTCGGAGCTCACGATCATCAGCCGTTGGCGCATCTCCACGTCCAGCAGCGCGGTGAGGAGCCGCAACGGCCCCATGACGTAGAACGCTTTGTCGAAGAGCTCGTCGCCGATCTCGATCCCTTGCGCTCTGGAGGGCTTGGACTTCTCGCGCCGGATGTGGATGCTGGAAAAACCCGGCGGCCCCGGAATGGCGACCAAGATTTCGCGACTGTAGCCAGCGCGCCTCCGGGGAGTCATGACCTTCACCGTGAGCGCTCCGTCGCGGGCTTCGAAACGAAGCCGCCGGAAGGGTTTGGAGGTTTTCTCAACCTGCAGACCGTGGGACTTCACAACCTCCTGCCAGCGTCGCAGAACTTGGCGTGTGATCCAGTATTGGAGGCCGATAAGGCCGCCACCATAGAGGGTGGAGATCGACAGGTAGGCGATCATTCCCCACATCGGGCCTCCTCACACCAGCCGCACCACGGGCTCCTCATGCATCAGCTCGCGCTGCGTGAGGAGGTCCCGGACGGTGGCCATCAACCAGCGCTCGGCGTTGACGCCGAATGCAATTTCGAGGCGGGGGCGGCGGTCGCGCGGCGAGTGCGGCGGATCGAGGTAACCGAGGGTGGGGCTCGCCCCGTTGAGCGGCACGACGACCTGGCCGTCGCCGGAGGCGCCCCCCACCTTGTGCACGTCGCCGGCCGCATCCCAGACGAAGCGCCTCTGGTCGCCGTCGGGGCGCGAGACCTCGCAGATGAGGAGCTTGAACAGGCTTTCCGGCTCACCGAGCGCGCAGGTGGGCACCAACTGCCGCTTCCACAGCTCGGGGGAGGTGGGGAAGCGCGTCCCCCGCGGCACGATGATAGTGTGCTGGGCCTCGCCCGTCTTCGAGTCGTGGGTGACGAACGCGTAGTCGTGGACGATGAAGTCCAAGGCGTCCATCCGGTCGCCGGCAAAGCACGCGGCGCCGAACGCGACCGCCTCGAAGGGATGCCAGGCGCGCACCCGCCGTCGCTCGAAACGCTCCTCGAACCAGGAGAAGAAGCCGGGCAGGAGCGTCGAGCCTCCCACCAGCAGCACGTCGTCGACCGCGCCCGCGGTCACGCCGCTCTGCTCCAGGACCTCGTCCACCGAGGCCGACAGGCTGCGGTAGAAGCCCTGCTCGTCGAGGATCTCCCGCAGGCGGTCGCGGGTGAGCGCGACGAACCCCCGGCCTTGGCGCGGCGCCGCCGGCAGGAGAGAGCCCTCGGGGCTCATCAGGAAGGCCTCTTCCGGCTGGAAGAACACCGCCTCCTTCACCCGGCAGGCTTCGGCGAGCATCAGCCGCCGCCACAGGCGGGAGACCTCGTCGTCGTCCTCGGAGAGCCGGTGGCCCATCTGGCGGCAGAGGTCGTCCAGCACCCAACCATCGACGGCGTTGCCGCCGACCGTCCGCCCCTGCTTCGCGAGCACGTTCGCCTGGCCGCTGACCGCGCCTTGCGGCGACAGGCGAACGAGGACGGCGTGCATCGTGCCGCCGCCCACGTCCACTACGAGGACGGTCCGCTCCTGGCTCAAGCTGATTCCGTAGCCGAGCGCCGCCGCCACCGGCTCGTCGATGAAGCGCACCCGGCGAACGCCCAGTTGGCGCAGCACCTGCTGGACCTCCGCGCGGTAGGTCTCGAACGCCGTCACCGGCGACGTCACTACCAAGTCGCGCACCCGCTGGCCGGTCGCCCGCTTCACCTCGCACAGCAGCTCGCGCAGGAACGCATGCGCGGCGTCGCGGGCGGTGACGCTCTCCCGGCCCACCCGCGCCAGCGGACGCAACGACTCTTCGCTCAAGGCGGGCTTGAACGTGGGCACGAACGACGGATAGACCGTCCCCTCGTTGTGCTGGAGCGCCGCCCGTCCGATGAGCGCCCGCCGGCCGAGGAAGAGCCGCCGCTCCAGGGGAGGCCAGCTTCCCAGGCGGTCGAGAAAGCCCGGTTTCTCCAGGAGATGGACGGCCGATGGCACCAAACGCGGCGCCTCCAGCGGATCTTTCGCCTCGAGCTTACGGCAGACCGCGGGCAGCTCGATGAGGCGGGGCCGGCCGAGAGCCTCGTCCCAGCAAGCCACGCCACAGTTGGTCGTTCCGAGGTCGAGGGCCCAAGCGGTCATGGAAGGAGGGATTATAAGAGGGATTCGGATCCGCGGCCCGGCGGGGGCAGCTCCCACCCGTGCCAGCGGACGCAGCGACTCTTCGCTCAAAGCGGCCGCGACATGGCGGCTTCAGTCGAGACGAGAGGCTGCCTTCTGAGACTGCGAAGAGGCGATCGGGCTCTTGAAGAGAGCTGCGGTATCATGATGTCGCCATCCATGGCGACATCGCCCCCCATGGATCGTTGCAGCCTATGTCCAAGAGCTACCGCACCCAACAGCCCGCCGCTGCGGCCAAACGGCGCATCGCCTTGGACAAGGAGGGTGCACCGGTCCTGCCCAGGATCGTTGAGCGCAGGCCCCTGCCGGGGGACTGCCATCCGGTCCCGGCGGCTTTGCTGAGGCGTATTCTCAAACGGGAGGTTCCCCTCGCATACCTTCTCGGTCTCAACCGGATCGAGCTGCGTCCGCGTAGCAACAACCAGATCGGCAAGCCGTTCGGCCAGTACCGGTCGTCCGACAAGAGCATCATCCTCTACTCGCTGCCGTTGAGCTGGTCCTGGGACTTCTTCCCATCTGTCAAGCTCTTGGCCAAGATGCAGAACTTCTTCGCCAAGGTGGACGCGTCGCCGCAGGGAGTCCAGGTGACGTGGCCGGCGCGCGAGGTTCTCGCCATGTGGTTCTACATCGAGGTGCTGGGCCACGAGTTGGGCCATCACTACCGCTGGCAGAATCGGGTACGCCGCGGCGGTGGAGGGAGCCAGGCGCATGAGGAGTTCATGGCCGAGATCCACTCCCACCGTTTCTACCAGGGATTCTTGAAGCTGATGCGGAGATGGAAGGCACAGAAAGACTAGAAATGGCAGCTAGGATGGTCCTCGCTGACACGGGATTCTGACTCGCGCTCAGGGGGGAAAAGGACCTCAAGGACACCAAGGACTTCAAGGACGCAAGAGCCGCTTCCGTAGTCTCTGGTGTCCTTGAGGTCCTTGGTGTCCTTATTGTCCTTCAGTCTTTTCCCCAGCCCTGCTTCTGCCGTTCCTGAAGGCGGGCTCGGGTCATGCGCTCGCGCAGGCCGCCTTCTTCGACGAAGGCTTTCTCCAGATGGTGGAGTTGGCGGGCAAGCAGGTAGGTGGTCGCGGATCAGCCCGACGATCACATTGGCAGCGATGGCCGGATAAGGGTTCTCGATGCCCTTGCGGAACGTCTCATAGGTCGCACCCGGGATCTGGTTCAGCTTGCGGAGCCGGAGAGCGTAGGGCGTGCTCCGCGGGCCATTCTTCCAGGCCGCGCGTCCGCAGGAAATCGCGGTAGTCGATCAGAAGCTCTTCGAGGCTGGCGCGTGCGACGCTCGTCAGCTTGATCTCGGTCTCCTTCGAGGTCGCCGCGGATCGTGGCACGCCAGGGAGTCTCGTAATGAAGCCACGGCGTTCGAGCATTTGCATCATCTGATTGACACTCGGTGCCGAGACCAGGAAGTGCCGCTGTATGTCCGCCTCAGCAGGTGCTCTGCCAAAGCGGTCCATGTACTTGGCAATGAAAGCGAGGTACTCGAGCTGCCGTTTGGTGGGCCGCTCCGACGCGTCCGATGCTTCCGGCGTAATCGCATCCTCTACACGCGTGAGCAGTTGGGAGCTCGCTTCAACATGCAGAATGGTGCCGTCTGAGAATTGAAGGATCAGTTCGTACGCGCCCTTGACCGCCGCTTGCGACACCTGCCTGTTCTTGAGGCGGCGTGTCAGTGATTCCGAGTCGAGATGTCGCGCCGGCATGATGATTTCTCTCCAAGAAGACCTGGCATCCCATGGGTCCTTGGGCAGGGGCTAGAACGCGTAGGCGAGGATGCGAGTCTGGGTGGTCTTGTGCTCGGCGGGCGTGATCACGGCGAAGCGGGGTCGAGAATCGTGACCGGCAGACGGCGGAAGTGATCGGCGTTGAACGTAAGCAGCCGAGCGATCCCGTAACTTTGCATAGCTGCTACGAGACGCACGTCGTGCGCACGGAAGCCTGTCACGCCGTGTTCCTCGACCAGCACTTGCCAAAGCCTGCTCAACTCCTCGCGGTCAGGAAGCAGCGTGAAACGCCGCTGGAAGAAGCGCAGCCAGTATCCGGCCTGGGTAGGGGGCATTCCCAATCCGTTGCTCCCCCCGGGAGGCGCCCCCGGCGGACGGGTCGCCACCACCCAGAACCAGAACCAGGACCAGCAGCTCTCCGCGCCCCAGGAGCGTCTGAATTGCCGCACGTGCCATACCGGCCTGCGGTTCGTGCGACCGCGTCATCCGGGTGAGTAGGTTTGTGTCGAGCAGGATCATTCGCCGTCCCCGCGCGTATAGACCGCTTCGCGCGTGTCGTCCAAGTCCTCAACGTCTACCATGTAGGGGCGCATTTCGGCGAAAATGTCCTCCCTGTCTGGCATCCGCGCCTCCGCCGGTGCCGGCTCTTCCACGAATACGATGGCCTCACGTACCTCGCCGGGCATCCGGGCGAGGTTCTCGGCGATTTGCTGCTTCGTTCCTCTGAGCAAGTGCGCTTGCATATTCAACTCCATAGGTTTGCATGGCAACTACCCGGTCTCTCCTAACGTACATCTATTTTTGCTGAAAACCGCTTCTCAGGCAACCACATTGCGCTGCCGGCCGCCCTCACCCGCGGCACGTAGGTCCAGCCTGTTTGGCCAATAGTCAACCGTTCGCTGCGCGGCCTTGCCGGAGCTTTCTTCGACTGCGTGCGACCCGCCATGGTGGAAGTGTACGGCAATTGGTCGGAAGCCCCCAAGTGCGGGCAATGGAGGCGAGCGGCGCCCGCCTCGAGGGTATCGCCGGGAACTCTGAGCTGCGACGCCGCATGGCGGAGCAGGAGCGGCAGATTGCCGAGCTGAAGCGGCGGATCGCGAAGCTGGAGGCTCAGCAGCGCCGCAGCAAACGGCAAGGAGTCCCCTTTTCCCGCGACCAGATCAAGGAGCCGGCCCAGAAGCAGACGGTGCACCGCATTGCGCCGGGGCGTGGTTTTGCCGAGGCGAAGGAGCCTGGGAGGCTGTGCGTCTCCAGTCGGCCGCCAGGCCCGTGTTTTTCCAGGAAGGTCAAGAGACACATCTGCCGCGCTCTACTGCTCCGCTCAAGCGTTTGCCTGGCCTTGCAGCGCCGATCTGAGCACCGAGAGCCACCCAGACGACCCCGTTGCACATAGAGAGATTCAAATATTGAGTCGCTGCGACGAAGAGTTGTGCGCTTTGCCATCTAGTGCGGTATAATCGCCGACATGAAATCGCGGTTCAGGAGTCTGAGCATGTGCCAGAGCCGTTCGCGGGAAGGTCGGCCTCTGAAGTCACAGTTCTGCTCGCGTGGTCTGGCGCGGCGGTGGCGAGGTTGTCCTGCGCGAGAGGCGCCTGCGGGGGGATTGAAGCTCTATGGAACGCCTCGAATTCGGCGATTGTCTGAAATCTCCCCGGGTGCTGCTCGTATATCCTGCGTAGGAGGGATTTGAAGGTAAAACTTATGGGTCAGGTGTAACGGGAGCCGTGTGTGTATGAAAAGCTTTAGAAGTCTACCATTTATTCTTCTCGTGTTCCTAGCGGTTGCTTGCGGTGCTCCAGTTCCAGACTATCATTCGCGCCAGCATACAGATGAGGCTGAATCACATCTTGCCAAAGCTCTTCTGGCAAATGACAAAAACGCTGTTGCATACTGGCTTGAGAAAATCCGTGAGCCAAGCTTGGCTCTATGTTATTTATTAGAAAAACAATACGGCGATTCGGATAAAGTCACGGTAACCACCGGGATGCTTGATTTGCTGTTCAAGCGAGGCGCAAGCCCGAATGTCATCTGTGAACATTACTTAACCGACTTCAATCCGCTTTCGCTGGCAGTTTCCCTTGAAAGGCCAGATATTGTCCAATATCTACTTGCCCGGAACGCCGACCCAAATTTGTATTTCACGGACAAAATCGAGGGAAAACAGCTTAAGCCTAAGAGTGCTTTGATGCTAGCCGTGTCGAGCCACGGGTCTTACCACAAAGAGATTGATACTTACAAAGAAGATGCTGTCTACAAAGAGAGGAATTCTACGCTAGAAAAGAATGAAAAAGCATGCAGCGAGATTGTGAGATTATTGGTTAAAGCTAAAGCAGATGTCAACTATCAGGGTTCTTTCCAGACGCCCTTCTTGAGACCATCCGAACCGGAAGATAAGACTGCACTTATGATTGCTGCCGAGTCCTTGGATCGTGAAATGATTAGCCTATTGCTGGAGAAGGGGGCAAGAAAAGATTTGAAGGATGTGCATGGTAAGACCGCTGACGTGTATGCTGCTAATGCTGGACATCTAGACTTAGCTCAAGAGCTAATGCCTTAAGGCCATTTATTGAGTGTGGACAACTCTTAGGCGTTGTGCGGAACTAGCCGCGACTACAGATGACTCTCAACAAGAACACCCCCTCACGGCCTCGGCGGCAGATACCGCTTGTCGATCCCCGCGACGATCACGTAGTTGGGGTCGACCATCTCGGCGAGGGGGAGGGTCGCGACTTTCGTCAGTAGCTCGTAGGCATCCAACTCGGAGAGGCCGTAGTCGGCGTGGAGCCAGGCGATCAACTCGGAGAGGGCGATGCGCAGGGCATCGTCGAGCGGGCGATAGGCGCCGACCGTCATCCGCTTCTGGTCCGATTCGAAGTGCGGCCAGCGGAGCGGTTTCTTCTTGAGGAGGTCTCGACCTGGGCTTCTCAACTCACGCCAGACCACCTTTCGTGTCGGCCTGCAAGCTCTTCCTTTGCTCAGGATCTATCACTACGCCAGTCTGGTTTTCTGTGACCTGGTTCAGAGATCTCACTGTGGCGTGAGGGCCGGGGTGATGAGAGTCTTGGGAGAGGGTGCTCGGAGAAAGTTGGCGTCTATCGGTGGTGTTCCGGGCGACTGGGAGCCCGAAGCCAGGAGGCAGCGCCCATGGAACATTACGGAGCGCTGAGGAAGCCAGGAAGAGTACCCAAGAGACATTGCGGCGCGTTGAGGAAGCCGGGAGGCGTCACCGCACCGCTATTGCGGAGTACCGAGGAAGCGGGGAGGAGCACGCCGTAATGTCTCTCCATTGTTCCGCAATGTCTCCTGGGAGCGCCGCAATGTACCCCCAGCGACCCCGAGGCCGGGGAGGGCGTTGAGGCTTACGGGTGGAGCCCTCCTCAATGTTCCATCGCCGCTATCGGCGCGTAGCGAAGCGCCGTTCCTCCGCTTCAGGAGACCCACCGGTCCGAGGCTCTTCGAGGGTGTCTCGAAAGCGGTTGGCAGCAACTCCGCTGGTGCCGGGGATTTCAATCCTCGGCGTAGGCGGTCTCGGAACTTTTCAAACACCTTCTAAGGTCGTCGGCGGGAGCGGCAGAGGCCCGAAACGTTCGGGCGGATGGATTCCCCTCACCCCCCGGTCTGTTGTCCGGAGGCCCAGCCTCTTCGTTGGCCTGAGTCAGAGTATCCCGGGAGCCAGGATTTGCGGCAAGACAGAAAGACCGGCGGCGCGAGCGGCTTCATGGAGCCGCTCATCAAAGGTGGCGAGGGTCGCCTCCACCTCGGACGCCATCACGAGATGCAGAGCATCCAGGGTCCGCAGGCGGGCTGAGGAGCGGATCGCCAGAGCCCGGGTCGCCTCGAAATGCCGTGCTTCGAGGGCGATGGTCAGAAACGCATCGCGGCGATGCTCGTCGAAGAGGGTGAAGACAGCCTCGGCTCCCTTTTGCGGCAGGAATCCCAGTTTTTCCTTCCGCACCATGACCACGTTGAGCTCGGCGACCGCAAGGTCGCTGACGACTGGATAGGTGGCCTTCGCTACGAGGGCCGCCGCTTCAACGCTCCGTTCTTCCGGCGTGTAATAGGCTGCCAGCACCGAGGTGTCGAAGTAGATCAAGAGCGCTCTTCTTCACGGAGGTCGACCACCGAGTTGCCAGGGTAAGTCTTGGCACCCAGCCGGGCACGAAACTCAGAGAGGTCTGGTAGCTTCCGCTTCGCAGGTTCCTTCTGTCCCTCGGTGCCACCGTTCTCGATGACGATCACGACGCGCATCTTCCCCCGCGGAGCCGATGCCGGCGCTCGGGCGGTCAGGGTACCTTCTTCGTCGATTTCGGCGACAGTCTCTATCGTGACCATTGGCTTACCTCGGTTCCTGCATTGACGAGAGGATACCACGGAGGATGGATTCCCCTCACCCCAACCGTTCCCGTACTCCGTCAAACGGTGAGGGGAAATCGACAGCGGGAGCGTTCCTCCTCTCGGCAGTGCTCTCCAACCACACAAAGAGGAGGAAACGTTATGGGTCCGCAGCACCGTTTCCGCGGCTGGGTTATGTTTCTCATGGCCTTTGTGGCGTTCGCGTTCATGGCGGCGCTCTACGCGAGCCGGCCTTCCGAGGCGTCGGCGGATACGAAGGTCGGGAGCCTCGTCCGCAGCTCGGCACAGGCCTCTTCCCCGTACACGCTCTTCGAGAGCGGACAGGTGCGCCCGCTCGCCATGTCTCCGGACAAGCGGCACCTGTTCGCCGTCAACACGCCTGACAACCGCCTCGAGGTCTTCCGCATCCGGGAGAATGGGCTCGTCCACACCGCCTCCATCCCGGTGGGCCTCGAGCCGGTCGCCGTCGCGGCCCGGACGGATCGCGAGGTCTGGGTGGTCAACCACCTCTCGGACAGTGTGAGCGTCGTCGGGCTCGACGACCACGGCGGCGACCTGATCGGCCAGGTCGAGCGCACGCTTCTCGTGGGCGACGAGCCGCGCGACATCGTCTTCGCCGGACCGGAGCGGAGACGGGCGTTCATCACGACGGCCCATCGGGGCCAGAACATCCCGTTCGATCCCCAGTTCTCGACCCCGGGCGTGGGGCGCGCGGACGTGTGGGTGTTCGACGCGGACGGGCTCGGTAAAACCCTGGGCGGCACGCCGATTGGCATCGTCACTCTCTTCACGGACACTCCGCGCGCCCTCGCGGTGACGCCTGACGGCACCCGTGTCTACGCCGCCGGCTTCCACTCCGGCAACCAGACCACCAGCATCCCCGAGACCTCGATCCCGGACGGCTTCGGCCCGGACGGCGTCGCGGGACCTTCCACCAACGCCGAAGGCCGCCCCGCGCCCGAGGTCGGGGTCATCGTCAAGTGGAACGGCACTCACTGGGTCGACTCGCTCGGCCGCTCCCGCGACCAGTACGTGAGGTTCTCGTTGCCCGACAAGGACGTGTTCGTCCTCGACGCCATGGCCAACCCGCCGCGCCAGCTTGCCGGAGCGAGCGGTTTCTTCCAAGGCGTCGGCACCATCCTGTACACGATGGCCGTCAATCCCGTGAATGGCAAGGTTTACGTCGCCAACACCGACGCGAACAACCTCGACCGGTTCGAGGGCCCAGGGACTTTCGCCGGGCACAGCCTGCGCGGCCACTTGCACGAGAGCCGCATCACCGTGCTCTCTCCCGGGGGCGGCGTGGCGTCGAGGCATCTCAACAAGCATATCGATTACAGCCACTGCTGCGCGCCGATCCCGAACGACGAGAATGAACGGTCCCTCGCCTTTCCCCAAGGCATGGCGGTGACCGGCAATGGCGCGACCCTCTACGTCGCGGCTCTCGGATCCGGCAAGGTCGGGATCTTCTCCACGTCCCAGCTCGAGAAAAATACGTTCGTGCCGAGCAGCGCGAACCACATCCCGGTGAGCGGCGGCGGCCCTACCGGCCTCGTCCTCGACGAGGATCGAAGGCAGCTTTACGTGATGACGCGTTTCGACAATGGGATCTCGGTTGTCGACACGGGGAAGCGGACGGAAACGGCGCACGTCCTGATGCACAACCCGGAGCCGCCGAGCATCGTGAACGGCCGCCGGTTCCTCTATGACGCGAAGTTCTCGTCGAGCCACGGCGACTCCGCTTGCGCGAGCTGCCACGTCTTCGGCGATTTCGACAGCCTGGCCTGGGATCTCGGCAACCCGGACGGAGTGGTGATCGACAATCCCGGCCCCTTCAACAGCACGCTCGTCGACGTGGTCACGGGGAAGCCCATGGAGCCCATCTTCCACCCGATGAAGGGCCCGATGGCGACGCAGAGTCTGCGCGGCATGGCCAACCATGGCCCCATGCACTGGCGCGGCGACCGTACCGGCGGCAACGATGCACCGAGCGCCCAGCCGGACAGCGGCACTTTCGACGAGCGTGCGGCGTTCGCCAAGTTCAATGGCGCGTTTCCCGACCTGCTCGGGCGCCACGAAATCCTTTCGCAAGCGGACATGGAGGCGTTCACTGACTTCATCCTCCGCGTCACCTATCCACCGAACCCGAACCGGCCGCTCAGCAACGTGCTCACGGCGGACCAGGAGGCCGGGCGCCAGCTCTTCAACACCGTCAACTGCGGTATCCCGTCGGCTCCGGACTTCAAAGGTGCCGTCCTCACCTGCGACAGTTGCCACA
Source organism: Thermoanaerobaculia bacterium (assembly GCA_036275055.1). Lineage (GTDB taxonomy): Bacteria > Acidobacteriota > Thermoanaerobaculia > Multivoradales > UBA5704 > DATARR01. The sequence continues at coordinate 35,929 of DASUEN010000256.1, forward strand.
AGATCGACCCGAACGCCAACCCGGACACGGCGGCGCCCGGGCTCTTCGGCTCGAACGGCCGCGGGAGCTTCGACTTCAATCCACAGCTCTTCAAGGCCCCCCACCTGCGCAACCTTTATCAGAAGATCGGGAAGTTCGGGAGTCCCGAGAACCCCGGATTCCTCGGCGGCGACAACGGTTTCAAGGGAGACCAGGTGCGGGGCTACGGGTTCCTCAACGACGGGAGCCTGGATACGGTGTTCCGCTTCGTCCATGGGATCAGCTTCTCGGAGCAATTCAACGGGCCCGGCGCCAACGGCATCCAGGAAGGGCCGGAAGGAGAGCTCCAGCGGCGGCAGCTCGAGGCGTTCATCCTGGCGTTCCCCACCAACCTGGCGCCCATCGTGGGCCAGCAGATCACGCTCAGGGCTTCGAGCTCCGCGGCAGTGGGCTCCCGCATCAACCTCCTGCGCCAGAGGGCGGATGCGGGGGAGTGCGATCTCGTCGCCAAGACCAGGATCGACGACGACGAGGCCGGCTTCCTCTACGTGGGATCGGGTTTGTTCCTGACTGACCGGCGCGGGAAGCCGCCCATCACCGACGCGGCGCTGCGCTCTCTGGCCAAGGAGTTCCCCGTGACCTACACCTGCGTGCCGCCCGGCTCCGGAGAGCGAGTCGGCGTGGATCGCGATGGCGACGGCGTCTGGGACGGCGACGAGCGACGCGCGCATACCGATCCGGCGGATCCGAACAGCAGGCCTTGATCCAAAGCAGGCCCAGCCGGACGGCGAGCCTCAGGGGGCGTGGAAACAGACCACGCCCCTTTTTCTTGCCCCCAGAGATTGACACTCCTCCTGGTTCGAACCTAAACTCGGGCGAAAGAAGTCATGCCGCGGGATATCGAGCCCAAGGAGTGGCTCTCAGCGAGGAGATCTTGATGAGACGAATGACGACGCTGCTTACCCTCGCGGTTTCCTTCTGCTCTTTCGCCACCCACGCCGGCACCCCTTCCAAGCTGCCTCCGGCGGGTTACGATAAGAGCCGGGATCCTGCGGCCGATCTTGTGGCCGCCATCCCCCAGGCGAAGAAAGAGAACAAACGCATCCTTCTCGAGGTTGGCGGCGAATGGTGCGTCTACTGCCGCCTGCTCAACAAGGTGGTTCATGAGGACGAGCGCCTGGTGAAGCGCCTGGATGATGACTTCATCGTGATCAAGGTCAACTTCAGCGACGACGTGAAGAACGAGACCTTCCTCTCCCGCTATCCGCCGATCCCGTCCTATCCGCACCTCTTCGTGCTGGAGACCGACGGCACATTCCTTCTCTCGGAGAGCCCGGACTCCTTCATGGACAAAGACAAGTACGTGGCGGACAAGATCCTCACGTTCCTGGAGAAGTGGGCACCCAAAAAGACGATGTAACGGTGGCGTTTACGGAGACGAGAACGAGTCTTCGCAACGGAGGTCGCAATGAGAGGACTGTGCTTCGCTCGACCGTGGGTCCTGGCGCTTCTCGTTTCCGGACTCGGAGTAGTAGCCCACGCCAGCCCGATCTCGGGCACGTTCGTGCTGGACGGAAAGACAGTGCCGGTGCACGAGGTCGCGGCCTTCCGGGTGCGCGATCAGTTCAACCCGCGCACCCTCGAAACCTATGTCATGCTGACCGCCAAGCCCGTGGACCGCGCGGCGATCGGCAAGTCGCTCGATCCTTACGCCGCGGCGATCAACGATCCCGCCGTGCGCGACGCCGACTATCTCGCCTTCAGCGTGCGCGCCAACGGTGAGATCGGCATGAACGCTCACGTGGGCGGCACCCAGTACCTCGACACCTCGGGCAAGATCATGGGCCAGCCCGGCTCGCTGATCGCGAGCTGCCGCGAGAACACGCCGGCACGCGTCGCCTGCAGCGTCAAGACCGAGAAACCCGTGAAGTCGCTGGATGGACCGGCCTGGTCGATCGACTTGAGCTTCGAGGCCGACGTATTGGCCCGCACGCCGGGAAAGCCGCTGGCGAAGGACGGCGAGACGCCCGGCAAGGCATTGCTGGCCCTGCGTGCCGCGGTCGGCGGCGGCGACTTGGCGAAGATCCTGGCGCTGCTCACGCCGGAGCAGGCCAAGAGCTATCAGGAGGACTGGCGCTCGCCGGCGGAGAATCTCGCTTCGGCGAAGGACATCCTGGACGTCCGGCTGCCGAAAAAGCCCAAGATCACCGGCGGCGAGCTGGTGGCAGACGACCACGCGGTGCTCGAGGTCGAAGGCGTCCCCTACGAGAACGGCCGCATGCTCTATCTCGTCGAGATGCGGCTGATCGACGGACGCTGGGTCTACGAGCAGTCGAGCGTCGCCGGCATGTTGCGCTGAGGCCTCGTCCAACCGCGCGTTGAGACACGGCGGATCGGCCACTTTCTTGGGTCGAGGTCCGAGGGTAGGCAGAGGCGGCGGTCCGCAGACCGTCGCCGGGCGAGAATCAGTTCGTGACGCCCACCGCCGGTGCCGACCGAGAGCCGGTAACCCTCACCTTTGCTCGATTCCTCAGGGGCGTGGGCACAGGCCACGCCCCTTTTGCCTGTCCCCTCTCCTTCCTGATAAGGGAAAACCTCAAGTCAGGTCCGTCTCTACAGGAGGCGGCTCTCTCATTCTGGGTGGGCTTGCTGACCCAGGACGGGAGACTTCATGACAACTCTTGAGATGGCTGACACCGCGAATTTTCGCCGGGTGAAGTTTGAGTGGGTACAACCGACCCAACTCACTCTTGAAGGTGTGAGCGAGCCCGCGAACCGGATTGCCCGATCCGATGATCGTCGAGATCGTCCGGGCATCGTAAGTCACCTCTACAAGTATGGGTACATCGAGAGTGTCGGGGCGGTGACGCCAAAGGACGAGTTGCTGGCCCTGTTGAATTTGGCGGTCGAGGTCGAACACTCTCTGCTTGTCCAGTACCTTTACGCCGCCGCGTCGATCCAATCCGGCCCCGTCAAGAGTATGGTCCGGGACATCGCCGTTCAGGAGATGGCCCACTTGATCACCGCTGAGAACCTGCTCCTGGCGGTCGGGGGTCCGGGAGTGTTTCATATTGGACGGGACTCGGCCCGAGCGGCCAGCTCGTTCAACCCACTGCCGCTCAACTTGGAACCCATTTCTCAGCTCACACTGTGTGAGTACGTGCTGGCCGAACGACCGGCGACGATCCCGGAGAGCGAGCCGGATGTGCAGGACAAAGTCAAAGAGTTGGAACAGTTGGTGGCCGACAAAACGGGTCTTCACCCGCACCGCGTCGGCGCCCTGTACGCGAAGATTTACTGGATCCTGCAACCGACCGACGCACCGTTCGGGCCGCTCCCCCTGACTCCGGATCCTGCCATCGGGTTCGTCGCTGGTTGGCACATCAAGCCTGGCGAGTTCACCCCTCCCGACCAGACAGAGCTCCATCAGGCCGAACCCGCCGAGTGGCACGCTAGCAGCGGCCCGGACATGCGGATTCATCCGGTCGCGGACGCCGCCACGGCGGTCGCCGCGGTGAACAGCATCATGGAGCAAGGGGAAGGGCCGGCGCACACCCAAGAGTCGCACTTTTACAAATTCCTGGATGCCCTCAAGCAGTTTGAATCCGGGGCGGTGCCCGTCCTGCCGCTACCCATGAATCCGTTCGTTGGCCACCTGCCGCTCGGCGTGTCTACGGGGACGGCACTGGCCCACACATACGTCCGGTTGTGGGCCAATCTGCTCAACGTTCGGTACTCCGCGCTGCTGCTGAACATCGGCCATGCCCTGTTGACGCCGCGGGACAATGCAGACCGGCTCCTGTTGATCGAGTTCATTTTCAACCGGCTGATGATGTCGGATCTGGGTGGTCTGATCAAGCAAATGATCTCGCCCACCATGAGACAACTCGATCCCAACAGCGCACCGACCTTCGAGCTGCTGCGGGAAGACATGCCGCCGAGCCTTCAAGCATGTTGGACCCGCCAGTCCGAGCTCCTCGACATTGAGAAACAGATTCGTGACGAGCTGCGCCTTCGACCGGAATTGGTGGCCGACATTTTCGGACAGACGCTTCTGGACACTCTCGAAGCAAACTGGCAGGAGCTCCGTGCGCTCGTGGACCTTCGGCTCGACGGCTCGTAGGGTCGCTCCCCCATTCCGTTGACTCTTCAAGGAGACTATCGTCATGGAATACCGTATCTTCCCCGCCATCGGCATCGCCCGCATCGGCAACAGCCCGGACATCTTCATCGGCCCGGAGTCGATCGGCTCCCGAGGCCACGACCTCACCGCCGCTGGCGAGACCGAGGTTCGCGATTTTAAGGATGCCGCCTTCCGGACCAAGAAGCAGGCGGCCCGGTTCCATGTCTATCAGCGGGCCACCCCGGCCGACCCGTTCGTGCCAGCCACACTGCCGGCCGGGGCGAGCATTCGGTGGACCGTCCGGGTGGCCAACAAGAAAGACGGGATCCAGCGCCCGTCCAGCCCACCCGACGCGACCACGATCCCCGGACTGCGGCCCACTCCCGAAGCTGCCCGTGCGAACCGAGTCATCGACTCCGGCAACGTCTCGATCACCGGGGCCGGGACAGCCGGCCAATTCCTCGACGGCACGCACGTCGGGGTTTCCGTCCGCCTGGGCGAGCTGCGAACCGACGCCCAGGGGAGGCTCCTGGTGGTGGGGGCCGACGGCGTCTCGAAGTCGAACCCGGTATCGCCGATCGGCGGCAGTTTCTACAACAACGTCAACTGGCACGATGACGTGTGCGATGGCACGGTGTCGGCCGAGGTCGTTCTGGCCGACGGGACGACCACCTCGGCGACCGGAGCGTGGGTGATCGTCGCCCCTCCGGACTTCACCCCCGGGTCCGAGTCGGTGACCAGTCTGTACGACGAGATTCAGCGAGTCGCCGTCAGCAGGGCGTGGCTGCCCAACCCGACCGCGACCGCCTTCACCCGCGACATCTATCCGCTGCTTCGCCGTGCCCGTTCTCTTCGCTGGTCACATGGCCGCAAGAACCTGGCCGGAACGGTCATCAGCGAGAAGACGTGGAACGACATCAGCGACGACTATCCGCGTCTGGCCAAGACGGACGCTGCAGAGACCACGTTCCGCTCACAACAGATGGCCCTCGTCCTTAAGGTTGAGACGTTGCTGTCTGACTATCAACTCACGGATGTCCAAAAGGGCCACCTGACGCGCTGGGCGGCTGGGACGTTCGCGTCCGACTGGACGGGCGTCCCGGTGGTGACGGCCCCCACGCCCGATTCGCTGACTGAAGCCGCCCTTCGCGGCACGGCCGGCCAGGGGTTCTTTCCTGGCATCGAAGGCGGCCGCATCCTCACCGACCCGACGATCTATCAGACTCCGTTCGACTTCCGGGTCGACTCCGCCGTGCTGGCTCCGGGCGACGTGACCGCGATGATGGCGCAGCCGTGGCAAGCGGACTTCCTCAAATGTAGTGGCAACTGGTGGCCGTCCCAGCGGCCCGACATCGCTCCTCAGGCCGGCGCTACATTCAAGCTGTGGGCGCGGATCGGGGCGGCCGGGGCGACGCCGACCCACCAGCAACTGGTCGATCATGTCATGCAGTTCGGGGTCGTGACCCCACGGGTCGTCGGCGGGGTCGAAGTGTGCCTGGAAGAGGGCCGCGACACGGCCGCGGTGGGGAGCTAGCCGGTGGCCGGTTCGGCGGTTGTCGTGGTCGGCGGCGGCCCGGCTGGGGCCGTCTGTGCCGCGCTGCTGGCCCGGCGGGGGCACGAGGTGGTCCTCGTCACCGACAGCCGCCGCCGGCCCTCCTGGCCGGACGTATTATCCCCGAACGCCGACGCGATCCTTGAACGCATCGGGTTTCCGCCGGACGAGCTGGCGGCCACGGCCCGACCGTGCCGGGGGATCGTGGACGGCTGGCACCCGGGACCACCGGTGTACACCGACTTCCAGTTGTACCGCTTCCGCACCGGCTGGGTCGTGGACCGAGGCTCCTTTGATGAGCGGTTGGTGCGCTTCGCGGCCGGGTGCGGAGTGCGCGTGTGTGCGTCCTCGGCCCCGGCCTACCTCACGGGATCCCCGGTCAATCTGGCCGAGGCCATCAGCATTCGATGGCCCGGAGTGACCGGCGCTCTCACGGCGGCGTTCGTCGTGGATGCGACCGGCATGGCCGGGCGGCTGCTGCCCACCGACTACAACCGACGGCTTCGGTATGACCGCCTGATCGCCGTCCGAATTTCCCTCACTGCCGTTCCTGACCCACCCGACTGGATGCACTTGGCGGCCTCACCCGGCGGGTGGTGGTATACCGTCTCCCCAGCCACGGGACCGACCCAGGCCGTATTCATGACAGATGGCGACCTGTTGCCTCGATGCCCGGCCGCACGACTCCGGCATCTGGCTACCGAATTTCGGGAGGCCTTCCCGAGCCTCTCGCACGGACTCACCGATTCCGCCCTCGCAGGACCGGTTGCGATCCGAGACGCTCGGACGACGTACCGGCGGCGGGTGTGGGCCGGTCGGTGGCTGCCGATCGGCGACGCCTTCGCGTCGCTCGATCCGCTGACCGGATCGGGCCTCGAACGCGCCTTTGAATCCGCGGAATCGGGGGCGGAACGAGTCTCCGACTACTTGATGTCTGGTTGTTTCCGCCGCTTGCAGGTGGCTGCCCTGAATACGGCAAAGGCCTTCCTGGCGACGCTTGACGAACTTCGTCGTTACTACGCGATGGCCGTCGAACGCAGGCCACAGTTGAATGGATTATTTTGGCAACGGCGGGCTGGTTTGTAGGTGGGTGCCAGGGACGTGGCAACAGGCCACGTCCCTTTTTCTTCAGCCTTTACGAAGTGGGGATCGACTGCGCGCTGTGGAAGATGTCCGCGGGGTCCCAGCGTTGCTTGACGGCCACTAGGTTGCGGGGGTTGCGGCGGAAATTGTCCAGGAAATAGAGGTGCAGCGCGCCGTCGCGGCCGCCGTAGTCGTTGAGGTCGACGTCCGGATAGTTGTAGTAGCAGCCGTCGACGTTCTGACCGGCATCACGATCCGGATCGGGCACACCGCCGGTTTCTGCGTAAACCGCCGTATAGAAATCCCGGATCCAACCGAGGAAGGCTGCGTCGTCTTCCGATTTCTGCCAGTAGGTCTGATATTGCAGCTTGAGAATCGAGCTGCGTTGCGGGATGGCCGTGGCGGTGGGAGACAGGTTGTTGACCGCGCCGCCGTAGGTATCGACCTGGAGCAGGCTCTGGGTCATGTCGGAGGCCTGGAGCCCCGGCGGAATCACTTTCAGGTTGTTGAAGATCGCCTCCACCTGGCCCTGCGGAAAGCCCTTCCGCATGTAGGCCGACTTGTATTTGCCGCGCTGATTGGGACCCGATCCGTTGAGGGTTTGCACGGCTTCATAGAAAGTGAGCTGTTGCAGGTCGGCACTCGCAGGGAGGGCGAGCATCCAGCCGGGGTGGCCGGCCACCGGCCGTGTGACAGGCTGGTGGGGGAGCACCTCGGCGAGCCGGCGGGACAGCGGCATCACGTGATCGGCACGGGCGGCGCGGACCGCATCACGACTTTCGCCCACCACCTGAACGAGGAGCTGGATCTCGCCGGCCGCCTCGTGCATCAGCTTGAAAAGGCCGAAAAGCCCGAGATTGTCCGGCGAGGCGGCGACCTCGGCATAGAGGGCGAGCAACCCGCCGAGGATCTCCGGGGTGAGGTCCTTCCAGGAGAAGCCGAACGTCTCGATGGAGGCCTCTTGCGGCGCGCCAGGGAGCTCGGCGAAGTAGTAGCGGGTGATGACGCCGAAATTGCCGCCGCCACCGCCACGCAAGGCCCAGTAAAGATCTCCTTCGTCTCCGCTGCTCCCGGAGGAAACGTAGAGCACCCGCGCTGGTGCCGCCTCATTGTCCTTGACCACGATCTCCACCCCGGTGAGCCAGTCGACCGTGAGACCGAAGAGCCGCGAAAGCAGCCCGTATCCGCCGCCGCTGATGTGCCCGCCAAGGCCCACGGAGTAGCAGGAACCGCCGGGGAGCACCTTGCCGAAGTCGCGGAACAGGGCCTGAAAGGCGCCCCAGTTGGTGCCGCCGGCGTCGAGGAAAAAGCCGCGCTGCGGGTCGTATCCGGCTCCGCCCATCGGCGTCACGTCGAGGATGGTGCGGGTCTCGGCGCTATAGACGAAGTCTTCGTAACAATGCCCGCCGCATTTGATTTTGACCCCGCCGCCATACGAGGACAGGGCATCGTCGAGAGCTTTCGCCGTACCCTCGGCGGTGGAGCAGAGGTAGACCGCCTCAACCTGGGGAGCGAACCAACGGCGGTTGAAGCCCTGCAGGAAGCTGGGGTACCGGCTGTCGGCGGCGCTGCGCAAAACCTTTGTGTAGCCTGTGGTGCTCACCGTTCTATTAGAATGTACCCAGACCCGGGCTGTCAATGAGGCGCCCGGAGTCAGCGAGGGAAGGGGCAGGGTTCCGGGCCGGCGAATCGGTTGAGCGGTGCTGTAAGATTTGCGCCCGCCGGCCGTATTGGAGGATAGATGCGGAGGAGGTGTTGACATGGAAGCGCACCCAGAAGCCCCGCCCCGGGTTCTTGCACGAATCGGCGGCGTGCTGTACCTGATCATCATCGTCTTGGGAATCTTCGGGGAAGCCTTCGTCCGCGGCAGGCTCATCGTTTCGGGCGATGCCACGGCCACGGCCGCCAACATCCGGTCGCTGGAGTGGCTGTGGCGCGTCGGTATCGCTGGCGAATTCTCCCTGCTGATTTGCGCCATTGTCTTGACGCTGATCTTCTTCGTTTTGTTGCGGCCGGTCAACAGAGAGCTCGCTTGGCTGGCGGTATTCTTCAACCTGGTATCGGTTGCAGTCGAAGCGGTCGCCGGCCTGAACCTCGTTGCGGCGTTGTTTCCTCTGGGCAAAGCCGAATACCTCAGAGCCTTTGCACCGCAGCAGCTCTACGCCATGGCGAGCCTGGCGATCAGATCACATGGCTACGGCTTCGGCGTGGCCTTGATCTTTTTCGGCTGTGAGTGCCTCGTTCTCGGGTACCTGATTTTCAGATCGGGCTATTTTCCCAAGGCAATAGGCGTGCTGATGCAGATCGCCGGTTTGAGCTATCTGATCAACAGCTTCGCGCTGATTCTGGCTCCCAGCGTCGCCAATCGGCTGTACCCTGCCATTCTGGTTCCTGCCTTCGTTGGGGAGGCCTCCCTCTGCCTTTGGCTGCTTGCGAAGGGCGTGAACGTGGAGAAGTGGAAACAGCGGGTAGGTGGCCAGGCGGGGGAGGCGACTTCAGCACGGCCGGAGCACGGTCTCCCCTCCGGAACGCACCTTGTAGAGTAGGAGCCCTGCTCCATGAGGGAGCGCCGGCTCGACAGGAGATCCGAGACATGAACAAGATCGACGTCATCCGCGCCTGGAAAGACCCCGTCTACCGCGCCAGCCTGAGCTGCGAGGAGGCCGCCGGAGTGCCGGGCCATCCGGCCGGCCTCATGGAGATCGACGAGGAGCAGCTCAAGGCGGCATCCGGCGCCGTCATCACCACCTTCCGAACCTGCACCATGCTCAGCTTCAACAACTGGCGGTCCTGCTGCCCGTCGTAGCATGGCCGCCCGGTGCGCTCCGCCGGGAGCTGCTCGAAAGGAGTCCAAGATGAACCGAGTCGACATCGTGCGCGCCTGGAAAGACCCCCTTTACCGCGCCAGCCTGACCGCTGAGGAGCGGGATGGCCTCCCCGGGCATCCGTCCGGCCTCATGGAGCTGGAGGATGAGCTGCTCAAGTCCGTTGCCGCGGGGGCGCTGACCACGGCGCAGCAATGCACCGAGTTCAGCTTCAACAACTTCCGGCGTTGCTGCCCGAAGTAGCCGTTCCCACACCCGCCCCGCCGGGGCCGGGCTGCTCTCCCCGAGAGCCGCGGATGCACGAAGCCCTCATCGATCTGAACCTCGGGTACCGCGCCCTGGCCCTTGCCGAGCGGGCGGCGGTGCCCCGCAACGGCGCGCCGGCGAAGGCTCCGGCCGCTGCAGCCGCGACAGAGGTCGCCGGCCTCGCCCGCCTGCGCCTCGCGCAGTGGCGGGAGCTGTCGCCCTTTCGCTCGGACGACGTCTTCGCCCGCCGGCTCTCGGACGTCGGGCTCGATGCCGGCTCCTTTGTGCGGCTGCTGGCGGAGCCCGCCGAGGACGCCGGAGCCCGCCTGTCGGAGCCGCCGGCCTGGCTCGTCGAGGTGGCGGCGGCCTTCGCCGAGCCCGCAGCGGCCGCGCCGGAGCCGTTCCCCTGGCCTGTGGACATGCGCGACGACTCCGCCGTCGGCTTCGTCGAGCTGGTCCGGCCGCTGGTCGATCGGGCCCGCGCCCGGCTACACGCCGGCATCGAGAGGATCGTTCAGAACCCTCAGGACCCTCGCGCACCGTTCACGGCGGAAGAGGCGGACCGGCTGGTGAGCGAGACGCTCGGCCTGCGCCTGCTGCCGCTCCTGGCGCGGACGCTGGTGCTGGAGATGCACGTGGCGCGGCTTCAGGGCGAGCTGACCGGCGAGACCGCGGCGGAGCGTTTCGCCGCCTTCGTCGACCGGCTGCGCCAGCCCGCGGCCGCCGCGGCGATCCTCAACGAATATCCGGTGCTCGCCCGCCTGGTGGTCGAGGAGCTGGAAACCTGGGTCGCCACTTCGCTCGAGCTCCTCGAAAGGCTGGCGGCGGACTGGCCGGACCTCGTGGCCACCTTCTTCGCCGGCCAGGACCCCGGTCCCTTGACCGCCCTCGACGGCGGCGCCGGGGACCGCCACGGCGGCGGCCGTGCCGTGCGCATCGCCACATTCTCCTCGGGCGCGAAGCTCGTCTACAAGCCGCGGTCGCTGGCGGTGGACGGTCATTTCCAGGAGCTCCTCGCCTGGCTCGAATCGCGCGGCGGCCCCTCCTTTCGCCGGCTGGCGGTGCTCGACCGCGGCGAGTACGGCTGGATGGAATTCGTCGCCGCCGGGGAGTGCGCGTCCGCGGCCGAGGTGGAGCTCTATCACCGCCGGCTCGGTGGTCTGCTCGCCGTGCTCTACGCCTTGGAGGCCACGGACTGCCACTTCGAGAACCTCATCGCGGCGGGCGGCCAGCCGGTGGTGGTGGACCTCGAGTCGCTGTTCCATCCGCGGATCGACGTCCCGCCGCCCCCGCAGCCGGACGAACGGCTGGCAGGCCACGCGCTGGCGGAGTCGGTGCTGCGCATCGGGCTCCTCCCCTTCCGCGTCGGCGGGAACGACGAGCTCGAGGGCGTCGACCTGAGCGGCGTGGCGGTGGTGGCCGGCCAGCCCTCCCCGCAGCCGGTGCTGCAATGGCAGGGGATCGGGACCGACGAGATGCGGGCCACTCGCGAGCGGGTCGCCATGGAAGGGGGGAGCAACCGCCCGTCCCTCGACGGCCGCGAGGTCGAAGCCGGCGAGTACACGGAGGACATGGCCACGGGGTTCGCCGAGGTCTACCGCCTGCTCGCCCGCCACCGCGAGGAGCTGCTGGCGCCCGGTGGGCTCGTCGCCCGGTTCGCGGACGATCCGGTACGGGCGGTGTTGCGCGCCACCCGCGTCTACGGCCTGCTGCTCGGCGAGAGCTTCCACCCCGACGTGCTGCGCGACGCGCTCGACCGCGACCTCCTCTTCGACCGCCTCTGGCTGGGGGTGGAGGAGGTGCCTGCTCTGGCGCGGGTGGCGGTGCCCGAGCACTGCGACCTGCGCAGCGGCGACATCCCGTCGTTCACGGCCCGCCCCTCTTCGAACGACCTGTGGACGAGCCGCGGGGAGCGCATCCCCGGCTTCTTCCGCGATACCGCGCTCGCGGGCGTGCGCCGCCGTCTTCAGGGCCTGAGCGAGGAGGACCTGCGGCGCCAGCTCGCGCTGCTCCGCCTCGCCCTCGGCACCCAGTTGCTCAACCGCGACGACGTGGGCTGGCAGGGCTACGCCGCGGTCGATCCCGGCCCGCCGCTCGCGCCGGCGGAGCTGCGCCGGCGTCTCGTGACCGCTGCTTGCGCGGTGGGGGAGTGGTTCGCGGACCAGGCGATACGAGATGAGGAGGGGCACGCCACCTGGATCGGCCTCGAATTCCGCAACCGGCTCTGGTCGATGGTGCCGGCGCCCGAGGATCTGTATGCGGGCCTGCCGGGGATCGCCCTCTTCCTCGCCTATCTCGGCGCGGTCACGGGGGAGGCGCGCTGGGCTGTGCTCTCGCGGGCGGCGATGAATTCCCTGCTGGCGCGCTTCGAGGAGGCGCCGGCGACCGCCGCGATGACCGCCTCCGGCCCCGAAGCGATCGGCGCCTTCTCCGGCTGGGGCGGCATCCTCTACGCCGCCACCCACCTGGGCTCGCTGTGGCAGGATCCGGACCTCCTCGCCACGGCCGAGCGGCTGGCCGAAAAGATCCCGCCTCGCATCGCGAGCGACGAGGACCTCGACGTCGTCGGCGGCGCGGCCGGCGCGATCCTCGGCCTCTTGGCCCTCCATCGCGCCGCCGGCTCGCGCCGCGCCCTCGCCGTGGCCGGCCTCTGCGGCGAGCGCTTGCTCGCCCGGTCCGTGCCGGCGGGCTCGGGCCTCGGTTGGCTCACGCGGCTCGCCACGGAGCGGCCGCAGATCGGTTTCTCGCACGGCAGCGCCGGCATCGGCTTCGCACTGGTGGAGCTGGGCGCGACGGCCGGCGACGCCGGCTTCCTCGCGGCGGGCCTGGCGGCCTACGACTGGGAGCGGGAGGCCTTCTGGCCCGAGCTGCGGCGCTGGCTGGCCGGCGGTGACGGCCAGGCCCCGCCGCCCGAAAGCACGGTGGCCATGGCCTGGTGTTACGGCGCTCCGGGCGTCGGCCTCGCGCGGCTCAAGGCCCTGGCCTACGTCCAAGAACCCCGGGCGCGGCTGGCGTTGCGGGAGGAGGTGACGCAAGCCGTCCAAGAGACCGTCGAGCGCGGCTTCGGCGAGAACCACTGCCAGTGCCACGGCGACCTGGGCAACCTCGACTTCCTCCTCCAGGCCTGGGAGGCCCTGGGCGATCCGGCCCTGGACGGCGTGATCGACCGCCAGACCCGGATCGTCCTGGCCAGCATCGCCCGCGATGGCTGGCTCTGCGGCACGCGCGGCGGCGTCGAATCGCCCGGCCTAATGAACGGCTTCGCCGGCATCGGCTACGGCCTCCTGCGCCTGGCCGATCCCGGGCGGGTTCCCTCCGTGCTCACCCTGGAGCCGCCTCCGGGCACGTCCGGCGTTACACCTGGCACGCCCTGTGGTTCATCGGGCACGTCCGGCGGTTCACCTGGCACGTCCTGAGTTACATCGGGCACGTCCTGCGTTTCATCGGGCATGCCCGGCGTTCCACCTGCCACGTCCTGTGGTTCACCGGGCATGTGTTTCACCTGCCACGCCCTGTGGTTCACCTGGCACGTCCGGCGGTTCACCTGGCACGTCCTGAATTACATCGGACACGTCCTGCGTTTCATCGGGCATGCCCGGCGTAACACCTGCCACGTCCTGTGATTCATCGGGCACGCCCGGCGGTTCACCTGGCACGTCCTGTGATTCATCGGGCACGTCCGGCGGTTCACCTGCCACGCCCGGCGTAACACCTGCCACGTCCGGCGGTTCACCTGCCACGTCCTGAATTACATCGGGCATGTCCTGCGCTTCATCTGCCATGGCCGGCATTACGCCTGTCACGTCCTGTGCTTCACCTGGGAGCCCATGGTCCCGACAACGAGACCGGCTGGCGAAGCTCGCGGCGCTCTGCGAGGCCGGCGGCTAGACGCGCGATCCCGAACGAAACGCCTGGCACCCGCGGGGGGCGTTTACCTGTGGGCGAAACCACCTGGTTGCGAGCTCCGTAAGGAGGCCCATGGAAAAGATCAGCAAGCCCTCGCGCTGGCCGCTCGCCGCCATCCAGGCCGGCGCCAGCCTGTTCATCGCCGCACTGGCCATCTCTGTGTTCTTCGACCCGGCCATCTGGCTCCTCCACACCCTCCAGGCGCTGATCTACGTCGCCGTGATCGTACTGGCCCGGCGAAACAGCGCCTGGGGCTTCGGTGCGGGCTTCACGATCGCCCTCTTGTGGAACGGGGCCAATCTCTTCGTGACGACCTTCATCGGCTCTGGAGTCGACGCTCTCCTGGCGTTGCTGCGCACCGGCCACTCGGCCAAGCCAGGCCTGCTGCTCGTCCTGGTCGGCGCCAGCGGTCACTTCCTGATGATCGCAGGCTGCCTCGTCTGCTTCCTTCGCCTCAGACCGAGGCTCCGGCAGTGGGCCGAGCTCCTCGGCGGCGCCGTCCTAGCCGTATTAGCCCTCCTACTCATTAGCCCCCTCCGCACCCACAAGCTGCCGCTGCCACTCGATCTCACCTCGCGTTAGGAGGCGCTCCTTTTCCTGCCGCCGGCACCCTTCAGGTTGGAGGTCTCGATCCCGAGACCCGTTC
>DASUEN010000257.1:0-48576 GCA_036275055.1 Thermoanaerobaculia bacterium
GGTGGAGCTGACGCTGGGCGACCTGGTGCTCAACGGCACGATCCAGGCCAAGGGCCAGCGCAAGCAGACGACGGGCAACGGCGACTCCAGCGGCGCCGGCGGCAGCATCTTGATCACCGCCAACACGGTGAGCGGCTCGGGGCTGATCGACGCCTCGGGCGGCGACTACCAGGCCAGCTCGGCCTATGGCGCCAGCGGCGGCGGCGGCCGGGTGGCGCTGTACGTGGGCAGCTTCACGGGCTTCGATCCGGTGTCGCAGGTGAAGGCCTGGGGCGGTACGACGTGGGGCGGCTCGACGCCATCCCTCTACGCGGGTCCGGGCACGGTGTTCGTCAAGACGTCGAGCGATACCTACGGCCGCCTGATCATGGACAGCGGCAAGGAGTCGAGCGGCGCCGAACGGATGGGTCCGCAGACGCCGCTGCCGGCATTCGGTACCGGTGCGGTGACGGCGATCACAGTGCAAGGGGCCGACGCGCTGGTGACGGCGAGCGCGGCCTTCAAGGTGCAATGGAATGGCGCCTGGATGGCGCTGAGCGATGCCTCGGGCACGCTCGGCTCGTTCCAGGTGCTGTCGATCGACAGCCAGGGCCGCGCTCTGCTCAAGGGCGCGGCGGGCGCCACCACGGCCACCGCGTACCGGGGCCAGTACCGCTTCGACCGGCTGGACGTGAAGAGCGGTGCGGGCGTCTCGAGCACGGACGACGTGATCGTGGGCGACGTCTATGCCGAGTCGAAGGGCCGTATCCCGGGCACGATCACGGCGACGAACGTGACGATCAAGGCGGGCTCGCCGGTGACGCTGGCGGTAGGCGGCGCCTTGAAGATGACGGTGTCGAGCCTGATGACGGTGGAGACCGGTGCGGTGCTGGACGTGACGGGTGGCGGCTACGCGGGAGCCGCGGCGACGAACGTTCCCGGCAGCACGCCGGCCGGGGTCGCGGGCTCGTACTCCGACTCGGGCGGCAGCCACGGCGGCATCGGCCAGGTGTGGGGCAATGCGGGTCCGGCCGGTGAGGTATTCGACAGCGTGTACCAGCCGAGCCTCGGCGGCGGCGGCGGATCGGATCGGTACGGCGGCGTGCCGGGGGCCAACGGCGGCGGCACCATGCTGCTGAACGTGGGGCAACTGACGCTCAACGGCGTGATCCAGGCCAAGGGCCAGCGCAAGCAGACGACGGGCAACGGCGATTCGAGCGGCGGCGGCGGCGGCATCCTGATCACCGCCGGCACGGTCAGCGGCACCGGTACGATCGACGCCTCGGGCGGCGACTATCAGGCGAGCTCGGCCTACGGTGCGAGCGGCGGCGGTGGCCGGGTCGCGCTCTACGTCACCACGTTCTCGGGCTTCGACCCCTCGACGCAGGTGAAGGCGCGGGGCGGCGCGACGCTCAACGGCACGCCCGCCTTCCGCTGGGGCAGCCCCGGCACCGTCTACGTCAAGCTGCCGGCCTACACGTACGGCAAGCTGTACGTCGACCAGGGCGGCACCTCGAGCCTGCCCATCCCGAACACGCCGCTGCCGGCCATCGGGGTCGGCACCGTCAGCAACCCGACGGTCGACTCGATCAACACCTCCGCGCTGTGGATCGAGCCCGCGGACACCACGGCCAAGTTCGCCTTGGGCGTCATCGGCATGTGGGTGCGCATCAACAACACCGACTACCACGTCATCGACCAGAGCTCCGACCGCCGCAAGCTGCTGCTCGACGGCGCCGCCGGTTCCGTCTCGGCCGGCGCCGGCTACCGTGGCGTCTACAAGTTCGACGAAGTCATCGTCCGCGGCGGCTCGAAGCTCGAGTTCCGCGATACCAATGCCGTCGGCACGTTCACGGTCGACGCCACCTCCTCTGTCATCCAGAACGTGCCGTGAGAGCTGCCATGAACGAGCGCCGATCCCTGCTGCTGCCGCTGTCCGCCCTCCTCGCCCTGCTCGCCGTTCCGGTGGGCTGGGCTCTGTGGGCGCAAACCCCTCCGGACACGGACCCGCCACAGATCCACGTCCTGGAATCGGGCGCCGATCTCGTGGACGGGCGGCTGTTCAACCGCGCGGCGACGCCGGTGATCCAGACCACGGACGCCTCGGCCGTCACCGTGGACGCGACGCTCGACGGCGCCCCCTTCACTTCCGGCACCGCGGTTTCCGGGGAAGGGACTCATCTGCTCTCGGTGACGGCCACGGACGCGGCGGGCAACTCCGCCACCCTGGCCGTGGGCTTCGAGATCGACACCACGCCTCCGGCCTTCCTCTCCCTGCAGCCGGCCGACGGCGCCATCCTCTCCGCCGCCCAGGTGACGCTCCAGGGGCAGGTGGCCGGCGCCGCCTCGGTCAAGGTGGACGGCCAGACGGTGACCCTCGTGGGGCAGGACTTCACGGCCGGCCCCTACACCCTCGCCGAAGGCGCGCGCACCTTTGCGCTCGTCGCCGCCGACGCGGCGGGCAACACGGCGCAGCAGACCCTCCACGTCACCCGCGACTCGCAGGCTCCCACCATTTCCATCTCCCAGCCCGTCGCCGGCGCCCTGCTCAAGGACGGCTCCGTGGACGTGGTGGGCTCGGCCCAGGACCCGCACCTCGGCGCCGTCACGGTCAACGGCACCGCGGCCACCGTCACCGGCACCACCTGGCTCGCCCGCCAGGTGCCCCTCGCCGAGGGGAGCAACACCCTGACGGCGCAGGCGCAGGACCAAGCCGGAAACGCCGCCCAGGCGACGCGCACGGTGGAGCGCGACTCCACGCCGCCCACCCTCGCCATCACCGATCCGGCGCCCGGCACCGTCGTGCCCGGCGCCAGCATCACGCTGCGCGGTACGGCCGCGGACGCTCATCTCGACCGCGTCGAGGTCAACGGCGTCCGCGCCACGCTGGCGGGCGGCACGTGGTCGCTCGCCATGTCGCTGAACGACGGCGCCAACGACTTCACCGTGCGGGCTTACGACAAAGTGAGCAACGCGGCCGAGGCGACGATCTCGGTCACCCGCGACAGCGACGCCCCGGCCGTCCACATCGATCAGCCGGCCGACGGCGCGCGCTTGAACGCCCAGACCGTCACGGTGAGCGGCACGGTGGACCAGGAAGCCGGCCTGACCCTGACCGTCAACGGCATCGCGGCCACGATCACCGGCGGCACCTTCAGCGCCGCCAACGTACCCTTGGTGGAAGGGAACAACACCCTCATCGCCCGCGTGAAGGACGCGGTGGGCAATCAGGGCACCCATACCCGGGTCGTGGTGCGCGACACCGTGGCGCCGAAGCTCGACTCGGCGGACCCCGCCTCCGGCGCCCTCGCCCTGCCCGTGGACTCGATCTTCCGGCTCACCTTCTCGGAAGACGTCGCCGAGCCGGCGGCCGGAAGCTGGCGCCTGGAGACGGGCGCCAGCCAGGCGATTCCGGCGACGGCCAACCGGGCCGGCAACGTGCTGACGGTGCGCCCCTCGGTGCCCCTCCCCTCCTCGGCTCAGGTGCGGCTGGTGCTCACGGCGGCGATCACCGATCTGGCGGGCAACGCCCTGGCTCAAGCACCGACGCTGACCTACCTGACGGTCGATACCACGGCTCCCGGGGCGCCGGTCCTCGCTCCCGCGCCGCCGCAGGCCGTCTGCACCGCCGCCCTCACCCTCGCCGGTACGGCGGAGGCGGGCGCCGTGGTGCGCGTCGAGGGCGCCGCCGCGGCGGCCGAGACCCGGGCCGACGAGGCCGGGCACTTCTCCCTCTCCGTCCAGCTCTCTCCGGGCAGCCTCAACCGCCTGCAGGTGACGGCCACGGACGGCGCCGGCAACGTCTCGACTCCGGCGCTCGCCTCCGTCGTCCACGACTGCCAGGCGCCCCGGGTCGTCTCCGCGGACCGCCAGGGGAACGTCTTCCACGTCGTCTTCAGCGAGCCGGTGGTGCCGGCGAGCCTGGCGGGAGCCGTGCAGCTTTCAGCCGCTTCCGGCCCCCTCGACGGCACGGTGAGCCTCTCCACCAACGGCCTCACGGCGACCTTCACCCCGAGCGCCACCCTGCCGGCGGGAGCCCTCCGCCTGGAGGTCACCACCGCGGTCAAGGACCAGGCGGGCAACGCCATGGCGTTCCCCTGGTCGCAGGTCTTCGGCGCCCAGGGCGGCAGCGGCTTCCTCCTCGGCACGGTGATCGACAACGCCACCGGCCGTCCCCTGGCCGGCGCCCGCGTGCTGGTCACCGCCACCAACGGCACCGCCCTCCCCGAGCCCCTGCCCGAGCAGGTGACGGGAGACGACGGCCGCTTCCGCCTGCCGGTGCCCGCCGGCACGCACGACCTGACCATCGTGCGCCCGGGCTACGCGCCCGCCTTCCGGCTCGTGGCGAGCGGCGCCGGCCAAGGCACCGAGATCTTCGACCCGCGGCTGACCCCGGCCGCCACGCCGCAGACCCTGGGCTCCGGCGGCGGCACCTGGGGGAGCGGCACGGATGCCATCCTCACCCTGCCGGCCGGCGCCCTGGCCGCCTCCGTGAGCGTGGCGGCGACCCGCCTCGACGAGCAGGGTCTCCCCATGCTCCTCCCCTACGGCTGGTCCCCCCGAGGAGCGGCCTGGCTCGACCTCGGCGGCGCCGCCCTGCTGGCGGATTCGACCCTGAGCCTGCCCGTGGAGTCGGCCACCGGCACCTCGCTCGTCCTGGTCCACCTCGACCTCGCCTCGCTGCAATGGCGGGTGCTGGGCACCGCCCAGGTCGCCAATGGCCGGGTGGCCTTCACCCTGCCGGCGGCCGCCGCGGGCCTGACCGACGGCGGCTGGGCCGCGGTCGAGGCGGACGACGGCCCCCTGGCGCCGCCGGCTCCGGTCACCGGTGCCGTGCTCGGCGCCTCGGCCCGCCCGGCGGGCAACGAGGCCACCGCCGCCAACCTCACCTTCAACCCCGAGGTCGTCCTCCCCTCGCAGAGCAGCCAGGCGACCGCCGTCTACACCCTGTCGCAGGGAGTCGCGAGCGGCCTTCCCCTGACCCTCTTCATTCAGGAAGAGCTCACCCTGCTCGACAACTCGGTGCGCCGGCAGACGCCCTACCAGGCGGACCTGATCCTCTACCACGCGCCCGACGGCACGCCGCGCTCGCGCTTCCAGCTCCGCCCCTCGCAGGCCGCCCAGGCCCTGCCGCTCAAGCTCGGCGCCGAGGACGTGACGCTGCGCACCTACGGCGGCGAGGCGGTGGCGGGGAACGTGGTCGGCGCGGAAGGGGGCACCGTCACCGGCGACCAAGGGGACCGCATCGACCTGCCGCCCGGAGCGGTGACCGAGCCCACGGCCATCGTCGTCACCCGCAAGGCGGCGGCGGATCTGGGTTTGACCGTGCCGGCCGGCACCGAGCTCGCGGGCGTCGTGGACCTCGACCTCGGCGGCAAGAGCCTGCTGGTGCCCGCCGCCCTTTCGCTCGCCCTCTCGCCGGCTCCGGGCTCGGGGGACAAGGGGCTCCTGCTGCAAGTCGTCGATCTGGAATCGGGCAAGGCCTTCCGTGCCGTGGCCGCCCTCCAGGCCACGGCCTCCGGCTGGACCACCGCCGCCATCGATCCCACCGACCTGGTGTGGCCGGGCGTCCGTGAAGAAGGGCTCTACGCCTTCGTGCGCCTCACCGCGCCCGTCGGCTACCTGCGCGGCACCGTCTTCGACGTGGGCGGCGCGCCCCTCGCCGGTGCCGTGGTCAAGGGCTCCGGCCTCGGCTGGCTGCAGATCTCGAACGGCAACGGCACCTACGTCCTGCCGGCGCCCGTGACCACGCTGACCGCCACCGCCGAGAACCGGGTGACGGGCAACCTGGGCTCCGCCACGGCGACGGTGCCGGCCGCCGATGCCCGGGTGGACCTGGACATCACCCTGCTGCCGGTGGGCCCGAGCGTCGTCGCCATCACCCCGGCCAATGGCGCGGTGGACGTGCCCCAGGGGATCCAGCCCACGGTCCGCTTCAGTGAGGCCGTGGAGCCGTCCTCCGTCTCCGGCGCCATCCAGCTCCTGAGCGAGGGGCAGCCGGTGGCCATCGACCTTCAGGTGCAGGGGGTGCTCGTCCACGTCGCGCCCAAGGCCACCCTGCTGCCGGCCACCGCCTACGAGCTGCGGGTCACCTCGGGAGTGCGCGACCTCCAGGGCAATCCTCTGGAGAGCCCGGTCTCTTCGAGCTTCACCACGCTGCGGCTGCTCCTCTCGAAAGACGTGGACCTGACGCGGATCTTCCTCGTGGCGCCGGACGCCAACGGCCAGGCCCGCGTCCTCGGCCGGGCCGGCGCCGTGCCCTCCAACGCCCTGGTGTTCGTGGAGAACCGCAGCGCCCTGGTCACCACCCCGTCGGTGACCGCGGGCCAGGACGGCAGCTTCGACCTCTCCATCCAGGCCGCCCTCACCCACACCCTCATCCTCCACGTGCTGATCCCCAACGCCAACGAGGTGGTGGCGAAGCTCACCCCCTTCCGCACGCCGGACCTGAAGGGCGCCTACGTGGACGACAAGGCGACGGCGTTCACCACGGGAGAGGGATTGACGGCGACCATCCCCGCGGGGGCCTTCTCGGGGCCGACGATCGTGAGCGTGGCGGCGCGGCCGGTGGCGCTGTCGCCCGTCCTGGCGCGCGACGCCTTCGCGGCCGTGGCCTCCTTCACGCTCGACTTCGGCGGCGCCGAGGCGAGCAAAGCGCTCGAGATCAGCCTGCCGCTGCCGGCGGGGGCGCCCACGCCGGTCGGCGGCTTCTACCTCCTCAACCGCGTGGTCGAGGCCCTGGGCGACCACTACTGGATGATGCACGACCTGATGCGGCTCGACACCGCGACAGGCCGGCTCACCACCGAAGAGGCGCCCGCCGGCTCGGCCGCGGCGCCTCTCCGCGCCGGCGTCGCCGCCGTGGTGGCGTCGCTCGACGCGCCCTTCGCCATGGCCGCCGCGGCCCCACCCCAGCCGCGCGCGTTCACCGCGGCCTCCATCGTGCCGCAACACAAGCAGTACGTCCCGGGGGCGTCCTTCCCCGGCCAGTACCAGATCGAGGCGCCGACGATCCCGCTCGGATTCACCATCTTCCCGTCGTTCGACATGAACAGCCAGGTGGGGGTCTGGAACCTCGGGCTCGAAGGGATCTTCACCTCCATGAACAGCTCGATCGCCCGTCTGCTGGAGCAGGACGGAGTGCTCATCCCGACCCGGCTCGACCGGCCGTCCCGTTTCGTCGTGCGCGACCTGGGGACCGGGTTCAAGCTGTTCGACAGCACCTTGCCGCCGCCCACCCCGGAAACCCCCACCACGCTGCCTCCCGACGTCTACGGCGACACGACGCCGCCCTGGCCCGTAGGAGGCACGCCGATCCGGTTCTTCCCCGTCGACGTCGTCGTCGATGGCCGGCAGGACCTGGACCGCGGGATCCACGCCGACGTGGCCTCGGGCCAGCTCACCATCACCGGCGAGGCCGGCTCGGCAGGAGACGCCGTCACCGTGCGGCTGATCGGGCTCGACGACGATTCCGAAAAGAGCACCGTCACGGGCAACGACGGCGCGTTCACGCTGACCCATTCGCCGGGCCACGACGCCAAGCGCTTCCTGCTGGCGATCGGGGCCAAGGTGCCGGACTATCAGGCCTTCGAGATTTCCTTCAGCGAGGCCCTGGATCCGGACTTCACCGGGATCGAGATCCTGGATTCCCACGGCAAGAAGGTCGATCCGGCCAAGCGGCCCGTGGGCAGTCAAGCGGTGGTCCGCCTCGAGCCGAAAGCGGGCTGGAAGTCGAAAGAACGCTACACCCTCCGCCTCGGGCCGGAGATGCGGGACGCCATCGGCAATGCCTGGGGCAAGGACCTGCAGGTCGAGTTCGAGGTGGCCGCGAGCGCTCCGGTCAACACCTTTCCCCTCGCGGCGGCTAAGGACGTCGCCCACCTGGGCAGTCTCCTCTTCGTGGCCGGCGACACCGCGGGCCTGGTCGTGATCGACGCCAGCGATCCCGGCCATTTGAGGGCGAACGGCACCTACCTCTTCCCCGAAAGCGATTCCGTCACCGGAGTGGCCGTCGATCCCCATGGCCGCGTCCTGGTGGCGGGCGGCGGCGTGAGGGTTCAGGGCCAGCTCAAGATCTTCGACCCGCTGACCAATACGTTCAAGGGGAGCACCATTCTGTCGGACGTGGCCGGCGCAACCGGCACGCAGCTCCCGGCGGGCTTACCGCAGCGCATCGTCGTCAACTCCCAGGACACGACCACGGAGTGGAAGGCCGGGGACCCGGCTCCGGCGGGCCTCACCCTGCAGCCGGTGGCCGTTCCGACCGACGGGGCGGGCGAGCCGGTGAAGGAATACACGCTCGTGGTCAGCGGCACCGGCACGGCCAAGCTCCCCGTCACCCTCCAGGACGTGGCGGCGGGCCGCTGGGCCCGCGTGGACGCCGCCGCCGCCGACGGCGCGTTCCAGCTCTCCCTCAGCGTACGGCCCGGCGACCAGCTCCGGCTTCTCCGCAACGTGAACAGCACCGCCTACGTGCTGACCCGCGGCGTCGGCATCGAAACCGTGGACGTCAATGCCTTCTACAACGAGTCGAACAATCGCGTGTTGAGCGACGTCACCTCGATCTACAACGGTTTCCAGGATCCCAAGCTCCGTCTTTGCGGTGAAGCCGTGGCGGACTTGAGCTCCGCCGTGAGCGACTTCGCCCCGATGTTCGACCCCAACAACCTCAACCCCCTGACTCTGGTGGGCCTGGTCGGTTTCCGCGGGCCGGTCCTGCTGAGCAGCGACCCGACGGGCCATGTCTCGTTCCTGAACGAGACTTGCGCGGACGTTGCCGGCAGCCGCAACGTTTCAGGTCTCCTCGTGCTCCAAAACTACGCCTTCGACCTCAACGGCGACGGCCAGCTCACGGACGACGAGCGCCGCGACTACATCCTGGTCTCCCATCAGCAGGAGGGAGTCCTCATCTACAACGCGACGGACCGGCAGAACCTGTTTCTCGTGGGCCGCATCCGGGTGCCGGGCACCGCTTCCCGCCTGGGGGTGGACCGCGATAGCCACCGGCTGTTCGTCGCCGGCCTGTCCAGTGGCTTCTACGTCGTGGACCTGAGCCGCAAGCCCTCGGTGGACCTGATCGACGTCAACGGCGACGGCATCGACGACCGCGTCCTCGAAACCGTCCCCCTCACCGGCAACACCAACGTCGCGGTGAACCTCGTTCCCGAGCTCGGGCTGGCCTACGTCGGCGGTGCCAACCGCGGCTTGACGAGCGTCGCCGTGGGGCACCCGGACATCGAGATCCTGACGCGCGACCCGGAGGGTCACGAGCGCCAGGTCGAGCGCCTGGCTCCTTTCGGAGTGCCCACCGCGCCCGAGAGCAGCGATCCCCAGGCCAAGAACCTGCCGGGCTCCATCCGCATCATCGCCTCTCTGCCGGGCTTCACCGGCAACGAAGCCCGCCTCGACGTCATCGCCGAGGACATGGGCGGCTTCCCCATCCCCGAAGCGGGCGATCCGGACGCCACCGAGGGCCTGCCGAGAGCGAGCTGGACGGGCGATCACAGCATGGTCCTGCACCGTCTCGCCGAGCACCCCTGGGAGCCCGGTTACGAGCGTTACTCCACCGACGACATCGCCCTCGTCACCGACCTGCGGGCCTCCGCGGGCTACAAGCGCAGCTCGGAAGAGAACGACGTCTGCGTCCGCTGCGACCAGGTGCAGGAGAAGGTGGCGAAGGACGCTCACCAGCTCCTTTCGGGAGACTACGTTCGCATCGCTTTCCCTCAGTCGATGCGCGACCAACTGGCTTCGATCTACGACCGCGACCGGCTGGACTCGGCCGAGAAGAGGCTCAAGAGCATCCGCTGGGAGCTCTCGCCGTCGCCCAAGCAGGAGACGGAGCAGAACCCCGCCCTCACGCAGGCTCCGGGATTGCTCGGGCACAGCGGCGAGGTCACCCTGTCCGCAACCGACCTGGTCATCCCGGGGCGGGGTCTGGACTTCGTCTTCCAGCGGACCTACAGAAACCAGACCGTCGGCTCCGGCACCCTCGGACCGGGTTGGGACAGCAACGTCTACGAGCGTCTCCAGGAGCTCCCCAACGGCGACGTAGCGCACTTCGACGGCCGCGGCCGGCGGGACGTGTTCAAGAAGGGGCAAAACGGTGACCTCACGGCGCCTCCGGGAGTTTTCGCCACCCTGGAAAAGCTGGCCACCGGCTGGGTGATGATCGACGCCCGCCACACGACGACGCGGTTCGACCGCTTCGGCCGCTTGATTTCCATCGCCGACCCGGTGAAGGATTCGAAAGACACCGGCAACGAGATAACCTTCCATTACGGTTCGGGGCGGCAGCTTCTCCGGGTCCACGACACTCTGGATCGTGACATCCGCTTCGAGTACGACGACAAGCAGCGCCTCAAGAAGATCAAAGATTTCACCGATCGCGAATTCACCTTCGAGTACGACTCGGCGGGCCGCCTGGTCAAGGCCCTCACGCCAATGGTGGTGAGTGTGTTGGCTCCCGATGAGGTGCTGGTCACTCAGAACGATCACCTGACCACGGAGTACGTCTACGATCAGGCTACCGGCAGTCTTACCAAAACTCTCGGCGCTCGCGACAACGTCAAGTCGGTCAAGGACCCGAAGAACCAGACCTGGCTGCAGGTCAACTATGCCAATGCGGACGACGACAAGGCGCCGCAGAAGGTGGAGTCGGAGGTCTGGGGTGGCGGTTCGATCGGCCTTCAGTACGGTGACAACGCGGCCACGTTGACCAACGCTCTCGGCCACGACTTTGCCTACACCTTCAGCACCAAGGGGCAGATCACCGGGATGAAGGATCCGACGAACGCCGAGGTGCACTACACCTACGACGACGAAGGACTGGTGACCTCGCGGACCGATCCTCTCGGCACGGTCACACAATATTTCTACGACTCCCCCTGCCTTGGAGGAGATCCGATCGGCAAGCGGCGTAGCCGCGGAAACCTAACTCATGTGATCGTGACCGCCGGCGCCAACGGTGCCAACGGCCCCTCGAACACCCAGGAGACCTGCACCGACTACGAGCCGTACTCCAATCAGCCGGTCAAGGTGATCGATCCGCGGGGTTCGGTCACCTTGATCTCCCGTACCGAGGTGGGCCTGCCCGAACGGATCGAGCAGGGCTCGGGAACTCCCGATTCCTCGGTCACGGAAACTCACTACAACGACTTCGGCCAACCCATCCTGGTGTTCAATCCGAATCACCATACGACGGCGTATCAATACTCCAATTCCGATCCGAGCACCGGTTATCTGGAGAAAGTCACGGTCGATCAGGGAGGCCTGAACCTCGTCACCCGCTTCGAAACGGATGCGCGTGGCAACGTCACTCGCATGATCGATCCGCGGGGCGTCAGCTTCACCCGCACCTACAACGACCTGAACTGGATCACCGAATCGCGCCGCGCCGCGACCTCGGCCGTGCCCGACGCACCGGCTCTCGACTACGTCACGACCTATTTCTACGATCCGAATGGCAATCTTTCCGAAGTGCGCCTTCCCTATGGCGACGACGGCTCTACGTTCACTCGGGTGCAGAGCGTCTATGGTCAGCGTAACGAGCTCCTGGGAACCGCGCGGCAGGTGAAGCCGGGCGATCACGCCGCAGATTGGGTGAAGGAGTATCTCTTCTACGATGACGCCTTGAACCTCATCAAGAAGATCGAGCCGGAGGGCCAGACCACCCGCTTCGTCTACGATCAACGCAACCTGCTGTCCGCCATGGTGCAGGGGTACGACACCCCGGATGCCGTCACCCTCGGTTTTGGTTACGACGCCGACGGCCGGAGGATTGCCTTCAGCGACGGCCGCCAGTCCATATGGACCACCTCCTACGACGGCTTCGGCCGGGTAAAGGAGACGCGCGACCCGCTGGGCAACCGCGCGACGGTGCTCTATGACAACGGCGGCAACCCTATCCAGACCAGCGTCTACCAGACTCCTGCGAATCCTACGGACCCGCCGACCCTCCTCGCCCGCCGCTTGGCTCAATACGATGCGCTGAGCCGGGAGCGATCGACCACGGCGTTGCTCTGGACCTACGATCCATTACATCCTGACCTGCCGGATGGTGCCACGAGCCTGGTGACCCAAAAAGTGTACGACGCTGCGTCGAACGTCCTCAGCATCACCGACCCCTTGGGCCGGGTGAGCCGCATGGAGTACGACCATGCCGAGCGGCAGGTGGCCACCGTCGACGCGGCAGGTAACCGCGCGGAGTACGACCTCGATCCGACCGGCCATCCGTTGGTGACGCGCTCGATCGAGCAGCGCCCCGTGGGAGGATCGGTCACGGTCACCGTCCAATCTTCCTACGACGCTTTGGGCCGGCTCTCTTCAACGATGGATGGCTTGGGCAATACGCAGCGTTACGTCTACGACGCGCGCAACAACCTGCGGCTCTCGATCGATGCTGAGGGAAACGTCACCGAGCAGAGCTACGACGGCCTCAACCGGCTCATCCGGAAGGTGCAGCCGGAAGGGATCTCCACTGACTATGGTTACGACCGCAGCTCGCGTCTCATCTCCTACCGGGACGCTTTGAATCAGGAAACCGACTACACCTACGACGTTTTGAACCGTAACACAGCCGTGCTTTACCCATCTCCAAGCGTGAACCGGCCCCGCGAGCTCTACGGTTACGATGCCAATGGAAATTTGCAGCAGATCACGGACCCCAATGGCACCGTAGTCACCCAGGCCTTCGACACCGCGAACCGCCTCACCGGCCGTGCGGTGGCGCCTGCGTCCGGAATCCTCGGGCCCACGGCCGAGAGCTTCACACACGACGGCATGGGCCGGATAACCCACGCGCAATCGGCAAACATCGCCACGGATCTGACTTTCGACTCTTTGTCGCGGGTCCTTCACGAGCGCAACGCTGGCCGTGACCTGAGCTCCGAGTACGATAGTGTAGGCAATGCGCTTCGCGTCCAGTACCCATCGGGTTTCGCGTTGGGCCAGTCCTTCGATGGGCTCAATCGGCCGCTCTCCATCGGACGAGCCAATGGTACCCTCGAAGAGGCCGTGAGCTACGGCTACCGCGGAGCCGACCTTGTTGCTTCAAAATCCCTTTTCAATGGATTGACCGGATCGCGCGAGTACGACGCCGCACGCCGGCTGCTCGACGAAACACTCCGGCTGGCGAACGGCCAGACGGTCTTCCGGGAGAGCCTGGCCTGGACGCCGCGGAGCCTCAAAGCGGCCCAGTCGCGGGGCGATCTCGAAAAACAGGGCCTGATCCTGGCCTATGACGGCGCCGAACGGCTGATCCAGGCAGGAGAGTCACCCGACCCGCTCGCCCTGGTCACCAACAACGCCGTCGTAGCTTCAACGGCCTTCAACGGCATTTCAGACGCCTTCTCCTACACTTACGATAAGGCGCAGAACCTCCTTACCCGCACGGAGACGATCGACGCAGCGCCGCAGACCGTGGCCCTGCCGCTCGACGACTCGAATCGCAATCGCGCCGCCTCTGTCGGCGGTGTGCCCTTGGAGTGGGACACCAATGGCAACCTCACCCGTAAGGGCGACCTTCACTTCCAGTACGACTATCGCAACCGTTTAGCCCGCGTGACCCGCGCCACCGGCGAGGAAGTGGCTACCTATCAGTACGACGCTTTCAATCGGCGGACCAAGAAGACGGTGGGAAACGAAAATCGCGAAACCGTTTGGCACGGCTGGCAGCCGATTGAGGAATACAAAAACGGCAGTCTCGAACAGCGACGCGTCTATGGCTTCGGACTCGACGAGATCGCGCAGCTCCAAGTTGATCTCGACGGCAACGGCGATCCCGAACAGAAGTACGCCCCGCTCTACGACTCGACCAAGAACCTCGTTGAGCTGACCGGCAACAGCGGAAAGCCGATTGAGCGCTATGAGTACACACCCTTTGGGCAGAGGAAAATTTTCGTTGACAACACTCCTCCCGCCGTCGAGCAGGTGCGAGTAAAGGGCAACGCCCTGGTGGTCGAGCTCTCGGAAGGGATCTCATCGGATGCGCTCGCCAAGGTCCTGACTGCCAATACCTTGACCTTGACCAACCTTGTGACCCAGCAACCGGTCGGGGTTACGGTGACGCAGCCTGTCGTAACAGGCCGCGAGGCTCGCCGGCGGCTCCTGATCACCACCACTCCGCCCGCCGCGGATACCCAGGTCCGTCTCACCATTCCGGCCGCGGCGTTGCAGGACTCGTTCCTGAACCAGCCAGCGCAGGACTTCCAGTACACCTTCGCCTGGCCGGCCGGCGATGCCGTTCTTCAGGACAACAAACCCATCCAGCTTCAGCGCGTCGCCGTTCGCGACGGCTTCCTAGAGATCGAGCTGTCCGAAGAGCCAAGCCTCGCGACTACGAGCGCCATTCAAATCGACGGCGCTCCCACCACGTGGGTACTGGGGGATGACCGTTACACCCTGAAGACTCCGAATGCCCTTACGGTTGGAGTCCATGCCGTTGCGATCGGCACCGCTTTAGCCGATCTGAACGGCAGCACTCTCGCTCAAGCCTTCAGTGCCAACGTCTCCGTAACGGCTCATGGGAACGTTGCCGTCTTCGAAGCCTCTGACCCAAGGGAGGTCACCTCATCGACGACCGGCAATCTTTTCGGCTTCCAGGGTCGGTCGATCGATCCCGAAACTGGGTTCATCTACTTCCGCAACCGGTACTACGATCCTGAGATAGGTCGGTTTGTCACTGTTGATCCGAAGGGTTATGGAGATGGCCCCAGTCTCTATTCTTTTGCAGGTAACGATCCGTTCAACTCAGGCGACCCTCTCGGCTTGGAGCAGTTGTACACGGCCGAAGAGCGTCGCAAGATGCAGGAGAAGCGAGCCGAGGAAGCAGCGGCCCAGGAAGCCTATGAAAGAGAACAACTGAGGAACGAGATCAATAGTTATGTTGATAAGCACCTCCCCCAAACAGCGACCATGCAGGAAAGGCGAGGCGTGGCTGTCGATTATTTGGTCAATAAGAGAAAAAGCCAGCCGATGAGCTTCCTCGACGCTGCCGAGACGGTGGCTAGCTTCTATGGAGAAGGAGAATGCTATGCCGATGACTGGGGCTGCAAGCTCGGCTCCGATGTCGGCAGAAAGACCTACAAAACAGGGAGGCTTCTTGAAATAGCTTTCGATCTCGAGATGGGGTTTGTAATGGGGTTCGGTGAGCTGGACGCGTTACCAATCCTAATCGACACCAAAGAGTTCATGTCCGTTGAAGATTTTGCTTTGCTCGCACAACAAGGGAGGATTAATCCCGCAGTGGTTCGGTTTAGCCAGGACTCCGTTGCCTATGAATTCAAGAATGGCAATGCGCTGAAAGATACCATCGAGGGTCTTCGTACTGGAAAGATCGATCCAAAGGAATTTATGAAGAAACCCATCCGATTGGTTGAAAAAGATGGCAAGATCTACAGCCTGGATAATCGGCGTCTGTACGTGTTCAAGGAAGCCGGAATCGAGGTGCCTTACGTTAAGCTTGACCACATTCCCGCGGACGAGCTCTCCAAGTTTAGTACGAAGAATGATGGCTTCTCCGTAATGGTGAGACCTAAGGGGATGAAGATAGTCAAGCCGCCGCGGCCGCCAGGGTAAGAACGACACGGGTTTGACGTGAAGAGGCGGAGAGAGTATCCTTGGAGCGTTACACTTTTTGGGGGTGCAGATATGGGACTAGTGGATTTTGTTGAACAGATAAGAGATAGACATGATTTTCAACGATTCCTTTTGCTGCTCCGGCAGGATTTTATAGAGAACGGGCACGGGTGGGAGAACGATACCCTCGAAAGCTTTCTCGGAGGCATGGAGGGTTTCGTGGGGGATATGGATGGCTTCTACAAAAATCGTGGAGAGAACGTCGACCTTTCCAATCCATCATGGAAGGTTATGGCGCACGCTCTGCTAGCCGCCAGAGTTTATGAATAGGGCTGTACTATCCACGGTGGACGTCGAGGCTCTGCCTAGAAGTTGTCTATGAGCACGAGCATCGTACAGGTGAGCAAGTTTCTGAGCTATGTCCTCCGGCACGAGCCTGCGGCGATCGGCCTCGTGCTCGATGAAGCGGGCTGGGCGAGCATCACTGAGCTTATAGCTCTGTCTCGGGCCACTGGAAAGCCGCTGACGAGGGAGCTCATAGAGCACGTCGTGGCGACGAACGACAAGCAGCGCTTCGCCATCTCGGGCGACGGCGAGAGAATCCGGGCGAACCAAGGACATTCGGTCGCCATTGAGCTCAACCTTCCTGTCAGCCGGCCTCCTGAAAGTCTCTACCACGGCACTGCGGAACGGTTCCTCGATTCGATTCGCGCTCAAGGTCTGCTACGCAGGAGACGGCAGCACGTGCATCTCTCTCGCGACGTCCCCACTGCGCTCCGGGTTGGCCAACGGCATGGCCAGCCTGTGGTTCTCGAAGTGCGGGCGGCAGCGCTCTTCGATACCGGGAGGCCCTTCTACCTGTCGGACAACGGCGTATGGTTGACGGAAGCTGTTCCACCTCAGTTTCTGGTTTTTCCCGCCTCCTGAAACGTGATCACAAAAACCCAAGGTTGGCTTCCAAAAGTTCTTTGCAATGCTATAATCCTCTGGAAACATCTACCTAGGAGGTGCATATGCCCCGTTCCAAGTTGCTCGCCCTCGTCTTCGGCTTGGCCCTCGTCTCTCTCGCTTTCGTCCTGCCGCACCGGATCTCGGCCACGCAATGCGTCTGCCCGGGATCGAACCGTACCCCTACTGCCGGTTGTTCGGCAGGAAGTTGTACCGCGGCTGAGGACTGCCTGTTCAGTTACCTCGATGGATTGGTCGACTGCAGCGGTACCGACGGGCTCTGCTCCGAGACCCTGATCATCACCGACGCCTGCTTCCAGCCGGCTCCCGGCAGCTACCAAGTGAACGGGTACATGCGGTACAAGTGCCAGATTTGTCCTTGAGCGTCGTGCTCTGCGAGGGCGACATCTCAACGGAGGGGCGGATCTCTCCTCGGAAGACTCCCTAGAATCGCCCCTCTCCTGCCCATCCTCCCTCCGTCTCTGCTTCCGAGCTTCCTCTCTCCCCTGGCGAGCCTCTTGGAGGAGAGCCACGACGACGACGCTATTGATATAGACAGCGTCATAGGTTCTTGCGCATCGCACAGCCTGTGGTTCTCATACAGACTCCGCGGAACAACGAATGCCCCGAAGGGGTAAAGGCATATAGCCCGGGGCTGGCGCTGTTTGCCAGCCCCGGGTCGACGGAACCCACAAAACCCAAAAGCCCCGAAGGGGCGACGGCAGCTCGATTCCACCTCAGCACAGGCCCTTGGTGCTCGCCCTGTTCGCAACGATGCGGTTTCGGTGATAATGTCTTTGAAGGACACGCGCGCCGGCTCGCAAACAGCTCGGGAGCGACCAGCGAGATCGCCTGATACCTCGCGTCACAAACTGCCGTCGCCCCTTCGGGGCTTTGAGGTTCCGGGATCATCCCCTACCCGGGGCTGGCAAACAGCGCCAGCCCCGGGCTACATGCCTAAGCTCCTTCGGAGCAAGACAGAGCCGAAGCGGCCGGATCGCTCCGCTCCGGGGGGTGCGATAAACAGCTCCGTCGCCCCACTCTCCGGGTGGTGCCGCTGCCGGGGGAAGCCGGTAGGGCACTGAAACCACCTTACCCGGAACGGAGGAGCTGTCATGATCAGGATCTCGACTTTGTCCGCCTTGGCGATTGGCGCTGCGTTGCTGCTTGGGATTTCGGCCGTCCAGCCCGCTTTGGCAACCCCACCGCAGGTGACTCTGCTGGCCGCCAGCAACATCAGCAACAACTTCAGCCCGGCGTTCCGTGAAGCCTCCGGCTTGGGGATGGCCAAGAACGAAACCAAGATGTGGTCGATCAGCGACGAAAACTTCACCATCTACAAGATGAACCTGGACGGCTCCGCGGCCAGCTCGTTCGTCCCCACGCGGGCGAACAGTGGCGTCAGCATCGTCAGCAACCCGGACTTCGAGGGCGTCACCTTCGGACCGCCGATCGCGGGCTCGACGGACGATCATTTCATCTACCTGGTCAACGAGGCCGCCAACGCCATCCTGCCGGTCAATTACAGCACGGGAAAGTACTACAATCAGGTCCCGCTCTCCTCGATGTCGGGATACAACAGCGTCACCTGCGACGGCAATGGGACGACGGTCAAGAGCGAATTCGACAGCTCGGACCCCAACAGTGGTCTCGAAGGGATCACCTGGGATGGCAGCTCCTTCTTCGTGATCAAGGAGAAAGGCCCAGGTCTGATGATCAAGATCTCCGCGAACCTTTCGACGATCACCGCCTGCAAGGTGCTCACCTTCAGCGGCCAGGACTACTCCGACATCTCCTACGACTCCACACGCCAGCGGTTCTGGATCGTGAGCGACGAAGCCAGCAGCCTCTACCTCTTCGACTGGAACACCAATACGTCCGAGCACACCTACCCGCTCGGCTACACCAACGGCGAAGGCGTCGCGTTCAATCCGGACGACCAGGGCCACCAGATGCTGTACATCGCGACCGACAACGGCTCCTCGTCCGACTCCTACCTCTACACCTACATCGTTCACTGAAAGCAGGCCGGCCCGCCTTGGGCGCCCGGTCGCCTATCCGGTCCCGCGGGTGTAGGTCGCCTCATGGTGTGCCCGGCCTTCCTCGACGAGGCGGACGCGGCCGCCGGCGAGGAGACGGCGGAGGGTTACGGAGACGGTGCGGGCCCGGGCCGGTTTTCGGAGCTGCTTGGCATACCGGTCGTTGATCTCCTGGGTCAGGAGGGTGGGGCTGAACGGCTCGTCCTCACCCTTCTGTCCGATGAGGCGCACGATGAGCTTGCTCAGCGTCGACGGCCTCTCGGCCTCCTCCTGCGCCGCTTGGGAGGCCTCGCCGCGACGGACCTCCTCCCCCGCAGCTTGCGCCGCGGCCTTGAAGCCCTCATAGCGCTCCCTCACCCGCGCCAGCTTGCCTGCGTGCAGCTCACGCTGACTGCGATGGAATTCCTCCTGCCCGGTGTGGAAGGTCTCCTGCTCTTCGTGATGGGCGATCTGCGCCTCGAGATCGGCCAGTACCTGCGCGATGGATAAGTTCGGATTCATGGGTTGCGGATTCCTTTCATTCGCTGAAGCTGCAACAGGGCTCGATCCGGAATTCGGCGCCTGGCGCCAGATTGCAGCACTCCTTCCGGAGAGGGGTCAAACCCCCTACCGAGGCTTGAAACGGCCCAGCGTTGCCACATATCCCGGGATTCTGCCACAAACGCCGTGGTTTGTGGCAAAGTCTCGGGACGTAGCCACAAATACGCCAATTTTGCTGCAATCCTAGAGATATTGCCACAAACGGAGAGATTTCGCCACAAACGCAGGAAATTGTGGCAAGATCCCGGGATATGTGGCAATGCTGCCCAATGTCGCCACAGATGAGCAAACATTGCAGCAGATCTGGCAATGCTGCCACAGATCCCGAGATTCTGCCACAAGCCGCCGGACGTTGCCACAGATTACGGAACGTTGCCACAGGTGTAGGAGCCGCGAGGGATATCGCCAAGCCGCGCGCATCGCCAGATCGTGCAGCTTATTCCGTGACGGGATGACCTGCAAGCCACCGAAGCAGGCGGCGAGGGGGGCGCCCACAGCCTCCCCTCTGACTGCCGGGATACGCAGGAAAGCCTGGGGCGGTCTTGCTGCTCTCCCCTAACCCGAGTGGTAGGATTCGGTCTATGCAGCTTTTCGTATTGCCCGAGGAGTTGGATTTAATTCTGACGGCGTTTGTCCGAGATAAGGGCTTGCTCGGCTGTTACTGCCAAGGGGATCAATACGTACTGGCCGAAGAGGGCTTCTCGATCCTGAAAGATGGGCGAGCTCCCTCTCAGTGCTTTCTGCTCGCTCCGGGCCAATGGTCTCCGCACCCGCGCCCTCGTGATCTGGGGTGGATTCAGGTCATTCCTGGGGAGCTCGTTACGCTCGAAGGGGCGAGAGCTTTGATTATGAGCACGGTGGCGGGAGAAGCATCTTCGAAGAGGATGCGATCGCTGCGACGGCGCTTCGCGAAATCGTTTAAATCCGGAGTCGAAGGCAGAAACGTAAAATTTGGTGGAAGCCACGTATACAAGGAAATTCGCTATTCTCCCGGGGCCTTGGATCTCTTCGAGCAGGGTGTGTGTTGGAAGCAGTTTCACGACGGCCATGTTCAGTTCAGGCCGGCCGCCCCTGGCTACGTCTTTGTCAAGAGCGGAAGCTCGGCGCCTGTCGAAGCGCCACCCGAGCCAGAGCGCGTTGAGGTCGAGAAGGTCCTGGAGGACCTGATTGCAGGCCGCTGTTCAAGAGAGAACGCTGCTGATTGGGCAGCTCTGTGGGTCAATGCAGAGGATCCCAACGTCAATAATGATACCGTTTGGGAGGCTCTTGGAGTCCTGGCGATGGCTGACGCAAAAACGACGGATCGTCCTTATTTGTATGATGAGTCGGACTTTCGGCAGTGGCTAGAAGACTTGAGAGGACAATGACAGACAAGGAAAATGGGATCGCAGCTTTCGAGCTCGAAGACGGCGACCTTAAGGTTTGGGAAGAAGCTGGTGAAATTTGTTTCATCGCAGCGGATCCTCGGTATAGGGATCCAGTGGAGCTGACCACCGATATGGCAAGGGATTTGGCTTCTGCATTGCAGAGTATGGCCGAGCATGTCCGGGGCGGTTCTCGGGCCTCCCGCCTTGACAAGGAAGTCCTTGAGGTTTGGATAGAGCAGGAGGAGATCCACATCAAAGCGATGGATCTCTCTTCTGGCGGGCCAGTGAAGTTGACCGCTGACGCGGCGATAGAATTGGCTCTCGCCTTGCAGGAGATGGCGGATAAATTCGATGGGCCTCAATAGCTACGGCGCCAGAGCGGGCTCTACAGGAGCAAAGGAGATGGATAGGAAATCCCTCGGGAAGATCATGGCCTGCAAAACCATGGAGGAGATGCTGGATGTCGCCCGGCGGTATGGTATTCTAGTGGACGGCAAGATCGATTTCCGAGGCCGGAGGCTGAAGTTTGACCACAAAGGCATTGATCTTTCGAGGCTGCTCCTGGAGGGGGCTAACCTTACCGGCTCGAGCTTCGAAAACTGCTCCGGCGAGGGAGCAAGTTTCAAGGGCTGTATCCTGGCGGGAGTCGCCATCCGGAACAAAGGCACTTACAAATCGTCGTTCAAGGGGGCCGATTTTCGGGGTGTGCAGCTTTCCGAGGGATACTTGGGGCCGAGAACCTTGGATCTCTCCCAGGTCAATTTCGCGGAGGCAGATCTCCGGGACGTAACCTTCATGCTGGGTAATCTCGCGGGAGCTGATTTCACCAGATCCAACTTGACGGATGTCGCCTTCCGCAAGGCTCGGCTGGACGACGCGAGCTTCCGGGAAGCTCGCCTCGAGCGGGTATCCCTAGAGGAGGCTCGGCTGGCGGGAGCCGACTTCACTGGGGCTCAGTTCGTCGAAATGGAGTGGTGGGGCGATCCGGACTACACGAGTGCGATCATCTCGGGCGAGCTCCGATATCGGCACGGTATGGTCGAGGACCCTCTGCCGAAGCTCGACAGGTTCTTAGCCCTGGAGGACCTATCCGTAGCCGAACAGGCTGGAGTGCTGGGGTTACGGGATCAAATCGCTGCTTCGATCGGCCCTTCGAACGCGGTCCTCTTGGAGGAAGATGGTCAAGACGTTTTGGCGCCGGAGCTCTTTCGAAGAGTTCTTAAGTCCCTGAAGGATATGTGAGGTTGGCTGTGGAAATGGAAATCGTAAATGCGTTCCAGTTCCAGAAGGGGCTCACGGTATTCACCGGGCGCCTTGTGGGAGTAGGACGGCTCCGGCTTCCGTGTGAGGCGGACCTTCTTGTCGCCGGGCAGCTCGTAGGCTCGCTCTCGGTCTTGTCTCAGCGGATGCCTGGCCCGGCGCTTCCAGACGATCAGATCGTCGTCGAAGCGCGAGCGTCGTTTCCAGTTTCCGCAGAGCTCATAAGGTCGGGGCCTGCCAGGCTTGATTTTTTGGAGGTGCTGTAGGTCTTAGGGGCTCGGCACAAAGTGACTGTACCAATCTCCTGGAGCGCAGCCCCGAAGGGGCGAAAGCATAAAGCCTGGGGCGTAAGCCCCAGGGAAGGGATCCCCCTCCAATCCCCAAAAGCCCTGAAAGGGCGACAGAAGACCGGATTGCGGAGCGCTGCTGTCGCCCCTTCGGGGCTTTCAATAGGTATTTGGAATCCATTTCCTGGGGCTTACGCCCCAGGCTTTATGCTTTCGCCCCTTCGGGGCTGAGGCAAGAACTTGACAGTATAAGGTCGGCAAAAGGAGGCGCAGCAGGTGGCAATGATTCGTGAGGCTGGATTCGTGTATTGGGGAGAGGACGAGGGCGTGATCATGGTGGGCTTTGCTGATCAACAGTACAGAACAGAACAGTATGTACTCTTGCAACGATCGACGGATTTCTCAGACGAGGATCGAGCTTTTGGCGAGGACAACGTTCACATTACCATCGACGACCAGAGTCGGTCTCAATATGGAGGGATCCGCAGCATCGAGATTGCTCCTGGCCTGGCGCGGATTCGCTTAGAGAAGGATAGCGCTCGTTTTCTGAATACAGATAAAGAGATAGTTATTCGCTTCTCGGTGAGTGAGCCAGATCTCGCCGCCTTGGTGAGTTGCCTGAGGGCGCTCCTCTCGGGCACGCAGGTAAAGATTCTCGACGAGGCTGTGCGAAAGTGGTAGTCTTCCGTCAGGCCATGCGGTTACGGATGGTGCCATTTGGAATCCAGAGACTACGGCGAGAGCGGATTAACCGTCCAGGCTGCAATGCTCGACCAGTATCAGCGTTTCCCGGATAAGGGAGGTCGGCCTGGTTACATCCTATGGAATGGCCTCAAGGTGAAGACCGCCGATTGCATACCGGTGCCACGAGATGGTCAGGTTGAGGCTGAGCTCATTTCGGCGAAGACCGATGTTGAGCAAGGTCTCGACATGAAGATAAACGGTTGGATTCAGCTCATGGATCGTAGGGTGGACACCTTGAGGACTTGGTATGATCCCAACCTGGAGCCCGTCGTCCGCTATCCGCTTCATAGCAGAGACGGCTTTCTCTGGGTATGGAACGTGTACAAGATGAAGCGTCCAGGTGGGATAACCTCCGAGGAAAAGTGGACTGGCAACGCGGGCTTCTGGGTGCAGGAAGTCTCCGAGAGAGAACGAGTCTATCATTGCAGTCATGGCATGGCCGAGACGCCGGATTTCGAGTGTCTCACCTTTGAGGTGCGAATCTTTTAGCGCGATGAGCAAGCAATGAAAACGAAGCAGATTGAAGCGATCCTGGCCTTACCTGGCCCAAAACGGTACTCGCATTTCATCAAAGTGGCTGCCGATGAGCGGAGCGTCTGGGGTCTCTTCTCGGATGGATGGGCGCTCGCCGGCACGGACGACGGTGGCCAAGTCTTTCCTCTTTGGCCTGGCCGCGAGTACGCGGAGCGGTGTGCGTCTGGCTCGTGGGCCGGCTATGAACCCAAGGAGATCGACCTCGATACCCTTTTCGAGCGCCTGATCCCCAGGCTCGTGGAGTCGGCAACGCTGGTCGGGATTTTCCCGACTCCGGAATGCGAAGGGGTGACGCCGAACCTCGAGC
This sequence comes from Thermoanaerobaculia bacterium, assembly GCA_036275055.1. Lineage (GTDB taxonomy): Bacteria > Acidobacteriota > Thermoanaerobaculia > Multivoradales > UBA5704 > DATARR01. The sequence continues at coordinate 23,582 of DASUEN010000257.1, forward strand.
AGCTTGAAGCTGATCTCCGCAACGAGCTGGCGAGGATAGAGTAGCGTCCGGGGCAGGAGCCGACCGGAAGAAGAGGGAGGAACGCCTCCGCATCGGAGACGCCCGAGTGAGGCCGGACACCGCGGGAGCCCTAATGGCCCAGCGTTTTGAGGATGTGCTTGGCCAAGAGGTCTTTGATTTCTCGATGACGAGGCACCGGCTGCGAGACTCCGGTGCTTGGATTTTGGTACCAGTCGTGCTTGCCCCCGTGGCGAATCAGCACACAGCCAAGGCCCTGGATCGCTTTGACCAGGTCGGCGCGCTTCACGCGACTTCCAATTCGCCGACCTTGCGGACGCCGGGAACTTTGCCGCCGGTGATGTCCTGAAAGAGATCCCGCAAGTGGTCTTTGAGATCCTCGAGGGTCTCTCCCTGGGTCCAGTAGTCTGGGTACTCCTGGAGGAATCCGAGCCAGGCTCCATCTTCTTCCCAGTAGACGATATTGACTCTTGTCATACCTAATATGATCTCTCAAGAGCAGGTACGATCGCAACCTCGCCGATCATGGGCTGAGACAATCTACCAAGGGCGGAGCTGTCCGGCTTCTCCCGGCGCCTGCACAATGAAGATCCCCCCTCCCAGCGACTTCACCACCGGATAGCGCTCTAGCCAGCGGAACGCATCCGGCCGCACGGGCACCATCCGACCTCCGGCATAGGTCACGTAGGGGTAGCCATGGAGGAAGTTGGCGCTCACGGCGACCGGGCCAGGGTGACCGGGACGCGGGAAATCCCAGGAGATGCCGTAGATCGCGGGATCGACGTGGCCGAAGTAGGCGAGGTCGATGCGGTCGAGCTTCTCGCGGTCCATGTAGGCCCGCACTCTCTTCAGTCCCTGTCCCCAGTCGATGTTCGAGTCGAGGAGGACGAGGTCGCCGCGCCCGCGGGCCAGGAGATTGAAATAGTCGATGGTGTTCGGGGTCGCGAGGAGCGCGGAGAGGGGGTAGAGCGCCAGGGCGGTCACGGCGGCGATGCGCAGGGCCCGGGTGCGGGTTTCCAGGTACGGCACCAGTCTCCCCATGTAGATCAGGGCCAACGGGAGCACGGGGAGGATGTAGCGGATGCCATAGGCGATCCGGTGGAAGAGGAGGGAGGAGGCCGCGAGGAGCAGGAGCAGGGGGAGGGCCGCGAACAGCTCTCCCCGCGGCCTCGGGCGCAACCTCGCGAAGGGCGCCGCGAGCCAGGCGGCCAGGAGGAGGAGGGGCGTCTTGAACAGCAGGGCCACGGGGTAGTAGAGGACGGACCCTTCCCGCGACCACTGTCCAAAGAGGTACGCGGGGAATTCTCCCAATTCGCTGTCGAGCTGCACCATGTCGAACCCGTCGAGGAAGGGAGCCGGCACGGGAAGGGGGAGCGCCCCGGGAAGGACGGCGGTGAGCCGCGTCAGGAACCGGCTGTGAAATTCGTAGCTCGCGAGCGGCCGGCCCACGCCTTGGAAGAGGTAGCCCAGGTCGAGCACGAAGACGCTCAGGGCGAAGATCACGATCAGCGCCGCCAGGCTCCCCACGACGGGCCACCGGCGTTTCGGCCAGAGGGAAAACCGGTCGCCGCGGGCGAGCGCCGCCAGGGCGAGCAGGCCGAAGATGGGGTAGAGGAGTAGGGAGGAGAGCTTCGCCAGCTCCGCCAACCCCAGGGCGATGCCGCAGAGGAGGAGCCGCCGCGGCGTAGGAGTTGCCACGTGGCGCTGGAAGGCCCAGAGGGCGAGGAGCATGAAGGCGGCGGCGCCTACGTCGATGGTGGCGAGGTGGGCATGGGCGATGATCGTGGGGCAGAAGGCGTAGCCGGCGAGGGAGACGAGGCCGGCTCGCGGACCGTAGAGCTCGCGCGACCAGCGCCAGACGATCCATCCCAGGAAGACGCCAAGGGCGAGGATCGGCAGGCGCCCGAGGAGGAAGATGCGGTCGTAGATCGCCCGGTTGCGCTCCATGAAGTCGGTGCCGAAGATCCACGGCTGCCAGGCCGGGGAGCCGCGGCGGGGAGGGGGGCCGATCGCGGGCTGCAGCGCCAGCAGGGGGAGGGCCGCCAGGACTTTGAGCAGCGGCGGGTTGTGGGGGTAGACCGAGAAGTCCGCGGTCTTCAGATAGTAGTAGCCCGCCGGCAGGTGGGCGAATTCATCGACGGTCGGGGTATCCCATACCAGGCCATGGGCGCCGAGGATGGCGAAGAGGCCGAGGAGGAGCAGGACGGCCCCCCTCTCGGAGAGCAGCTTCGGCCTGCCCTTCTCTGCATCCGGATCCATGGGCTTCCCGGGGAGGAGCCGCTACTCCAGCTCGAAGAGCGGGGTGCCGTTGTCGACGGCTTGTCCAGGCTGGACGTGGACCTTGGTGATGGTGCCGCCGTGCTCGGCGCGGATCTCGTTCTCCATTTTCATGGCTTCGAGGACGAGCACGCCCTGCCCGGCGGTGACCTCTTCGCCTTCCGCGGCCAGCAGGGTGACGACCCGCCCCGGCATGTACGCCTTGACGGTCTGTTGCCGCCGCCCCCCTTTGCCAGTCCGGCTCTGGGTGGCGAGAGCCGTCAGGGGATCGGAGACTTCGACGAGCTCGGAGCCTTGGGAGGTGCTCACCCGGTAGACCCCTTCCCCTTGATGGCGGACGGCCACTTCGTGCTGGGCGCCTTCGATGAGGAGGCTCCGCAGGCTGTGGAGGCCGTGCCGCGCCGTGGCCACGCCGACGTGGTAGGTGCGGCCGCCGAGGGTGACTTCGTAGCCGGCGTCGCCGTCGCGGCGGATCTTGACCTTCTCTTCCCGCGCTCCGGCACGGACGATCAGGTCCATGAGGCATTCCTCCGCGCCTCGAAGCGCGCGGTGCCGGCCCAGCGGGAGCGGCGGGCGGGAGCGCCCTCCGCAGGTCCCGCGGCCGTCAGGTGGGCGCGCTCGTGATGGGCGAGGGCGGCGGCGATCAGCGGCAGGTCGGCCAGCTCGGCCTCGGCAGGTGGCTTGAGATCGCCCGCGGCCAGCTTGCGATCGAGCATGCCGATATCGAGGTTTCCGGAGCGGAAGTCCGGATCGGCCAGCAGGGCGCGGAACAGGGGCGCGGTGGTGCGGATCCCCTCCACCCGCAGCTCGGCCAGGGCACGCTCGAGGCGGTCGAGCGCTTTTTCGCGGTCGGCGGCCCAGACGATGAGCTTGGCTACCATCGGGTCGTAGTGGATGGAGATTTCGGAGCCTTCGTAGACGCCGCTGTCCACGCGCACGCCGGGGCCGTCGGGCCAGCGGAGGATCTCGATTTTGCCGGGCGAGGGCGCGAAGCGCTGGAAGGGGTCTTCGGCGTAGAGGCGCACCTCGATGGCGTGCCCGCGCGGGTGGACGTCGTCGAATTCCGATCCCAGGGGCTCGCCTTCGGCCACCCGCACCTGGGTGCGCACGAGGTCGATGCCGGTCACCAGCTCGGTGACGGGGTGCTCCACCTGGAGGCGGGTGTTCATCTCCAGGAAGTAGAAGCTGCCGGTGCGGTCGAACAGGAATTCGCAGGTGCCGGCGTTGCTGTAGCCCACGGCAGAGGCGGCTTTGACGGCGGCCTCGCCCATCCGGCGGCGGATCTCGGGGGTGATGACGGGCGACGGCGCCTCTTCCACCACTTTCTGGTGCCGGCGCTGGAGGGAGCACTCCCGCTCGCCGAGCGAGACCACGCGGCCGTGGAGGTCGCCCATCACCTGGATCTCGACGTGGCGGGGATCGACGATGAATTTCTCCAGGTAGACGGAGTCGTCGCCGAAGCTGGCGGCGGCCTCGGAGCGGGCGGCTCGGTAGGAGCTGGCGAGCTCGGCCTCGGAGGGGATCATGCGCATCCCCTTGCCGCCGCCGCCAGCCGCGGCCTTGAGCATCACCGGGTAGCCGATGGCAAGGGCGGCGGCGTGGGCGGAGTCGAGATCGGGGAGCGGGTCCTGGCCGCCCGGCACCACGGGGACGCCCGCGGCGATCATCAGCCGCCGGCTCTCCACTTTGGAGCCCATGGCGTCGATGGCCTCGGGGGAGGGGCCGATGAAGATGACGCCCGCATCCCGGCAGAGGCGGGCGAAGCCGGCCCGCTCGGAGAGGAAGCCGTAGCCGGGATGGATGGCATCCGCCCCGATCTCCTTGGCGAGCTGGACGATGGCCTCTCCCCGCAGGTAGCTCTCGCGCGACGGCGCGGGACCGATGGGGTAGGCCTCGTCGGCCAGCAGCACGGGGAGCCCCAGGCGGTCGGGCTCGGAGTAGATGACGGCGGAGCGGATCCCCATCTCGCGCAGGCCGCGGAGGATCCGCACTGCGATCTCCCCGCGGTTGGCGATCAACACCTTGCGGATGCGCCGTCTCGGAATCGTGTCGGTCATGGCAGGGCGGGTATGTTAGCAGGGTCGGGGGAAGGGAAAGGACGAAAGGGACAGCAGGGACAACAGGGACAGCAAGGACGTAGGGCCCGGACGGCCCTCGCCGGGGCACTACCTGGCAGCAGCAGCCCGGTCGAGGACTCCCGAGGAGCTCAGGCAGTCTGCGAGGAAGTCCGCGGCGCGCTTCGCTCCGCGGCGGGTGAAATGGATGCCGTCCTTGAGGAAGCTCCGGCGGCGTTGCTCGCCAGGGAGGGTCTCGAAATCCCGGGCGAGGTCGCAGAGCGCCGCGCCGTCTTCACGGGCCACGTCGCGGACGGCCGCGACATAGGACTGGTGCAGGGGCACGAGCTCCTCCAGGCGACTCAGCCAGCGCCCCCGCAGCTCCTGGGGCTCGCGCCCCGCTACGTGGGAGGAAGGCGCGGTGAGGAGGACGGGCTCGATGCCATGACTCTTCGCCAGCCGCACCATGGCGTCCAGGTTCTGCCGGAACTCAGGCAGGGGCACCCGGCGATTGTTGGCGGAGCGGTGCGTGGCAACGTCGGCTTTCTCGGCGAGCTGTACCAGGCGCACGTCCTGCCAGCCCGAGCCCGTCCGGTGCAGGAGCTTCGCGACCTCGTCGTCCGGCAGGCCAAACCCGATCCAGTGATCGTTCCAGCCGAAATAGATCGTGATCACCCGCGGACGCAGCGGCAGGACGTCCCGGCGGAGCTGCCGCAATCCCTGATAGGTCGACCAGCCGGCCGTACCCAGGTTGACGCCTGTCCACCGCGCATCGGGACGGCGCGCCGCCAGGTCCGCGAGCATCCCTTCCGGGTAGCCGCCATACTCGGTGCAGGAGTCCCCGAGAAAAGCGAACACCGGGCGCTCCACCCGGGCGTGGGCGAGGGTTTCCTGGTATTCGACGCGGGTCCAGAGCAGATCGGAATCGGCGCGGTACTCGTTACCGAGCGCGGCCAGCGATGGGGGCCAGCCGAGCTCCACTTTCTCGGGCCGGAGATGGTAGGAGAATCCCGCAATGCGCAGCGCCAGCTCGCTGACGAGCAAACCCAGCAGCAAGCTCGCGCCAGCGAGGAGGGCGAGCCGGCCGGCGCGTCCCCAGTCCCGGCGGCCGAGGCCGTGCTCGGCCCGCTCGTCGTCGATGGTAACGTCCACGCTCATGAAGGCCTGCTCAGCCGCCAGGCGGGCGCCGGCGAGCGGCGTGCTAGACTCATACAGGGCCGCCTTTTGACACGAGAGTTGTGGCGTGCACCGGCACCACCAAAGGCACTTGTGACCTGGGGACTCTAACATGATCGTAGAGCCCTTACAACCAAAATCCATGCCGGCGACCGAGGTCTTACAACCAAGCCGAAGGAGAGTGATGAGCGCTTACAACCAACGAGGCGGCAAAGCGAAAACCGTGGCGCCACCTCTCCCCGAGAGGGCCTATACGTCGCGGGAGGCCGCGCGATTGAGTGGCGTCCCGTTCTTCACCGTCGACTACTGGGACCGGAGCAAGTTCCTCCGGCCCACCATCGCCAAGGGAGATGGCCGGGGAAAGGGGCGCCAGCGGATGTACTCCTACGGCGACATCATCCTGCTGCGCATCGCCCGCGAGCTGCGCGACCAGAAGGTATCGCTCGAGACCCTCCGCTCCATCGTCCGCAAGCTGGCGGGCTGTACGAGCGAGCTCGCCACGGCCCGCTACGTGATCGTCGGCCGTGAGGTCGAGACGGCAAAGAACGGCACCGAGATGATGACCCTCCTCCGGCGGCCCGGGCGGCGGACCTTTGGCGTGCTCCTCGATCTCCGTGCCCTCCTCGAGACGGTGCGCGAGAGAGCCCGGGCCCTCGAGCCGCAGGGCGGCGGGGCTTGAGTCCCGCGCGGCTCATGCCCTCTTTGGTTGTAGACGCTCCCACTTCATAGTAGACTTTGGTTGTAAACGCCCTGGCTTTTGTCTGTAAGACTCTCCGAACAGCGCGAAATACCGCCGCCTCAACCTCAGGGAGAACCGCATGATCCGTACCCTCAGCAAACTGCTCCTCGCCACACTGTTCGTCGCCGGTGTCGCCCACGCGAAGGTCGCCACCGGCATACCGGAGATCACTCCGGACAGCGTGTTCCACGGGGGGCAGACCCTGTCTCTTCATGGATTGACCGCCTCGCCGGAGACCGCCACCCATCTGACCTTCATGAACCTGGCGAAGACGGGAAACCGTTGCTCGCTCGCCCTCACCACCGTGGACGGCGTGCGCATGGGTCCGGTGACGACCCTGACGCTGAAACCGCTGGAGAGCCGCCCCTTCCTCAACGTGTTCGAGCACATGATCAAGGTGTATGGCAGCACCGAGGCTCAGGCGACGGTCTCCTGCAGCCAGGACTTCTACGCCTACGGTCTGCTGGCCGACGGCTCCACGGGACGGCTCGACCTGGTGGCTCCGGTAGAGGCGGAGGACTCCGTGGAGCTTCCTGCCGCCGTCCCAGAGTGCCCGGCCACCGCGATCTGCTCCGACGCTCCGGGCGTCGTCTACGTCCCGGGTCCCCCGCCGGGGCCGCCGCTGCCGGTCGGCCGTGTCACCTTCCCCGCTCCCAAGGGCATCGCCAAGCGGTTCCTGCTGTCGATGAACGTCACCGTCGGCCCCTGGTACGCTCCGGAGCCGAGCGGCAAGCACCTGATTTATTGGTTCGTGATCAACAACAACAAGGACATGCCGGGTCTCCTCTATTTCCTGGGACCGAACAAGAACGAGGCTTTCGCCCGCCATGGCCTTCAGCTCACCCATCCGCAGAAGCTCAAGGTCATCCGGCCGTTCGCCGCGAAGGTGGGCCACACCTATCACGTCGTCAACGACTACGACCTGATCCGCAAGAGCTTCTCGATCACGATCACCGACATGGATACGGGAGAGGTCGCAGTCGCCCTACCGGGCAAGCCGAACCTGCAGACCTACACCATCAAGGCGGGCTCCAAGTACCTCGTCGACATGGGCTTCTACCCTGGCAAGGTACCTACCGAGGTCCCCTCGTACGGCTGGACGTACGCCGACGTTCACATCGAGACGTACTTGAAGTAGGGCGCGAGGCTCCTTGCTGGTCTCTCTGGTGAGGGCCCCCGACGTGGGGCCCTCACGTGCCGAGCAGCACCTTACGGATTTCGTGGATGATGCTGTGCGGTGGCAGGAATCCTTTCACGAGCCAAGTCAAATATTCGTCGACCATTCCAAGCGCTTCGTCATGGAGAACGTAGCCCGTCAACTCGTACGAGTCGCCGTGCTTGCCGATAGGCTGCGCATGATCGAGCCGCAGGATGGACTCGTCTCTGCCCTTCAAGGGCAGTCGATCCCAGACGTATTGTGGATACTCGCAGCGCCGGATTCGGGACACGAACTCGGGTTTCCATCCGCCGCTGGACCCGGACTGGTCGGCGCCGTAATAAGGGGCCACCATGAGCGTCGGATGGGTCTGGTATCGGGCCGCGCCTACTCGCAGGCTCCTGGGAACCTCCGATCCCCCCGTGCTCAAAACCAGGACAGGCCGTTTCTTTGCTCGCAGAACCACGCGAACCTCTCCCGGGTAATGGGGAAGGCCCGCCACAGGAAGCCGCGAGCCCTCGGAAAGGGTGCCGCCCTGGAGGGGCTCGAGATGGTAGTCCGCCGCGCCGTGCTCCGTATCGGTTGACCGTCCCTCGGCCACCAGGACGAAAGGATGTTGATCCACATGGGGCACGAAGGCCCAAAGGAGGCTCCCTCGCCGGATCTCTCGATCCTCGGTGCGAGTCCACCACGAGCTACAATAGTATTGAAGGGAATCTTCAGGGTATTTCTGGGTCACGGCGCCCCGGAGACTTCCAGATCGCATCGGAGAAATAGATCTTCCCTCTTTCGGCCGTAACAGGCTCACCAGCCAAGCCGTCGAGCCAATCTTGACCGAGGGCGAACACCTGATCGTAGCGGGGAGCCGGCTCCGGCACGACGCGCGCTTCCGCCTCAGCCTTCTCCTTGAGCTTGGCTTTGACGATCTCCTGAAGTTTCTTCACCTTGGTCTTCGACAACGCAGGGAGTGGAGGGGGTTCTGGGACATACTCCTCCGGGCGGGCGGGCGGTTCCGGATCGAGGACGAGAAGCTCCCCTGGCGCTGCTTTCAGCATGGGATCTGTGTTGTAGACGTAATGAAGCAGCCCCGTCGTATCGTTCCCGAATTGTCGCACGGCTTGCTTGACAGTCCGAGCCACGGGCCAAGGGAGACGGGCCTCGAGAGCTTCCGCGAGATGCCGGTCCTGGAGCCGCCAGCGAATCCCGTCCTGATCCCGGAACTTGCTGGGGAATTTCCGCTCCACTGCCTCAATGGCCTGCGCCGCGCGAGGAAGGCGCTCGTAGATCTCGATAGACCAGGGACCGAACTTGTGAAACCGCCAGGGCGCTCCGGTGAAACTCCCCTTGCCGTCCTGCGCGAAGGCGAGGTCGGCAAGGTAGGTATATTTCAGGAGGTGGATCGGACCGAGCTCGCGGTTCCGCGCATCCTCCGCCTCGCCGGCAAGGGCCAGTGCGTACTGGACGATCTGATCTACTTTCTTGAGGTCCATGGCTAAGGCGTAAGTATAGCGTAGCAGCTCTCACAGATTCTAACAGATCCCCGGTGATGAGGATCTTGGGCGGGAGAACACGGCGAGCCCCACCACCCCAATCACCCCCGCCAACGCTCCCCACAGCGCCCGGTGGAGCGGCCTGCGGTCGATCCAGAAACGCACCCGGTGGCGGCCGGCGGGGACGCGGACGCCGAGGTGGTGGCCGTTGGCGGTGACGACGCGCACGGGGTGGCCGTCCAGGTCGGCCAGGAACAGGAGGTTCGCGCGCTGGAGGACGAGGAGGGCGCCGCTTGGGCCCGCTTCGGCTTCCACCTCGACGTCCTCGGGATCGGTCCGGACGAAGCGGGCCGTGCCGCCGCTCGTTTCCTCCAGGCGCCCTCCCGGGGGGACGATGAGGACGGCGTCCGTGCGCGGATCGAAATCCGGCGCGCCGAGCCTACGGAACGCCGTGGGGACGTTCTTCTCGTGGAAGACGCGGCGGGCGAGGAAGACCTCGGGAGCCCGGTCCAGCACTTCGTAAACGTAGAGCTCGCCGCCGAAGCTCGGTAGGGTGGCCAGGAGCCGGCTGCGCGCGGGGGGCGGCTGCAGAGGGTGGTCGACGAGCACGCGGCCGATCCCCCAGGAGGCCAGCATGCGAAAGCGCTCCTCGTGGGTCTTGGCCACTTTGACCGCCCCCTGCGCTTGCCGGGAGAGGAAGGCGTCGAGCCCCTCCGGCGCGGTATTGAGCTCGTAGCGCAGCTTCCAGAGCGGGCCGGAGAACGGGAAGAGCTCATAGAACGACCGGCGCTCCACCCAGGCCAGGGTGGGCTCGGGGAACTTCCCCTGGCGCAGCCGGGAAGGGCCGAAGAGATAGTTGAAGTCCGGATTCACCACCAATTCGCTCACCGGCACCCACTGTAAAGCGGGCGGCGGATTGAGGTAGGGGACCACGGAATCCATCGGATAGAGCGGACGCAGCAGCCAGAGCTGGGACCCGGCGTGAAGGAGGAGGAGGAGGGGCGCGCCGAGCCGCCACCAGCGACGGGAGAGCTTCAAGGCAATGCCGAAGGCCAGCAGGAGGACGAGGGTGAGGAACGCGAGGCCGGCCCAGCGCAGCCGTTCGTTGGCGATGAACTCGTGCGGCCGGGGGATGAACAGGTTCATCCACGCCTCGGCCGGCCTGGGCGTGGCGCTGAGGAAGATCCAGAAGAAGAGGAAGGCCGCCCCGAACGCCAGCAGCGTCCAGCGCAGCCGGCGGCGGGCCCCCTCGGCGTTCGCGGCCACGGCGTCCCGCAGCCGGGCGACGCCGGTCCCGCAGAGGAGCGACGTTCCCACGGCCACGGGAAGCCAGAACTTGATCGGGTAGCGCAGGCTCTTCTGCCAGCTCAGCAGCCACTGGGCGGCCGGGTTGAACCGCCCCAGGGAGAAGAAGATGCCGAAGGCGATCCACCCCCAGGCCCACCCCGCCATCCGCCCGCGGGGGCGGCCGGAAGCGGCGATGAGGCCGAAGGTCAGCAGCCCGGGATAGAGGGAGAAGTAGAAGGGCGGATAGCCGGTGAAGAACTGCAGTCCCCAGAAGGCGCCGCGGTCGATGACGTCCGGCCGGCCGAAGAGGAAAGGGAGGAGCCACTCCACGGCCTGTCGCGGATCGAGGCTCGAAATGGTGGCGATCTTCCCGTCGTACCCCTGGTAGCCCCGGTAGGAGATGGGGAGGATGCGCAGGAATTCGACGATCTGCGGCAGGGCGATGAGCGTGCCGGCGGCGAAGGCGGCGGCGAGGAGCGCGAGGACCGTTTTCCCCGAGCCGTCCGCGGGGCGTTGCCGCCAGGTCAGGGCCATGCCCGAAGCGGCGAGCAGGAAGGCCAGGATCCCCATCAGGGGATCGCCCCCCAGCACCAGCAGCGTCCAGAGGACGGCCACGGCGGGGGCCAGCAGTCCGCGCCGCCGGGGGTGGCGCACCAGGTCGAGGCAGGCGGCGACGAGGGCCGGAGCCAGCGCCGCTCCCGCCACCAGGTTGTAGAAATTGAGGTGCGAGAGGAAAAATCCCGAAACCGTGTAGCACGCCGCCGCCGCCCACGCCGGCTCGCGCCCCAGCCCCCAGCTTCGCGCCAGCCAGTAGAAGGCGAACGGCGCGATCATCAGGTGGAGCCAGAAGTGGACGTTGAAGGCCCAGAAGGTGGAGCCGAGGAGATAGAGGAGGTTGTCCGGATAGAAGGGCGCGGCGTTCAGGTTCCCCGCCAGCGGCTGCCCCCCGGCCCGGTAGGGATCGATGATGGGGAAGTTGCCGTGGCGCATGGCCTCGGCCTGCGACCACTTCATGGGCAGGTGGGCGTTGAGCACGTCGCGCAGGACGAGCGTCTCGGTGCCTCGGACGAGCGGCAGGAAGACCAGGATCAGCAGGAGCAGCAGCGGTCCGGCGTAGAGGAACGGCGAGGCTTCGGGAGCCGGCGCCGGAGGCGGCGAGGCCGGAGCGGAGGATTCCTCGGGCATGGGTTCCATGAAAGGCGCCTCGAGAGCGGGCCGCTCTTGCGCTAGCTCGTCTTTCCGACGATCGTGATGCCGCGGGCTGGGAAGCGCCCGTCGAAGCTGTAGACGCGGCTACCGGCTCGTGTCGAGAAATGCCGGGGCTTCCTGGGCGCTCACCTATCTCCTCCGGTCCGATCCCTCAGACCTTCCGCCCAGGCCTGCTCTCGAACCTCGTTCCACTCCTCGGGAGACACTGTGCGCTGGACGTACTGCTCCAGGACTCCTCTCAGAGACCGGTCATGCTCCGGAGGGTAAAAACGGATCTCGACATGGTCATCGACCAGGGTCTGTACGGTCGCGAATCCAGGCTGAACTCCAAGCGCCAGCCGGAGAGGCTTCTCGATGACAACCTGACCTTTTTCTCCTACCAGATTGGCCATAGTCATACTCCTCTTACCAAGTATAACGCCAATGCGTCAGGTGGAGGTCGAGGCGAATTCTCGTCGCTCCGCGGCTACTCCCCCACGCCGGCGAGAAACCGCTCCAGCCCGCGGCAGAACAGCACCGGAGACTCGGCGTAGGGAAGCACGCCAGCGCCTTCGAAGACGGCGAGGTCCGCCGTGGGGAGGTGCTGGAGCCACTGGTCCGCGGTTTCCACGGGCGGGTTCCGGGACTGCCGGCCCCAGGCGAGCCAGACGGGCACTTCGAGCTGGGAGAGCTCTTCGGAGACGTCCAGCCAGAGGTCGCCTCGCAGGTAGGCGGCGAGGGCGGCACGGGCGCCGGGGGTGTGGCTGGCGCGATAGTGATGATCGAGGAGGGCCGCATCCACCCGTTCGGGGGCGGCGTAGACCTCCTTGCGCAGGTGGTGCTCCAGGGCGGTGCGGGCAGTCAAGGCGTCCAGCACCGAAGCGGAGACCAGCGGCAGGTGCAGGAGCTTCCCCGTGAAGGAGCGGGCTAGGGTCTGCGGCGGATCGTCGTCGTCCAGCCCGAGCGGGGACACCAGGGCGACGGCCCGCACCCGGTGCGGGTTCTCCGCCGCGGTCTGGACGGCGTAGGCCGCCGCGAGGCCCGCGCCCACCAGCACGGCTTTCTCCTGTACCACGCCGGCCAGGAAGTCCTCCAGGAGGTCGAGGTACCGCTCGGGATGCTGGGCTCCCGGACCGCCCGGCGAGCGCCCCCAGCCGGGGAGGTCGGGGACGAAGACGCGGAAACGATCGGCGAGGACCTCGGCGGCGCCCCGCCATTGGTTGGCGTCGTAGCCCGGGCCGAAGGAGTGAAGGAGGAGGACGGGCGGGCCGCTCCCCAGCTCCTGGAAGAACACCTCGGGGCCGGAGCGGCCGGCGAAGCGGTGCGTCCGTCCCCAGCGGGGAGGCGCGGGTGCCCCGGCGCGGCGGCGCAGCAGGGCGCCCAACGCCACCGGCACCGCCACGGCCGCGCCCGCCAGCAGGAGGCGTTTGGCCCAGCGTCTCTTCTTGTCGCTGTCCAGAAAGCGTCCAGTGCCTCTAACCATGGCTTTGAAGCATATCATTTAGCCGCAGTTCGAGCGTCCAGGCTATAATGCCTCGGTTACGTCGGTGACGATCATGCCTCTGAGACCCATAGTCCGCCTCGGCCACCCTGCCCTTCGCACTCCGGCCGTGCCCGTGCCGCCGGAGCGGATCGGCGAGCCGGAGATCCAGGAGCTCATCGCCGACATGATCGAGACGATGCACGACTCCCACGGCGTGGGGCTCGCCGCGCCGCAGGTGGGTGAGGAGGTCCAGATCTTCGTCTACCAGGCGGCCGGCCCGCCGGAGGTCCCGCTGCACGTGGTGGTCAATCCCATGATCACCCCCCAGGCCCGGGAGCTGGCCTACGACTGGGAAGGGTGCCTTTCCATCCCCGACCTGCGCGGGCTGGTGCCGCGCCATCCCAAGGTGCGGGTGCAGGGGCTCGACCGCGAGGGGCATCCTCTGGACTACGTGGTCACCGGCTTCGAGGCCCGCATCGTCCAGCACGAGTTCGACCACTTGAACGGCATCGTCTTCCTCGACCGCATGCGCGACCTGCGCTCCCTCGCCTTCTATGAAGAGTGGGAGGCCTACCTGGTCGGCGGCTCGCAGCCGGAGGCGGACGAGACCGCGGTCGGCTGAGGTGGGCCGCGAGCTCGCCGTCCTCTGGGCGGGACGGCACCAGCGCTCCCATTGGGAAGAGATCTGCGACTCCTACCGGCGGCGCATCGCCCGCATTGCTGGATCGACCCCCGTGCGGGACGTGCCCGTCCGCGCCCGGGCGGCGGCCGACGATCCCCAGCGGCTGCGGGCCGAGGGGCAGGCCCTGCTCGCCGCCCTCCCCCCTTCCGCCTGGACCTTCGCCCTCGACAGCCGGGGGGAGCAGCTCTCCTCGGAGCAGCTCGCCGAGCGCCTCGCCCGCTTGCGACAGGAGTGGCCCCACCCCATCGCTTTCGTCATCGGCTCCGACCTTGGCCTCGACCGCGCCGTGGTGGACGGCGCCCGCGCCGTCCTCTCGCTGGGCCCCATGACGCTTTCCCACGAGCTGGCACGGGCCGTGCTTTACGAGCAACTCTTCCGCGCGCTCTCGATCGAGGCTGGAATGAGCTATCATCGCGAGCCCCTGTAAGCAGGTATGATAGGGAACTTTTTGAAGCGCGCCAGGCGAAAGGAGAAGCAGCGTGGCCAGAATCGAGAAGGCCAAGGCGGCCGTGGAGTTGCCGCAGGACCGTTATGAGGCTTTGCGCGAGCGGTTGCAGAACCAGCGGGACGAGATCCTGAACATGTACAAGCAGGACCTCCGGGCGGGGCAGGAATCTGCGGACGACGGGACGGAAGACATCGTGGACCGCGCGAACAACGCCTACAACCGGGAGCTGATGTTCTCCCTGTCCGATACCGAACGGACGACGCTCCTCCAGATCGAGAACGCGCTGCGGCGCATGGAGGAAGGGACCTACGGGCGCTGCGCCAACTGCGGCCAGACCATCAACATCCTGCGCCTCGAGGCGGTGCCTTGGGCGCGTTTCTGCATCGACTGCCAGGAGCTGGCGGAAAAGGGACTCCTGGAGGTCGAAGCGTAAGAACCGAACCCGGAGATGAAGGGCGGGGAGCGCATCCCCGCTTTCGTGTTTTCGGATGGCCGATCCCCTCGAGTCGTTCCTCTCCCGCCTGAGCCGGGCGCCCCTCCCCCAGGTCTGCCTGGTGCAGGGGGACGTGGTGCTGGCCGAGCCCGCCGCGCAGCGGATCGCCCAGACCCTGGCGCAGGCGGTGGGCCTGCCGCCGGAGGCGATCGAGGTGCACCGCCGGCCGGCCTCTCTCTCCCCCCTGCTCCAGGACCTCCGCACCTTCTCCCTGTTCTCGCCGGGCAAGGTGTCGCTCGCCGTCGACTCCGCCGTGTTCGCGGACCGCAGCGCTGCGGGCGACCTGATCGACGACGCGGCGGAAGTGGTTCCCCTGAGCGACGCGATGCGTCCCCTCTCCGCCCGTGAGCGCCAGGCGGCCTCGCGCCTCCTCCAGGCGCTTCACCTCTTCGACGTCGACGCCCAGGCCGGCGCCGCCGAGAAGGCGGTGGCCGAGCTCCCCGCCTGGGTGCTCGAAGGGGGGAAGGCCCGCGGCCGGGCACGCACCAAGAAGCAGGTGGAAGAGCTGCGCGGCGCCCTCGCCGGGTTGCTGGAGGCGGCTCGCCGCGACGGGCTGCAGGGCATGGGAGAGGGCGATCTCTCCGAGCTGACCGAGGCCGTCCGCAGCGGGCTGCCGCCGGGGCATGCCCTGGTGCTCGCCGAGGGCGCCGTGGCCGCGGACCACCCCGTCGTCCACCTGCTTCAGGAGAGGAACGCCGTCCTCAGCCTGGGGCGGGTCGAGTCCGAGCGGGGGAGCTGGCAGGGGGTGGAGCTCCTGGCCGGGGAGCTGGAGCGGCAGACGGGGGTCGCGATCGCTCCCGACGCCCTGGCCGAGCTCGCCCGGCGCACGCTGCGCCAGGCGAACGACAGCCGCGGCCGGTCGACGGGAAGCGTAGATGCCGACTCCACGGCCCGCCTCGCCGCGGAGTACCGCAAGCTCGCCAATCTGGCGGAAGGGACGGAAGGAGCGGGCGGACGGATCGACCGCAAGCTCGTGGAGCAGACGGTGGAGGATCGGGGGGAGGAGGACGTCTGGCAGGTTTTCGACGCCATCTCCGCGGGCCGCGGTGGCGAGGCCTTGGACCGGCTGCGGCGGCTGCTCGGCTCGGCGGAGGACGTCCTGGCCGCCCGCCTCACCTTCTTCTCCCTCCTCTGCTCCTTCTGCCGCCAGCTCGTGGCCATCCGCGGCATGATGCGCGTCGCCCGGGTGCCGGCCGGCGAGGCGAATTACGGCCGGTTCAAGAACCAGCACGCGCCGGCCCTCCAGGGGGAGGTGCCCATCGGCGGCAAGAACCCGCTGGCCGGTCTCCACCCCTTCCGTCTCCACCGCGCCTACCTCGCGGCCAGCCGGCTGCCGGAGCCCTTCCTGGCGAGGCTCCCTTCCGATCTCCTGGAGACGGAGCTGCAGATCAAAGGCGAGAGCGGCGAAGCGGACGTGGCCCTCGCTCGCCTGGTGGCCCGCCTGAGCCAGGGCGGCCGGCGGGGGTAGCCGCTTCACCCCCGGCCTGGGACGTCGCGGGGGAAGCCGTGCTCCAGGCGCAGGCTCCAGAAGGCTGAGCGGAGAGACCGCCGCTTCTGCCAGCCGCTGCCTTTCTCATCGTCCAGCTCCACGTCGTAGATACCCGCTTCCCGTGCTTGCGCGAGGAGCGTGCGGACGTCCGCCTCGCGCGCCCCGGGGACCGGCACCAGCACCAGCCGGGTGGTGATCCCCTCGGCGGCGAGCCGGCGGGCCGATTCCAGCCGGGCGGCCGCGTCCGGAGTCCGCGAGACCGGGACGGCGATCCGCACGGCGACGGAGTGCCGCCGGTCGAGCTCCACCAGCAGCTCCAGCTCCCGCAGGATGCGCGGCGAGGCCGTCGTGACGCTGATCTCCAGCCCCTCGGCGGCGAGGAGGAGGCGCAGCGGCGACTCTCCGCTCGCCGGCTCGTACGGCTCCGCCAGGGTGCCGGCGACGATGGGCTCGCGGCGGAAGAGGGACCGGCGCAGTCGCCGCTCCAGGGCCGCCGAGGGATCGGGCTGCAAGGAGGGCGAGAGGGCGAGGAGGAGCGGGAACGTGGCGTAGGAAGTCATGTTGCGCTTGTTTTACGCCCGTTTACGCCCGATGTCAAGAGCCTTCCGGATCCTCTTGCTGGGGCGTGGGGTCTTGCGCGAAGCCGAGAGATCGGCGACAATAATGAAAGTGAAGGGATGGCCCGGCTTAGATTAATTTAGATCAAAGATATAACGATTTAGACTCCCAAAATCTATCTCCAAGTAGCATGGACGGGCGCTCCTCGGCAGGGGGGCGCCCCCTTTTTTGCTTTTCCGGTAGAATTGCTTTCCCGGTACAATCTTTCCGTGCCCGAGCTACCCGAGGTCGAAGTCCTGCGCCGCAGCCTGGAGCCTCACCTGGTGGGGGACCGCATCGTGCGCGTCGAGGTGCGCAATCCGGCGCTGCGGGAGCCGGTGGAGACCGCCCGCCTGCGGCGGCTGGCCGCGGGGCGCGACGTGGTCGCCCTCCGCCGGCGGTCGAAGTACCTGCTGATCGACCTCGCGGGGGGACGGACGGTGGCCGTCCACCTGGGGATGAGCGGCCGGCTGACGCTCGCCCCTGGGGACGCGCCACCCGAGCCGCACGAGCACGTGGCCTTCCACCTGCGCTCCGGCCGGCGGCTGCGGCTGCGCGATCCCCGCCGTTTCGGCCTCGTGCTGGCCCTGGAAACGGCGGAGATGGAGGAGGACCCACACTTCAACGAGCTCGGGATGGAGCCCCTCGAAGAGGGATTTTCCGGCGCGGTGCTGGCGCGGGCGGCGGCGGGGAGGCGGGGGCCGGTCAAGGCCTTCCTCATGGACGCCCGGGTGGTGGTGGGGGTGGGGAACATCTACGCCTCGGAGAGCCTGTTCCGGGCAGGGGTCCACCCGGCGCGGTCGGTGGCGCGGATCTCGGCGGCGCGCTGGGACAGGATCGCCGAATCGGTGGTCGCGGTGCTGCGCCAGGCCATCACCCAGGGGGGGACCACCCTCAACGACTTCGCGGACGGCGAGGGGCGCAGCGGCTACTTCCAGGTGTCGCTCGCGGTCTACGACCGCGAGGAGCAGCCCTGCCTCGCCTGCGGCGCTCCGGTGCGGCGGATCGTCCAGGCCGGGAGGAGCACCTACTATTGCCTGCGCTGCCAGCGCTGACCCCGGCGCCGATCCCCGGGAAAGGCTACAATCCCCCGCCATGGTCGACACCGAGCCGCTGTTGCAGCCTCTCATCGCCGCGTCGCGATTCCGCCCCTGCATCCTCGGCGTGGCGGGGGGCACGGGCTCGGGGAAGACGACGGTGGCACGGACCATCGTCGAGGCCGTCGGCGCCGACCGCATCACCCTGATCGAGCAGGACAGCTACTACAGCGACGTCGATTGGCGCAGCGAGACCGAGCTCCTCCACCACAACTTCGACCACCCCTCGGCCCTCGACAACGAGCTGCTGGTGGCCCATCTCGCGGCGCTCAAGGCGGGGCACCCCGTGGAGGTGCCGATCTACGATTTCGTCCGCCACCGGCGCACGGCGCGCACCAAGCGGGTGACTCCGCAGCCGGTGATCATCCTGGAGGGGATCCTGATCTTCGTCGAGCCCAACCTGCGCGACCTCCTCGACTTCAAGATCTACGTCGACACCGACGCCGACCTGCGGCTCATCCGCCGCCTGGGGCGCGACATGGCGGAGCGCGGGCGCTCGGTGCAGGACGTGCTGCGGCAGTACCTGGAGACCGTCCGCCCCATGCACCTGGAGTTCGTGGAGCCGTCGAAGCGCTGGGCCGACATCATCATCCCCGAGGGGGGCGAGAACAAGGTGGCCCTGGAGATGGTGGTGGCTCACGTGCAGCAGCTCCTGGAGAGGTGACGCCTTGCCCTACCTGCTGCGAGTGACTGCCCGTTTCGAGGCGGCCCACCACCTGACCTCTTACAAGGGGGCGCCCGAGCCCACCCACGGCCACTCCTGGCGGGTCGAGGCGGCCCTCGCCACCCCGGAGCTGGACGCCGAGGGGATGGCCTGGGACTTCGTGGAGGTGCAGGCGGCGTTGCGCGAGCTGGTCTCACGGCTGGACCACCGCGACCTCAACACCGTGCCGCCTTTCGACCGGACCAGCCCCACGACGGAGCGGATCGCGGCCTGGTTCTTCACCGCTCTGACGGCGAGGCTGCCGGGGGCGCCGCTGGTGGAGGTCACCGTCTGGGAGGGGCCGGACTGCTCGGCCACCTACCGTCCTTGAATCAGCCGCTTGACAGCACCCCCCGTTGCTAGCTAGCGTCTCCCGTCACTCATGAGCCTCCAAAAAATCCTTCTTCCCATTTCGGTGATCGCCCTCTCGCTGGCGGCAGGCTGCGGCGGCGGCAAGGAGAAGTCCGTGGCGCGGGTGGAAGTCGACCCGCACCTGGTTCGCCTGCCGTTCGGCCAGGCCCAGACCGTCCGCCTGACCTGGACCCCTTCCGCACCCCTCGAGGGGGAGACTCCCACGGTCTTCGTCCACCTCCTGGACGCCCAGCACAAGGTGGAGCGCACCTTCGACCATCCGTTCCCGGACCGCTGGCGGGAAGGCACGCCGGTGACCGACGACTTCAAGGTCTACCAGTCGGTCCTGGCCCCCCCGCTCGCCGCCGGCAAGTACCAGGTGGTCGCCGGCCTCTACGGGCGGGACGGCAAGCGCTGGCCCTTGAGCGGCTTGGGCGAGCCGGTGGGGAAGGATGAGTACGATGCTTTCGAGATCGAGGTGCCGGCCGAAAGCTCCGGCCCCAAGCTCGAGTTTTCGCCCACCTGGCTGCCGGTGACCGCCGGCGGGGACCGCCAGGTGGTGGCGCGGCGGTGGATGGCGGACCGGGGAGACGTCCGCGTGGTCCACCAGACAGGGCCGGGCGTCGTCTGGCTGGTCTTCCAGATCCCGCCCACGGACAAGCCGGACTACTCGCTGGCGCTCGAGCCGGGCGCGAGCGCCCCCTCCGTCCTGGTGCAGGGCAACTGCGGCAGCGGTGAGACGAGCTTCTCCGGGCCGGGCATCCATGAGGACGAGGTGGTCATGGACTCGCCGCCGCCGGACGGCGCCTGCCGCGTCCAGCTCTCCGCCAACTTCACCATCCAATCCAAGGTCGTCGGGCCGAAGCGCTCCATTTCCCTGGAGAACGTGGCCTGGATCCCGGCCGGAGCGCGCCGGCCCACGGCGCCGCCCGTGGATCCCTCGCCGCCCGCTCCCGCCTCGTCGCCGGCGCAGCGGTAAGACGCGGAAGATGCGGCCATGAAGCACGGCAAGGCTGCGATCCTTCACGCCGGGCAGGAGCGCTACATCGAGCGTCTCCTGCCGCCGCGTGACCCGGTGCTGCGGGAGATCGAGGAGCACGCGAAGCGGGAGGACGTCCCCATCTCCGATCCGGAGGTCGGCCGTTTCCTGGGGATCATGGCGCGGGCGACCGGCGCCCGCCTGATCCTGGAGATCGGCGCCGCCATCGGCTACGGCGCCATCTGTCTGGCCCGGGGCGCGCCGGAGGCCCGCGTCGTCTCCGTCGACGTCGATCCCGGCCGCCTCGCCGCGGCCAGGCACTACGTGGAGAAGGCCGGGGTGGCGGACCGGGTGGAGCTGGTCGAAGGGGACGTCCTGGACGTGCTCCACCGCCTGCCCGGCACCTTCGACCTCGTCTACGTCGATGCCGCCAAGCTGCAATACCGCCGCTATCTGGACCTGGTCGTGCCGCGGCTGCGGGTGGGCGGCGTGATCCTCCTGGACAACCTGCTGTGGAGCGGGCACGTGGCGGAGCCGCCGGAGGAGGAAGATCCCACGGCGGACGCCTTGCGGGCGTTCAACGGCTACCTGATGATGCACCCTCAGCTTCAGTCCGTCGTCATCCCCCTGGGCGACGGCATGGGGGTGGCCACCAAGCTCAAGCCGACGATCCTGGAGCAGGGCGGGCCGTACTAGCCCTCACCGGGAGAGGGGGAATCCAGAAGCTCCTCCCGCACCGCCTCCAGCCGCCGCCGCAGCTCCTGGGCCGTGGCCGGCCGGCGGGAGAGCGTGGGGTGGAGGGCGTCGCGGAAGAAGCCGGCGAGCACCGGCGAGCGCCCGGGGCAGACCTGGGCGAAGTCCGGCACGCGCCCCGAGCGGATGCGTGCGACGACCTGCGAGCTGGTGCCGCCGAACACCTTCCGGCCCAGCAGGCACTCGTAGAGCACCACGCTCAAGCCCCAGAGGTCGAACGAGGCGTCCGCCGGCTCCCCCTGGACCGCTTCGGGGGAGAGGTAGGAGAGGGTCCCCACGAAACGGTGGCGCGGATCGAGCCCCTCGCCTCCGGCCGGCGAGAAAGCCACGTCCGGCTCGTCGTCCTCCAGCTCCTCGAACCCTTCTTCGTCGCGAAGCTCGAAGATCACCCGCGCGATGCCGAAGTCCATCAGCTTCGGCACCCCGTCCCGGTTGTAGCCGATGTTGCTCGGCTTCAAGTCGCGGTGGAGGATGTCGGCGAGGTGGAGCTGCCCGAGCGCGCCGGCCATGGCGATCCCCAGCTCCACCGTCGCTTTCTCGGGGAGCGCCTCGCGGAAGATGCGCTGGGCGAGGGTCCCTCCCTCCAGCAGCTCCATCACCAGCATCGGCGTCCCCTGCCAGGTCTCCATGCCGAACACGGACGCCAGGTGCGGATGGGAGACCGCCGCCGCCGTGCGCGCCTCGCGGCGCAGCCGCATGGCATCCTCCGGCGACACCCGGCGCAGGGTCTTGATGGCCACCGGGCGGCCGAGCGACAGGTCGGAGCCCCGGTAGACGACGCCCATCCCCCCCTCGCCGATGCGTTGCTCGAAGCGGAACTTGGCGGGCAGCACGTAGGGCACCCGCGAGGTTTCCAGCCGGCGGCTGCACGAGCTGCAGAAGACGGTGTAGGAGGGGTGGAGGACGCCGCAGTTGGAGCATTCCCTGGCGAGCTCCGAGGCGGCGGGAGCCGGTTCGGGGGGCGGCGCGGGCGGCACCTGCCAGAAGGGCTGCAGGGGGCGCTCGTGGTCGAGCTCCAGCACCCAGGCGGCGCTGCTGGCGATGGCGTGGAGGAGCTCGCGGTCCTCGCGCAGGAAGGGGAGGCCGCTCTTCTTCTCCCCCAGCCCGATCAGGCCGAGGAGCGAGCCGTCGCGGGCGAGGATGGGGACGATCAGCCGGAAACCGCTGTCCACCAGCCAGTGGCGCTCCCGCTCCGGCAGCTTGAGCAGGGCCGGCTGGGGGTCTTCGAGGTCCACCTCCAGCGGATCGCTGGCGTTGGAGGCGATGAGGGCGAGCTGGCTGGAAGCGTCGAGCTTGCGCGCCCGGTTCCTGGGATCGGCCAGCATGCCGGAGCGGGGATCGAGCGCCAGCAAGGCGACGCTCTCCAGGTGGAGCGCCAGGTCGATCTCCCGCGCCACCAGGTTGGCGAGGCTGGGGGCGTCGCGGATCGAGCGGATGCGGTCCACCAGCAGGGTCAGGATCCGGCGGGCGTCGTATTGCTCGCGGAAGAACCGCCGGTCGATGGCGTCCAGCAGCGGCTTGCTGTAGCGCAGGCCGGCGAAGCCGACGGCGGCGACCGCGAGCAGCAGCAGCACCCGCGGTCCCGAGAACAGCTCGGCCAGCGAGCTCTCGCTGTGGCCGGCGAGATAGGCGGCGAGGGCCGCCAAGGGAATGGCCACCAGCGCCAGAGCCGAGTAGCGGGCGAGAGCGTAGTGGAGGGCCCGGCGGGCGATCAGGCGGACGTCGAGCACGCGGTGGACGAGGACGGTGTAGGGCACCGTCACCGGCAGCGTGAGACCCGGCAGCAGGACGGTGACGACGGTCGCGAGATGCTGCCGCGGATGGGTGTGGAGATGCTCGTCGTAGCCCGGGATGAAGAGCTCCATCAGCACCTCGGCCACCATGGGCGCGAGCGTCAGGGCCAAAAGCTGCAGGAAGACGCGCCCCCGGCGCTTCTCCTCGCCCCGGGAGGTGTAAGCCTTCCAGGAAAGCAGGCAGAAGGCGGCACCGGTCAGCCCCATCACCACGCTGTAGTACAACCCCTGCCCTCGCTGGGGGGTGAACCATACCTGTTGACCCCAGCCGCCGGGAGACCCGGAAGCTTCGGCCAGGAGAGGAATCAGGTTGAGACCGAAGAGGATGCCGCCGCACGCTGCGCTCACCCGCACCGCCACCTGGATGCGGCGGCGGACGGGAAGCGACACCGCGGGATGGGGAAAGTCGCGCACGAACCGCCAGAGGAACCAAGCCATGAAGGCGTCGAGCTTCAAGTCAACGAAAACCGAGAACAGGTTGAGGCTGGAATGCCCCACCGCAGCCCGGGCCAGCGGATGGGTGGACCACGTGGTGGCGGTGGCGAGGAAGAACCCGCCCAGGGCCGCAGCGCGGCGGTCCTGCCGGCCCCCTAGAAGGAGCATGATGCCCGTGGCGCCGAAGGCGGCGGCGAAGAGGCCGTAGAAGACGTAGGGGAAGGCGGCGTCCTTGCCGGCCTCCGCCTTGTAGGTCGAAAAGAACGCGGCCAGTCCCAGCGCCAGCTTCAAAGCAGCCAGCGGCGGGACGAGCCGCGCAAGGAAAGACGGTTTCAGTAGGCCTCCGCGCTAGAGATCAAGCCAGGGCCGACGGTTTGGGAGGGCACAGCTCGGTGTCCGAAAGATCCTGCACGGCCGAGGCCGAGTCGTAGACGTTCTGGGGGGAGATCGCCGTCGCCCCGATCCCTGCCGCCTTGAGCGCCGCCAAACTGCCGATCGCCCGGATGCGGTCCAGCACCTGCACCGCCTCCGTCTCCCACGCATTGTCGATGATCTCCTGGGTGATTGCGTCGAAGTACCAGCGGCGCAGCTCCAGCGCCGCCTCCTGCGAGACGCGGATGGGCCCGGCGCCCTGGCCGAATGCAACCAGGATTTGAGACATGATGCCTTCCTGCGTGTACGCCATGAGGGTTCTCTCCTTTGGGGCGCAAATCGTCGCCCTGTGGTTGGGACCGCCGTCACTTACGGAGCGCCGGGCAATCGCAACGGATGACCTGCAAAACACCAATGTTGCTCAATTAGAGACGATCCTAGTCCGGATTTTCCCGTCTCGTCAAGCTTCAGCAATAAGGAAACGAAACCCCGCGGTTGTGTTTAGAGCCGAGGGGCAAAGTCACGAGCGATCTTGATCGGTCGCGGCGCGGCCTTCAGTCACCGAGACGCTTGCGCACCGCGGCCAGGCGCTCCCGCAGCTCGCGGGCACTCGCCGGCCGCCGGCCGATGGTGCGGTGGAGAGTGGAGCGGAAGAAGTCGCCCAGCGCCGCGTCGTGCTCGGGCAGGACCTGGGCGAACTCGGGCACCCGGCCGTGGCGGATGCGGTTCATGAGCTGCTGCAAGTCGCCGCCGCTGAAGATCTTCCGCCCCAGCAGGCATTCGTAGAGGACGATGGCCAGGCTCCAGAGGTCGAAGGAGGTGTCCGCCGGCTGGCCGTTCAACGCCTCGGGAGAGAGGTAGGAGAGGGTGCCCACGAGCTGCTTCGAGACACTGGCCGAAGTGGGCGTGTGGTGCCAGAGCGAGGTGGGCGGCAGGCCCGAGTCCTCGGCCGGATCGCCGGGCGCGGGGATCTCGGTGTCGCGGCGCAGGTCGAACATCACGCGGGCGATGCCGAAGTCCATGAGCTTGGGCACGCCGTCCCGGGTGTAGCCGATGTTGCTCGGCTTGATGTCGCGGTGCAGGACGTCCGAGGCGTGGAGGTGCTCCAGGGCCTCGGCCATGGCGATCCCCAGCTCCACGGTCTCCACGGCCTCGAGCCGTCCCTTCTCGATGCGCTGGGTGAGGGTTCCCCCCTCGAGCAGCTCCATCACCAGGATGGGCGTCCCCTGCCAGGTCTCCATGCCGTAGACGGGGGCGAGGTGGGGGTGGGAGACGGCCGCGGCCGTGCGCGCCTCCCGCCGCAGCCGCATGGCGTCCTCGGGCGAGACGCGGCGCAGGGTCTTGACCGCCACCGCGCGGCCGAGCGCCAGGTCGGTGCCGCGGTAGACGACACCCATGCCGCCGATGCCGATGCGCCGCTCGAAGCGGAACTTCCCGGGCAGCACGTAGGGCACGTGCGAGGGCTCCAGCCGGCGGCTGCAATGACTGCAGAACACCGTGTAGGCCGCGTACAGCCGGCCGCAGTTGGGGCACTCCTTGGCGAGCTCGGCGGCGGCCGCCGCCGTCTCCGGGAAGGGGAGGGAGGCCTCCCGGTCGACCGGGTCCTGCCAGCTCTTGTGCGACGAGCCCAGGGAGCGGCTCTGCTCCAGCTCCAGCACCCAGGCGGCGCTGCTGCCGATCGCCCGCAGGAGCTGGCGGTCCTCCTTGAAGAAGGGGAGGCCGCTCTTCTTCTCCCCCAGGCCGATCATCCCCAGCAGCGAGCCGTCGCGGGCGAGGATCGGCGCCACCAGGCGGAAGCCGCTGTCCACCAGCCAGTGGCGGTCCTTTTCCGGCAGCTTGGCGAGCGGCGAGCGGGAGTCTTCGAGGTCCACCGTCAGCGGCTCGCTGGCGCTGGCGACGAGCGAGGCCAGCGCCGAGGAGGAGTCCAGGCGCCGG
>DASUEN010000258.1:0-35190 GCA_036275055.1 Thermoanaerobaculia bacterium
CGGCGTTCGCCCAGCCGGCCCTCTTCGCGGTCGAGCACGCGCTGGCGCGGCTGCTGATGGAGTGGGGGGTGCGTCCGCAGGCGATGATCGGCCACAGCCTCGGCGAGTACGTGGCGGCCTGCCTCGCCGGCGTTTTCTCGCTGGAGGATGCGCTCGCCGTCGTGGCGGCCCGCGGCCTGCTGATGCAGGCGCAGCCGGCGGGCGCCATGCTGGCCGTGCCGCTGCCGGAGGCGGAGACCCTCGCCCTGCTGGATGACGACCGGCTCTCGCTGGCGGCCGTCAACGCGGCGGCCCTGTGCGTGATCTCGGGACCCGAGCCGGCGGTCGAGGCCGTGCGTGCCCGGCTCGCGCAGCGGGGTGTCGAGGGGCGGCGCCTCCACACCTCGCACGCCTTCCATTCAGCGGCCATGGACCCGATCCTCGCGCCCTTCCGCACGGTGCTGGAGAAGGTGTCGTTGCAGCCGCCCCGAATCCCCTATCTGTCGAACCTCACCGGCACCTGGATCGAGCCGGCCCAGGCGACTGATCCGGGCTACTGGGTGGCCCACTTGCGGCAGCCGGTGCGGTTTTCGGCGGCCTTGGGCGAGTTGCTGCGCGAGCCCAGCCGGTTGTTGCTCGAGGTCGGCCCCGGCCGCACGCTGGCGAGCCTCGCGCGGCGCCAGGCAACGGTAGGGGCGGGGCCGGTCGAGTCGATGCGCCCCGCGGCCGATACCGCCTCCGACCAGGCTTTTCTCCTCGCCGCGCTCGGCCGCCTGTGGATCGCGGGTGCCGAGGTGGACTGGGAAGGCTTCCACGCGCACGAGCGCCGGCGGCGGGTGCCCCTGCCGCTTTATCCCTTCGAGCGCCAGCGCTACTGGATCGAGCCGCGGGCGTCTGCGCGCCGGCAGGGCGTGCCGCGCCGGCCCGAGATCGCGGATTGGTTCTCGGCCCCAGCCTGGCAGGAATCGGTGCTGCCCGTCAGGGAGCTGCCGCCCACGCCGAGTGAACGGTGGCTGTTGCTCGTGGGGCGCTCGGGCCTGGGCTCCGAGCTGGCCGAACGGCTGTCGCGCCGGGGACGGCCGGTCGTCCGGGTGGAGGCCGGCGAGAGCTTCGAGCGGCTCGGCGCGGATGCCTACCGGATCCACCCCGGCCGGCGCGAGGACTACGCCCGGCTGCTGCGCGAGATGCGGGCGGAAGGGGGGCTCCCGACCCGCATCGTCCACCTGGGCTGCCTCACGCCGGAGGGAGCGCCGACCGGACTCGAAGGGCTGGCGAGCCTGGAGGAGGCGGGCTTCTACAGTCTTCTCTGGCTGGCCCAGGCCCTGGCCGAAGCGACCGAGGAGAGAACGGCGCAAGCTCCTCCTGAGCTGGAGCTGACGGTGGTGGCCAACGGCCTCGTGGAGGTTACGGGCGAGGAAGCCTTGGGCCCGGAGAAAGCCCTGCTGCTCGGCCCCGTCCGCGTCATCCCCTGGGAGTACCCGGGGGCGCGGGCTCGCGCCGTCGATGTCGTGCTGCCGGCACCCGGTCACCCGCGGCGGGGGGAGGCCATCGACCACCTCACGGCGGAGCTGGCGCTCGCGGCCGGCGAGCCGGTCGTCGCCCTGCGTGGCCGCCGGCGCTGGGTGGAGCGGCAGGCGCCGGTGCGGCTGGAGGCGGCCGGCTCTGGCGGGATCAGGCTGCGGGAAGGGGGCGTGGTCCTCGTCACGGGCGGCACGGGCGGCATCGGTCTCGCCCTTGCCGAGCACCTGGCACGCACGGCGGGGGCCCGGCTCGCCCTGGTGAGCCGCTCGGGTCTCCCTGCCGGCTCCGAGCGCTTGGCGTCCCTCGCGAGCCTGGGGGCGGAGGTGATGGTGATCGCCGCCGACGTCGCCGACGAGGAGTCCATGCGCTCGGCCGTCCGCCAGATCCGCGAGCGGTTCGGCGCCCTCCATGGCGTGATCCACGCCGCGGGCGTGCCCGGCGGCGGCCTGATCCAGCTCAAGGAACAACAGGAGGCGGCGAAGGTGTTGCGGGCCAAGGTCCGCGGCACGCTCGTCCTGGAGGCGGCTTTGGCGCCGCTGGTGTCGCAGGCTCCTCTCGACTTCTTCCTGGTCTGCTCGTCTCTGGCCTCGATCGTCGGCGGCCTCGGGCAGGTCGACTATTGCGCTGCCAACGCGTTTCTGGATGCCTTCGCCGCCGCCCGCCGGGGTAGCGTCCTCGCCATCGCCTGGGACCGTTGGCGCGAGGCTGGCATGGCGGCGGCGAGCGTCCGTCCCGAGCTCGCCGGCGGGCTGCTCAATTCCGAAGCGCTGGAGGTGTTCGACCGGGCGTTGGCGAGCGGACTGCCGCGCCTCGCCGTCTCCACCAGGCCACTCGAGAGCCTGATGGCCGGGGCGGCCAACTCCCGCCGGGACGAAGCGCCGGGAGAAGAGGCCACGCCTGCCGCCGCCCGGCGGACGAGCCATTCCCGCCCCGACCTGCCGACTCCCTTCGTCGCTCCGCGCACGGAGACCGAGCAGGTGCTCGCCGGCATCTGGCAGGACGTGCTGGGCATCCAACCGGTGGGGATCCACGACGACTTCCACCAGTTGGGCGGCCATTCGCTGCTCGCTCTCCAGGTCCTGTCGCGAATCCGCCAGGCGCTGGGCTGCGAGCTGCCATTGCGCGCCGTCTTCGACGCCCCGACGGTGGCGGGCTTGGCTGTGCGCCTGCTGGAAGGAGAGACCCAGGCGGCTCGCGGGAGCGCTCTCGACGACATGTTGGCCCGGCTCGAGGATCTCTCCGAAGAGGAGGCCGAAGCCCTGCTCGCCGGCGAAAAACTGCTGATCGAGGCAGGAGTGGACCGCTCGGAGGCTCCGGGTGATTGAGCTGGCGAGCCGTCTCGAGAACCTTTCGCCGGCGAAGCGGGAGCTGCTGCTCCGGCAGCTCAAGAAGCTGAAGGGAGAGCCGGCGCGTCCGGTTCTCAGGCCGCGCCGGCAGGGGCACGGCGACTTCCCTCTCTCCTATGCACAGCAGAGGCTCTGGTTCCTGGACCAGTTACAGCCCGGCAATCCGTTCTACAACATGCCCGGCGCCGTCCGTCTCCGCGGTCCCTTCGACGAAGCTTGTCTCGGCCGCGCGCTGGCCGAGGTCGTGCAACGTCACGAGATCCTGCGCACCACCTTTCCCGACGTCGGCGGCCAGCCGGTGCAGCGGGTCAGCCCTGCCGCTCCCTTGCCGCTGCCGGTCATCGACCTGTCGAGCCTCTCCGAGCGCGAGCGCTGGGTGGTGGGACGAAGGCTCGCTTCGGCCATAGGGCAGCAACCCTTCGACCTCGCCTCGGGACCGCTCCTGCGCGTCGCCCTGCTGCGCCTGGGTGGCGACGAGCGCATCCTGGCGTTCGCCCTCCATCACATCGTGTCCGACGCCTGGTCCATGCGCATTCTGATCAGGGAGCTGACGGCCCTTTACCAGGCGTTCCTCCAGGGCCGGGAATCTCCCCTCGCTGGGCTTCCTGTGCAGTACGCCGACTTTGCCATCGCCGAACGGGAGTGGCTCGGCGGCGAGGCCTTGGCGCCGCAGCTCGACTACTGGCGGCGCCAACTCGCCGCCCTGCCGGGTCCCCTCGACCTTCCGGCCGACCGGCCGCGCCCCGAAGTGCAGACGTTCCGGGGCGCCTGTGAGCCGGTGACGGTCGCCGCCGGTGTCGTGGCCGCCCTCAAGGCGTTCGGCCAGCAGCAAAGGGCGACGGTCTTCATGACGCTGCTCGCGGGGCTCGCGACCCTGCTCAGCCGCTATACGGGCCGCGACGACCTCCCCGTGGGGACTCCGATCGCCAACCGCGACCGGGTGGAAACCGAAGGGCTGATCGGCTTCTTCGTCAACACTCTCGTGCTGCGCTGCAACCTGGCTGGAGAGCCGACCTTTGGCGAGCTCCTGGAGCGGGTGCGGGAGGTGGTGCTCGAAGCCTTTGCCCATCCGGACCTGCCGTTCGAGCGGCTGGTGGAGGAGCTGCAGCCGGATCGCAGCCTCGCCCACACGCCCATCTTCCAAGTGGTCTTCGCCTTCCAGAGCACGGCCGGTGGCGAGGCAGGAGGCTCCGGCGCCGGTCCGGCTCTCGAAGCGTTGAACCTCGAATCCGGGAGATCGCTCTTCGACCTCACCTTGACGCTGGAGGAGGGGGCGGGGCATCTGGGAGGTGTCTTCGAGTACAACACCGACATTTTCGATCCCGTTCGCGTGCGGCGCATGACGGCCCACTTCGAGTCGTTGCTGGCGGCTGCCGCTGGCGATCCGGACCGCCCCCTCTCGGAGCTGTCTCTCCTGTCGGCGGCGGAGCGGCACCAGCTCGGCCGGGAATGGAACGCCGCTCCGACCGAGAGGCTCGACGGCGCTTGCCTCCATCAGCGGTTCGCGGCCCGAGCAGCCTCGTCGCCGCAGACAGTAGCCGTGGTCTTCGAGGAGGAGCGGCTGACCTACGGCGAGCTCGACCGGCGGGCCAACCGGCTGGCGCGCTACCTGATACGGCTCGGCGTTGCGCCCGGCGGCCGCGTGGGGCTCTGCCTCGAACGCTCTTGCGACATGGTGGTTGCCATTCTCGCTGCGCTCAAGGCCGGAGCGGCCTACGTGCCGCTCGACCCCGCCTATCCGCGCGAGCGACTGGCCTTCCTGCTGGCTGACAGCCGGCCGCCAGTCGTGCTGACCCAAGAAGCCCTCTCCTTGCCGGAGACCCCGGCGCAGACCCGAGTGGTGGTGCTTGACCGCGACCACGCCGAGATCGATCGCGAAGACGCTTCAGATCCAGAGGTGCCTGTGACGGCCGGGCATGCCGCCTACGTCATTTACACCTCCGGCTCGACCGGTCGCCCCA
This sequence comes from Thermoanaerobaculia bacterium, assembly GCA_036275055.1. Taxonomy (GTDB): domain Bacteria; phylum Acidobacteriota; class Thermoanaerobaculia; order Multivoradales; family UBA5704; genus DATARR01. Next base: position 4,808 of record DASUEN010000258.1, read on the forward strand.
AGGGGGTGGTGGTGCGGCATGGCAACGCCCTGCGCTTGTTCACGGCCACCGATGCCTGGTTCGGCTTCGGCCTGGACGACGTCTGGACGCTCTTCCATTCCTACGCCTTCGATTTCTCCGTCTGGGAGATCTGGGGAGCGCTCCTCTATGGCGGCCGGCTGGTGGTGGTGCCCTACTGGCTGAGCCGCTCGCCGGAGGCCTTCTACGAGCTGCTGCGCGAGGAAGGCGTGACTGTGCTCAGCCAGACGCCTTCGGCCTTCCGGCAGCTCCTCTGGGCCGAGGAGGCGGTGCTGGCCGGCGCCGCGCCGGCCCTCGCCCTGCGCTACGTGATCTTCGGTGGTGAAGCACTAGAGCCGGCCATGTTGGCACCTTGGTTCGTCCGGCATGGCGACGGCCGGCCGCGGCTGATCAACATGTATGGCATCACCGAGACGACGGTGCACGTCACCTACCGCGAAGTGGGATGGCCGGACGTAGGGCGGGTGGCGAGCGCCGTCGGCGTGCCCATCCCGGACCTCGGCGTCTACCTGCTCGACCGGTTCCTCGCGCCGGTGCCGATCGGCGTGCCGGGAGAGATCCACGTCGGCGGCTCCGGCTTGGCCGAGGGATATCTGGGCCGGCCGGAGCTGACGGCCGAGCGCTTCGTTCCCAATCCCTTCGGCGAGGCCGGCTCGCGGCTGTACCGCAGCGGTGACCTGGCGCGGCAGCGGCCCGGCGGGGACCTCGAGTACCTGGGCCGTATCGACCATCAGGTCAAGGTGCGTGGCTTCCGCATCGAGCTCGGGGAAATCGAGTCGGTGCTCACCCGCCACCCGGCGGTGCGCGAGGCCGTGGTGTTGGCCTTGGACGATTCGGACCTCCCGGGCGAGCGGCGTTTGGTGGGCTACGTGGTGCCCGCCGTGGGCACGGCTCCGATCCCCCAAGAATTGCGCGCTTTCGCCAGCGAAAGCCTGCCCGACTACATGCTTCCGGCTGCCATCGTGCCGGTCGAGGCGTTGCCGCTGACGCCCAACGGCAAGATCGACCGCCAAGCGCTCGCCGCGCTCCGGCCGCTGCCGGCCGCCGGGGCGGAACACACCGCACCGCGCACTCCGGTGGAGCAGATCCTCGCCGGCATCTGGGAACGGGTGTTAGGAGCGAGCGATGTGGGCGCCCACGACAACTTCTTCGACCTGGGTGGTCACTCGCTGCTTGCCACCCAGGTGGTTTCCCGGATGCGCCAGGCTTTCCGTGTCGAGCTGCCCCTGCGAACCCTGTTCGAGTCGCCGACGGTGGCGGAGCTCGCCGTCCGTGTCGAGGAGGCACGGCTCGCGGACACGGCAGAGGGCGCCGCCGCGCCGCCCATCGTGCCGGTGCCGCGCGAAGGGCGTCTGCCGCTGTCGTTCGGTCAGCAGCGGCTTTGGTTTCTGGATCAGCTCGAGCCTGGAAGCATCGCCTACAACCTTCCTACAGCGCTGCGCCTCGGCGGCAATTTCAGTCCGGCGGCCCTGGCAGCGAGCCTGGGGGAAGTGATACGCCGCCACGAGGCGCTGCGTACCGTGTTCAGACTGCAAGGTGGTGAGGATGAGCCGGAGCAGGTCATCTTGCCGCCAACGGCAGTGCCCCTGCCGCTCGCCGATCTCTCCGCACTACCCCCGATACAGCGGATGGCTGAGTCCCGTCGTCTCGCCACGGCCGAGGTGCGACGCCCCTTCGACCTGGCGCGTGGCCCTCTGATGCGAGCGGGCCTGATCCGGCTCGCCCCGGAGGAGCATCTGCTGTTGCTGAGCCTCCACCACATCGCGAGCGACGGATGGTCGATGGGGATCCTCGTGCGGGAGGTGACGGCACTCTATGCCGCTGCGAGCACTGGACAACCAGCGCTCCTTCCCAAGCTGCCCGTGCAGTATGCGGATTACGCAGCATGGCAGCGGCGCTGGCTCGCTGGCGAAGTGCTCGCATCTCACCTCGCCTACTGGCGGCGGGCCCTGGCCGGTGTGCCGCCGCTGCTCGACTTGCCGACGGACCGCCCGCGTCCGCCGATGCAGACCTTTCGCGGTGCTCGCCGCATGCTGCCTTTACCGCCTGAGTTGGCGGCGGCTGTGCGCGAGCTCGCCCGCTCGGAGGGGCTCACCAGCTTCATGGTGCTGCTCGCCACCTTCCAGCTCCTCCTCTCCCGCTGCTCCGGGCAACCGATCGTGGCCGTGGGCACGCCCATCGCCAACCGCAATCGAGCGGAGACGGAGGAACTGATTGGCTTCTTCGTCAACAACCTGGTCCTGGCGTGTGATCTTGGAGGGGAGCCGGGATTCCGTGCGCTGCTGGCGCGGGTGAGGGAAGCGGCTCTCAACGCCTATGCTCACCAGGGCCTGCCGTTCGAGAAGCTGGTCGAGGAGCTGGCGCCGGAGCGGAACCTCGCTCATGCGCCCCTGTTCCAGGTGCTATTTTCTTTCCAGGTATCCCAGTCGGGAGCGCCGGCAGCGGCAGAAGCAGGGGGTGGGCTTGCCCTGGCGCCGGCCGAGTCCGACATGGGGGCGGCGAAGTACGACCTGACGCTCGCCGTCGAAGAGTGGGCGCACGGCTTCGCGGCCGCCCTGGAGCTCAATACCGATCTCTTCGACGCCGCGACCGGGAGCCGGATGCTTTCCCAGCTCCGCGACCTGCTGGCCGCCGCCGTGGCAGACCCGGAGACTCCGGTGGGGGAGCTGCCGCTAATGGCGGGAGCCCTGCGGGCCCAGATCCTCGCCGAGTGGAACGACACCGCCGGCCGCTTCCCCCGGGCCTGCCTGCACGAGCTCTTCGCGGCACGGCGCGAGGAGGCGCCGGACGCCCCCGCCGTAATCGCTCCCCAGGGGACCTTGACCTGGAGCGAGCTCGCCGCCCGCGCCCAGGAGCTGGGGCGCTACCTGCGGACGTTGGGGGTCGGTCCCGAGGTTCTGGTGGGGATCTGCATGGAGCGCTCGCTCGACATGGTCGTCGGCATTCTGGGCACCCTCATGGCCGGTGGTGCCTACCTGCCGCTCGATCCGGCCTATCCCAAGGAGCGGCTCGACTTCATGCTGGAGGATGCGGGCGCGCCCGTGGTGCTGACCCAGGAGCGGCTGCTGGACCGCCTGAGTGGAAGGCGATGTCTCTGCCTCGACCGCGACTGGCCCGCCATTGCCGACGCTACGAGCTCTGGCGCTGCGATCCCGCCGCAGCCCGCCGTCACGCCAGACCATCTCGCCTACGTTATCTACACCTCCGGCTCGACCGGCCGCCCCAAGGGGGTGGCGATCATCCACCAGAGCGCCGTGGCCCTCCTGGAATGGGCGAGCGCGGTCTTCCCGGCGAGCGACAGGGCTGGTGTGTTGGCCTCGACGTCGATCTGTTTCGACCTCTCGGTCTTCGAGCTTTTCCTACCGCTTTGCTACGGCGGCACCGTCGTCCTGGCCGAGACCGCGCTCCACCTGCCGCGTCTGGCGGCGGCAGAGCAGGTCACTTTGATCAATACGGTCCCCTCGGCCATTGCCGAGTTGGTACGGGGCGAGGGACTGCCGGCCACGGTACGTACGGTGGTGTTGGCTGGCGAGCCCCTGCCGCGCCGGCTGGTGAACGAGATCTATGCCACACCGGGGGTCGAGCGGGTTCTGAACTGCTACGGTCCTTCCGAGGATACGACCTACTCGACGTTCGCGACGATCGACCGTGGTGCGGGGATGCCTCCCATCGGCCGGCCCGTCGGGGGAGGCCGAGCCCTCCTGCTCGATGCGCGCCAAGAGCTGGTGCCGCTCGGCGTACCCGGCGAGCTCTACCTGGGGGGGGAGGGGCTCGCCCGTGGTTACCTGAATCGTCCCGAGCTGACCGCCGAGCGGTTCGTTCCCGATCCGTTCGCTGCCGCTCCAGGAGCGCGCCTCTACCGCACGGGCGACCTCGCCCGCTACCGGCCGGACGGCGAGCTGCTGTTCCTTGGCCGCGTCGACCACCAGGTCAAGGTACGGGGCTTCCGCATCGAGCTGGGAGAGATCGAAGCCACCCTACGGCGCCATCCGGACGTGGCCGAGGCCGTATTGGTGGCCCGCGGCGAGCCGGGCGAGCAACGGCTGGTGGCCTATCTCGCCGGCAAGCCGGGGACCTCTCCCGTGGCCGAGGAACTGCGCGGTTTCGTGCGCGCCAAGCTGCCGGCGCACATGGTGCCGTGGGCCTTCGTCGTCCTGCCCGCCCTGCCCCTCAACGCCAACGGTAAAATCGACCGGCAGGCGCTGCCGGACCCCGAGCGGAGCGCCTGGGGCGCTCCGGCCGCGATCGAGGAGCCACAGTCGGAGATGGAGCGGACGGTCGCCGCCATCTGGCGCGAGTTGCTCGGGATCAGCCAGGTGGGGATCGATGACAACTTTTTCGACTCCGGCGGCCATTCGCTCTTGGCCGTCCGCGTCTATCACCGGTTGAAGGGCGCTCTCCAGCGGGAGCTGCCGCTGGTCGCCCTGTTCGAGCATCCCACCATCCGGGCCCTCGCCCGGCACCTGGACCTGGGAGAGGCGGAGCCGGTTTCCCGCCAGCGGGGGGAGGACCGGGGAGCGCGCCGCCGCGAGGCCGCCGCCGCCCGCCGCCGACCGGCCCGGCCCGGCGGCCCTGGAACCCATGACTTCGAGGAGCCTTGACGAGCTATGACGGAATCGCAGACACCGGACCTTTCGATCGCCATCGTCGGCATGGCCGGCCGCTTTCCCGGAGCCGACGACGTCGATCAGCTCTGGCGGAACCTGCGCGCCGGTGTCGAGTCGATCCGTTTCTTCGGTAGTGCCGAGGCCGCCGAAGCGGGCCTGGTCCAGGCCGGCGGTCTGCTCGACGACGTCGAGGGGTTCGACGCGGCCTTCTTCGACTTCAACCCGCGCGAGGCGGAGATCGCCGATCCGCAGCAGCGGATCTTTCTGGAGTGCTGCTGGCAGGCGCTGGAGCGGGCGGGCTACTCCCCCGACGGCTTCGCCGGCTCGATCGGGGTTTTCGCCGGTACCGGGATGAACACCTACTTCCTCAACAACGTGCTCGGCCATACCGAGCTGTTGCAGACCCTGGCGCCCATCCAGGTCCTCATCGGCACGGACAAGGACTACCTGGCGCCGCGCATCTCCTACAAGCTCAACCTCAAGGGGCCCAGCATCAGCGTGCAGACGGCCTGCTCGACGTCGCTGGTGGCAGTCCATCTCGCCTGCCAGAGCCTCCAGGACTACCAGTCCGACCTGGCGCTCGCCGGCGGCGTTTCGATCCGCGTGCCGCAGGAGAGCGGTTACCGCTACCAGGAAGGGGGAATCTACTCCCCGGACGGCCACTGCCGCGCCTTCGACCGCCGCGCCCAAGGGACCGTCGCCGGGAGCGCCGCCGCCGTGGTGGTCTTGAAGCGTCTCTCGGACGCCCTGGCCGAGGGGGACAACGTCCTGGCGGTGATCCGCGGCTCGGCCGTCAACAACGATGGCTCGGCCAAGGTCGGCTTCACGGCGCCGAGCGTCGAAGGGCAGGTGGCGGTGATCTCGGAAGCGCTGGCCGCGGCCGGGGTCTCCGGCGACACGATTGGCTACGTCGAGGCCCACGGTACGGGCACGGCCTTGGGAGACCCGATCGAGGTGACGGCGCTCAACAGGAGCTTCGGCGTGGGCGCCGGCCGCCGGGAGACCTGCGCCTTGGGCTCGGTCAAGAGCAACCTCGGCCACCTCGATACGGCTTCCGGCGTGACCGGGCTGATCAAGGCCGTGCTGGCGCTCCAGCATGGGGAGATTCCACCGAGCCTCCACTTCGAGGAGCCGAATCCCGAGATCGACTTCGCCGCCGGGCCTTTCTACGTCAACCGTGCTTTGACGGACTGGCGGTCCAAGGGAGCTCCGCGGCGGGCCGGCGTCAGCTCGTTCGGCATCGGCGGCACCAACGCCCACGCCGTGTTGGAGGAGGCGCCGGAGCCCGCGCCTTCCGGCCCTTCACGCTCCTGGCAGCTCCTCCTGCTTTCGGCGCGGACCCAGACGGCCCTGGAGACCGTGACGGACAACCTGGTGCGTCACCTGGACGAGCACCCGGAGCAGCCGCTCGCCGATATCGCCTACACCTTGCAAGTGGGGCGCAAAGCTTTCAAGCACCGGCGTGCCTTGGTGTGCCGAAGCCGCGAGGAGGCGGCCGCGGCGCTACGCGCGCGCGACCCGCAGCGCATCCTCTCCCTGGCGCAGGAGGGGAGCGACCGTCCCGTGGCCTTCCTCTTCCCCGGCCAGGGTGCGCAGTACGTTGGCATGGGCCAGGATCTTTACGAGGCCGAGCCCGCTTTCCGCCGTGCTCTCGACCGCTGCGCTCTCCTTCTGCAGCCGCATCTGGGGCTCGACCTGAGGACAGTCTTGTTTCCCAGGGACAGGGTTGACGAAGGACGTCTGGAGCAGACGGCTCTCGCCCAGCCCGCTCTTTTCGCCATCGAGTATGCCCTCACGGAGCTGCTGCGCGAGTGGGGGATCCGTCCCGCGGCCATGCTCGGTCATTCGATCGGCGAGTACGTGGCAGCGCATCTCGCGGGCGTCTTCTCGCTGGAGGACGCCCTCGCCCTGGTGGCCGCGCGGGGACGCCTGATGCAGGGGCTGCCGGCCGGAGCCATGCTGGTGGTGCCGCGGCCGGAGGAGGAGACGCGGCGCCTGCTGACCGGTACCCTGTCGCTCGCCGCCGTCAACGGCCCGTCTTTCTGTGTGGTCTCCGGCCCCACGGAGGAGATCGACGCTCTGGCGCTGAGCCTGGCGGAGCAGGGGATCGAGGGCCGCCGCCTCCACACCTCGCACGCCTTCCACTCCGCCATGATGGATCCCGTCCTGGCGGCGTTTGCCCAGGAGGTGGCGAAGGTCCGCCTGGCGCCCCCTCGCATCCCGTACGTTGCGAACCTGACGGGCACCTGGATCGAGGCGGCACAGGCGACCGATCCCGCCTACTGGGTGCGCCAACTGCGGGAGACCGTGCGCTTCGCGGGCGGCGCCGCGGAGCTCCTCCAGGACCGCTCGCGCCTGCTGGTGGAGGTGGGGCCGGGGCGCACGCTCGCCAGCCTCATCCGCTCTGCGACGCCCGACCGGGCCGTGGTGACCACGATGCGGCACCCACAGGACGCAGGCGCCCGCGAGGAGGGCGAGCCGCTCGCCAGTGCCCTCGGCCGCCTCTGGCTGGCGGGCGCCCGCATCGACTGGAATGGGGTTCATGCCCACGAGCAGCGGCACCGGGTGCCACTGCCGACCTATCCTTTCGAGCGCCAGCGCTTCTGGCTGGAGCCGGCGCGGTGGGTCACCGCCACCCCTGCGGTAGCTGCGCCGGCCGAGCCCTTGCCGGCGGAAGCGGCTCCTGCGGTCGCGCCGGCCCCCACCGCGGCCGCCCCGCGCGGGCACGCCCGTCCCGAGCTGGCGACTCCGTTCGCTCCGCCCGGCGACGAGAGCGAGCGCCGGGTCGCCGCCATCTGGGAGCGCGCCCTCGGCATCGCCGGGATCGGCGTCCACGACGATTTCTTCGAGCTCGGCGGCCACTCGCTGCTGGCCACGCAGATCACCTCCGAGGTGCGTTCGGCCTTCGCCACCGACGCGCCGCTCAAAGACCTCTTTGCCACCCCCACAGTGGCCGGTCTGGCGGCGGCGGTCCGTGCCCACCAGCAGCAGGTGGTGGAGAAGGGGGCGGCCGGCACCGCGCCGTCGCTCCCGGTGCTCGTCCCCGACCCTGCCAACCGGCACCAACCGTTCCCTCTGACCGACGTGCAGCAGGCCTACTGGATCGGCCGCAGCGGCGCTTTCGAGATGGGCGAGGTCGCGACCCACATCTACACGGAGGTCAACACCCAGGGGCTCGACCTCGACCGCATGACCCTCGCTTGGCGGCTCCTGATCGAGCGGCACGACATGCTACGGGCGATCGTGCTGCCGGCCGGCCGGCAGCAGATCCTGGAGACGGTGCCTCCCTACTGCATCGAAGTGCTCGACCTGCGCGAAGCGGAGGCCGCCGAGCGCGAGGCCGGGTTGGAGCGGGTGCGCCGCGAGATGTCCCACCAAGTGCTGCCGAGCGACCGCTGGCCGCTTTTCGACGTGCGCGCCACCCGGCTTGCCCGCGGCATCGTCCGCTTCCACATCAGCTTCGACTTCCTGATCGGCGACGCTTGGAGCTGGCAGATCTTGATGCGCGACTTGGCGACACTCTACGCCGATCCCACGGCTGAGCTGCCGCCGCTCGCCGCCTCCTTCCGCGACTACGTGCTGGCCCTTGCCGAGTACGAACAGACGCCGGGCTTCGCCCGCGATCTCGACTATTGGCGCGGCCGTCTGGCCGACCTCCCGCCGGCGCCCGAGCTGCCGCTCGCCAGAAATCCCGCCACCCTGGGCCAGCCACGTTTCGTGCGCCAGGCCGGCCGCCTCCCTCGTGCGACCTGGCGCCGGCTCAAGGAGCGGGCCAGCCGCTCCGGTCTCACCCCCTCGGGGTTGCTGCTCGCCGCTTTCTCCGAGGTCCTGGCCGGCTGGAGCAAGAGCCCGCGCTTCACCATCAACCTGACGCTTTTCAACCGCCTGCCGCTGCACCGCCAAGTCAACGAGCTGGTGGGGGACTTCACCTCTCTGACGCTCCTCGCGATCGACACCTCGCAGGGCGGCAGCTTCGAGACTCGCGCCAGGCAGACGCAGGCGCAGCTCTGGGAGGACCTCGATCACCGGTCGGTCAGCGGCGTGCGGGTGATGCGCGAGCTGACCCGCTCGCACGGCGGCCTCGGCCGTTCCATGATGCCGGTGGTCTTCACCAGTACGCTCAACCTCGCACCGCAAGACCGGGATTCTGCAGCCGTTGACGAGGCCGAGGACGGCGTTCAGCCCGAAGAGCGCTACGAGATCAGCCAGACCCCCCAGGTCTGGCTCGATCATCAGGTGGCCGAGCAGGAGGGGCGGCTGATCTTCAACTGGGACGTCGTCGAGGACCTCTTCCCGCCCGGCCTCGTACAGGCCATGTTCGACGCCTATCGCGCCCTTCTCGTGCGGCTGGCCGAAAGCGAGGAGGCCTGGGCGGAGCCCGCTTTCGACCTGTTGCCGGTGGCGCAGAAGGACGAGCAAGCGGCGGTCAACACCACGGCCGAAGACTTCGGCCCCGCCGCCTCCCGCCTGCTCCACACCCTGGCCGCCGCGCCGGACGACCGCCTGGCGGTCGATGCCCCCGGGCGTACCCTGACCTACCGCGAGCTCCATCGCGAAGCCCTCCTCCTCGGCCACCGGCTGCGCGAGCTGGGGGCGCGCCCCAACCGCCTCGTCGCGGTGGTGATGGAGAAGGGGTGGGAGCAGGTGGTGGGCGTGATGGGCATCCTGGCGTCCGGAGCGGCCTACCTGCCGATCGATCCCGATCTGCCGGCGGACCGTCGCCGCTACCTGCTGGAGAATGGCGAGGTGGAGATCGCCGTCACGCAAGGCTGGATCGACGAGCGCTTCGCCGGGCGCGGCGAGTGGCCGGAGGGGATCGCGCGGCTGCGGGTCGAGACCGGTCCGGCGGACGGCCCCGAGCCCGCCCCCTTGGCGCCCGTCCAATCGCCCACCGACCTCGCCTACGTGATCTTCACCTCGGGCTCGACGGGCCATCCCAAGGGGGTGATGATCGACCATCGCGGCGCCGTCAACACCGTCCTGGACATGAACCGGCGCTTCCAGGTGGGGCCGGAGGACCGGGTGCTCGCCCTCTCCTCGCTGTCCTTCGACCTGTCGGTCTACGACGTTTTCGGCTTCCTGGCGGCGGGCGCGGCCATCGTCTTTCCGGCGGCGGACCGGCGGCGTGACCCCGCGCACTGGGCCGAGCGGATCGAAGGCGCCGGAGTCACGATCTGGAACACCGTGCCGGCGTTGATGGAGATGCTGGCCGAGCTCGCGGCCCAGGGGCGTCCCGCGGCCGACCCTCCGCCGCGGACCCTGCGTACCGTCCTGATGTCGGGCGACTGGATTCCCGTCACCCTCCCCGGACGCATCCGCCGTCTCCCCTGGGTGACGCCGGACGTCGAGGTGGTGAGCCTCGGGGGGGCCACCGAGGCCTCGATCTGGTCGATCCTCCACCCGATCGGCGAGGTGGACCCGGCGGCGCGCAGCATCCCCTACGGCCGGCCGATGGTGAACCAGACCTTCCACGTGCTGGACGAGCGCCTGCAACCCCGCCCCACCTGGGTGCCGGGTCAGCTCTACATCGGCGGCATCGGCCTGGCACAGGGCTACTGGCGCGACGAAGCGAAGACGGCGGCGAGCTTCATCGTCCATCCCGAGAGCGGCGAGCGCCTCTACCGCACCGGCGACCTCGGCCGCTACCTGCCGGGAGGCGACATCGAATTCCTCGGCCGCGAGGACTCGCAGGTCAAGATCCGCGGCTACCGGGTGGAGCTGGGCGAGATCGAGGCCGTGCTCGCCAGCCACCCGGCGGTGCGCGAGGCGGTGGTGCTGGCCCGCGAAGGGGGCGGCCCGGGCGAGAAGCGGCTGGCCTCCTACGTCGTCGCCGAGCCGGAGTCCGGGCTCGACGCCGCCGGGCTGCGCGCTTACCTGCGGGAGCGGCTGCCGGAGTACATGGTCCCCTCCGGCTGCCTTTTCCTGGACGCGCTGCCGCTGACCGCCAACGGCAAGGTCGACCGCCGCGCCCTACCCGCCCTGGAGCATGAGAAATCCCGCCAGCGCGCCGAGTACCAGGCGCCCGAGACCGAGGTCGAGCAGGCCCTGGTGGCGATCTGCGGTCCGGCCCTGGGAGTCGAGAAGCTCGGCGTTCACGACGACTTCTTCGAGCTGGGGGGTGACTCGCTGATGGCCATCCGGGCTATCTTCCAGATCCGCAGCGAGCTGGGGGTCGAGCTGCCGGTGCGCAGCTTCTTCGACGCCCCGACCGTCGCCTCGCTGGCGGAGGTGGTGGAAGGGTTGATCCTCGACCAGATCGAGAGCCTGTCGGACGAAGAGGTCCACGAGCGGCTGTGAGCCGTCCCGGAGGAGAGTGAATGCCGAGCATGGATGATCGCCGGGCGAATCTGTCGCCGGAGAAGCGGGCGCTCCTGGAGAAACGTCTGAAGGGGCTCGCCGCCAAGAGCGAAAGCACGCTGCCGCCAGCACCGGCGGCCGTCCAGGACGACGTGAGCCTGACGGAGGAGCTTGCCATCGGGCCGGGAGCACCGGGGCCGGTCTCGGACGCGCTCTGGGCCGAGATGGTCGAGATCGGAAACCAGGAGGCCCGCCGGCTGGCGGCGGAGCCGAGCCTCCTGGCCGACGCCGCCCACGAGCCGGTCCACGACCGCCAGGCCGCCGCCTTCCTGGCCGCGGCTCTGATCCGGCTGGGGGTCTTCCAAGCGGCCGGGGAGGAGTGGACGATCGAGGGTCTGATCGCCCGGCGCGGCGTCCTCCCCAAGTACGGCAAGGCGCTACGGCGCTGGCTCTCGGCCCTCACCGAAGAAGGGATCCTGGAACACCGGGGCGACTCGTACGTGGCCCGCGAGCCGTTACCGTCGCCGGCCCTGGACGCCCTGGCGACCGACCAGAAGCGGGACTACTACGGCAAGAACCTCGTCGCCGTCCTCACCGGTGAGACCCATCCGTTGGAGTTCTACCTTCCGGGCGGCTCGTCGAAGTCGGTCGAGTCGAGCTACCGGGAGCTGCCGATCTTCCTCTACTGCAACGGCATCGCGTCGGCGGTCATGGCCGCGCAGTCGCGAGCCCAGCCGGCCGGCCGCCGCCTGCGGCTCCTGGAAGTGGGAGCGGGGACCGGCGGGACGACGGCCTCCCTCCTGCCGCTCCTGCCCGTCGAGAGCTCGGTCTTCGTCTTCACCGACGTCTCCCGCTTCTTCACCGACCTGGGAAGCAAGAAGTTCGCCGGCTTCCCTTTCCTGCGCTACCGCGTGCTCGACATCGAGAACGACCCCGTGCCCCAGGGGTATCCGGCGGCGAGCTTCGACTGGGTGGTCGCGGCCCACGTCCTCCATGCCACCCGCAACGTCGAGGAGACGCTGCGCCACGTGCGCCGCCTGCTCGCCCCGGGCGGCGTCCTGCTGCTGCTGGAGGAGACCCGTTTCCAGCGCAAGTACAATTTCTCGATGGGCTTCCTGCCGGGCTTCGACCGCTTCGAGGACTACGAGCGGCGCCCGCTTCACCCTCTGCTCTCCTCGGCCCGCTGGGGAGAGGAGCTGCGGGCGGCGGGCTTCGCGGGCTTCGCCTCGTTCACCGAGCCGGGCTCGGCCGCCGAGGTGATGGGCGTCGACGTGATGCTGGCCCGGCTGCCGGAGGGAGCGTAAGGGATGGCGGATTCGCAGGACCTGGCACAGCGGCGGTCGCGCCTCACCCCGGCCCAGCGCGCCTTGCTGCAGAAGCGGCTGAGCGGCGGCCCGGCGGCGGGAGGGGCCGGTGGCGAGGGGGAGGGCTGGCGGATCACCCCCCGCGACAACCGCGGGCCGGCGCCGCTCTCCTATGGCGAGTCGCGGCTCTGGCATTTCGTCCGCCAGCGGCCGCGGAGCGCCGCTTTCAACGTCTACCATGCCGTGAGCTTCATGGGGCTTTTGAACCTGGCGGCCCTGGCGGCCAGCCTGCGCGCGGTGATCGCGCGCCACGAGGTGCTGTGGAGTCATTTCAGCCTGGAGGACGGGGAGCCGGCGGCACAGCCCGATCCTGCCCTCCTGCCAACCGTTCTGCCGGTGATCGACTTGAGCGCCCTCTCGCAGGGCGATCAGGCTACGGAGGCTTTGCGGGTGGTGGCGGAGCTGGCGGCGCCCGGCTTCGAAAGCGGACAGGGTCCTCTGCTGCGGACGGCGCTGGTGCACACGGCCGCGGTGGAGCACGCCCTCTTTTTCGCCTTGCATCACCTCGTCACCGACGGTTGGTCGCTCGGCCTGCTGGTGGCTGAGCTCGCCACCGTCTACGGGGAGCTCGCCGCCGGCCGGCCGCTGCCGGCGCTGCGGCCCCCTCTGCAGGCGGCGGACTTCGCCGTCTGGCAGCGGCGGCGGATCGCCGAGGGCGCCCTCGATGCCGACCTCGCCTGGTGGCGGGAACACTTGGCCGGCGCCTCGCCGGAGCCTTTCGCGTGGCCGGCCCGGCCTGGGGCTCCCGCCGGCAGCCATGGGCGGATGCTGGGAGAGGGGCTCGCCGAGGCGCTCAAGGCGCTCGCCCAGCGCGAGCGGGTGACCCTCTTCGTCGCCCTGCTCGCCGGCCTGCAGGTGCTCCTGTGGTCCGAGACCGGTGGGGCGGAGGTGATCATCGGCACGCCGGTGGCGCTGCGCGGGGGACCCGAAGCGGCAGGAATCTCCGGCTTCCTGCTCAACCTGCTGCCGCTGCGCCTCGGCCTCGCGGGCGATCTGGCCTTCGGCGAGCTGCTGCGCCGCGCGCGCGACGTCTTCCTGGGGGCCTTCACCCACCGCGAAGCGCCTGTCGAGTGGCTGGCCCGGGAGCTGCTGCCGAGCCACGACCCGGGCTCGGCGCCGTGGATCACGGTGCTGTTCAACATGCCGCTGGGCGGCGCCGGCCATGCCGAGCCCTTGCGTGCGGGGGGAGTGGATTTCGAGCCCATTCTCACCGGCGAGACGGGCTTCGAGCTCGATCTCACGTTCTACGCCCGGGAGGTGCCGGGAGGCATCCGCCTGGACCTCAGCTACAACGCCAACGTGCTGGCGCCTGGAGAGCCCGAGCGCCTGCTCGAGGGCCTCGCGGCGCTGCTGGAGGGAGCCGCCGCTCACCCCGAGCGGCGGCTCTCGGAGCTGGTTGGGGGCGTGGTGGCGCCCCTCGCCGTGAAGGGAAACTGATGGAAACGATTCTCGTTGCAGGCGCCGGTCTGGTGGGCTCGCTGTTGTCCATTTACCTCGCCCGGCTGGGGCACCAGGTCCACGTCTTCGACCGCTATCCGGATTTTCGCGAGGCCGAGGCGCCGGCGGGGAAGTCGATCAACCTGACCCTCTGCGAGCGCGGCTTCGCCGCCTTGGACCGCGTCGGCGTGGGCGAGCGGGTGCGCGCCATCGCCGTGCCCTGCTACGGCCGCGTCATCCACGGCGCCGACGGCACGCTGGAGTACCAGCCCTACGGCACCCGCCGCGAGGCGATCCACTCCGTGTCGCGCAACCACCTGAACCGCGTGCTGCTGGGCATGGCGCTGGAGCAGCCGTCCCTGGAATGCCACTTCAAGCAGAAGATCCTGGAGGTGGACCTGCAGAAGCCGTCGCTCACCCTGCGCGACCTGCGCACCGGCGCGCTCACCGAGCACGAGGGCGACCGCCTCTTCGGCGCCGACGGCGCCCACTCCGCGGTGCGCACGCAACTGCAGCGCAGCCGCCGCTTCGACTTCAAACAGGAGTACCTGGACCAGGCCTACAAGGAGCTCAACGTCGCCCCCGCCGCCGACGGCGGCTGGGCGCTCGAAGGCCACGCCATCCACATCTGGCCGCGAGGCCACTACATGCTGATCGGCTTTCCCAACCTCGACTACAGCTTCACCCTCTCGCTCCACATGCCTTACGAGGGCGCAACGCCCGCCTTCTCCTCGGTGCTGACGCCCAAGGACCTGACGGAGCTCTTCGACACCTCTTTTCCCGACGCCCTCCCCCTGCTGCCCAACCTGACGGCGGACTTCTTCGGCCGGCCGGAGGCCTCGATGATCACCGTCCGCTGCTTTCCCTGGACTTTCGAGGACAAGGTGCTGCTGATCGGCGACTCCGCCCACGCCATCGTCCCCTCCTACGGCCAGGGAGCCAACTCGGGCTTCGAGGACTGCGCGGTGCTCGCCGACTGCATCATCAGCGGCGACGGCGACTGGCGGCAGGTCTTCTCCCGCTTCGAGAGCGAGCGCAAGCCCAACGCCGACGCCATCGGCGACCTCGCCCTGGAGCACTTCCACGAGCTCCGCGACCTGGTGGGGGACCGCGAGTTCCAGCTCCGGAAGAAGGTCGAACGCCGCTTGAACGAGCTCCATCCGGGAAGCTACATCCCGCTCTACAACCTGATCTCGTTCACCCGGGTGACCTACGTCGAGGCGTTGCGCCGCGAGCGCCTACAGCGGGCTCTCCTCGACCGCCTGATGGCCAACCCAGCCCTCCGCGAGCGCCTCGAGCGCGGCGACGCCGAGGAGTCGCTCGACCCCCTGCTCTCGGACCTGACCCTGGAGGCCTTCGGCCACCCCGCCACGAGGGCCTCGGCTTGAGCCCATTGCCTATCCTCCTGCCGCTGTGCTATGTTGCATTGACATAGACTGGTAAGGAGGTTCCATGGGCCGCACTCTGA
Source organism: Thermoanaerobaculia bacterium (assembly GCA_036275055.1). Lineage (GTDB taxonomy): Bacteria > Acidobacteriota > Thermoanaerobaculia > Multivoradales > UBA5704 > DATARR01. The sequence continues at coordinate 19,999 of DASUEN010000258.1, forward strand.
CGTTGCCGTGGAAGCACGCTCTCTCCCGCTGCCTGGTGGCGCTGGCGCTCGCCGTCTTCGCCGCCGCGCCGGCCGCGGCCGCCGCCGTGGGCTGCTCGGTGGACGACCGCCCGGGAGCGACGCTGCTGCTGCCGTATTTCGAGGTCGACCTCACCCATGCGGACGGCCCGACCACCCTGTTCTCGGTGAGCAACGCCTCGGCCACGGCGGTGCTCACCAACGTGGTGCTGTGGACGGACCTCGGCGTCCCGACCTTCACCTTCCCGGTCTACCTGACGGGCTACGACGTGCAGACCTTCAACCTGCGCGACCTCTTCGCCGGCAGCGTGGCGAAGACGGCGACGGCCGGCCAGGACCCGAGCGACACCATCAGCCCCAAAGGGATCTTCTCCCAGGACATCCCTTTCGCCTCGTGCGCCGGCTTCCTGCCGCCGGCCGACCTGACGCCGGCCGTGCGCGACCACCTGCGGGCGGCCCACACGGGGCAATCGTCGGCCATTTGGGGTGCCTGCGGCGGCCAGAGCAAGGGGGATGGCATCGCCCGCGGCTACGTCACCGTCGACACGGTGAGCCGCTGCACGAACCTGGTGCCGGGGGATCCCGGTTACTTCGGCCCCGGAGGGGTCGCCACCAGCCAGAACGTCCTCTGGGGCGATTTCTTCTACGTCGATCCCGCCAAGGTCTACGCGGACGGTGAAAACCTGATCCGCCTCAAGGCCGATCCGGCTTTCTTCGCCGGCAAGCGGACGTTCTACGGCCGCTACGTCAACGGCTCGGGGGCCGATGGGCGCCAGCCGCTCGCTCCCGACTGGGCGGCCCGCTTCCTCGCCTCCGGCGCCTTCACCGAGGGGACGGACCTGATCGTCTGGCGCGACAGCGGGATGGTGACGAAGCCCTTCCCCTGCGGCCTGAAACCCTCGTGGTATCCGCTCATCATGAGCTCCTACGTGGCTTTCGACGAGGACGAGAATCCCGCGATCCCGCCGACTTTTCCCGTCTCGCTGCGGTTCAGCGGGGAGAAGGCCCAGCCTCCCCAGCCGCTCGCCGACCAGCTTCCGGCCGAGGCGAACCGCTTCCAGGTGGGAAGGGAGAATTTCCCCGTGCCGTACGACTTCGGCTGGATCTTCCTCTACTTCGGCGGCTACTTCGGTGAGCCCTTCAACCCTCTGCAGGGGTGGGTGGGGACGGTGATGAAGGCCGGCGGCCGTTTCAGCGTCGGCTTCGGCGCCACCCCGCTTTCCACCGGCTGCGCTCCCGATCCCGAGATCCTTCCCTGAGCCCTGAGTTAAGGAAAATTCCGATGAAAGCTCATCGCGCCTGGCTGCTCGCAGTGACCGTCCTCCTCGCTCCGGCGGCGGCTCTCGCCGAAAAATGCTCGCTCGACAACGTGCCGGCGGCGACCGTGCTGCTGCCGTATTTCGAGGTCGACCTCGACCATCCCAACGGCAAGACGACGCTCTTCTCCCTCAACAACGCCTCGGCCACCGCCGTCGTCACCAACGTGGTGGTGTGGACGGACCTCGGGGTGCCGACCCTCTCCTTCCCCGTCTACCTGACGGGCTACGACGTCCAGACCTTCAACCTGCGCGACCTGTTCAACGGCGCCCTGCCGCAGACCGCCAGCCGTGGCCAGGACCCGCAGGACCTCCTGAGCCCCAAGGGCACGTACTCCCAGGACGTCAACTTCGCCTCCTGCACGGGGATCCTGCCGCTTCCCCCCCTGCCGGCGAGCTTCGTGGCCCACCTGCGCGCCGCGCACACGGGGAAGGCTTCCGCCATCCTCGGCGGCTGCGCCGGGCAGGACCTGGGCGATGGCCTGGCCCGCGGCTACGTCACCGTCGACACCGTGAATTCGTGCACGCTGCGCAATCCGACGTTCGTGTCGGGGTACTTCGGGCCGGGCGGTGTCGCGACCGACCAGAACGTGCTCTGGGGGGACTTCATGTACGTGGACCCCGCCAACAGCTACGCCGACGGCGAGGACCTGGTGCGCATCGAGGCCTTCCCCGGCGGCTTCAAGCCGGGCGAGGCCACCTTCTATGGGCGCTACGTGAACGGCTCGGGAATCGACGACCGCGAGCCGCTCGCCACCACCTGGGCCACCCGTTACGCGAACGGCAGCGCCTTCCCCACCGGCACCGACCTGATCGTCTGGCGCGAGAGCGGCCGGACCGTCAATCCCTTCGCCTGCGGCACGACGCCGTTCGGCTTTCCCCTGCTGGCGGGCGGTGCGCGGGTCTTCGACGAGCAGGAGCAGAGCACGTCCACGCCCCTCTTTCCGTGTGCCCCCACCTGTCCGCAGCCCTATCCTCCCCTCGACGCCTTTCCCGCGGAGGCGAACCGGGTCCACCTCGGAGGCGCCTCGTTTCCGCTGCCGTTTCAATTCGGCTGGATCTACCTCAACCTGAGCCCTCCGGTAAGCAACCCCGTCCCGTTCCTCCAGTCCTGGGTGGGGACGGTGATGAAGGCCCAGGGGAAGTTCAGCGTCGGCTTCGGCGCCACTCCGCTCGACAGCGCTTGCGAGCCGATTTCGTTCGTGCCTTGATTCCCGCCGTGGCCGGCCTCCTCGCGGGCTTCGCTCTCCCCCTGCTGGGGCTGGCCGCCACGGCCTGGGTCCTGGGGCGCGGCGCCACCCGCGCCCTGGGGCTCGGCTTTTCCGGCCGGCTGGAGAAAGGCGTGGTGTCGACGGCGCTCGGGCTGGCCCTGGCCGCTCACCTCCTCTTCTTCCTCGGCCTCGCCGGCCGGCTCCAGGCCACGCCGGTGCTGCTGGCGGCGGCGCTCGTCCACGTCCTCGGCGCCGCGGTCTGGCGGGAGACGTGGGAAGACCTCCGCGCCGGTTTCCGGGACGGCGGCCGGCGCGTCTCCTGGCTGGCGGGCCTGGCCCTCGTCGCCGTCCCCTTCGTCCTGCCGGCGCTCTATCCACCCACGGCGTTCGACGCCACGCTCTACCACCTGCCGTTCGCCCGCGCCTTCGCCGGGTCGGGCGGCGTCCCTTACCTGATCGACCGCCGTTTCCCCGTCTTCCCGCAGGCCAACGAGATCCTGTTCGCGGCCGTCATGCTCTTCGGGCGCGACGTGGCGGCCCAGGGGGTGCAGTGGCTCGCCACCCTGCTCACCGCCGCCCTGCTGGCGCTCTGGGGACGGGGAGCCTTACCGCTGTTTCGCGGCGGGGGTCTGCTCGCCGCCGCCCTCTTTCTGGGGAGCCCGCTGGCGGCCTACCTGGCGGGCACCGGCTACATCGAGCCCGGGCTGACCCTCTTCGCCACCGGCGGGCTCTACGCCGCGGACCGCTTCCGGCAAACGGGGGACCGCCGCTGGCTCGTTCCCGCCGCCGCCCTCGCCGCCACGGCGGCCGACGTCAAGTACCTGGGCCTGTACTTCCTGGGTGCCGCGGCCTTGCTCGCCGCTCTGGGAGGGGGGCGACCGCGGCCCGCGGGAGCGCGAGCGCTCGACCTCCTTCTCTTCGGCGGCGTGGCCCTCGCCGTCCTGGCGCCCTGGTACCTGCGCCTCGCCCTCCTCACCGGCAATCCCGTTTTTCCTTATGCTGCGAGCCTTTTCGGAAGAAACCTCTGGGAGTCGCTGCCGGACCCCAACCGCCAGGGGACGCTCGCCACGAGGCTGGTGCGGGCGGCGCGCCTCCCCTGGGACCTGGTCTTCGCCCGCGAGACCTACGCCGGGCTGCCGCCGGTGTCGCCGGCCTATCTCGCCGCCCTTCCCCTGCTGGCCGCCGGGTTGGTGCGCGATTCCCGGGTACGCCTCTGGCTGGCCCTGGCCGCCGTCTACGCCCTGGCCTGCTCGTGGCTGCCGCGCGACAGCCGCTACCTCGTTCCCCTGCTGCCTCTGGTGAGCCTGGCCGTCGTGACCTCGCTCGCGGCGCTGCCGCCCCGCTTCCGGCCCGGGCGAGCCCTGGTGTGGGGCCTCTGCCTCGCGTGCCTGGCGCCGGGCTGGCTCTACGGCTTCTATTCCGTGCAGCGCTACGGACCCCTGCCAGTGACGCCCGCCGAGCGCGACGCCTTCCTGGCCCGCCAGGTCGCGGTCTACCCCGCCCTCGCCTGGCTCAACCGCACGCGGGGACATAGCTACACCGTCTGGGCCCTGTACTCCGAGCAGGCGACCTACTTCGCCGACGGGCGCTTCCTGGGAGACTGGGTGGGGCCGGCGGGCTTCGGACGTGTCCTCGCCGCCTCTCCCACCCCCGAGGCGCTCCATCGCGAGCTGCGGCGCCTGGGGGCGGACCATCTCCTCCTTCCCGCCGGGAGCCGGCTGCCGTTCCCCGAGGACGGAGCGTTCCTTGCCTGGTTCGAACCCGCGTACCGGGACGCCAACGCCCGGGTTTACACTCTGAGGTGATCCATGCTACAATCGCATAGAATTTTTCAGCTCGGAGGAGGGAGGCACATGAAGCGGCTTTGTCTGGCGGCGTTGCTCGGCATCTGGGTGTCCCCCCTGGCGGCGAAGACGTGCACGCTCGACGTCGTGCCGGCGGCCACCCTTCTCCTGCCGTATTTCGAGGTCGACCTCGCCAACCCGGGAGGAAAGACCACCCTGGTCGCCATCGCCAATGCGAGCGACCAGGCGGTGCTCACCCACGTGGTGCTGTGGACCGACCTCGGCGTGCCCACCTTCTCCTTCGACCTCTACCTGACGGGCTACGACGTGCAGACCCTCAACCTGCGCGACCTCTTCTCTGGCTCGCTGCCGCAGACGGCGGACCAGCTCCGCGACCCCAACGATCGGATCAGCCCGCGTGGCAGCCTCTCCCAGGAGGCGAGCTTTCCGGGGTGCGACGCCCTGCTGCCGCCGCCCGTGCCTCCGGCCGCCTTCGTCGACGCCCTGGGCCGCGCCCACCGGGGGCTCGCCTCGGCGCTGGCCGGCGGGCTCTGCGCCGCCCAAGCCTTCTCCGATCCGATCGCCCGCGGTTACCTGACGATCGACGCCGTGCGCCGCTGCTCGCTGCTGACGCCGGCCGACCCGGGCTACTTCGGGCCGGACGGCGTGGCAGCGAACGACAACGTGCTGTGGGGCGACTTCACCTACGTCGATCCTGCCACCAACTTCGCCCAGGGGGAGAACCTGGTGCGCATCGAGTCCGACCCGGCGCTCTTCGCCGGGCGCGACACCTTCTACGGCCGCTACGTGGGTTTCGCCGGCACCGATGGCCGCGAGCCCCTCCCCACCGCCTGGGGGGCGCGGTACCTGGCGGGCGGCGACTTCCTGGGCGCCACCGATCTCGTCGTCTGGCGCGACAGCCGGCAGCGCACGGCGCCGTTCGCCTGCGGCACCCACCCGTCCTGGTACCCCATCCCGTGGGAATTCGATCGCACCACCTTCTTCGACGAGCAGGAGACGGCCGACCGCCCCTTCTGCCCCTTCGAATGTCCCGTGTTCGCTTCGCCGTTTCCTGCCGAGTCGACCCGGGTGCGCGCCAACACCGCGACCTTTCCCGTCCCCTTCACCTTCGGCTGGATCGACCTCGACATGAAGACCACGCTGCCGCTGGGCGCGGGCGCCCGCCCCCTCTCGCAGGCGTGGGTGGGAGTCCTCACCTCCGCCAACGGCCGCTTCAGCGTTGGCTCCGAGGGCGGCCAGCTCGACAGCGGCTGCGCGCCGCGCACCACGAACCCCTAAAGGATCCGGAGAGCGCCATGAAAAGGATCGCCACCCCGCTGCCCCTGCTTCTCCTGGCCCTTTCCGCCTGGCCGGCCGCGCCGGCGCACGCCGCCCTCTGCACCCTGGACAACGTCCCGGCCGCCACGCTCCTCCTGCCGTACTTCGAGGTCGACACCGCCGATCCCGGCGGCCGCACGACCCTGCTGGCGATCAACAACGCGAGCGCCAAGGCGACGCTCGCCCACGTGGTGCTGTGGACGGACCTGGGCGTGCCTACCCTCAACTTCGACGTCTACCTCACCGGCTACGACGTGCAGACGATCAACCTGCGCGACGTCTTCCAGGGGCACCTCCCCAGGACGGCGGACGTCGCCCGCGACCCTGTCGACGCCATCAGCCGCAAGGGGGTCCTGTCGCAGGACGTCACCTTTCCCGGCTGCGAGGGGCTGCCGCCGGAAGTCATCCCGGCCAGCCTGAGGGATCACCTCCGCCTGGCCCACAGCGGCCAGGCATCCCCGGTCTTCGGCGGCCAGTGCGCCGGCGTTTCCTACGGCGAGCCGCAGATCGCCCGCGGTTACGTGACCATCGACGTGGTGAAGGCCTGCACTCCGTTGCGGCCGGGCGATCAGGGCTATTTCGGGGCGGACGGCGTCGCCGGCTTCGACAACGTCCTCTGGGGGGATTTCATCCAGGTCGATCCCGCCGGCCTCCTGGCCCAGGGAGCGAACCTGGTGCGGCTGGAGGCCGACCCCGCCCGCTTCGGCCCCGGCAGCGTCACCTTCTACGGCCGCTACGTCAACGGCTCGGGAGCCGATGGCCGCGAGCCCCTGGCCACGGCTTGGGCGACCCGCTACCTGGACGGCGGCACCTTCGACGGCGGCACCCAGATCGTCGCCTGGCGCAGCCCCACCTGGCCGGGCGTGCCGTTCCCGTGCAACTCCCATCCGGCCGGGTTCCCGCGCTCCCAAGCCGGGATCGTGGTCTTCGACGAGGAAGAGCACATCGCCACCACGCAGACCTTCCCCTTTCCGGAGCAGCCGCCTATCCCCCTCCTCATCCCCTTCCCGGCGGCGGCCTCCCGGGTGCAGGCCGGCGGCGCCGCGCTGCCGCTCCCCTTCGTGTTCGGCTGGCTGAGCCTCGACCTGCGCCCCTGGGTCAACGAGCCGGCAGACCCGCTCGCCCAGGCCTGGATCGGCCAGGTGTCGAATGCCAACCGGCGCTTCAGCGTCGGCTTCGCGGGCACGCAGCTCGGCAGCCTCTGCGCCGCGGGGCGCTGTTTCCAGGGAAGCGACACGGCCGTGGGCGAGCTCTGCGTGCAGGGTCCCCTGGTGGCGGGGGAGCCCGCCCGCTTCACCGTGGCACCCAAGGGGTGCTTCTCCACGAGCTGCACCACCGTACGCCAGGCCGGCTGCGCCGTGCAGGACGACAGCACAAACTTGCGCTTGAGCCTCGACGCCCTCGTCTGCCTCGACGTGAGCCAGGCCGGCCCCTGTACGCCCGACTGCAGCGGCGGCGGCCAGGCTCAATGCGCCTCGGGGCCGCTCGCCGCCGGCACCTACATAGCCCATCTGGGCGCGCTCAGCTTGACGTTCCAGGTGCCGAGTGACGTGGGCGCCTGCACCGGGAGCCGGAACTAGCCGGCAGGCGTGGCAGGCGGGCGGATCTGGGTCACCAGGTCGCGGTAGTAGAACCCTGCCCAGAGCAGGAAGGGGAGGGAGAACTTGAACGGCAGGTCCAGCAGGTGCTTGCCCAGCCCCCAGAAGTTGCGGCTGAAGGCGCCGTAGTGGGCGAGGCTCCAGCTCCCGAGCTGGGTTGAGTAGGCGAACTTCACGTAGAAGAAGATGAGGAAGATGTCGAAGAAGACGGTGATCAGCACCGCCCAGCCCAGGTTCTCCAGCCGGCGCCGCCAGGGCACCCGCGGCACGGCGAGGAAGAGGACGCCGAGCATCAGCAGGTGGAAGTGGACGTCCGTCACCCGGAAGGAGTGGACCAGGCTTTTCGACGGCGGGAAGTCGCGCCGCTGCACGTAGGCGAAGTGGTCGTCCTTGCGCAGCAGGTTGGTGACGTTCGGGCTCTCCGTCAGGTGCACCAGGTTCTCGGCGCTCCCCAGGAGGAACCGGTTGTAGACCGGCGTCGCCACCAGCCAGACCAGGGCCACCGGCACCACCCAGAGCAGGGCGTTGAGGACGAGCTGGACCGCCCAGCTCCGCGGTCCCTTCTTGGCCGCGGTCGCCATCAGGTGGCGGGCTCGCGCGCCGGGGGCGGCGTCGCGAACCGGTTCGCCCAGAAGATCCACAGCAGCACGCCGAAGAGGATGACGATGGTCTGCCAGATCACCGTGTGCGAGGTGTCGAAGATCTTGGGGAAATAGACGCCGGTCAGGAACAGCGCCACCACCCGCACCAGGTTGATCACCTGGATGGCCAGGATGCCGAGGACGAGGCCGGTCAGCCGCGACTTCCACGAGGCGGGGAAGGCGAGCACCGCGGCGAGGAAGATGAGCATCGCCTCGACGCCGTTGCAGCCGTTGCGGATGTTGACCGCGAAGCGGGGGTTGCGGATGACCGTGCCGGCCATCGTCACGTTCTGCCCGATCGCGTGCAGCACGCCGCCGCTGACCCGCGCGATGCCGGCGGTGAACGGCTCGATGACGTGGTCGTTGACCCAGTTGACCGAGATCAGGGTGAAGCCCCCGCCGAGGAGCACCACGAAGAGGATGAGGAACGTCAGCTCCCGCCGGTTGCGCTGCCAGAAGGAGCCGGCGGCGGGGGAGGGCTTCGGAGTGCTCTGCTTGCTGGCCATACAAGCCCAATCCTACCTGGAAGTCGCCCGGGATTGAAATCCCGCCTCATTCCGGAAGCACCTTCTCGATCCGCCGGTCGGGGATGACCCACATCACCGCGACCAGGACGTAGAGGGCGAGCGAGATCCGCGCGTTCACGAAGGCCAGCGGGATCGCCGTGGCGTAGAACAGCAGCGAGATCCACCCCTTGAAGTCCTTGCCCAGGGCGCGGGCCAGCGTCGAGTCCTTGCCGTGATAGGCGATCAGGGCCCGGGCGAGGATCGTGTAGGCGAGGGCGGCCATCAGCAGGACCACCCCGTAGAGGGCCACGGGGAGAGTGGAGAAGTGGTTCTCGCCCATCCAGCCGGTGATGAACGGGATCAGCGACAGCCAGAACAGCAGGTGGAGGTTCGCCCACAGGATGCCGCCGTTGACCTTGTGGGTCGCCGTCAGCATGTGGTGGTGGTTGTTCCAGTAGATGCCGATGTAGACGAAGCTCAGGACGTAGCTCAGCAGCACGGGGATCACCGGCGCCAGCGCCGCCAGCCCCGGCTCGTGCGGAGCCTTGAGCTCCAGCACCATGATGGTGATGATGATGGCGAGCACCCCGTCGCTGAACGCTTCCATGCGTCCCTTGCCCATCTGCCCTTCCCCCTATTCGTGTCCGAGCGCCTTCTTGGGCTTTGTCCGCGGCCAGGTCGTCCGGGCCGGTCCCTTTCCTTCCGGAGAGCTTACGATGACACGGATCCTGCCGGCGAAGCTGTAAGACCCCTTCCCCAGTCTCTTCTTCGTCTCTCCCGAGCTTGGGGCAGCGATTGCCCTCGCGAGGGCAATCGCTGCCCCCAAAAGGGGAGCCTCTGCCCTTTTTAGGGCAGCCGCTGCCCTCTGGAGGGCCAAGGTTCCCCTCTGAAGGGCAACCGCTCCCCTCGCGAGGGCAAGCTCTGCCCTCTGGAGGGCAATGACTGCCCCTTGGAGGGCAACGGTTGCCCTCTGGAGGGCAATGGTTGCCCTCTGGAGGGCGAAGGCTCCCCTCCGGAGGGCCGTAGCTGCCCTCTGGAGGGCAACGGCTGCCCTCCAGAGGGCAATCGCTGCCCCACGATCGGGGACAGCCCACCGCCGTTCGCGGGAGGCCGGGGATCTGGAGAGAGAGCGCCGCGAACGAAGAGCCACCGGTGGGGCGCTCCTGCGGGAAGGGGAACGACGTCTGGGAGGAGCGAGGGGCTACCTGGAAGCGGCGGGACTACGCGGGGGTCAGGAAGAGTGAGCGCTGGGCATGGCGTGTCCGTGCTCCATCTCCGCCCGGCGGATGTGCCGCACCTCGTTCTCCAGGATCGCGACCGTCAGCCGCCGCATCTCCGCAGCTTCCTTGAGAAGGAGGACCGAGCCGAGGACCTCGCGATGGACCTGGAGCGAGAAGAAGACCTTCGACGCCGCGAGAACCTCCCTCTCCGCCTCGTCGATCCGCCCCTGGCGCAGGAGCGTCATCGCGAGGTAGAGGCTTTCCAAGGCGTGGGCGAAGACGAGCCCCGCCTGCCGGAAGCCCTCCTTCACCTCGCAGAATGCGATTTCCGCGCTCGTCCACCTACCCAGCCCGTAGCTGATCTGGCCTTCGCCTCCCCCCCGGCCGCCGGGAGAAGAGGGAGAACAGCCAAGCCGCCCCGAGCGCGTAGGGTGCGCTGGTGGCTGTCGACGGCTCCGGTTTCCTGACGAGGCCGTGCTTTCAGGTCTGAATGGAGGGGAGGGTGGGCTCCAGGTTGGCGTTCAAGGGTAGTTCCGTCCTCCTCGAGCTTCTTCACCCTTTCTGTGTCCGCAAAATCGGCTTCCACTCCGGCAGGTCGAAGAACGATGCCTCCTCCGGCAGCCGCAGGCCGGGAACCCACTCGTCCAACTCTCCGATCTCGAAGCGGCACAGGTTGATCACGTGCCAGAACCCTCCAGCCGGCACGCCACCGAATTTGTAGCGACCATCGGGCGAGTAGGCCACCCAGCCCTCGGGGAGGGAGAGGAGAATCGCTAGGCAACGGCCGCTGGCCACGTCCCAGAGGCGGACCGTTCCATCACTGGAGTCGCTGGCGAGGATTTTGCCGTCCGGGCTGAAGGCCACGCTAAAGACAACCGATTGATATCCGGAAAAAGTCCTGATCTCTCGTCCACTTTCCACATGCCAGAGGCAGATAGTGTTGTCGAGTTTGCTTCCAGCGAGGGTCTTGCCGTCCGGGCTGAAGGCCACCCTCGTGAACCAGCCCCCCCCGGAGAAAGCTCTGATCTCTCGCCCACTGTCCACCTGCCAGAGGCGGACGTTCTTGGCCTCATTGGAACCGCTGACACTGGCAATGCTCTTACCGTCCGGGCTGAAGACGACACCGAAGACCCATTTCTCATGGCCGGAGAACCGCCTGATCTCTCGCCCGCTGTCCACCCGCCAGAGACGGATGGTCTGGTCCTCTGAGCCACTGACAATGCTCTTGCCGTCCGGGCTGAAGGCGATGCTCCAGACCCTTTCCTTGTGGCCGGAGAAAGTTCGGATCGCTTGATCGATGGAGATGTACATCTCCCAGAGCCGGATGGTTCCATCTACTGCTGAGCCGCTGGCCAGGGCCCGGCCGTCCGGGCTGAAGGCTAAGCTCCTGCCCGAGCCGGAGAAAGCTCTGACCGCTCGCCCGCTGCTCACCTCCCAGAGGTGAATGGCGTCGTTGGAGCCGCTGGCGAGGCTCTTGCCGTCCGGGCTGAAAGCCAAGCTCGTGACCACGTTCTGGTGCCCGGAGAGGACTCCTACCTCACGCCCGCTGCCCACCTGCCAGAGGCGGACGGTATTATCTAATAAGCCTGTCGCGATGCTCTTGCCATCCGGGCTGAAGGCCATGGTGTTGACGCCGTTCTGGTATCCAGCGAAGGCTCTGACCTCACGCCCGCTGTCCACCTGCCAGGTCCGGACGGTCTTATCGGAGGCTCCGCTGGCGATGCTCTTGCCGTCCGGGCTGAAAGCCACGCTACTGACCTTGTCCTGGTGTCCAGAGAAGACTTTGATCTCACGCCCGCTGTCCACTTGCCAGAGACGGATGGTCTTGTCGTCGGAGCCGCTGGCCATGCATCTGCCATCCGGGCTGAAGGCCAGGCTTGTGACCGCACCCTGATGCCCGGAGAAGCCTCCGATCTCACGCCCACTTTCCGCCTCCCAGATGCGGACGGTGTTGCCGAAGAATCCGCAGGCGATGCTCTTGCCGTCCGGGCTGAAGGCCACGCTTCTGCCCTCGCCCCACTGTCCGGAGAAGACTCCGGTCTCGCGCCCGCTGTCTACATCCCAGCGGCGGACGGTGTTATCTGAGCCGCAGGCGACGCTCTTGCCGTCCGGACTGAATGTCACGCTATAGATCGGACTCTGGCTTTCAGAGAGGGTTCTGATGCCGAGCCCGCTGCCCGCGCGCCAGAGGCGGACAGTATGATCGTAGGAGCCACTGGCAAGGCTCTTGCCGTCCGGGCTGAAGGCCACGCTCGTGACCCGACTCTGGTGCCCGGAGAAGGCTCTGATCTCACGCCCACTGTCCACCTGCCAGAGGCGGACGGTGCTGTCGTAGGAGCCACTGGCAAGGCTCTTGCCGTCCGGGCTGAAGGCTATGCTCGAGACACCGTCCTGGTGCCCAGAGAAGGCTCTGATCTCACGCCCGCTCTGAGCTTCCCAAATCTGGATTACGCTTCCAGCATAACTCGCCAAGAGCTGGCCGTCGGGGCTCCAAGCAACGGCGTTGACTTTATGGAAGCCTACCGTGCCGCTTTGTGGGCTGAGCTCCACAATGTCAATCGCTGCGCCGAAGGTAGCGGCAGCCAGATTTCCGGCATCTAGCACCGATGCCAGGAGCTTCGTGCGCCGGAGGCGGGCCCCTGCGAGGAGGGCTCTGCGCAGATCAGCCCCCAGCAGGCGGGCACCAGTGAGGTCCGCATCCGTGAGGTCCGCCCCGGTCAGGACGGCCATGCTGAGGTCGGCATCGCACAGCGTCGCCTTCACCAGACGCGCCGCGACGAGGCGGGTTCCGACCAGCCGGGCCCCCGTGAGATCAGATCCGCTTAGGTCGGCACCGGACAGGTCCTGGCCGGAGTAGTCTTCGCCCCGCAGGTTCTGGCCGGCGAGGTCAGGCTTTACCCCGAGTTCCTCCTCGGTGACGGGCTCTGGGCTCTGGCGCGCCGCCTCGATTCGATCCAGGAAATCGTCTTCTTGTTTCTGGGGCTCCTGGTCGTTCCTGCTGTCGCGGGCCTCCCTGGCTCGTTGGAGGATTCTGCGGATCTCCTTGGTGATTCTCGTGAGCTCCTGCTCAAGTCGATCCCCTTCGAGGCTGGCGAGCGCTTGCCCATCCTGCGGTAGTGCCTGCATCTCCCGAAGCCAGTTCACCTCGTCCCAGGCGCACGAGCGGATGATGACCGGGATGACCGGCAGCCCTTCCATCTTTCGGCGCTGAAGGAGCTTGGGAGCTTCCTTGCCAAGGATGAAGTCCGAGGTGAGAAAGTCGGCCGAGACGAGGAAGATGGCGATGCTGGCCGTGGCCATGGCCTCCTGGATCTTCACGAGCCAGTCGTCGCCGGCGTCGATCCGGCGGTCCTCCCATATGTCGAGGAGCCCTTGGACCTCAAGAACGCGGAGATGCTTCTTGAGGCGGTTCTTCCAGACTTCGTCCTCGTGGCTGTAGCTCAGGAAGACGGAGGGCATGGAGAGCGCCTCAAGGCATCGGAAGTTGGACGGGACATGGTGAGTGCATTTTAATGCAGAAGGTTCTCACAACCACTGCGGGGAGAGCACGCCACCTGCGGGTCAAGTCGTGGGCGCGCAGGGCGGACCTCTTCACACCCGGCTGCGCCGAGGCGGCCGGGGGATTGAGGGACGTCTGGGGGGACGGCGGGTCAGGCGACTGCTGTCGCGACCGCAGCTTTGCGCTCGACGGAGTCTTCGCGGTAGCACTGCACAGGCGGCGGGTCTCCTCGAACGGTGTGCGCCAGGAGGGAAGCTTAGCCTACCCAGCCGACGGTGAGGCTTGCGAGGGCGCTCGACGTCATCTCGATGCAGGGCCTACGCTTGCCTTTCGTGCCTGCGTCGCCTAGTCTAGCCACTTGCAGCATACCCTGTTCTGCCGAGGAGGATCGTAGGATGACGACGCCTGTGCAGCGAGACCTCAGCTCCGAGGTGGTTCCCCAGTCTCCGACCGCGAAACCGGGAACCGGGAGCCGGGGAGCGAGGGCCCTCGCCCGGCTCCTCGACGGCACCGGCGTACCGTGCGAGATGGTCCTCCCCTCCGGCGAGGCGATCCGGTGTGGCGACGGGCCGCCGAAGTTCCGTGTCCTCGTGCACTCCGACCGTGCGTTGCGCGGGGCCTACGATGAGCTGGCGCTCGGCAGGGCCTACATGGAAGGGGAGATCGACATCGAAGGGGACGTCTGGAGCGCCTTCGAGGTCCGCCGCCTGCTTCAGGACCGCGCGCGGATGAGCCAGCTCCTGCGCTTCCTGGTCAACCTCTTCCTGATCGCTCCCACGCGCATCAACCGCCGGTCGATCGACTTCCACTACACCCTGGGCGACGACTTCTACCACTCGTTCATCGACTCGCGGTACCACTTCTATTCGCAAGGCCTCTTCCATACCGAGGACGAGTCGCTGGAGGAGGCTTCCGAGCACAAGCTGGAGACCCTCTTCGCGGCGCTGCGGCTGGCGCCCGGCATGCGTCTGCTCGACATCGGCGGCGGCTGGGGCGGGGTGACGCGCTATTGCGCCGCGCGGGGCGTTCACGTGACCTCCCTTACCCTGGCCCAGGACTCGTACAATTACATTCGCAACGTTTTGGACACCCCCGGCTTCGCCGGCGAGGTCCATCTCCAGGACTTCCTGGAGCACCGGCCCGAACGTCCTTACGACGCCATCGTCATCCTCGGGGTCATCGAGCACATCCCCACCTACCGCCGGTTCTGCGAGCTGGTTTGGGCGGACCTGGCTCCCGGCGGACGGATCTACATGGACGCTTCCGCGTCCCACGAAAAATACGAGGTGGGCAGCTTCACCCGCCAGTACATCTGGCAGGGGAGCCACTCCTTCCTGTGCGTTCAGGACATGGTGCAGGAATTCCTTTTCCATGGCTTCGAGGTCGAGGAAGTGAAGTGCGAGACCCGCGACTACGAGCTCACCATGCGCCACTGGGCGGAGCGGCTCGACGCCGCCCGCGACTTCATCGTCAAGGGCTGGGGAGAGAAGGTCTATCGCGCTTTCCGCCTCTACCTCTGGGGCGGCACCCACGCCCTGCACGCCAACACCATGCAGGCCTACCATCTGGTGGCGCGCCGCGGGGAGCAGAAGGGTCCCCGCCCGGGATTTTTCCGGCGGGCAGGGATGTTCCTGCGCGAATTGAAGTAGCGGCGGCTTCGAAGGGGGTTCCCGCTCGGCGAGGGGCTGGCTGGACGGGGTCTGGGAGGACTTGATCTCCACCAGCACGAGATGTGGGCAGATTCAAAGTTCAATCTTCAATCTGCCCACTCTGGCCGCTCCGCCGGGCCTCTTCTCCCGTCATGCCCTCACCGGGAGAAGAGGGGGAACAGCAACAAGGGACAACAAGGACAGCAGGGACAACAAGGACGACCCGCCAGACCGCCCCAGCCGGGTTCCCCTCTCCCGGGGAGGGCATAGGCGCTAACTTTGCGGGGAGGTCCCCCACCCAAGACCCTCACCCCTGCCCCTCTCCCGACCACCCCATCCCCCTCCCCGGGAGAGGGAACCCGGCCGAACTGTTCTTGATGTTGGGTGGGGCTCCCTCTTCTCCCGGTGAGGG
>DASUEN010000259.1:0-32331 GCA_036275055.1 Thermoanaerobaculia bacterium
GCTTCCCTTTCGCTGGGGAGGGCGCCGTCTTCGCTTCCGGCTCGGGGATAGGGAACAGGGTCTCGCTCATGAGTGAAGTATCTCACGAACACGAGCCAATCAGAGGCGGCTATCCGGAATTTTTTCACAGCCTCTCAGCCCTGGGCTCTGCTCTCCCGGCCCGTTGGGCCGGTACAACTGCCATCGGCCAATCCGTGACTGCTCTCGTCGCTTTAGACCGCGTAGCGGTACCGTACGGTTGAGGCTAGGGTTCGGCGGCCTAGCCTATAGTCGTACTTACCTCCTACTGGCTACCGCTGCACCAATTGAGCTTCAAGTATAGACAATGTACGAGCCTCCCGGTCCACGTGGAGGCTGCACAAGTAATCCGCTCGCACCTTCAACCCCATTCCGTTGTTTGCGTGAACATACCCTTTAACCTTCACCTCGCCAGAGTAGGAAGCCTGTACCTCTGATGGCGACAAGGCCGGGAAGTCTGCCGAGCCTGGATCCCGAAGTCGCTGACGCACCGCCGACCTGCAGGCGCTCCGGGCCTCCATTGCGACTTCTTGATCGGTCCATGGCGATATCGGCTTAGGAGTGTCGGCGGGCCTCGGGTGATTGAACCTGTAGATCGAGTAAGCTGGCCACAGGATTGCCAACGCGGTAAGAAGACCAAATATCCACCACTTGGTTCGATCCCTCTGGGGTACTGCCGTCCGAGGCGTCGGCAATCCGGATCGAATTTCTTGAACCTGTCCCGGAAAGGCACCGAGCCGATCAGCAACCGATCTCGCGGTAGTCGAATCGAGATGTTCCAGGGTACGAAGAGCCACCGCCTGCTGACCACCATCGGTTAGCTCGTTCAGCGCTATGCTGGAGAGAGCTGCCACGGGATCACCACCAGCCCTGTAGAGGGCATCAGCGGCGCGCTTGATTCTTTCCAGATCGCCCGATTCTAGCGATTCACGAAGAGCTGCTAGCAACCCTCCCCGGTGCACTCTTCCGTTCATAAAACCACCCAAGAGCGAACTGTCGCCGAACGCCGTTAGCGCTCACTCGCCGCGGCTAGAACGTGCTGCCCGCACCGCTGCCAGGCGCCAACGCTGCGAGCCTAATCGACAGGACTGAGAGAAGCGCGGTTCCTGTCCGGTTGAGGCTCTCGTTAGCCGGTCAACTCTCACGAATCTCCAGAATTATCCGAGGTTTGCGAGTTTGAAAATACGATGCTGGGTCGCGGCTTTCCTCTTCTGTGAGAATGTGCCCAGTCATCTCATCCTTAAACAGCCAACCTTTACCAAATTCTTTGGGATCGAGGCGTGTCCTTCTCGTGAACTCGGCCACAAAGTCCCCTCCGCTGAAATCGCAAAACAGGGGCATCCCATTTTTTAGTTCCTTATACTCACCCTGTACCTCAATATATATTTCGGTAACCTCTCGATTGGTTGCTTCGAGCTCTTTTCCAAGTGCCTGGACCAGCTCTCTTAATTGGTTCTGCGTGACTTGGCCGCGTTGGCTCCGCGTCCTTAAAATCTCTTGCTGAACGGCAGTACGCTCGTCTTTCTGCTTATCTTGTCGGCGAATTATGGTCAAAACCTCCACAAGGAGGTCTCTATCCGACCGTAGTGAACGAACGCTTGCTACGAGTTCCTCCAATATCTCATGCTGAGGGCGAATCGCCCCCGGCTGAGCCGCTGATTTGGCTATTGCAGTGACCTGCTTATCGAACTTTGGCCACAATGCATCAAACAGCTCGCTAAGCCGTGTGCCTGGTATTGGCTGTGTAGAGGCTTGGTTAAGTGACTGGACGGCTTCACTTAGACCGGCCCTATCAACCTTCTTAGCCTGAAACTGCGCCAAGGGACCGCTGATCTCACTAAATTCAATGTCTAGAAGAAGAGGGATAACCCGACAGCCTTCTAGAGATTTAGCTAGAGATCCTGCCTCGAAAAGGATCCAGGGAGATGAAAGATTGTCGCGAGTAAGGCAGATAACGCCAAAGTTCGAGGACTCGAGCTCTTTTGCGAGAGTCTGCATCCAACGCTCTCCAGACTGCGAGATCAGTATTCGACAACCAAGGCTCTACATAGTGAAGGACTAGCGGCAACCAGTCGCGTAACGCCTGAGCCAAAGATTGGCTGCGAGTGCCGCTCCAACTGATGAAGATCTTCATTCTTATCTATCTCGGCGTGAGCTTATGCACTAGCGTCCAGCGCCAGTATGCAATTTCCGAGACGTGGGGGTTAGGCGTCCAGCTCTAGTCGACACAGATGCCGTCCTCTTGAGGATCTTCGAATGCCTTGCGCTCGGTGACGACTTGCACCGAGCCATCGTGGGAGACCGCCACATCGACCAGCCAGTTGGTGTGAGGGCCACAACCGAACAACTTCTTACGGAGAAGGTTCTTCACGAGATAGCCGGATGAGGTTGCTACGACCTCCGTCTCCTCGAGGACGGGCAAGAAGTACCGCAGGCGTCTCGGCCCGTCGAAGGAGTTGAAGACGCTGAGGTCCGTCAGGGCGGTTACGAACGTGATGGCTTCGGCGGGCGAGTCGACGGGTGCATAGCGCTCGCGAAATGCAGAGGCTGACTTGAGAAGCACCGGACCACTCTCGGAGAGCGCAAGGTAACGGGTATAGATAGGGAGCAGCCCCCCGGAGGCGAGCACATAGTCTCCAGGTTCTATCGAGTGAGTAGGGTCGACGACCTCACAACCTGCCAAGGGCTCCAACGGCGTTACGCCGCTCAGGACGAGAGACGTCCACAACCGGACACAACCCAGCTTGCCGATCGGCGAATCCTTCGGACATTCGAGCTCAAGGCCGCCCGCGGGGTGGCAGCCATAGCGCTCGAAGTCGCCCGGGACGGTAGCCAGCGGCGGGAGCTGGTGCCGGAGCACCCGCGGATACGGGGCGCACGACGCCATAAGAATTCCTAGTACGAGCGCCAGCCCAACCTGTAGATGTTTCATGGTCGCGGAAGTAGTCGTCATGTGCGCGATCGCAGGCCGTCGCCTCAGCTCGCACTGAATCACTGCTCATTGGGTTTGAGGCGGCTGCCACAGCTCGACCTTGTTTCCCTCTGGATCAATGACCCAGGCAAACTTCCCATACTCGGATTCGTCAATCTTCTCGAGCACATTGCAGCCTTCCTCCTTCAAGGCCTTGACCAAGGCGTGGAGGTCTTCCACTCGGTAGTTGACCATGAAGGGAGCAGAGCTCGGAGCAAAGTGATTACTTTCTTGCGGATCGATCAACCAGGCAGTTGTGCCTGCAACCGGCTTGCCCTCGGCGTCGGTCCAATCGAAGGCAGCTCCGCCCCAGACTTGGACGTCGATTCCCAAGTGTCGCTTGTACCAAGCCCGCAGTGATGGAGCGTCTTTGGCCTTGAAGAAGATGCCGCCGATGCCAGTGACTCGTTTCATGTGACCTCCGATGCGCGGTGGTGGTGAAAGATGAGCTTATGCGCCAGCGTCCAGATTTCTCAGCGACAAACCGATGAAGGGCCTCTCTGATACGCTCCTGGCGACGCATCTCACTCTGTCTATGATGGTTACTATACTACGCCATTGTTGGTGTTCGTCAATAGGGGGGACCGCTTCTCCACTAGCTCCTTGAACCACTTCGCGACTGACCTTCAAAACCCCAACAGCTCCCGCAGACCCTCCGCCACGTTGCGGTTCGCGGAGAGCGTCGCCTCCTTGAAACCGGCCACCAGCGGCGCGTCGTGGCGGGTCAGGAAAACGCCTCCGGCTTCTTCGACGATCGGCTTGAGAGCGGCCACGTCGTGGAGTGCGACCTCTCCTTCCACCATGGCGTCGCAGCGCCCCTCGGCCACCAGGACGTGACCCCACCAGTCGCCGAAGCCGCGGGTGCGGGCGGTGCGGGCGACCAGCTCGGAGAGGACGGGCCAGAGACCGCGGCGCTGGAAGATCTTCAAGCCTCCATGGCCCACGAAGGCGCGCTCTACCGCGGAGACGTCGCTCACCTTCAGCCGGCGCCGGCGGATGGTGGCGAGGGAGGTCCCCGTCCCGCCCCAGGCGCCCTGCCCCCGTGCCGCCCACCAGGTCTCTCCCAGCGCGGCCGGATCTCCCCCCTCCTGTTGGGCGAAGAGACCCGAGCCCGGCCCGAGGGCAGGAGCATGGACGACGCCCATCACCAGCTCGCCACCTAATTCCAGGCCGATCAGGGTGGCGAAGAAGGGGAGGCCGGCCACGAAGTTCTTGGTGGCGTCGATGGGATCGATGATCCAGCGGTCCGTCTCGCTCCCCTCCTGGCCGTATTCCTCGCCCAGGAGCCCGAGCTCCGGCGTGGCCCGGTGGAGCGTCCCCCGGATCGCCTCCTCGGACGCCCGGTCCGCCACGGTCACGGGCGAGGCGTCCTTCTTGATCTCGACTTGGAGGTGGGCGGAGCGGAAGTGCGCCCGATGGATCTCGCCCGCCCGCCGGCAGGCTTCGAGGGCGGCGAGGAGGTGGCGCTCGGCGTCTTCGCTCTTCATAGGCTTGGAGTCTATACGGGATCACTTTCCGCCCGAGGGGCGAACGATCGCGAATCGGCGGATGTACTGCTCGGCTTGATCGAGCGCGTCCTCCGGAAGGAGAGGTACCGCGATCGGGCAGCGCGGGCCGAGGTCGGCCACGATCAGGTAACCGTCGAGCAGGCCGGCTTCCACCACCGCCTGGAGGTGCCGGGCCTGGGGAGAGAGGTTTGCCGGATCGTCCTTGGCGAGCGCCAGGGTGCCCGTCAGGTAACTGAAGAGGCATTCCCGTTCCTCTCGGGTCGACCAAGCGTACTCTTCACCCTTCACCCCTCGGGACTGCCGGTACTCCGGCTCGTTGCGCCAGACGGCCTTGCAAAGGAAGTAGCCCAGCCACGGCATGTCCTTTTCGGCGAGGCCGATCGGTACCTTGTCGCCCTGCCGCTCCCCCAGCGTGCCGTCGGGCGGCGAGAACGCCGGCCGGTTCACCTTGAAGCCGGCGAGCCGCCCCAGGAGCTCGAGGCCGGACCAGGCCCCGTCGTAGGACGGCTGATAGACCAGCGCCCGCACGTACTCGGTCTCCGCGTCGTCGAGGCGGCCCAGCTTGAGCAGCGCATCGGCCGCGAAGCGGTGGGCCTGGGCCAGCGTGGGGTCCAGCGCCAGGGCCTTGCGATAGGCCGTCAGAGCCGCCTCGTAGTCACCCTTGTGGAAGGGCACGTCGCCGGAGTAGAGCCAGCCCGGCCCGTAGTCCGGATCGAGCTCGAGGCCCCTGCGGTATTCGACGGCCGCTTCCGGCAGAAGCTTCTGGCCGAAAAGCTCTTCGGCTTTCGCGAAATGGGGCGCCGCCCCGTCGGCAGGCTTCCATCCGGTGAGCGACCAGCCGTCGCCGGAGCGCACTCGCCGCAGCTCGTTGGGGCGTGGGTAGCAGGAGAGCTCCTTGACGGGGCTCGCCAGCGGCAGGGGCGCACCGATCTCATAGTGCAGCTTGGACTTTGACATGACCGCATGAAACAGCGCGGGCGTGGGGAGATCCTCCGCCCACGCGAAACCGTTGCCGAACAAGAGGAACAAGAAAGGCGTTGCCAAGCGAACGATGATGAGTCGCATTTTCCGTACCTCCCATGAGCTTGGACCGCCCTCCGAAGAAAAGAGTTCCATCACCCTCTCAACGGAACGTCAGACGCGGATATCTCATGCCGGTTCAAGGGTGGCCAAACCGGCGCTCGTACTCCTTCACCTCGGCCAGCACGTCCGCCGGCGGCTCGGTGCAGCTCCTGCCGCGGAGCATCAAGGCGACGAAGCCCCGCAGCAGGCCGGCCGCGTCGGCCTTGACCAAGGCCTCCTCTTGGGACGGCGCGGCGCGAAGCGCGCGCTCCAGCGTGAGGCCCTTCCAGCCGTTCCGCCCCACCTCCTCGCAAAGGGTCTTCGCCTCCGCCTCCAACAGAGTGGCGCGCAGCTCTTCGAAGTCGTCGAAGGTGGAGTAGCCGCTCTCGCTGCCGCCGACGTTGATGCGCTCCGTCAGCACTCCGGAAGTGGCCTCCAGCACTTTCCACGGATCGCGGGCGACGGGGATCTTCTCCAGGTCTGCCTGCGAGACGATGGTGGAGCCCGTGCTGATCCGCCTCTCGTCCAGCAGGGGCGATTCGGCCGCGACGGTGATCACGTCCTCGACCGCCTCGGGCTGAGCCACGGCCGTATCCCGTGGCGGATTGACCGGCACCACCTTGCGGATCGGCTGAAGGCCCGAGGGAGCCGTGGCTTGGCCGTCGACCGCCACGAGGCTGGTGTAGTCCGTCACCAAGTGGTGGCGCAGGCCGAGCTCGGCGATGGCTCGCTGCACCTCCGCCGGGCTCGCTCCGTCCTGGAGGCTGGCGGTCAGCGCTTCGATCTTCTTCCGCGCCCAGAGCTTGTCGATCCCCGCGCCCTTGACCTCGGCGGCCGCCGGGAAGGAATCCTGCCAGGCGTCGCCGCCACGCTGGCCCGAGACGGTCACGGATCCGGCGTCCGCCGCGGACTTCGCCGTGACCACCAGCGGGTCGCCCAGGTAGAGGTCGGGCACGCGTGCAGGCCACGCCTCCGCCGCCGGATCGCTCCACTGCACGTCGATCCCCTGGAGCATGGGCGATTCGAGCTGGGAGAAGAGGGCGCCCATGGCCGAGGCTACTTTCCCGACGCTGTCGATGGCGGTGAACGATCCCCGGCCGAGGGCTGCAAGCCGGCTCAGCAGCGCGGCATTGGGGGCCGAGCCGATGGCTACCGGGAACAGCCGGCGGCTGCCGTTGCTCGTGCGGAGGAAAGCGACGACCTGCGCCTCGTCGTCGATCTGGCCGTCGGTGGCGAAGATGACCTGCGGCACGAGCCCGGCCGGCGCGGGTTTGCGAAAAGCGATCTGGAGCGCCGGCAGCATCGTGGTGCCGCCGTCAGCGTCGAGACCACCGACGAAGCGACGGGCTGTTTCCAACGCGGCGGGAGTCGCCGGCACGCTTTCGGGGAAGACGGAGGTGGCCGTGGAGCTGAAACGGACGACGTTGAACCAGTCCGTGGGCCGGAGCTTGGAGAGGCCGAAGAGGAGCGCCTGCCGGGCCTGCTCGATCGAGGTGCCGCTCATCGACCCTGAGGTGTCGATGATGAAGACGGTCTCCCGCGGCAGGCGCGACGCCGCGACTCCAGGTGCATCGGGGGGCATCACCATGAGCAACGAGTAGCGTTCGCCGTCCACCTCTTCGGAGTAGTAGACGGCCCGCGGCTCGCGCCCCACGGCCGGCGTCCACTCCAGGACGAGGTCCGAGTCGGCGGGCGCGATGCCCTGGGCGAGGTCCACGGCGTAATGGAACTGTTTTCCTTTCGCCACGGTGACGTTGTGACTCGGGCTTTCGATCCCGGCCAGCGGGAAGCCGGGGTTGAGATCGGCGTGGAAGGCGAAGGGATTGATGGGCGCGGAGCCCCGGCGCAGCATGGGCGGCAGCCAAAGGCGTCGGCGGCCGGTGGCGGCGGCCTCTTCCGGATGCGGCGCCACCACCATGGGGAACCGGAATCTGAACCGGCCGAGCTCCCAACGCACGACCTGCTGGAGCTCGATGGCCACCTCCACCGTCTCTCCCGGGCCGACGTGGGCCACGGCGGTGGTGAACACGTCCGGCCGCTGCTGTTCGAGGAGGCTCGCCTTCGCCCCCTGCTGCTTCGCGGCCTCGTAGGTCTGCCGCGCCTTCTCCCTGGTCTGGATGACTCCCAGGATCGTCCGATTCCCCACCTTCATGCGCAAGGTGTCCACCGCTGCGTCCGGGGGTAATGGAAAGATATAGATCCCTTCCACCCAGTCGTTCGAAACGTTCTTGAAGATCTGGGTGAGCTTCGTTCGGGCGATGATCCCCGTCACCTTCACCTCGACGGTGGCGCCGAGCACCGGCGCCGGGACCGCCGGCGCCGAGTCATCCTTGCCGTTGAAGAACAACCCTTGCCGTCTGTCCGCGGCGTTCCCGGCCGCGATGAAACCGCTGCCAAGCATTAGGAAAAAAAAGAGTGCTGCCAGTCGAAAGATCATGGTTCGCATTTCCACAGTCTCCTATCGGAAGGTCAATCGCGCGCCGAGACGGAAGACCCGTGGGCTCAAAGTCTCGAGTACGGAGCCGGAGCTGTTGAGGGGCACGCCGTTCTGGGCCAGAACACCCTGGCGTTGCAGAACGTAGGACGCGTTGAGCGCGTTGAAGAGGTCGACGCCCAGCGTCAGGCCGAAATCCTGGAAGAGGAGCTCCTTCTCCACTCGCAGGTCGACGACGTGGACGTCGGGATAGCGCAAGGCGTTCGGATCCGTCAGGATGGGAACGTCGGTACCTAAGCCCCCATTGTCGGCGATCGTCGTGCGGTTGATCCGCTCGGCGTAGCGGACCGGATAACCCTCCCGGCCCGTCAGATTGGCGGCGACGTTGAAACCCCAGGAACGGTCCGGCATAATCTGATAGATAGCATTCATGCTGTACGACCACCGGGCGTTGATGAAAACGTTTCCTTTCGGCCCCGAGACTGTGCCGGAGCCCTGGAGCACGTCCGTGCCGTTCACGATGCCGCCGGCGACGGTATCGGTCGGGTCCTGGTTCTCGCCGCCGGGAATCCGCCACGTCCAGTCGCTGAGCGAGACGTTGCCGCGCATCATCCAGCGGTTGGCCAGCCGCTTGTCGAAGGTAAACGAGGCGCCCTTGTACTCCTGCTCGCGCTCGCCGTTGGTGAGATAGAAACCGTTGCGGGTGGTGACTCCTGGGCGCAGCTCCCAGTAATGCACCGTGTAGACATGACCGCCGGGACCCGTCGCCGTCGCGGTCCGCTCCACGTAATCGCTGCGCTGGTGAACGCGCCCGGCGCTTCCCAGCAGCTCGGGAGCGAAAGGATCGGAGGCGTCGAAAACCAGCCGCTCGGCTTCGAGCAGGTTGTGGATCTTGCGGTAGGAGAGGTTGAAACCTACGACGAATTCGGGGAGCAGGGCGTGCTCGACGCCGAGGAGCACCTCGTCGGTGAGCGGAGCGCTGAGGTTGGCGTCGACGGCGTTCGATTGCAGGAATCCGAAAGTCAAGGGATTGACGTTGCCGCTTGGGTGAGCGATCGCGGCTCCGGGCTCACCTTGGGAACCGAGGAAGTAGCGATACCCGAGCCCTCCGAGGGGATTGAGCCAGCCGGCCTGGCCGGCGCCGAGCTGATCGGCGAAACGCGAGTAGCTCGCCCGCAGCAGCGTTTTGCGTTCTGCGCCCAGGGCATAGGTCAAGCCGAGACGGGGCGTCACGCCGCTCCAGGTGAATCCCGCCCCCTGCCCGCCGTAGCGGACCGCGGGAAGGAGGCCCGGGAAGAGTGGATTGGCGGCCACGGAGGAGGCTTCGTTGCGCCCCCCTTGACGATCCCAGCGCAGGCCGAGGTTGGCCGTGAGGCGATCCCGGTTGAGCGTGTCTTGAATGTAAAGGCTCCCATAGTCCGTCTTGACCTTGGGCGCGGCATCGCGGGAGAGCGCCAGCAGGTGCGGCCCGTCGAGGTCCAGCTCGAAGCCGCCCCCCGGCCAATCGATCAGGGTGGACGACTCGACCGTGCGGTAGCCGGCTCCGTACTTGAGCTCGTGGGAGACGGCACCGGTGTTGAAGAACGTCGAGCCGTCGAGCTTCTCCTGCTGCTGCGGACGCTCGACCTGCTGGCTGAGGAAGCTGCCGTGCCATACCAGGTTGGCGTCGCGGAAGGGTCTCCGGTCACCCCCCTCGGGAGTGAGCTGGAAGCCGCCGTTGACCTGCGAGACCATGCCGGTGAGATAGAAGTTGCTGGTGAAGATCTCCGTGTCCTCCGCTTTCCAGGCCGTCGGACTGGGGCCGAGCCTGGATTGATCCCAAGTCGTCTCCTGCGGGCGTAGCGGGCCGGCGTTTCTTCCCTGCTTGACCTTGTCGCTCTGCCAGGCGAAAACGGTGGCCGCGTTGGCCTCGGAAAACTGAGCGATGAGCTTGACGTTCCAGTCGTCGAGAGTCGTGTCGTCCCGGAAGCCGCCGGTCGTGCGCAGATCGACTTGCGAACGGGCGTAGGAGCCCCAGGCCCAGGCGTGGTCCTTGACGATGGGGCCGCCGATCTCGGCGCCCTGCTCGGCGGTCTTGTCGATGCGGTTCCCTTCTGTGGGGGCTTGCAGGCTGTCGTTGGACGTCAAGTAGCGGCTGGAGCCACGCCATTCGTTGGTGCCGCGCTTGGTGACCAGGTTGACCGCGACGCCGCCGGTGGCCACCGTGGCGTCGCTGCCGCCGGTCGTCACGTTCATTTCCTCGAAGGAGTCGAAGTCGTAGTAGCCGGGCGAGGAGCCGAGGGCCGTCATGTCGGTGACGACGACACCGTCCACCGACCACACCGCCTGGCCGCCACCGGAGCCGGGCCCCACGTACCGCGACTGCTGGCCGCTCTCGTTGCCGCCGACGTTGATGCGGTCGGTCAGCACACCGGGAGTGGATTGGAGGATCGCCCAGGGGTCGCGGGCCGTGGGGATCCTCGTAAGCTCGGCCTGGCTGACGGTGGAGCCCGTATAGATGCGGCGCTCGTCGAGCAGCGGCGACTCGGATTCCACGGTGATGCAGTCCTCGACCATTTCGCCGGACGACGCCACGGCCGTTCCCTGGGACGGGCGGGGCGGGTTGACGGGGATCACCCGGGTGACCGGCTCGACGTTCGCGGGGGCCGTGGGCCTGTCGTCCACCGCCACCAGGCTGGTGGCGTCCGTCACCAGGTGATGGCGGAGGCCCAGCTCGGCGATGGCGCGCCGTACCTCGGCGGCGTTGGCCCCTTCCCGCAGGCTGCCGGTGAGCGCCCGGATCTTCTGGCGCGCCCAGAGCTTGTCGATGCCGGCGCCGGGGAAATCCGCCGCCGCGGGGAACGAGTCCTCCCAGGAGCTGCCCCCCCGCAGGCCGGAGACGCTCACCGGTCCGGCATCGGCGGCGCTGCGGGCGGTCACGATCAGCGGCTCGCCCAGGTAAAGATCGGGGATGCGCGCCGGCCACGCCTCGGCCGCGCCATCGCTCCAATCGACGTGAATTTCCTGCAACATGGGCGCTTCGAGCTTCGAGAACAAGGAGCCCATGACCGTGGCGACTTTCCCGACGTCGTCGATGGCGGTGAACGATCCGCCGCCGAGGGCCGCGAGACTGCCCAGGAGATGAGCGTTGGGGTCCGAGCCGATCGCCACCGGGAAGAGCCGCCGGCTGCCGAGGTGCGCGCCGAGGAATTGAACGACCTGGGGCTCGTCCTCCAGCACGCCGTCGGTGGCGAAGATCACCTGGGGAACGAGACCCACAGGGGGCGGATTCCGAAAAGCGATCTGCAGCGCCGGCAGCATCTGGGTGCCGCCCTCGATTTGCAGGCCGGCGACCCAGCGGCGGGCCTTGTCCACGGCGGAGCGGGTCGCCTGGACGCTCGCCGGGAAAACCGAGTCGGCGGTGGTGCTGAAGCGGATCACGTTGAACCAGTCCGTGGGGTGGAGCTTCCCGAGACCGAAGAGCAGAGCCTCCCGCGCCTGCTCCAGCTTGGCGCCCGACATCGAGCCCGAGTCGTCGATGACGAAGATGGACTCGCGGGGCAGGCGCGAGGCCACGGCGTCCGGCGTGTCGGGAGGCATCACCATGAGGAGCGAATAGCGCTCGCCGTTCACCTCCTCGGAGTAGTAGACGCCCCGCGGCTCCCGGCCCACGGCCGGCGTCCACTCGACGACCAGGTCCGCATCGGCCGGGGCCACGCCCTGCTTCAAGTCGACGGCGTACTGGAAGTTTTTTCCCTTCTCCACCGTGATCGCATGGCTCGGGCTCTCGATGCTGGCGAGCGGAAAACCGGGGTAGAGATCGGCGTGGAACGCGAAGGGATTGATCGGTGCCGAGCCCGCCGGCAAGACCGGCGGCAGCACGAGGCCGGCCGCCTTGGCCCCGGGCCTGGGCGCAACCACCATGGGGAAGCGGAAGCTGAAGCGCCCCTGTCCCCACTTCACCACCTGTTGCAGCTCGATCGAAACCTCGACCGTTTCTCCCGGGCCGACGTTGGCCACCGAGGTGGTGAACACGTCGGGGCGCTGCTGCTCGACGAGGCTCGCCTTGGCGCCTTGCTGCTTCGCGGCTTCGTAGGTCTGCCGCGCTTCGGCTTTCTCCTGGATGACGCCGCGGATCGTACGGCTTCCGACCTTCATCCGCAGGGTGTCGACCGCTGCTTCTTCCGGCAATGGAAATATGTAGATTCCTTCCACCCATTCGCTCGAAACGTTCTTGAAGATCTGCGTGACCTTGGCGCGGGCGATGATTCCCGTCACCTTCACCTCGACCGTGGAGCCGAGGACCGGCGCGGGCACGGCGCCGTTCTTGCCGCTCAAAAACAATCCCTGACGGCGGTCCGCGCCGGTCTCCGCCCCGGCCAGGCCGCTCCCGATAGTTACCATGAACAAACAAAGCGCTGCCATTCGAACGCTCAACGATCGCATTTCCCAGACCTCCCGCAAGTTGGGACCGTCCTCCCGGGAAGACGGCGCCGTTTGGCTCTGCACCTGAATAGCGCAAAGGGGATGCCAACTGCCGTAGCGGATCGTCAAATCCTTTCCAAACGGGCTTTCGCGACTTTTGGTGAGAGTGTTGCGAACACGGTAAATCCAAAATCGTGTACGGCCGTCATTCAATCCCTTGATTGATGAACGGGAAAACGGCGGTCCGCCGGCCGGAGGGTCCACGGAAGTGGACGCGAGTGTCCCGCAGTCGTAATGCGGCCCGTAACCTCGGCGCCCTACTCTCGCTCAGCCGTCGAGATTCGAGTCGTGATCCGAGGGAGGGAGTGCGTTATGCAGGGAGTCCCTGTCAAGATGAAGACCCGGTCGCTCACGGCCCTCATTCAGGCGATGAGTGGCGCGGTCCCGGAACCGCCCCGCCTGGTCCTCGGGACGGCGGACGACCCGCAGCAACGATTCGACTCCATGCTCCATACCGCTATGGCGGCCTTCTTCCAGCGCGACTACCCCCGGGCTCGCGTGTTCCTCGAGCGCTGCCTGGAGCTGCGGCCGGGCGATTCAAGGGTGCTGCGGAACCTGGAGAGCATCCGGCGGTACGAGGAAGTGCGATGACCTTCGCCGCCCGGTCTCCCGAAATCGGGCGTGCTCACCACTCCAAAGCTTCCGGAGCTTTCTCGAAAAGCTTCCAGAGTTGCGGAATCTGGTGGCGTTGGCGCTTCATTTCCGCCCATACGGTGGCGTGATGGAGGCGTTGGAGAGCCTGAGTCACCAGCCTGAGATCCTCCGGAGAGCTCCCCGCGTCGCGTCGTTCAAGGTATAAACAGAGAAGAGCAAGATAAGCACGAAAGGCAGCGCCGCGCACCTGTGTAAGTACCGAGCGGCTATTGAGACCCAGAATCTCGATGGTTTCACTGGCCCTCTGATGACGAGTTGACCCTGAATCCGGGTCGAGGGGCTGAAAGCGGAAAGTCTCCTGAATGTCCATTTGCAAGAAATCCAAGGGATTTTCCTGTCTTGGATTGATCAAGACGGCTCGCCCCGGTTCCGGCGGCTCAGGCAAAACTCTATGGAGACGCCTGAGATGCAATACTCCTTCCGTTGAACTGGCGAAAATAGGGAACCAGTTGGCTTTTCGCCGGTTACAAGTCCCACAAGAGTAGAGATAATTAAGCCAGACGAAGACCAGGTCAGGATAGAAATCCTTTGGCTTGAAGTGTTCGACTTGATCAGCTAAGGAGTCTTCGCAGTACATGCAGCGACAGACGCCGCTACACATATCCTGCAGAGTCTGGCGAACTACTCGGAAGACTTCATTGTCGCTTCTGTTCCGGCTCGAAAAACGAATCTTCGCTGCCGCCACGCGATCCGCAAAATTGGCAAGCGAATCGATCTCTCGCTGGTATTCAGCAAGCTTCAATTGCGTGGCCGGAGGCAATTGTTTGTCAGAGATTGGCAACATAATTTTACTTGAAAGCGTACGCCGCGGTCGGCAGGGTTGCGCGCAATTTATCCTGCTCTTGTACTTCGCCTCTGGAGAGGCCCTCATTGATTTCTTTGAGGTTCAGGTGGGCCAATCGATCCAGGAGTTTTTCGGACTCCGGCGAACGTGTTACTCCGTCTCCAAAAAGCCCTGTCCCGTAGGCATCCAGGATATTGCCGTACAAGAGACGGTTGAGTTCATTCCCGGTAACCATTCCGGGTTCCTCGCCACTGCCCGGCTGAGCCAAGCGAAAGACGGTCCCCGTTTCTGCGGCTTGGCATACCAAAGGGCTGTGCGTCGTCACGATGAACTGCATGTTGGGGAAGTGCTTGCGGAACCAAGGCCCCACCCGGCGCTGCCAAGTCGGGTGCAGGTGAGCATCGATCTCGTCGACCAACACTACGCCAGGGGCCACGATCCTGGAGGGATCTTTCTGATCGAAGAGAGTTTCTGGTCCGTACTCGCGCGCAAGCTGCCGGATCAGCTCGAAGGTCATACTCAAAATAGATCTGTACCCATCGCTTAACTCTTCGACTGGAACTTCGCAGCCATTTCCATCGACAAAGATGACCTGCTTGGACGAGATCTCCTGCAATTGGGCGCCAAAAGGCAAGAAGTCCGGCTCGTTGACAAACGCTTTGACCTTGTCGAGGAGATGGCCAGGCTGTTCGCCTTCTTCAAGCTGCTCGAAACGAAGCTGCCTCAGCCATTCCAGGGTCTCCGTAAGGGCAAACCGTTCATCGAAAAGGGAGAGGTGGCGAGCCAGCCGCGGATATCGGGAAGAGATCTTGTCATACTGCTCGTCTGAGCCCGAGAAGCGACGGAAGGGCCCGTAGGCCGCCGAGAACCAGCCTTTTGCCAGGCGATCCAACGAGTTGCTGCCTAATCGCCACTGAGACACATCTTGCTCGTTTCCCGTGTTGATGATGTTGAAGTCAACGTGAGGGGGCTCTTGCCGTCCCACGGCCTTCAAGGCACCTGATCCATCCAGATCCTCGTGGCGATAGAGGCTCAGGTCCGCCTTCGCCTCTTTGGCACCTTTACGAACCCAATTTTCAAGCGGTAGCCGCAGGGCCAGAGCATTTTCGTGCCCGACCAGCGCCAAGCCGATTGCCCGCAAGACAGAGCTCTTCCCAGAGCCGTTATCGCCGAGCACAACGTGCCAGCCTGCGGCCTGCTCGAGCGGTACGCTCCATGTCAGGTACCCGATCGACTTGACGTTGACGATCTCGGCTTTCAGAACATACATGGCGTTCCTCCATGCTAATTCTCTCACGACTGGAGCGAGACGGCATACTCCGGTGACTCCGCGCGCCCTGGGAATCGCTGGCCCCCTACCCCCGAGCCTCCCGAATCATCTCTTCCAGGCTGTCGAGCCCCCGCCGGACCTCCTCCATGCCGGGGCCAAACGAGAGACGGACGTGCTGGTGGAAGCGGGAGAGCCGCTGGGAGCGGCGGCGGCCGGGGTTGACGTCGAAGAAGAGGCCGGGGACGCAGATCACCTTGTGATCCAGGGCGGCGCGGAAGAAGGCCATGCCGTCCGAGAGCGGCTCGGGGAGGTCGCGCACGGAGGCGAAGGCGTAGAAGGTGCCAGCCGGCTCGGGGGAGATCCGCATCCCCAACTCGTGCGCCCGGCGCAGCATGATCTCCCGCTTGGGGAGGAACGTCTCGCGGATCGCCCGCGCCTCGGCGAGCACCCTCTCCGGCTCCATCAGCTCGACCGCCGCCCGTTGCTGGGGGCGCGAGCCGCCGCCGTCGAGGAAGGAGCCGGCGCTCTCGATGGTTTCGATGACTTGCCGCGGCCCGAGCGTCCAGGTGACCCGCCAGCCAGGATAGCGCCAGTTCTTGGTGAGACCGTCCACGATCACCACCGGATCGTGGTCCACGTCCTCGAGGTAGCGCGCGGCGCTCACCATGGGGCCGGGCTCACCTTCGCCGAAGCTCCATACGTAGTGGGAATAGAACTCGTCGATCAGCAGCGTGCAGTCGAGGTCCCGCCCCACGGCGACCCAGTCCGCCAGCTCGCCGCCCGAGATCACCTTGCCCATGGGGTTGCACGGGTTGGAGAAGAGGATCACCGCCAGCCCCCGGCCCAGCACCTCGCGCCGCAGGTCCTCGACGCCGAAGCTGTAGCCCTGCTCGCGGCGCAGCAGGATGGGGGTGGGGGAGACGAGGCGGAAGATGTCCAGCAGCTCCTCGTAGGCGGTGTAGTCCGGCAGGAAGTGGCCGAGGTTCACGCGGTCCAGGGAGGCGACCACCCGGGTGAGGGCCGCCCGGCCGCCGCCCGAGATGGCCACGTTCTCCGCCGTGTACTGGGAGGGCATGCCCTTGCGGTAGAGCCGGTTGTAGAGCGACGCCACGGCCTCCCGCAGCTCCCAGACTCCGGCCACGGGCGCGTAGTAATGGTCCGCGGGATCGATCTCGATTCCCGTCACCCGCGGCGGCGCCCCGGGGAGCGGTCCCGTCTCCGGCTGCCCCTGCCCGAGGTTGGACCAGTCGGGGGCGCCCGTCGTGTAGCCTCGGGCCATGGCCTCTTGGGTGACGTAGACCACACCCGTCCGCGGCACGGACCGGAAGGCCTGGGGAGTCGAAGGGGCGGCGGGAGAGGTGGGCGGCGTCATGGGGGAGGAAGGGTAGCATGACCCCAACCCCGAGCCTCTTCTCGAGGCGCCGACCCGCCCGGGCATAAATACCCGGGCTAAGAACGACGCCGGATGAATCCGGCTTCAAGTCCCCTTCAGGGGGCGCTGTTCCTAGTCCGGGTATTTATGCCCGGGCGTCGTCCGTCGTCGCGGCCGGGATCATCCCCATCGCCCGCAGCCCCCCCGCCAGATCCTCCGGCACCGGGGCCACGGTCCGTAGCCGCTCGCCCGTCCCGGGATGATCGAAGCTCAAAGATAGAGCATGTAGCGCCAGCCGATGAAACCCGAAGCGCTCGCGGAAGAGACGGTTGTGCTCCCCCTTGCCGTAGCGGACGTCGCCGATCAAGGGATGGCTTATGTGCTTGAAGTGGCGGCGGATCTGGTGCAGACGGCCGGTCAAGGGACGGGCCTCCATCAAGGCGTAGCGCTCGAAAGTCGCCAGGCGCCGAAACTCCGTGACGGCCGGCACCCGCGGCCCGCCGGGTGAGCGCGGAACGGGAGAATCGATCACTCCGGCCTCCGGTGGGATTCCCCGTACCAGCGCCAGGTAGGTCTTTTCGACCTTGCCGGACTCCCACTGCTCCTGAAGCCGCCTTGCCGTGGCGGAATCAAGCGCCAAGAGCAAGGCCCCGCTCGTCGCCCGGTCCAGCCGGTGGACAGGGTAGACGTGCCGTCCCAGGAGATCGCGGACGAGCTGCAGGACGACGATCCTCTCGCGCGACATTCCCCGGTGCACGGCCAGGCCCGCGGGCTTGTCGACCACCACGAGGAGGTCGTCGCGAAAAAGGAGCGGTATCTCGGGGACGCTCAAAGCTGAAGGTGCAGCCTCCGCCGTTCCGGTGAGACGGTCTCTCTGAACGTCCGCCGTCCCTGGCCTCCCGGCCACTCGCAGGTGAATTCGTGCCTCCCGGGCTGGAGGCTCTCGGTCAGCGGAGTGAAGCCGGCGTTACGGCCGTCGATGGTGACGTGGCAACTCCCCGGCTCGCTGGTGATCTCCACTGCGACCGCTTCGGGGTTGGCCGTCTGCGGCTTGGGTGTTCCACTCTCCTCCGGGGATGGAGTCGGCTGCTGAGCCGCGGGCTGGGGTGTCGCCGCCGGGGCCGGTGGGGAAGGGGGAGTCTCTTGAGGAGCGGGAGTGGTTTGCGGTGGCGGAGAATGAGGCTCCCAATCCTGGATGAAGGTGAAGTGAAAAAATGCAACCAGGATCAGGACCACGATGACTCCGAGACACCCGAGCGCCCAGGGGAGGACGCTCCGGGCCGGCCGCGGCGAGCTCTCGAAGGGCGCGGCAATCGTCGCGGCGGGCGCCGCCGGCGAGGACGGCGCCAGCGCTCCGTTCAGTTCCTGGGCCAGCTCGCCGCAGGTGGCATAACGCTCCGCCGGGCTCCTTGGCCAGCGCCTTCGCCAGCACGCGGTCCAGGGCAGGAGGAAGGGCGGGATTGACCGCTCCCGGCCGCTCGGGCTCGGCTTGCAGCACCTGGTAGAGCATCGTGTGAGCGTTGGCGCCGTCGAAAGGGAGCTTGCCGGTGAGCATCCGGTAGAGGAGGACGCCCAGGGAGAACTGGTCCGAGCGGCCGTCGAGCGGCTTGCCCTGGATCTGCTCAGGGGACATGTAGGCGGGGGTGCCGAGGGCCACCCCCGTCTGAGTCACGTCGAGCGAGGCGAGCTTGGCGATGCCGAAGTCGGTGATCTTCACTCCCCCTTCTTCCGACAGGAGGACGTTGCCCGGCTTGACGTCGCGGTGCACGATCCCCCGCCGGTGGGCGTAG
Source organism: Thermoanaerobaculia bacterium (assembly GCA_036275055.1). Classification (GTDB taxonomy): domain Bacteria; phylum Acidobacteriota; class Thermoanaerobaculia; order Multivoradales; family UBA5704; genus DATARR01. The sequence goes on from DASUEN010000259.1 coordinate 18,328, forward strand.
TCGAGCCCGGAGGCGATCTCCCCCGCGATCTTCGCGATCTCCTCCAACCTTAGCGGCGGCCCGTCCCGCAGCCGTTCGTCCAGGCTGATCCCCGGCACGTACTCCAGGGCGATGCAGTACGAGTCACCCGTCTCGAAGGCGTCGTAGACGGTGGCGATGTGGGGGTGCGAGAGCCGGCCGGCGGCCCGCAGCTCCACCTCGAAGCGCACCCGGGCCTCCGCCAGGGCCGCTTCGCTCACCCCCTGCTCGATGCGGATCTCCTTGATCGCCACCTGCCGGCCGATGACGCGGTCCTCGGCCAGGTAGACCGATCCCATGCCGCCGCGGCCGAGGAGGCGCACGGTCTCGAAGCGGCCGAGACGCCGGCCGGCGCCGCCGGCTCGATCGGTGCGGGTGGTGTCTGCGGGATCGGGGCTCATGGGAGGTGCCGGGCAGTCTAGCGCACAGCGGCGAGGGCCGCGAATGCTCTAGTTCAGCGGTTCCGCGGTTACAATCCGAGCAAATGGAACAGACCCGGACTGACGCTTCCACCGCGGGATTGTCGGGAACTTTCGACTTGTGGCACCGGGAGGGGAGACCCTCCGGGTCGGTCCTCGCCCTGACCCTCCTGTTCCATCCCGACGTCCGGCGGGTCGGCGAATGGACGGCCCTGAGCGAGATCCTCCTCGGCCGGGAGGCCAACGTCTCCCGCAACTATCCCGATTTCATCTCTCCTGACCGGCTGCCCGGGGGGCCCCTCGCCGATCGCTACATCAGCCGCCGCCCCATCCAGATCCTGCCGGGGCCTGGGAAGGGGGTCGTCCTCTCCCTGGGCGAGAGCCGGACGCGGGTGGACGCCGACGGCGCGCCCGTGCTCCAGTCGCGCGAGCTGCCGGCGGAGGATCTCGAGCGGGGCGTGGTCATCGAGCTCGCCGGCCGCGTGGTGCTGCTGCTCCACTGGCTCTCCCAGAGCCCGCTCGCCGAGGCCGCCGGCCGCCTGGGCCTGGTCGGCGAGAGCGAGCGGCTCGCCCGGGTGCGGGCGGACGTGCGCCGCGTCGCGGACCTCGACGTGCCGGTGATGCTGCGCGGCGAGACCGGCACGGGCAAGGAGCTGGTGGCGCGGGCCATTCATGACGCGAGCCCGCGCCGCGCCGGCCCTTTCATTGCCATCAACCTGGGGGCGATCCAGACCTCTCTGGTGGCCGCGGAGCTTTTTGGTGCCGTCAAGGGCGCCTTCACCGGCTCCGTCCAGAACCAGGAAGGCTACTTCCGGCGGGCGCAGGGCGGCACCCTCCTCCTGGACGAGGTGGGGGAGGCGCCGCCGGAGATCCAGGTCATGCTCCTGCGGGCCTTGGAGACGCGGGAGATCCATCCCGTGGGGAGCCAGGCGCCGGTGAAGGTCGACGCGCGCGTCCTGGCCTCTACCGACTCGGATCTGGAGGCGCGGGTCGAGACGGGCGAGTTCCGGGCGCCTCTCCTCCACCGCCTCTCCGGCTACGAGATCTGGCTCCCCCCGTTGCGCGAACGGCGGGAGGATCTCGGCCGCCTCCTCGTCCACTTCCTGCGCCAGGAGCTGGCGGCGACGGGCGAGCTGCAGCGCCTCGCCGCGGAGACCTGGCTCCCTCCTCACCTCGTCTCGCGCCTGGCCCGCTACTCCTGGCCGGGCAACGTGCGGCAGCTTCGCAACCTGGTGCGGCAGATCGTCATCGGCAGCCGCGGCCTGGCGCGCCTGGAAGCGGGTCCTGTCGTCGACCGGCTGCTCCAGCAGGACGGTCCGGACGATTCCCGCGGCTCGCGCCCCTCGCAGACGCTCACTCCCATGCCGGCGCCCATGCCCACGCCTGCCGAGCCTCTCCAGGCAGACCGCCGCAAGCCGGCCGAGATCTCCGAGGAGGAGCTGACCGCCGCCCTGCGGAACCATCGCTGGGACCTCCAGGCCACGGCCGCCTTCCTTCACATCTCGCGTCCGTCGCTCTACGCGCTGATCGAAGGCTCGCCCGCCGTACGCAAAGCCGGAGACCTGAGCACCGACGAGATCACCCGCTGCTGGGAGGAGTGCGGCGGCGACCTCGACACCATGGTCGACCGCCTCGAGGTGTCGCGCAAGGCCCTGGCCCGCCGGCTGCGGGAAATGAAGCTGGTGTAGAGGAGGGCCGCGTGTCCGACCTCCCCGGGATGATCGGTCCCTATCAGGTGCTGAGGCAGCTCGGCGCGGGCGGCATGGGCGAGGTGTTCCTGGCCTATGACGCCCGGCTCGACCGCCACGTCGCCATCAAGCGGATCCGCATCGGCGCCGGCGCCACTCCCGAGCGCCGCGAGCGCTTCCGCCGCGAGGCCCGGGTGGCGGCGAAGCTCAATCACCCGGCGATCGTCCAGATCTACGACGTCCTGAGCGAGGGGGAGGCGAGCTACATCGTCATGGAGCACGTCGAAGGGACGAACCTCCGGCGCCTCCTCGACGAAGGAGCGCTTCCCGTCGAGGAGGTCGTCGTCCTCGCCCGCGACGTGGCGGAAGGGCTGGCCGAGGCTCATCGCCAGGGGATCGTCCACCGCGACCTGAAGAGCGAGAACGTCCTCGTCACCCCTGAAGGGCGGGGCAAGATCGCCGACTTCGGCATCGCCAAGCGGGTCCTGGCCGGGACGGACGAGGGTGCGCTCACGGCGGATGGCCACGTCCTCGGCACCTACCGCACCATGTCCCCCGAACAGGCGCGGGGAGAGATGGTGGACTTCCGCTCCGACCTGTTCTCGCTCGGCGTCCTTCTCTATGAAGCGCTCGCCGGCCAGTCCCCTTTCGAGGCGGACAACGAGCTGGCGATGCTCAACCGCATCGTTCACGACCGGCAGGCGCCCCTCGAGACGGTGCGGCCCGAGGTCTCCCGCGAGCTGTCCGACCTGGTGGATCAACTGCTGGAGAAGGACCCCCTGGCCCGGCCGCGGAGCGCGCGCGAGGTGGCTCAGACGCTCGCCGGAGGGACGGTCCACACCCACGAAGAAACCGGCACCCGGACAGTCATGGAGCCCCTCTCGTGGACGGCGCCGCGCTCTTCAACTGCCGGCCCGCCGCCGCAGGCGCAGGATTCAGCTCTCACCGTTTCGGGACGGCGATTCGGCCCGCTCACCTGGGTGGCGGGGGCGTTGCTCCTCCTGGCAGTAGGGGCGTTGGCGTGGATCTCCCTGCGGCCGGCCCGTCATCCGCTCTACGTCGCGGTCCTGCGGCCCGAGGTCGAGGGGCTTGCCCAGAGCCCGGAAGAGTCCGAGCTGCTCGCCTCCGCCGTCCGCCTTGCGCTCCTCCAAGGCGCCCTCGGCCTGGAGGACCTCTCGCCGCGCTCCTTCGACGAGGTCGACAAGGTCGCCGGTCCAGCCACGGCGATCGCCCGGGCCGTTTCGGTGGACGAGCTGGTGAGCGCCAAGCTTTCGTGCCGGGACGAGCTCTGCCGGATCGTCCTCAGCCGGCTCTCCGGCAAGGACGGCAGCATCCTCTGGGCCGGCAGGAGCTTCGAGGTGCCTACGGACAACCTCTCCGTCCTCGCCAACGCCGCCAGTCAGCAGCTTCGCCTGGGCTACCCCGGCCACTCCGTGCGCAAGGGGGCGGAAGAGCTGGAGGTCACCGACAAGGACCTGCGCGAGCTGCTCCAGATCCGGCGCCGCTTCGACTCCCGGCAGGAGCCCCTGCCCGCGCTGGAAGAAGAGCTCGCCGCCATCCGCGCCCGCTCCCCCCGCTTCCTCGACGCCTATCTCCTCGCGGCCGACGTCGCCCGCCACCGCTTTTGGACTTCCCGCAACCCCGAGGACCTCCAGCGCGGGCTCCGCCTGATCGAACAGGCGCACGATCTCGCCCCCGACGATCCGCAACCGCTGTTCGCGCGGATCGACCTCGCCCTCGCCGGCAAGGACGTGGCGCTGGCGCAGAAGACCCTGGAGGAGCTGCGCCCCCTGATCCCCGGCGACGTCGGCCTGCTGGAGCGCAGCTCACGCATCCTGGATGCCCAGGGAAAATCCCGGGAGGCCCTGGCGCAGCTCCGCACCGCCGCGCGCCTCCAGCCTTCGAGCAAGCGGCTCCACAACCTGGCGCAACTGGAGCTCAAGCTGGGCCACGTCGCGGAAGCGAAAAGCACCCTCAACCTGCTGCTCCAGCGCTCGCCAGGCGACTTCGACGGCATGTCGATGCTGGCCACGATCGAGCTTCTGAGCGGCGATGCCAACCGCGCCATCGAGCTGTACCGCCAGCTCGTCAGCCACTCTTCGGGAACCACGGAGCTGTCCAACTTGAGCGTCGCCTATCTCTTCGCGCGGCGCTATGCGGAAGCCGCCGATACGGCCAAGACGATCCTCGCCCGCGAGCCTGGAAATCCCCTCTACGTCCTGAACCTGGGCGATGCCTACCTGCTGATGGACCGGCGTCCGGAGGCGGAAGAGCAATACCGCAGGGTCCTCGAGCTCACCGGCTCCGACCTCTCGAAGACCGACCCCCAGTTCCTCACCGTCAAGGCGCAGGCCCTGGCTCACCTGGGGCAGGGGAGGCAGGCGGTCGCGGCGGTCCAGGAGGCCCTCCGTCTGGCTCCGGACAACGGCTCGACCGCCTATGAAGCCTCGCTCGTCTATGCCCTCCTCGGCGAGGACGACTCGGCTCTGTTCAACGCCGAGCGCGCCTTCAAGGCCGGGTATGGCGCCCGCTGGTACTCCTTCCCCTGGTTCGACTCCCTGCGCCAGCGGCCGGAGTTTCAGGCCATGACCGCTTCCGCGAGCAAAGGCGCTCCGGCGGTCTGAACGTTCGCGATCTCGACTCCCCCGGTGCCCGCCGGCGGATTGAAGACGATCGTCGGGTCGTGGGCGAAGATTATCCCCTGCGCAGTGTAGTTGATCGTCATCGAGAAGGTCATATGGATATAGGGCTCCACCACGTAACAGGTCATGTCGATGCCATTGTTGACTGCCGGCAGGATGTTCGCCGCAAACCCGGAAACCGGCACGACCATACTGTTCAGAACAATGTCAGATCCCGCAACGAAGCTGAGCGCGAAGGTGGTATCCTTGGAGGAGGAGGTCTGCGGGGTAAGGGTCACCTGAGCTCCGGAGGCGGTGACGGAGTTTGCCGGAATCACGTTGCTGGCGGCGATCGTCAGGTTTCCGTTGACGATATCGACGGTGAGAGTTGCGCTGGACATTTTCATCTCCTTTGTATGATCGAAGCGTTCAAGGGAACCGAAGGAAGAAACGCTGAGCTTTTAGACCAGGACCGCCTCAGCCGCCACCAGTGCCTCCACGCTTTCGACTCCCCCGACGCCCGACGGCGGATTGAAGACGATCGTCGGGTCCTCGCTCATCAGCTCGAACGTCTGCTTGATGAAGATCAGGTTGAAAGTAGCCGTCGGCGCCGGCGACTGAAAACTCTTGTACGTACAGATCGCGGTCGCGGTGCCGCCTCCCGCATGAGTCGCGACGCTCACGGAGGAGCTGGAGACGCTGCGGACGAGGATGCCGTTCACCGAGATCACACCGCTTCCCGGCTGAAAAAGCAGGTCGAACTCGTTTTCGCCGGTCGACTGCGGCAGCAGGGAGACGTCCGTGCCGGACACGGCCACCGTGCCGTCCGGGGTATTGCTCACCAGCGTCAGAAACAGGCTCGTACCAAAGTTCACCGCGATCGTAGCGCTCGAAGTAGCCATAGCCCTCTCCTTTCGAATCCTGCGGATTGTTGCGTCGTCGGCGGAGGTGGAGAGCAAGAGGCGTACCATGGAAAATACGCCTGAAATAGCAAAGCTCCCCTGCCCTGACACGTCACTGACGTGTCGGAGAGGGGAGCTGACGTGAAGCTCGGCGGCGGTTACCGGCGGAACCGGTTGAAGCGGCTGGGAGCGAAGGCGGAGAGGATCTGGCCGACCCGCTCCTCCGGCGGCTTGGTGGTGGGATCGACCACCGGCGGCCGCGCCTCCACCGGGCGGAAGGGCTCCTGGCGGCGCCCCTTCTTCCCCTGGTGCTGTTGGTGCCGCGGCTGGTGCGAAGGCAGTTCACCCGGGCGGTGTCCCCGCGGCTGCTGCCGCGACGGCCCTTCTCCCGGCCGGTGCTGCCGTGCCTGTTGGCCCTGCCCCGGATGCTGGCTCGGCCGGGCCGCCGGCTGGCGGTCCCCCCGCGGCGCCTGTGGCACGGGGCGTCCTTCGAGGCGGGCCTTCTCCTCGGCCTCCCGCTGCGCCTTCTTTTCCGCCTTGGCCTTGGCCCGGGCCCGCTCCTCGGCCTTGCGCGCCCGAATGGCGGCGATGCGCTCAGCGATGGGGATCTCGAACCGCTCGGCGGGCTTCGACTGGTAGTCGAACCCGGCCAGCGTCAAGCGGGGGAGCCGCTGCCCCACGGCCCGCTCGATGGCATGGAGCTCGCCGATCTCCTGGTCGGAGACGAAGGTGAAGGCATCGCCCACCATCTCCGCCCGGGCGGTACGCCCCACGCGGTGGATGTAGTCCTCCGGGATGTTGGGCACGTCGAAGTTGATGACGTGCGACAGCGCCTCGACGTCGATCCCCCGCGCCGCGATGTCCGTCGCCACCAGCACCTGCAGGGTGCCGTTCTTGAAGCGGGAAAGCGCGTCCGTGCGCTGGGCCTGGCTGCGGTTGCCGTGGATGCGGTCGCAGGCGATGCCGTGCCGGTCCAGGAAGTCCGCCAGCCGGTTCGCCCGGTGCTTGGTGCGGGTGAAGACGAGGACGTTCTTGATCTCGCCCCGCCGCAGCAGCTCCGCCAGCAGGAACGGTTTCAGCTCCTCGCGCACCGGGTAGACGGCCTGGGTGACTCCCTTGGCCGGCTCCGACTTGCGCTCGACGTTGAGGCTGGCGGGATCGCGCAGCATCTCGCGCGACAGCGTCACGATGGGCGGTGGCAGCGTCGCGGAGAAGAAGAAGGTCTGCTCCGCCTTGGGCAGGTGCTTCAGCACGCGGCGGATATCGGGCAGGAAGCCCATGTCGAGCATGCGGTCTGCCTCGTCGAGGACGAGGACCTCCAGGCCCGCGAGCCCGGCGTAGTCGTACTGGAAATGGTCGAGCAGCCGGCCCGGGGTGGCCACCAGCACGTCGACGCCCTGGCGGAAGGCCTTCTCCTGCGGCCCGATGGCGACGCCGCCGAAGACGGCCGCGCCCCGCAGCTTGGTGAACTGGGCGAGCCCTTCCATGTGCTCAAGAATCTGGGCCGCGAGCTCGCGGGTGGGGGCGAGGATGAGGGCGCGGGTGGTGCCGCGAGGCTTGCCGATCAGCCGGTTCAGGATGGGGAGGAGGAAGGCGGCGGTCTTGCCGCTCCCGGTCATGGCGCAGGCGAGCACGTCGCGGCCCGCCATGGCGGGGGGGATGGCGTCCTGCTGGATCGGCGTCGGCTGGGTGAAGCCCTGGCTATCGACGCCACGGAGGAGATCGGGATGGAGGCCGAATTCAGAGAAATCGCTCAAGCGTTTTGCAGTCCTTCCGAGGGCGCGCGGACCTCCAGCCGGTGGGCCAGGCGCTCGCGCCTACTCGATGTCTCCGGCGGGAAAGAAGAGAAGAACGGGGACTTTGCCGGTGAGGCCCGCGCTCATGGGCTCAAGGGTTGAGCCACTCCACACACGTTCACTGCGAAAGATGCTCGCTACTGCGAGCCACCCTAGAGTGTCACATCCGGACGGATTTGCCAAGCCTTCCAGGAACGACTCCTCAGGGCCGCACGGAAGAACGCCCCGGCCGGAGCGGTTATTCCGCCCTCCGGCCGCTCCTGCGGAGAGCGCGTGCCTTCCACAGCTCCCAGAGCATCGGCAGCAGGGAGAGGAAGATGATCAGCAGCTCCACCACCACGAAGTGGTCCTGCACGTACTGGTTGTTGTAGAGGGCATACCCCGCCAGCGTGCAGAGGAGCACCCAGGCCGTGCCGCCGATCACGTTATAGCTCATGAAGCGGGCGTAGCTCATCTCCCCCAGGCCGGCGACGAACGGCGCCACCGTCCGCACGATGGGGACGAAGCGGGCGAGGATGATGGTCTTGCCGCCGTACTTCTCGAAGAACTCGTGGGTGTAGGCCAGGTGCTCCGGCCGGATGAGCCGGCGCTTCGAGGCGAGCAGGCGGTGCCCCAGGAAGTGTCCCACCCAGTAGTTGACCGTGTCGCCCACCACCGCGGCCACGGCCAGGGTCACCAGCAGCACCCCGATCGAGAGCGACTTCTGGCCGGCGAAGACCCCGGCCAGGAACAGCAGCGAGTCGCCCGGCAGGAACGGGGTCACCACCAGCCCCGTCTCGCAGAAGACGACGGCGAAGAGGATGAGGTACGTCCAGACTCCGTACTCCTGGATGATGGGGCCCAGGTGCTTGTCCAGGTGGAGGACGAAGTCGATCAGGTGCTTGAGGATCTCCATGGCTTCTTCACCGTGCCGTCAGGCGCGGAGAGAGTACGGGCTCGGGCGACGGATGTCCAGCCGGGCCAGGACCCTCATCACCCCGGCCCTCTTCTCCCGCCCCCTCGCCTCCCCCCTCACCGGGAGAAGAGGGAGAACAGCCAAGAAAGGGACGAAAGGGACGGCAAGGACAGCAAGGACGAACAGCAAGAACGCCCCGGCCGGGACCCCTTCTCCCGGTGAGGGGGGAGGCGAGGGAGCGGGAGAAGGGGCAGGGGATGAGGGTCTTGGGTGGGGCGCTCCGAATCCCGGTTCCGCCGCTTCATGGCACCTTGGCTCATAGGACGCGGGGGCGCTTTACGCCCGGGCATCGGCTCGCGGGCCCGGCAATCCTGCACAACTGGAGGAATCTCGATGCGCGAAAAAACGACGCTGTTCACCGCCCGGAAGATCGTCCTCATGACCCTGCTGCTGGCCGTCGTCGCCTTGGCCCTCACCGCGAGCGTGCCGCGTGCGGAGGCTTTGATTGCAGGCCCGTCCGTCTGCGGGTACTACTCCGACGCGACCTTCACCACTCTCGTTGGCGCCCGCGGCACGGGTTGTTGCGGCGAGGTGATCAATTGGGGGATCACGACGGCGTTCAAGAAGTGTGACCGGATTTATTGCACGGAGCAGCTCTGCCCGAACGGTCCGAGTCCGATTTGAGACGATGCGCGGCGGGCACCAATCGCGATCAGAATTGGCTCTCGCCGCGCACGGCGTCTCTCTCGAACCAATTGTCACGATAGTAGTGCCCGCCCCGGAGCGCCGCCCAGACGCTCGCGAGCAGATAAGCTGGAATGAAGAACGGGCCCCAGAGCTCGACTTGCCGCACATGCTCTCGCTCGTGATTCCAGGTGGAATCCAGCTCCGCACTGCCGCGGGCGATCACGACGTGTCCCAGCGTCATGGCTCGAGCCCCTACCCGGGAAAGAAACCATTTCGCGAAGCCGCCCCACGCGCCCAGGATCCCTTCCCGGACCAGGAAGCGTCCTCGGGTCGACGTCGTGAGCAGAACGGCGAGCAACCCGAGCAGGGTCGTCGGCCCTGCCCAGAGATATCCGAGGATCTTCATCCCCTCTTACCGGTGCAAGAACCGTTCGATCTGGCGCCGGTGCCGGAGCACGTGGACGATGGCGTGCTCGAGAAGCTGCTCCAGGTCGTACACGGCTCCCCAGCCGGAACGGATCTGCAAAGCGGCCCCCTCGTCTTCCGAAAGGCTCCACTTCCCCTCCAGGGTGGCGACGGTGTGGTCGAGCATCGCCCGCAGGGCCGCGGGCGCATCGGCTCGCGCCACCGCCTCGCGCGCATAGCCGATGCGCTCCAATCCCCAGGCCTTCCTGAGCATTCCCGCGTAGCCATAACCGGCGCCGAGGACGTGCGTCAGGATGGTCCGAATCGACCGGCACTGCTCGTCCCGCGTCTCGGTGTCGCGGACGAGGGCGTAGTCCTCGTCGGAGATACCTTCGAGGATGCGTGTGAGCTCGCCGGCCGCGCGCTCGTATTCGTCCATCAGCGCTCCGAGCCACCCCTGCCGGTAGGTCTTCATGTTCCCTTTCGCCTTTCCAGTGAGGCTTCGTAGCTCTGTGTACCCTAGCATCACGGATACCGGTGCGCTACTCAGAGCTCCCCCGCCCAAGACCCTCATCCCCTGCCCCTTCTCCCGCCCCCTCCCAACCCCCCTCACCGGGAGAAGGGGTCCCGGTTGGGGCAGTCTTGCTGTTCGTCCTTGCTGTCCCTGCCGTCCCTTTTGTCCTTTTCTTGGCTGTTCTCCCTCTTCTCCCGGTGAGGGGGGTGGCGAGGGGGCGGGAGAAGAGGGCCGGGGTGATGAGGGTCCCGAGCCTTGCAGCGGACGGGGCGCCGGTGGTACTGTCCCCGCCCTGCTTCGGGTAGCGCCTTACGTCAGCCCAGAAATAATGTCGGCGCCTCCCGGCGTTTGAGAGTCCCACTATGGCCAAGAACCTGCTGATCGTCGAAAGCCCCGCCAAGACCAAGACCTTGAAGAAGTTCCTCGGGCGGCAGTACGCCGTCGAGGCCTCGGTCGGGCACATCCGCGACCTCGTCAAGAAGGACATGGGACTCGGCCCCGGCTACGAGCCCCACTACGAGGTCCTCGCCGCCAAGAAGGACGTGGTGAAGAAGCTGCGCCAGGCGGCCAAGGAGGCGGAGACGGTCTATCTCGCCCCCGATCCCGATCGCGAAGGGGAGGCCATCGCCTGGCACATCGCCGAGGTGCTCGCCAAGGACGCCAAGGACGTGCACCGGGTGACCTTCAACGAGATCACCAAGGGCGCCGTGCTCAAGGCCCTGGAGCACCCCGGCACCATCGACCTGCAGAAGGTGGACGCCCAGCAGGCGCGGCGCGTGCTCGACCGCATGATGGGCTTCCGCCTCTCGCCCCTCCTCTGGGAGAAGGTCAAGCAGGGGCTCTCCGCCGGCCGCGTCCAGTCCGTGGCGCTGAAGATGGTCTGCGCCCGCCAGGACGAGATCGAAGCCTTCGTGGCCGAGGAGTACTGGAACCTGGGCGCGGACCTGAAGGCCGCCCTGCCGCCGCAGTTCACTGCCCGCCTCCACCGCATCGCGGGCAAGAAGGCCGAGGTGCACGACGGCGAAGAGGCGGCGAAGATCGTCCGCGGCCTGGAGAAGGGCTCCTTCGTCGTCGCCAAGGTGGAGAAGAAGGAGTCACGCCAGCGGCCGTCGCCGCCGTTCATCACCAGCCGCCTGCAACAGGAGGCGGCGCGGCGCTACGGCTTCTCCGTCAAGCGCACCATGGGGATCGCCCAGGGGCTCTACGAGGGCAAGGAGGTAGGCGACCGCGGCTCGGTGGGCCTCATCACCTACATGCGGACAGATTCGACCCGCGTCGCCGACGAGGCGCTGACCGCCGGCCGCGAGCTGATCGCCGCCACCTACGGGTCGGACTCGCTCCCCGAGAAGCCGAACGTCTACGCCTCGAAGGCCGGGGCCCAGGACGCCCACGAGGCCATCCGCCCCACCAGCTTCGACCTGCCGCCGGACGCCGTGCGCGACTTCCTCAAGGAAGAGGACTGGAAGCTCTACAAGCTGATCTGGGACCGCTTCATCGCCTCCCAGATGCAGCCGGCCGTCTTCGACGTCACCCAGGTCGACGTCGAGAACGGCCCCTACGTGCTGCGGGCCTCGGGCAAGGTGCTCAAGAGCCCCGGCTTCCTGGCCGTTTACCGTGAAACGCCGGACGAGGAGGCGCCCGAGTCGCCGGAGGACACCGAGGGCCTCCTGCCGCCGCTCACCGAAGGCGAGAAGCTGACGCTCGTCAAGCTCCTCTCCGAGCAGAAGTTCACTCAACCCCCGGCGCAGTTCAGCGAGGCGACGCTGGTCAAGGCCTTGGAGGAGAACGGCATCGGCCGTCCCTCGACCTACGCCACCATCCTCTCGGTGCTGACCGACCGCGACTACGTCGAGCGCTTGGAGGGACGTTTCAAGCCCACCCAGCTCGGCCGTCTGGTCAACGGCATGCTCCAGAAGGGGTTCCACGACATCCTCAACGAGGGGTACACCGCCGCCCTGGAGGAGCAGCTCGACCTGATCGAGGACGGCAAGCTCGCCTGGAAGCGGGCGGTGGCGGACTTCGACCAAAAGTTCACCAAGGACCTGGAGACGGCCGGCGAGCAGATGCCGAACGTCAAGAAAGAGGGCATTCCCCTCGACGAGAATTGCCCCGAGTGCGGCTCGCGGCTGCTCATGCGCTTCGGCCGCTTCGGCCCGTTCGTCGCCTGCAGCAACTACCCGGACTGCAAGTACACCCGCAACCTGGAGGAGCCCGCGGCCCAGGACGCGCCCGGCGGGGCCGGAGCCGAGGAGGAGGTCCCGCCCTGCGAGGTCTGCGGCAAGCCCATGGCGCTCAAGCGGAGCCGCTTCGGCACCTTCTACGGCTGCACCGGCTATCCGGAGTGCAAGAACCTCCGCAAGACCGGCCCCAAGCCCGTGCCGCCCAAGCCCACGGGCGTCGCCTGCCCGGAGTGCGGCAAGGGGGAGATCGTCGAGAAGCGCTCCCACCGCGGCAAGACCTTCTGGTCGTGCAATCGCTATCCGGACTGCAAGTTCTCCCTCTGGAAGAAGCCCATCCTCAAGGAGTGCCCGGACTGCGGCGCCGGCTTCCTCCTGGAGAAGGTCACCAAGAAGAACGGCACCCAGTACGTCTGCAACACCGAAGGCTGTGCCTACGTAGAAGACGCCGAGGAGGTTGAAGTCCCCGCCTGAAGACCTCGGGCGCGGGAAAAGCCAGAATGCTCCCGCGCCCCCCGGCGTCCCGCGGCCGCCGCCGTCTGCTCCTCCTCCCGGTCCTCGCCTGCGCTTGCCTGGCGTCCTGTTTCGATTCGCCCATCCAGGAGTCGTTGCGGCTGCGGTTCTTCCCGGACGGCTCCGTGATGGTCACCAGCTCCGTGACGATCGAGCCCCTTTCGGGCTCCGCCAACCCGGCGCTCGAAAAGCGGCTCGCCGCCGCCCGGAGGGACTTCCTGGAAGGGACGGACCCCTGGGGACCCCGCTTCGCCGCCCTGGCCCCGGCCGCCGAGCGATTCTCCTGGGAGAAGTGGGGCGGCGAGCTGAAGACCCTCTCCCGCTCCGCCCTGGTGGATAAGCCGGAGGGGCTGGCTCCCTTCTTCGGCGACTCCTCCCTGCGCGTTCTCTACGAGGTGCGGAAGGAGGAGGGGACGGCCGAGCTCTCGATCGCGCCCGGCCTCTCGGCGCGGGCCACCCGCCGGCAGCGGCAGCAGATGCAGGACCTCCTCGCGCGCTGGACGGGCGAAGTGGCGGCCTACCTGGAGGCGACCCGCAAGCTCTACGCTTATACCGAGGAGCATCCGGACCGCGCCCGGGTCTGCTTCGGCTCCCTGTTCAAGGAATTGCTGGCGGAGAAGGACAGGAAGGGGCTCGGTGAGCCCACGGACGACGAGAAGAAGCTCCTCGAAGACCTTGGCAACGCCATGGAGAAGGTTTGGGACGTGCGGCTGGTGCCGACCGGCGAGGACCATTCGCCGGACGAGATCTCCCACCTCGTCTACGATCCCTTCCCCGCCCGGCTCACCGTGGCCCTGCCGGGTCCTCCCCTGGCCGTCGAAGGATTCGAAAAAGGGCCGGACGGCAAGCTGGTGGTCGCCGGCCTCAGCCTCTGGGATGCCCTCCGCTCCCTCCAGGGGCGCTGGGTCTCCCCGGACCCGGTGCTGATCTACGTCGAGCGCCGGGGAGAGAGCGACCATCCCCTGGACCTCGAAGCCTTCCTCCGCCAACCGCGGCGCGCCGAGGAAGCGAAGCTGCTCCCTTCGGCGGAAGACGTGCGGCGGGAGCTGGAAGCGCGACTCACTCCCGCCCCTCTCTATCGCGTCACCTGGAAGGTGAGTCTTGGGGAGGACGACGGCGAATTCCACTGGGAGGAGCCGTAGATCCGCGAGCGACTCGCCCCCGCCCAAGCCCCTCATCACCCCAGCCCTCTTCTCCCAGCCTCCCCCCCCGGCCTCCGGGAGAAGAGGGAGAACAGCCAAGAAAGGACATCAAGGACGGCAAGGACAACAAGGACGAGCGAGAAAAGGTCGAACGGCTCAGCCGGGACCCCTTCTCCCGGTGAGGGGGGTTGGGAGGGGGCGGGAGAAGGGGCAGGGGATGAGGGTCT